>NZ_SLYF01000008.1:0-265641 GCF_004343105.1 Sphingomonas sp. PP-CC-3A-396 | reverse complement strand
CCCTTGAGGAGCCCGAGAACCGCAAGCCGCCGCCCACATGTCCCTTCATCTTAACCTACAATGTCAAAGAGCCGACAAAAATACCGACACTCGCACAACCCTCCCTTCCGAGAAAGCTTGCAGCATCTGGTTTTTTGCGACCGCGGTAGAAGCCCGTAAGGCACTCCGCTGCGGTGACACCCCTCTAGGCGGGGTTCACAGAACCGTCAAACGCTTTTTTACAGTTTCGGGTCGGTTTTCGGAAAAACGAGCTTCAACGGCCCAGCGCGGCTAGATGGGAGTTGCTCGCCTTAGCGAGGATGCAACCTGGCGAGCGCTATGCCGGCGAGGTTCTGGGTTCGGCCGATATGCCGTATGCGAAGCCGATCGAAATCCGAGGCCAATTCCGCGAACCTTGCCCGGTGTGCTTCCAACTCTGGCGAACGGCACCGCGCCGTGCCGTTGGCTTGCGTGACGACCAGCGTGGAATCGCCGAGCAGCGTGATATCGCGGTCGCCGCTTTGCACTGCCACTTCCAGCGCATGGATGGCGGCCAGCCATTCGGCGTCGTTGTTGCTGCCGTCACCCAGATCGTGGCGGTAATGAATGACGCCCTTGCGAACGACTGCGCATTCGATCGGGCCGGGGTTTGGCCGGCATCCGCCATCGAAGAACAGCTTGGTAGACTGACCATAGGCCATCAGGTTTTGTCTCGCGGGTTCGTTGTCACCTGACCGGATGCAATATGCTTGCGATGTGCGAGCACTGCGCCGATCGCGATCATGCCGAGCCCCGCGATCGGTGAACCGCGACGGATAGACCTCAGCCCGACGAGCGCCAGAAGCGATGCGGGTAGCCCTGCCTGTACGCCGCTCAAATGCGCAACTGCCAAGACCCCTGCCCCGTCTTTCTCTACAGATCGAGCAACTGCCTGAGGCGCGACCTCAGTAGCGACCGTGTCGGCGACGGTCGCGCCTCGTGCGCCCATCGGAGCCGACGCACCGGTCGTCGTGTCGCTCGTCGTCTGGTGTTCGAGCTCCGAATTCAGCTCTGCGCCAAGCAGGAACACATAGGCCGACAACCACAACCACGTGAGCAGCACGATGACCGCGCTCAGCGAGCCATAGGTCGCACCGTAATTGCCGAAGCGCGAGACGTAGATGCCGAACCCGATCGTCGCGCCCAGCCATATCACCGTCGCGGTCAGCGATCCGGGGGTCAGCCACGCCCATTTGGCCTTGTGACGATTGGGACCAAACCTGTACAGGCAAGCCGCCGCGGTGACGCCCAACGAGGCAAGCACGCCGTAGCTGAGGAGACGGATCGCCAGAAGCAGGATTTCGGGAGCGCCAGGGATCAGGCTGTCGAGAAGCGCGAATGCCGCGGTCGACAGGGCGGCGATTAAGGCCAGCAAAACGGCACCACCTGTGATTGCGAACGCCAGCAGGTTCAGCGCGATGAACCCTCGCGTCTCCTTCTCTTCATAAGCGATGTTGAGCGCAGTGACGATCGACGATGCGCCCTTCGTGCCGCCGTACAAGGCAATCCCCAGCGCGATGACCAGGCCGAAACCCTTCTTGCCCTCCGACGTATTGACGACGGTCGCGAGCTGATCGCCGATCACGCGGGCGGCGTCGTCGGGAAGGACGTTGAACAGCGCGCGGATGTTCGCGACCACCGTCGCAGTGTCGGCGACCAGCCCGTAGACCAGCACCACCGATGCCAGCAGCGGGACGATCGCGGCGAACCCGTAGAACGCGGTGCCCGCCGCGATCAGGCCAATATTGTCGTCGTTCCCCTCGGCCCAAGTGCGCTTCAGGACCGTCCACCATTCGCGTGCCGACATCGACCAGGGGCTGGTGGCCTGATGCTCGGATGGTGTTTCGTTCATGCTTAGCGTCTTGCCCCCTCCGGTGTATTGCCCCCCAACGCCGCGCGGACACAAACGGACCCTCAGAGTTGCCGCAACGCCTGCGCCGGCCGTGCGCCGAGAATGGGCCACGCACCGATCAAGCCGATCACCATCGTCAACCCCGCCCCGCCCAGCAACGTCGCCAACACCGTCGCGTAGTCCGGGCGCCATTCGAAACTGAAGAGCTGCGTCACGACATACCAGGCGCCACCCAGCCCCAACAGCAATGCCAGCACCGACAGCACGATGCTGAGGAACGCGTATTCAAGCGCTTGCACCGCGAGCACCTGCCGCCGGGTCGCGCCGAGCGTCCGCAGGATCACGCCGTCATAGGTCCGCGCCTCTCGCGCCGCCGCAATCGCGCCGATCAGCACCGCGATCCCGGCAAGGATCGCCACCGACGCGGCTGCGGTGATCGCGGTCGCCATCTGCGAGACGATATCGCGGACCTGACCCAGCACGCCGCGCACCTCGATCACTGATACCGATGGGAAGCGCGGCAGCAGCGCGCGCATCACGGGCGCTTCCTGCCCCGGTGCGAGCTCGATCGTCGCCGCGAGATTATGCGGCGCGTCCTGGATCGCATTAGGCGAGAACACCATCACGAAGTTGAAGCCGAGTGTGTCCCAGCTGATCCGGCGGAACGATGCGATGTGCGCGGTCCGCTCGACGCCAAGCAAGGTGTAGGAAAGCGGATCGCCGATCTTGAGGTCGAGCACCTTGGCCAGTCGTTCGTCGATCGAGACCAGCGGCGGTCCGCTGTACTCGCGCGGCCACCACCGACCGGCGGTCAGTTCACTGCCCTCGGGCAAGGTTGCAGAATAGGTGAGCCCGCGTTCGCCGCGTAAAGCCCATGCGCCATCGGGGAGCGTCTTGAGATCAGCGACACGCGTCGTGCCGTAGCCGGTGATCGTACCGCGCATCGCGGGCACGGTGCGGATGACCGGGTGGATAGCGACGCCTTCGATGGTCCGCCGGAACTCAGCCTCGCGGTCGGGCGGAACGTCCAATGCGAACAGCGCCGGCGCGCGCTTGGGTACGGTGAGCTCTATGTTCGCGTCGATGCTCGTGCGGATGCCGGCGAGCAGGACGAACAGTGTCAGGCCGAGCCCCAGCGCAACGACCAGAGTGCCGGTCCGCGCGCCGGGGCGGTGGAGCCCAGCGATGGCGAGCCGGAGCAACGGCTTGCGCGAACGGGGAAGAGCTGCGGCGACTCTGCGTACCGCCCAGCCGAACGCTGCCAATACCAGCAGCACGCCCGCCACCGCCGCGAGGAAGCCAGCGCTGAGGCCTGGCTGGTCCGCGGTCGACAGCGCGAGCGCGACGATCGCGGCTCCGGCACCGAGGACCCAGGGCAAGGTCCGGCGTAAAGGGACCGACCGATTGCCGAAGACACCGCGGAGCAAGCCCGCCGCGGGAATGCTGCCCGCCTCGATCAGGGGTGGCGCGGTGAAGGCCAGCGCGATCAGCATGCCGTAAGCAGCGGCGAGCGCGAGCGGGACGAACTGGAGCGAGAAGCGCGGCGCCACCGGCAGAACGTCGCCTGCGAGCCAGACGATCAACGGCACCGTCACCGCACCCGCGATCAGACCAAGAACGATCCCCATCGCCGCCACGACCGCCACTTCGAGGAGGTAGATCTTGGCGATCAGACCAGACGTCGCGCCGAGAACCTTCAACGCCGCGATGCTGCTGCGGCGGGCGGCGAGGTAGGAGGAGACGCCGTTGCCGACGCCGATCCCGGCGATGACGAGTGCGGACAGCCCGACCATCAACAGGAACTGCCCCATGCGATCGACGAAGCGTTCGGCACCGGGCGCGGCACGGTCGCGCGTCTTGGTTTCCCATCCACCGGTCGGGAATGCCGCCTTGAACCGATCGACCGCGGTCGTCGGCGAGGCGCTTGGCGACAGCCGGACGCGGTACTTGCTCTCGTAAAGGCTGCCGGGCTGGACCAGACCGGTCCGCGCTATGCCCGCCATCGAGACGATCGCGACGGGGCCGAGCGTGAAGCCTTCGCCCAGCCGGTCAGGTTCATTCGCGATCACGCCGGCAACGGTGAAGTCCGCGGTCCCCAGCCGTACGCGCGCGCCGGGCCCAACGCCAAGCCGCTGCGCCAAGGCCGGGACGATCCAGATCGTCTTGGGATCGTCGACCTTCGCGACCGATCCACCCTGTACGGCGAGCGTGCCGTAGAGCGGATAGACCGCGTCGACGCCCTTGAGCTGGACCGGCACGCTGTTGGTGCCGCGGATCGCGGTCGCCTGCATGCGGACGGTCTCGGACACCGTGCCGAGCCGCGCCATCGCCGCGCGCTCGTCAGGCGTCGCGGCACGCTGCGACGTACCGAACTCGACATCGCCGCCCAGGATCGCGCTACCGCGGGAAGCAAGCTCGGCGTCGATCGACTGCGTCAGGCTGCCGATCGCGGCCAGCGCGCCGACGCCAAGGAACAGGCATGCCAGCAGAAGCCGCAGCCCGCGAAAGCGAAGATCGAGTTCGCGACGGGCTAGCCGCCACGCCAGCCGCCATTCGCTCACCGCAAGCGATCCGCGGCGATCCGGCCGTCGGCGAGTTCGACGATGCGGTCGCAGCGCGCCGCGAGTACCGGATCGTGGGTAATGATGATCAGCGTAGCGCCGGTCGCGGCGCGGCGGTCGAAGAGGAGATCCATGACCGAGGCGCCGGTGGCGGCGTCGAGGTTGCCGGTCGGTTCGTCGCCGAAGACGAGCGCCGGACGCGGACCGAGCGCGCGGGCGATCGCCACGCGTTGCTGCTCGCCACCGGAAAGCTGCGTGGGGTAGTGGCCGATCCGGTGCGGGAGGCCGACCGCCGCGAGTTCGGCTTCTGCTCGATCGAACGCGTCGGGCATCCCGGCCAGTTCCATCGGCACGGCGACGTTCTCGAGCGCGGTCATCGTCGGCAGCAAATGGAAGGCCTGGAGGACGATCCCGATGCGTCCACGCCGCGCGCGGGCCAGAGCGTCTTCGTCGAGCTTGCCAAAATCAAGCCCGGCGACTTCGACCCGGCCGCTGGTCGCGCGCTCCAGGCCGGAGAGCACCGCCATCAGCGACGACTTGCCAGACCCCGAAGGCCCGAGCAGCGCGACGCTGGTACCTTGGGCGATGTCGAGATCGATGCCCTTGAGGATCGTCGTCGCGGCAGTCGATGCGCCGAGTGTCAGCGTGACATCGCGCGCCGAGATCACCATATCGACGGAAGCAGGTTCGGACATGGAGACCAATATCTTGGAGAAACGGATGGGACGCTGGCCTCTTTATGGGGGCGGACTGGCGCTTCTCCAAGCGGGGCTGCTGGCCGGCTGCGATCGAACACCCGAGGCCCCTGCCCCGCCGCCGGCGACGAACGCGATTTCGCCGGTTGTTGCGACCCCAGCGCCGCAGGGTCCCGAGCGACTGATCCTTGCATTCGGGGACAGTCTGTATGCCGGTTACGGCCTCGATCGCGGGCAGAGCCTGCCGGATACGGTGCAAAACCGGTTGCGCAAGGACGGTATCAACGCGACGATCGTAAACGCCGGGGTATCGGGCGATACCAGCGGGGCGGGACGGCAGCGGTTCGCGTTCGCGCTCGACAACATGAAGCGCAAACCGGACCTCGTGGTGATCGGACTCGGTGGCAACGACGTGCTGCGGCAGATTTCGCCGGCCGAGACACGCGCCAACATGACGGCGATGATGGACGAAGCGAAGCGTCGCGGCATTCCGGTCATGCTGACGGGTATGATGGCGCCACCTAATCTGGGCCCGGATTTTGCGGTGCAGTTCAACGGCATTTGGCCCGATCTTGCCAAGCGTTATAACGCGACACTGTACCCGTTCATCCTCGATGGCGTAATCGGCAAGGCGCAGTTGATGCAGGCCGATCATGTCCATCCCAACCGCAACGGCGTCGACCGGATCGCGGCGCGTGTCGGACCGGTGATAATGACCGCTTTGAGAAATACTGAATGATCCCGTTTGCTTGCAGCCCAAGTCTGCGTGACGGTTGCAACACGGCTACGACGCGATACGGCGAAGAATCCATCCCCCCGTCCGGTTCCGCGACGGACATCACATTGCATTCCCTCTTTCGCCGCGCGCGTGGTTGGTGCAACGCCGGGAGTACAAAGGGGGCGATGCAATGCAATTGAGCGGTTTGATCGCACGGCTTGGTCGACATCTCGACTTGACCGATGCGGAGCGTGACGCGATCACGCGGGCCGAGCGCGGCGAACGGCGCTTGAAGGCCGGCGACATCCTGATGGCGGAAGGTGGCGAGAGCCATGCGCTGTACGTCGTGCGCCAGGGGTGGCTGCACTCCTCGACCAAGCTGATCACCGGCGGCCGGCAGATCCTGCGATTTCATTATGCGGGCGACCTGATCGGTACGTCGAGCATGGCCTGGTCGCAGGCGGCGGCGACGCTGACCGCGATCTCGGATTGCTGGGTGATCGAATTGCCAAAGACCGAACTCGGGCTGCTGTTCCGCGCGCAACCGCGGATCGCCGGGCTGCTGTATGCGATCGCCGCGGCGGAAAACGTCGCGATGAGCGACCGGCTGACGACGATCGGACGGATGGGCGCGAGCGAGCGGCTGTCGACGTTGCTGCTCGACATCATGGCGCGGTTGCGCGTGACGGCGGGCGGGATCGTCGACTCATTCGACCTGCCGCTGACACAAACCGATATCGGCGATGCGCTGGGGCTGACCAAGGTGCATGTGAACCGGACGATCCGGGCGCTGGAGAAGTCAGGCGTGATCGAGCGGACCGGGCGGCGGGTGCGGATCGTCGACGAGGCGGCGCTGGTCGCGGCGACCGGGTTTACCGATCGCTATGGCGAGATCGAGACGGCCTGGTTGCCGCCTGCGGTTTAGGGAGATTCTGATCCTCCCCCGCTAGGGGGAGGTGTCGCCGAAGGTGACGGAGGGGGAGGAAAGAGGAACCGCTGTTCCGTGTCCTCCCCCTCCGTCAGGCTCACGCCTGCCACCTCCCCCTGGCGGGGGAGGATCGCTAGTAGGTCAGGTGCGGTCTACTACGAACAGCGTGACGCGGTCGTACTTGATGTCGCCGGGGTTGAAGATCGCGTCGGGGACGAACGGGCGATCGATCACCTCGATATCCTTCAGTCCGGCGAGCTTGAACGTGCCGAGCTTGATCTCCTTTGGAGGCTGACCGTCGCGCTCCAGCGTGATCGCGTCGACGAACACGTCGTCATGCTTGGTGTAGAGGATGTGCGGCGCCAGCGTGCAGACCATCCGATTATAGGTCGCGGTGATGCACTGGCGCAGCGCGATCGCCTGCAACAGCAGCGCGTTTGCGTTGGACGGGGCAGGCTGGGATGGGGCGGACTGGTCTGGGGTCGAGGTCATGTTGTGCATCGCGGCATAAGTTAGGGGATCGGTGCCGTTAGGCCGAACGCGCTACATGCGACAAGGCCTAACTTGACGCCATAGCCGGTTTAGCCCGCCTGTTCGACCCGGCCTGGCGCGTCGACCTCGTCGGTGTGGACGTCGAAGCCGATCAGCCGCGCCGGGCCGAAGCTGGTGGTCAGCGCGGTATCGGTGGCGTCGCGGCCCCGCGCCATCAGGATCCGCCCGATCCGTGGGCGATTATGCCGCGCGTCGAGCGTGTGCCACGCGCCGCCGAGATACACGTCGAACCAAGCGGAGAAGTCCATCGGCGCGTCGACCGGCGGGATGCCGATATCGCCAAGATAGCCGGTGCAATAGCGTGCGGGGATATTCATGCATCGGCACAAGGTAACGGCGAGATGCGCGAAGTCGCGGCAGACGCCCTGCCGTTCCTGGTACACGTCCCACGCGGTCTTGGTCGATCGCGCGAAATGATAGCCGAACTCGACATGGTTGTGCGTGAAGTCGACGATCGCCTGAACGCGCTGCCAACCGGCGGGGACGTGGCCGAACAGCGACCAGGCAGTCTCCGACAGGCGGTCGGTCTCGCAATAGCGGCTGCCGAGCAAGTAGATCAGGATGTCGTCGGGGAGGTCCTGTACCGCGTGCTGGACGGCGTCGGGGGAGACCGGGTCCGGCAGGCCGCTGTCCTCGATCGTGAAGTCACACGACAAGGTGAGGCCGCCGCTCGGCACCGTGAACCGCGTGCAGACGTTGCCGAACGCGTCGAGATAATCATAGGTCGGCACATCGGGATCGGCGGCAAGCCGGTGCGGCGTCACCAGATCCTTGTTGCGCGACGGATGCACGCTGAGCATCGCCAGCATCGGGGTTTCGACGTCGGTTTCGAAACGAATGTCATAGCCGGCCCGGATCAGCATCGATGTCCCCCTATTCAAGCTGTTAGTGATGTTTGTTGACTGGCCGCCTCATCTTCGTCGACGGTGATGTCGACCGACACGCTCATGTCGAGGAAGCTGCCGGGAAAGCCGCTCCAGGTGCCGGAGACGGGCACCGCCTGGTAGATGTCGCGCGCGACGGCGACGCGGACGAGACCGCGGTTGCCGACGATCCCGTTGGTAGGATCGAACTCGACCCAGCCCGAGCCGGGAATGTAGACGCGGACCCAGGCATGCGTGTTGCCGCCCCCGGTGCGATGTTCTCTACGTGTCGGATTGTAGACATAGCCCGATACGAACCGTGCCGCGAAGCCGAGCGCGCGGACCGCCTCGATCATCAGCATCGCATAATCGCGGCAGGTGCCCTTGCGCTTGGCGAGCGTCTCGATCGGCGACTGCGTGCCCTTCTCGGGGCGCTGGACATAGGTGAACTCGCGCTTGATCGCCGCGGTCATCTCCGAGAGCATGGCGAGCGTATCGGTCTGCCCGCCCGGCGCGACGAACCGCCGCGCCCAGGTGTCGATCTCGCGCAGCGGATCGTGATGCTGGCGCTCGATCGAGCGGAGCAGGTCGGGCATCTCCTCCGACGAATAGGTGAACGGATAGAAGCGCGCGTAGCGTTCGATATCGACGTTCTGGAGTTCGGCGGGGGTGTGATCGAGCCGGACGCGGCTGTCGATCACGAGGTCCTTGGCGCGCTTGTCGAAGGTGGCGATCGCGACCGCGTTGCCGAACACGTCGTGCAGCCAACGGACGTCGGAGGGCTCCGGCGTGATCGTGAGCTGCGTGTCGATCAGATGCTGGTCGTAGCTTTCGCGCGGCCGGACCATGATCCGGTGCTCGCCGAATGCAACCGGTTGGCGATACGAGTATTTGGTTACATGAGAGAGCGTTAGAGATGGCATCGAGGATCCACGTCGCATGAACAGCACTGCCAGCCAAACGCTGCTTGGGACCGAAGATGCCGCACCGGTCGTGGTGGTCAACCCCAAAGGCGCGTCATCGTTCCTGCTGATCGGCGATCATGCGGGAAATGCCGTACCGAAGGCGCTGGGGTCGCTGGGCCTGAGCGATGCGGAGCTGTCGCGGCATATCGGCTGGGACATCGGCATCGGCGAACTGGGGGCGCTGCTCGCGGAGAGGCTCGACGCGGTGTTCGTCCGCCAGACCTATTCGCGGCTGGTGATCGACTGCAACCGGAGTCCGAGCCAGCCGGATCTGATCGCCGAGATCAGCGACGGAACCGTGGTGCCGGGGAATGTTGCGCTTGGTGAGGTCGATCGCGCCGCGCGGTTCGCCGAGATCCACACACCGTATCAGGCGGCGATCGCGGCGGAGATCGCGCGGCGCGATGCGGCCGGCATGACGACAATGCTGGTCGCGCTGCACAGCTTCACGCCGGCGATGAAGGGCGCGTTGCGGGATCAGGCGCGGCCCTGGCATATCGGCATCCTGCACGACGGCGGCGACACCGGGTTCGCACACGCGCTGCTCGACGTGTTGCGCGACGAGGTGGATCTGGTGGTGGGCGACAACGAACCGTACCGGATGGACCTGATCGACTACACCATCCCGCGTCATGCGTATCCGCAGCGGCGGCTGTATGCGGAGATCGAGATTCGGCAGGATCTGCTGGGGTCGAGCGAGGGGTGCGCGGCGTGGGCGGAGCGGCTGGCGCGGGTGCTGCCCGCTGCGCAGGCAGAGGTGCTGCCCGCTGCGCAGGCGTTGGCCTGACCGCGCGATCCAGTCTCGCTAAGCAGGTCTTGATCTGTGTTGCATTGCAGTAACAGCGCGATGACCAAGTGCGTACATGGCAAGATTGTCACTTGATATGATGTATCATCAAATTTACCCAACGAGTCGTACTGGGACGATACCCCGACGACGATAAGGGAATTTCATGAAGACGATGCTGTTCGGCGCCACCGCCCTGGCTGCGCTCCTCGCCCCTCAGGCTCACGCCCAGACGGTCGCCACGGATACCACGACGCCCGCCCCTACTCCGGCATCGGTCGGCTCGACCAACCAGCGCGACATCATCGTCACTGCGCCGCTCCAGACCAGCGAGCGCGACGTGTTGCAGGGTACGACGGTGCTGACTGGCCAGGAACTCACGCGTCAATTGCGTCCGTCGCTCGGCGAGACGCTCGCACGCCAGCCCGGCGTTTCGGCCAGTTCGTTCGGACCCAGTGCCTCGCGTCCGATCCTGCGCGGCTTCCAGGGCGACCGCATCCGCGTGCTGACCGACGGTATCGGCTCGATCGACGTGTCGAACACATCGGTCGACCACGCGGTCATCATCGACCCGCTGCTCGCCGAGCGCATCGAAATCCTGCGCGGGCCCAGCGCGCTGCTCTACGGCACGTCGGCGGTTGGTGGCGTCGTCAACGTGATCGACACGCGCATTCCGAGGTCGGTGCCCGAGAACGGCTACCGGTTGAACGGGATCGCCAATTATGGCTCGGCGGCGAACGAGCGGTCGGGCGGCATGGCCGGCGACGTCGCGGTCGGCCAGCACCTCGTTCTGCATGCGGACGGCTCGTATTTGAAATCCGGCGACCTGCGCACCGGCGGCTATATCCTGTCGCGCGACGCCCGCGCGCAGGCGCTGGCGACGGCCGCCACGCAGCCCATCGACCCCAACGAAGCCGATCCGATCGATTACGCCGCCTCGGCGCAGTTGAAGGGCAAGCTCCCCAATACGCAGTCGGAAACCTGGACCGCGGGCGCCGGCGCCTCGATCATCACCGACAATGGCAGCCTCGGCGTGTCGTACAGCCACTATGACAGCCTGTACGGCGTGCCCATCCGCTACGCCACGCAAGCCGGCCAAGAGCAGGAGGCACCGCGTCTCGACGTCGTCCAGAACCGCGTCGACCTGCGCGGCGAGATCGATACCGGCGGCGACGTGTTTTCGAAGATCCGTGTCCGCGTCGGCCAGGCGAGCTATCGTCACTTCGAGCTGGAAGAAGACAATTCGGTCGGCACCGCGTTCTACAACAAGGGCCTCGAAGGGCGCCTCGAAGTCGTCCAGGCGAACCGCGGCGGCTGGCAGGGCGCGTCGGGCGTGCAGTTCTACAACCGGATCTTCAACGTGGTCGGCGACGAGGCCTTCCTGCCGAAGAACGAGACCAACCAGACCGGCCTGTTCACGCTCCAGCAGTATGAATCGGGCAAGTTCCGCGCCGAGGGTGGCGTGCGCTACGAGATCACCGATCTCGCTGCACGGACGCCCGAGGACGATCTGCGCTTCTTCCGGGGGAGCCAGAGCTATCATTCGGTATCGGGCTCGCTCGGCGCCTCCTACGCACTCACCGACAGCATCCGCGTCGGCCTGAATGGGTCGCGGACCGAGCGTGCACCGTCGGCCGAAGAGTTGTTCGCGAACGGCGCGCATGCCGGCACGCAGGCGTATGAACTCGGCAACCCCGACTTCAAGCTGGAAAAGTCCTGGGGCCTCGAAGGCACGCTGCACGCGCACGGCGACGGCTTCAGCTTCGACGCGTCGGCCTATTACAACTGGTTCTCGAACTATATCTCGGAGAATCAGGTCGCGGCGTCGGTGTGCCAGGCGGCGGCCAATCCGTCGGGCCGCGTGGTCGACCTGCCCTGCTTCCAGTATCAGCAGGCCGACGCCCGCTATTACGGGTTCGAGGCGGATGCTTCGGTGAAGGTGGCGCAGATCGGCGGCTATGCGGTCAACGCCGACGTGCTGGGCGATTACGTGCATGCCAACATCGTCGACCAGGGCCCCGTCCCGCGCATTCCGCCGATGCGTGTGCTCGGCGGGATCGAGGCGCAAGGCGACCGGATCAACGGCCGCGTCGAGGTCGAGCACGTGTTCGACCAGAACCGGATCGCCGCGTTCGAAACGAAGACCAACGACTATACGATGGTCAACGCGTCGATTGGACTTAGCCCGTTCGGCAAGGATTCGAAGACGACGCTGTTGCTGAGCGCGAACAACCTGTTCGACGTGAATGCTCGGCGCGCGACGAGCTTCCTCAAGGACTTCGCGCCGCTCGCCGGCCGTGATTTCCGCGCAACGCTGCGCTTCGGGCTGTGAAGTGACTGGGCCAGCGCTGTGCGCTGGCCCCTAGTCGTCGATCCGTTCAAGCCCTTCGGCATAGACGCGCTGCCGGGCCGCATAGGCTGCGGCCGATACCTTCAGGCTGGCGATCGCTTCGGGCGATAAGTCCCGTACGGCCTTCGCAGGCGCGCCAACAATCAGGCTTCCCGCCGGAAACACCTTGCCCTCCGTCACCAGCGCATTAGCACCGATCAGGCAATTCTCGCCGATCACCGCGTTGTTGAGGATCGTCGCGCCCATCCCGACTAGGACATTGTCGCCGATCGTACAGCCGTGAAGGATCGCGTGATGGCCGATCGTGCAGCCTTGGCCGACGGTCAGCGGCGCACCGGGGTCGGAGTGCAGCATCGCGCCTTCCTGGATATTGGTCCGCGCCCCGACGAAGATCGGCGTGTTGTCGGCGCGGATCACCGCCCCGAACCAGACGCTCGCCCCCTCCCCCAGCCGTGCGTCGCCGATGACGTCGGCGGACGGCGCGACCCAGACGTCGTTAGCCAGCGTAGGGCGTTTTCCTTCGATCGCGTAGAGTGGCATCAGGCAGCGTCCCTATCCTTTGCCCGCGCGCGGAACGCGTGGAGCAGCGGTTCGGTATACCCACTCGGCTGCGTCAGACCATCGAACACGAGCGCGCGGGCGGCCTGAAACGCGAGGCTGTCGCCCTCATGCCCTGCCATCGGCCGGTACAGCGGATCGCCCGCATTCTGCGCATCGACCTTCGCCGCCATCCGCCGCAGCGCCCCATCCGCCTCGTCGGGCGTGGCGATGCCGTGGAGCAGCCAGTTCGCCATGTGCTGCGAACTGATCCGCAGCGTCGCACGGTCCTCCATCAAGCCGATGTCGTGGATATCGGGCACCTTAGAACAGCCGACGCCCTGGTCGACCCAGCGCACGACATAGCCGAGGATACCCTGCGCGTTGTTCTCCAGCTCCTCGCGAACTTCGTCGGGCTGCCAGTTGTGCCCGGTCGCCACCGGGATCGTCAGCAGCGCATCGAGCGAGGCGACGGGCTCGGCCTTGCGCTCCGCCTGTCGCGCGAACACGTCGACGCGGTGGTAGTGCGTCGCGTGCAGCGTGGCCGCGGTCGGCGACGGCACCCAGGCGGTATTCGCGCCGGTCATCGGATGCGCGATCTTCTGCTCGAGCATGTCCGTCATCCGGTCCGGCGCGGCCCACATGCCCTTGCCGATCTGTGCCTTGCCGCTGAGCCCGCAGGCGAGCCCGATCTGGACGTTGCGATCCTCATACGCCTTGATCCACGACGAGGCTTTCATCTCGCCCTTGCGGATTATCGGGCCGGCGCGCATCGACGTGTGCATCTCGTCGCCGGTGCGATCGAGGAAGCCGGTGTTGATGAACACCACCCGGTCTTTGACCGCGGCGATGCAGGCGGCGAGATTGGCCGAGGTGCGCCGCTCCTCGTCCATCACGCCGACCTTGATCGTGTGGCGCGCGAGACCGAGCAGGTCTTCGATCGCGTCGAACAGCCGGTTGGTGAAGGCGGCTTCGTCGGGACCGTGCATCTTCGGCTTGACGATGTAGATCGAGCCCGCGCGACTGTTGCGGATCGGGCCGGTGCTCTTGAGGTCGTGCAAGCCGATCAGCGACGTGACGATGCCGTCGAGGATACCCTCGGGAGCTTCGTTGCCATCCGCGAGCAGGATCGCGGGCGTGGTCATCAGGTGGCCGACGTTGCGCACGAACATCAGGCTGCGGCCGGGGAGCGTGAAGGCGCTACCGTCGGGGCCGGTGTACTGCCTGTCGGGTTCGAGAGACCGCGTGACCGTACGGCCGCCCTTGTCGAAGCTGGCGGCCAGGTCGCCCTTCATCAACCCGAGCCAATTGGCGTAGGCGGCGACCTTGTCCTCGGCATCGACCGCGGCGATCGAGTCCTCGAGATCCGCGATCGTGCTCAGCGCGGATTCGAGGACGACGTCGGCGAGGTTCGCAGGATCGTCGCGCCCGATCGGATGCTGAGGATCGATCACCAGTTCAATGTGCAGGCCGTTGTGACGCAACAGGATATTAACGCCAGCATGCCCGACGAGCTGGCTCGGCTCGGCAAGCTGCGGCGTGCCACCGGTCCAGTCGGTCCACGACCCGCTAGCCAGCGGCACGGCATCGTCGAGGAATGCCTTCGCCCATGCGATCACCTGCGCGCCTCGGGCGGCGTCATAGCCCTTGCCGGACGCCGCGCCAGGGATCGCGTCGGTGCCGTAGAGCGCGTCGTACAGGCTCCCCCACCGCGCGTTCGCGGCGTTGAGCAGGAAGCGGGCATTCAGGATCGGCACCACCAGTTGCGCGCCGGCGAGCGAGGCGACCTCCGCATCGACGTTGCTCGGCGCGACTGCGAAGGGCGCGGGCTCGTCGACCAGATAGCCGATCTCGCGCAGGAACGCCTGATACGCGGACTGGTCGATCGGCTTGCCGGCGCGGGCTTCGTGCCACGCGTCGATCTTTTCCTGCAGTTCGTCGCGAACCGCCAGCAGCGCAGCGTTCTCCGGCGCAAACCTGGCGTAAATGTCGGACACGCCCTGCCAGAACGCCCCGGCTTCAAGACCCGTGCCCGGCAGCGCCTGGGTCTCGATGAAGTCTACCAGCGATGCGGCGATCGTCAGACCCGCCTTTTCGATCATCTCGGCCATGCTGCTCTCCTATACTTGGGCAACACAATAGACGCCCGCCACCTTCGCCACTAGACACCATAAACCGAAAGCTGTTGATCGCCTGGAGAACGAATGGATCCCGACATCGTGCTCTTCGCCGAAGTGGTCCGGACCGCCAGCCTCAGCGCGGCGGGGCGTTCGATGGGTATCTCGCCGGCGATGGTCTCGAAGCGGATCGCGCGACTGGAGGCACGGCTTGGCGTGCGGTTGCTCAACCGTACCACCCGCCGCCTCGACCTCACCGCGCGGGGTGCTGCCTATCACCGCGACATGGTGGAGATTCTCGCAGCGATCCGCGACGTGGAAGCGCGCGTGTCGGACCGTACGGATACGCCGGCTGGACCATTGCGGGTCAGCGCCCCCACGTCGTTCGGTCGCCTCCACATCGCGCCGCACCTGAAGCCGTTCCTCGACGCGTATCCGGCGATCGAACTCGACCTCGATTTGTCCGATGGCTTCTCCGACGTCATCGGCGACCGGCTCGACCTCGCCATCCGGATCGCGCCTGCGGTCCCGCCGAGCCTTACGGGGTATCGTCTCGCCGACAGCCGCCGCGTCCTCTGCGCCGCAGCAAGCTATAGCGCACCACGAGACGCGGCCGAGCTTACGAACCACCGCCTGCTTGCGGCGAAGGGGCAGATGCCCTGGCGCTTGGCCAGCCCCGAGGGGGAGGTCACGATCGATCGCCCGAGCTATGTTGCGACCAATTCCAGCGAAGTCGTCCGCGAACTCACGCTGGCCGGCGTCGGCATCGCGTTACGCTCGCTATGGGACGTCAGCGCGGATCTGGCGAGCGGTAGGCTCGTGCGTGTGCTCCCGGAACTGGCTGGTTCGGCGGATGTCGGGATTTACGCGGTGCATGCGCGCGGGCCGGTGTCGTCTGGTACCACCGCGCTGCTCGATTACCTGCGCGGTCTCTGGTCGCCAACGCCGCCGTGGGTGTCATGAACGAGGTCGATCGTCACCGCGTCGATCCGGCGTAGCATCGTGACGAACTGTTCGACCTCCGCGCTTGAGAACCCGGCAAAAATCCGGCGCTCCAGATCGAGCGCCTTCGGTGCGACAGACGCATAGAGCGTGTGACCGTCATCAGTCAGCTTCAGCAGATGCGAGCGGCGATCCTCCGGATTCGCATGCCGCTGCATCAGCGCCCGCTCGACCAGCGCGATCGCCGCGCGGCTGACGGTCACCTTGTCCATCCGCGTCTGCTGCCCGACCTGCTGTTGCGTGATCCCGTCCGCCTCGGCGACCACAGCGACCAGCCGCCACTCCGGGATCGTCAGCCCGAACAGTGCCTCGTACGTGTCTGCCACCGCCTCGCTGACGAGGTTGGAGGTGATCGACAGGCGATACGGGATGAAATCGTCCAGGACGAGTGCGCGGGTGGCATCGGAGTTGGGCATATCAAAATCGTAACGATTGACACCAGTTGTTCAACCCGCCAGATTGGTAACAACGGATACCAACTGTCAGGATGTGATCATGGACCATATGGACGTAAACCCGATGGGTCTCGACGGGTTCGAGTTCGCCGAGTTCACCTCGCCCGATCCCGACCGGATGGCCGCGCAGTTCGAGCAGTTCGGCTTCGTCGCCGCCTCGACCCACCCGACTAAGGCCGTCACGCGCTACAAGCAGGGCCGCATCAACCTGTTGCTCAACCGTGAAGACGGTGGCCATGCGGCGGCATTCCGTGCGGATCATGGCCCGTCGGCAAGCGGCATGGCGTTCCGCGTTCACGACGCCAAGGAAGCGTTCGACGCGGCGCTTGCACGCGGCGCCAAGGCAGCCGATGCTAGCATGGGTGCGCTCGGCGAGGGCAGCTACGTGCTCGAAGGGATCGGCGGTTCGCTGCTGTATCTGGTCGACAAGCACGGCGCGGCCGGCAGCCTGTACGACGACTGGAACCAGGTTCCGGGCGCGGCCGAAGCTGAAGCCGAGAACAACGTCGGGCTCGACCTGCTCGATCACCTCACACACAATGTGAAGCGTGGCCAGATGCGGACGTGGGCCGAATTCTACGGGCAGATCTTCGGCTTCGAGGAGCAGAAGTATTTCGACATCAAGGGCAAGGCGACCGGCCTGTTCAGCCAGGCGATGATCGCGCCCGACCGTGCGATCCGCATCCCGCTGAACGAGAGCCAGGACGACAAGAGCCAGATCGAGGAATTTATCAAGGATTATAACGGCGAGGGTATCCAGCATCTGGCGCTGACCACCGACGATGTCTTCGAGACGGTCGAGAAGCTGCGCGCGCGCGGCGTCAAGCTGCAGGACACGATCGAGACCTATTACGAACTGGTCGACAAGCGCGTGCCGAACCACGGCCACGACCTCGAACGCCTGCGCCGCAACCGCATTCTGATCGACGGCAATGTCGGCGAGGAGGGGCTGTTGCTGCAGATATTCACCGAGAACATGTTCGGCCCGATCTTCTTCGAGATCATCCAGCGCAAGGGGAACGAGGGCTTCGGCAACGGCAATTTCCAGGCGTTGTACGAGAGCATCGAGCTCGATCAGATCCGCCGCGGGGTGATCACCGTCGACGCCTGATCGAGGATCGAAGCGCAACTTCGGTCGAGATGCAGCGCGCAGGCGCTGCCGTCGACCGGCCGGCGCGGACGGAGCCGCCCCATAGGGCACGGCTTCGCCGTGACCGACGGGGCTGCGGTTAGAAAAGAGTTTGAACGGCCGGCGGTTCGGGCGTTGATCGGAACAGGTGACGGAGAGGAAGCCATGACAATCCACCAGCCGACCAATGCCGCAGGCGAGACCGCCGGCCAGACCGACGACCACGGAGCGTACCAGCCCGGCTTCGGCAATCACGTATCGACCGAGGCGATCCCCGGTGCTCTCCCGATCGGCCGCAATTCGCCGCAGCGCCCCGCGTTCGGCCTCTACACCGAGCAGCTCTCCGGCACCGCGTTCACCGCACCGCGCCACGAGAACCGCCGCAGCTGGCTCTATCGGATGCGCCCGACCGCGGAGCATCCGCCGTTCGAGCGCTACGCCGGCGCCAAGCTGTTTGCGCCCGGCACCACCGACGCGCCGCTCGCGCCCAATCGCTTGCGCTGGGACCCGATCGAAGCGCCTGCCCCCGGTACCGACCTGATCGACGGCATGACGACGATGCTCGCCAACCGCGATCCCGCCGATCTGGAAGGCGTCGCACTCCACGTCTACGCCGCGAACACCGACATGACCGACCGCGTGTTCATGGATGCGGACGGCGAACTGCTGTTCGTGCCGCAGTCCGGACGTCTACGGTTGCTCACAGAACTCGGGCGGATCGACATCGCGGCCGGCCAGATCGCGCTCGTACCGCGCGGCGTCCGCTTCCGCGCCGAACTCCCCGACGGCGAAGCGCGCGGCTATGTCGCTGAGAACCACGGCGCGCTGTTCCGCCTGCCCGATCTCGGCCCGATCGGCGCCAACGGCCTCGCCAACCCGCGCGATTTCGAGACGCCGGTCGCGTGGTTCGAGGACCGCGACGAGCCGGTCGAGGTCGTCCAGAAGTTCATGGGATCGCTGTGGACTACGACGCTCGATCACTCGCCGCTCGACGTCGTCGCATGGCACGGCAACCTCGCGCCTTGGCGGTACGATCTGTCGCGATTCAACACGATCAATACGGTCAGCTTCGACCATCCCGATCCGTCGATCTTCACGCTGTTGACCTCGCCGAGCGACGTGCCGGGCCGCGCGAACGCCGATTTCGTGATCTTCCCGCCGCGCTGGATGGTCGCCGAGGGGACTTTCCGGCCGCCGTGGTTCCACCGCAACGTCATGTCGGAGGCTATGGGCCTGATCACCGGTGCGTATGATGCGAAGGCGGAGGGGTTCGCGCCGGGCGGGATTTCGCTCCACAATCTGATGTCGGGCCACGGGCCGGATCTGGCAAGCTGGCAGGGTGCGAGCGCGGCGGAGTTGAAGCCGCACAAGATCGACGGCACGATGGCGTTCATGCTGGAGAGCTGCTGGCCGTATAAGCCGACCGCTTATGCGCTCGAGCATTCGCAGCTGGATTACGACGCGGTCTGGTCGGATTTCCCGAAGGCGGTGCTGCCGAAGTGAACCTCACGCTACACGGCTATTGGCGCTCGACCACCGCCTACCGCGTCCGGATCGCGCTGGCGCTGAAGGGGATCGCGTACGAACAGGTTGCGCACGATCTCCGCACCGGCGCGCAACGCGAGCCCGAGTATCGGATGCTCAATCCTCAGGGGCTCGTTCCGGCGCTGGAGACCGACGATGCAGTCCTGACGCAGAGCCCTGCGATCCTGGAATGGATCGACGAGGCGTATCCCGATCCACCGTTGCTCCCCGTCGGTGTGGATGGTCGGGCGATCGTTCGCGCGATGGCGTCGACGATCGCATGCGACATTCACCCGGTGAACAACCTCCGTATTCTGAACGCTTTGCGCGCCGAGTTCGGGGCGGACGAGGCGGCGGTGAACCGCTGGATCGCCCACTGGATCGGCGACGGGTTTGCTGCGCTGGAGACGCTGATCGCGCGGCACGGCGACGGCTTCGCGTTTGGTGCGACGCCGACGATCGCCGACTGCCATCTGGTGCCGCAGATTTACTCGGCAGAGCGGTTCGCGGTCGACCTCTCGCCCTATCCGCGCCTTAAGAGCGCCGCTGATAAGGCCCGCGCCCTCCCCGCCTTTGCCGCCGCGCATCCGGACCGGCAGCCGGACGCTGACCGCGCATGAGCGACGGCGAACGACTGACAGCCACGCCGGGCGGGATAAAGCTCGCGCCGCTTGACGCGATTGCCGACGGCAAGGCGCGGAATTTCGTACTCCAGATGCGTGCCGGGCGCTTCCACGGCTTCGTCGTGCGCAAGGACGACGCAGTGTTCGGCTATGTCGACCGTTGCCCGCATATGGGCCTGCCGCTCGCGCAGGTGCTCGACGAGTATCTCACGCCGCGTGGGGACCTGATCGCGTGTAGCTGGCATTCCGCGTTGTTCGAGATCGACAGCGGAGTCTGTGTCGGCGGACCGTGCGGGGGTACGCGGCTGACGCCCTGGCCGGTCGCGGTGGTCGACGGGATGATCGTTACCGCAGGCTGACGCGGCGGGCGACTTGCGCTAAGGGAGCGCACATCCTCCCCTGCACGATGAACCGATGACCGAAACCCTCCCCATCCGCGTCGTGGCGCTGTACCGCTTCACGCCGTTCGCCGACATCGCCGCGATCCAGCCGCCGCTCGCGCTGGTGTGCTGTTCCAACGGCGTGAAGGGTACTTTGCTGCTCGCCGCCGAGGGGATCAATGGGACTATCGCCGGGTCCGAAGAGGGGATCGACTCGGTGCTCATGCATATCCGCGCGCTGCCGAGCTGCGCCGACCTTGACGTCAAGGAGTCGCGCGCCGCGGTGATGCCGTTCCACCGGATGAAGGTGCGGCTGAAGCGCGAGATCGTGACGATGGGCGAGCCTTCGATCGATCCGCTGGGGGGTGTCGGCCATTATGTCGAGCCCGAGGACTGGAACGCGCTGATCGCCGAGCCGGGGACGATCCTAATCGATACGCGCAACGATTACGAGGTCGCTGTCGGCACGTTTGCCGGCGCGGTCGATCCGCAGACGCGGACGTTCCGGGACTTTCCGGCATGGTTTCGCGAGCATCGTGACGAACTGGTCGGGCACGGCCCCCCCCCGAAGATCGCGATGTTCTGCACCGGCGGGATACGGTGCGAGAAGTCGACTGCGTTCCTGAAGGCCGAGGGGCTGGACGATGTGTATCACCTCAAGGGCGGTATCCTGAAATATCTGGAAACCGTGCCCGAGGCGGAGAGCCTGTGGGAGGGGGAGTGTTTCGTGTTCGATCAGCGGGTTGCGGTTGGACATGGGCTTGCGTTGGGAAGTCATGTTCTTTGCCGTGCATGCCGGATGCCCGTGAGTGCGGAGGATCGTTCGTCGCCGCTGTATGTCGATGGGGTGAGTTGCCCGGCGTGTCATGACGCGCGGGACGATACGCAGCGGGCGGGTTATGCGGAGCGCGAGCGGCAGATGCGGTTGGCTGAGGCGCGGGGCGAAGCGCATGTCGGGGCGGTGTTGCCGAAGACGTATGGGGCGGATTGATCCGCAAGACCTTCACGAGTTCCCCCCCCCGGCGAAGGCCGGGGTCCAAGTGGGAAACGGTGCTAACGACGCGCAGTCTTCCGTTACTGCGACCTTTCCAATTGGGCCCCGGCCTTCGCCGGGGTGGTAGCGTAGGGACTAACAGGTCGTTGCGAACCGCGACGCCAACTCGGCATTACCCTGCGACACCGCCAGTGAATGCACGCTATTCCCCGCCGCATCCGCAATCCTCGGGTCCGCGCCGTGCTCCAGCAACAAGTCGATGACCGCCGTCTTGTTCACCAGCGCCGCCATCATCAGCGCGGTCTGTCCGACGCCGTTACGCCGGTTAACGTCAGCACCCGCGTCGAGCAGGATCTGTGCGATCTCGGTATAGCCCTTGAAGCAGACGCCCATCAGCGCGGTATTGCCGCGCGCGTCGGCTCCGCCGTCGACCTGCGCGCCTGCCGCCAGGAGCGCCGCGGTGGCCGGAGCCTGGCCATTGTAGCTCGCGATCACCAGCGGCGTGTAGCCCTTCGCGTCGGTCACCTCGATATCGACGCCCGCCTGCAACAACGCCGGGATCATCTCGTCCCGCCCCGTCCGCGCCGCGTCGAACATTAGTTCGACCAGCCGCTCCATTGGCGGCAGCGGGGGGAGGTCTCGCGCGTCAGTCATCATTCGCCTCGATGATATGTGGCACGAACCGCGCGAGATTGCGCGTCACGACCGTTTCATCTTCACGAACGCCGATCCCCGCGGCTTCGTTGCCGACCATCCACGCGCCGATCACGGGATGGCGGCCGTCGAACACGGGTGGAGGCGCATAGGCCTGCCGGATCGCGCCCTCGGCGCCATAGCCCTGGTCGAGCACCGCGTGGCCGTCCTCGCCGATCACCTCGACGTTCGCACCCTCGCGCGAAAACAGCGGCTTGCGCACATATTTCGGCCCGAGAATCTTCGCAGCAGGATCGTCGTCGAAGAACGCGGGCAGCAGGTTCGGGTGCTCCGGATGGCGTTCCCACAGCAGCGGCAGGATGCCCTTGTTCGACAGGATCGACTTCCACGCCGGCTCGATCCAGCGCACGTCGGCGCGCGAGAGATTGGGCGCATAGGGCTCGCGGAGCATGAACTCCCACGGATACAGCTTGAAGGCCGCCTGCACTTCGTAGCCATCGGTATCGATGAAGCGGCCGTCGGCGGCGAGGCCGATATCCTTCATCTCGACGAACTTCGGCTCGATCCCGACCTGCGACGCCAGATCCTCGAAGAACCGTACTGTCTGACGATCCTCGATGGCACTCGCATCCGCCGCGAAATGGACGAAGCCGCCACTCGGGAACAGCGCGCGGAACCGCTCGCGCAGCTTGTCGAACAGGCTGTTGAACTGGTCCGTCCCCGCCGGCAGCGCACCGCTGGCAAGCAGATTCTCCAGCCACATCCACTGGAACGTCGCGCATTCGAATACAGATGTCGGCGTGTCGGCATTATACTCGTAGAGCTTGGCCGGCCCGGTCCCGTCATAGGCGAAGTCGAACCGGCCGTAGAGCGACGGCTGACGTGTTCGCCACGTCTCGGCGACGTAGTTCCACTGCTCGCGCGGGATCGCGAGGCGTTCCATCAGTTGCTGATCGCGGACCACCTCGTCGACCAGATCGAGGCACATCGCATGCAGTTGTTCGGCAGCGGGTTCGAGGTCGTCCTCGATCTCCGCCAGCGTGAAGGCGTAGGCCGCGCCCTCGTCCCAGTACGGTTCACCGTCCGTATCGTGATAGACGAACCCGATCGCGTCGGCCCGCTCGCGCCAGTCGCCGCGCGGGTCGACCGCGATCCGGCGCATCAGGAGTCCGACGTCTTGGAGTCGTCGCGCTGCTCGATCTGCAGCGTCTGGCCCACTTGCGGGGTCTTCGGCGCGGTCAGGCGCGCGAGCACATCGTCCGCCGAGGACTGGCCCGGCCCGATCCCCGCTAACCGCAGCTTCTCGTCGAGATCGGCACCCGTGCGACGGTCTTCCAACTCACCCGCTGCCTTGATCCGCTCGCCACGGATCGCCTGCCGCTCGCGGATGCGCGCGAGGCTGTCCGCCGCCGAACCGAGCTTGTTGCCGGCGCCCATGCTGCCCGACGCGACCGAGGCCTGCGCCTTCTGCACCGACTCGTTGACCTTGACGACCTCGACCTCGCGGCGGAGCTGTTCGATCTTGCGATCGGTCTGCGCGACGGCGGTGTGGATCTGCTCCTCGGCGGCCCGCATGTCCTCGACCTGTGGGGACTTTAGCGCGATGTCCTGTTCGAGATCGGCGATCCGCTGCGCGACCTGGCGCGCGAGATCCATGTTGCCCTTCTCGACCGCGATCCGCGCCGAAGCCTCGTACTTCGTCGCCTGGGCACGGAAGCTCTCGACTTCGGTTTCGAGGATGCGGCGGCGCGCTACCAGCCCCGCGAGATCGTCGCGTGCCTTGCCCTGCGCCTTGTCGGCATCGCGAATTTCCTGGTCGAGGATACGCAGCGCGTTCGCATCGACGACCGCCGCGCCCGCTTCGTGCGCGCCAGCACGACCGAGGGTGAAAAGCTTGCTCCAGATGGCCATGCCAGTCTCTCCGTTTGTATCTAAATCAGGCGGCGGGAATCTGCGCGTGGCGCAGGTCGGTGGCCGCATCGATCGCATTCTCGGCAAGCGTGCGCAGTTCGATGATCACGGTATCGAGCGGGCTCGACGTCGCCAGTTCGCCGAACAACTCGTAATAGTCTCGGCCATCGACCGTACCGATCCCGAAGTTCGACAGCGGCACCAGCTTCTGCGACTTCAACAGGAAGGTGTTGAACGCCAGCTGATCCTCCTGCTCGTCGCAGGGCCACAGCAAAGTCGAGCACGCGATCTGCGCCTCGCTGACGTTGACGAACAGTTCGAGGTCGCCGTGGTGGTGCATCGTCACCAGCAACACCGGGTCCGCGCCTTCCAGGATCCGCGCGGAAAACTCGCCGGCTTTCGCAGGCTCGGACGTGTCGAGCGCCGCCTTCAGGCTGCGGACGGTCCAGATGTCGGTCAATGCAAGAACTCCCGTGCTTGTCGCTCGCGGCAACACATAGGCGTGGGCGGCGGGCGCGCCAATGGCGCTTTGCGACGGCACGCTCTTTGGCCTATGCGGGGGGCCAATCAGAGATACGAGGATTGCATGTTCGATCGCCTGTTCGGCCGCAAGCCAGCGCTTGACGGCAATGCGCTGCCCGTCATTCGCAACGTCACGCTGGGGCGCACGGTGACGGTCGATCCGTTGGCGTGGCGCCGTTTCGGTTCGGAACTCCTGTTTCCGTTCGACCGCGATACGCTGGTGATCGTTGCGCAGGGGCTGATCGACCTTAACGAAGGCGGCTTCGTCCACCGGTTCTACACCGACGACGACATCATGTTCCAGGCTGTGTCGAACGACCGTGACGGGCAGGACGTCACCGATGTCACGCTGTTCGCACCATGGGACAGCAGCTACCCGTCGTCCGCCGCCGAGCGGCCGGCGTGGAAGAGCCGGCTCAAGGCACGCACCTTCACCGCCGAAGGTCTGCCCGAATACAGCCGCGCATGGTTCGGCCCCGAAGCGAGCGAGCAGGAGCCCGTGACGTTCTGGGAAGAACTCCACGACGACCGCGACGGGGTCGTCGACCGCCGCATCTTCCAGACCTGCATGCTGTTCAGCCGCGACCTGCCGGGCGACGACGGGCGCGAATTGCTGCTCGCGATCGACATGGAGACCGAGTCCGGCGACGTCTCGTTCGAGATCATGCTCGGCGTGGCACTGGAACTCGGCGAGTTCCGCGCCTAGCGTCTGCCACGAACGGCTTCGGGGGAACCAGCATGATCGACCAATACAGCTTCGGCGCCAGCGCGCTCGCCTTCCTGATCGCGTTCGTCGCGGCGGGGGCGTTCACGATCGTCTTCAAGATCGTCTATCAGGTCGCGACGCCGTATCATGAGAAGTCGCTGATCCGGGAAGGCAACACCGCCGCGGCGATCACGCTCGGCGCGGCCTTGCTCGGCTATGTCCTGTCGCTGGCCTCCGCGCTGACGCATACGGTTTCGCTAGTCGAGTTCGCGGTTTGGGCGTTGCTTGCGGGCGTGATCCAGATCGTGACGTTCCTAGTGGTTCAGCATTTCGTGATGCGCGACTTCAACGACCGGATCGTGCGCGGCGAAATCGCGGCGGCGACCTATATGGCAAGCATCTCGCTGTGCGTCGGCATCCTCAACGCCGCCTGCATGACGAACTGAGGGGCATAGCGATGAAGCGTTCCAGATCGATCGTCCTCACCAGCCTGATCGCAGGCTCGGGCATCTCGCTGACCGCGTGCGACGGCGATGTCGGCGGCAAGCCCGTCGAGGCGCAAAGCTATGCGTCGGTGCAGGAATGCCGCGCGGCGGGTGCCTTGTCGGCGGTCCAGTGCGACACCGCGTTCGAGCAGGCCAAGGCCGATGCGGCGAAGACCGCGCCTCGGTTTGAGGACAAGCAGACCTGCGAGGAGCAATACGGCGCCGCGCAGTGCGAGCCGCGCAACAACGGTAGCGGCGGCAGCTTCTTCACGCCGTTGCTGACCGGATTCCTCGTCGGGCAGGCGCTTAACGGCGGCTTCGGCAACCGCGGCGCGCCGATGTACCGGGATCGTGACGGCAATTATTATGGCGGCGCCGGCGGGCGTATCAACCGCGACTATGTCACGGGCCGCACCCGCGTAGGCTCTGATGCCTTCACGCCAACCACCGCCAGAGCCCCTGCCCGCGTTCAGTCGCGCAGTTCGGTGATCTCGCGCGGCGGTTTCGGTGGCGGGTTCGGCGGACGCAGCTTCGGCGGCTGATCCGCCTATAGCGAACCGGTCTTCCGATCAGGGGGGAGAGATACGATGCATGTTCCAGCGGGCTTTGCCGTCGTCACGCCGTATATCTTCGTCGACGGCGCCAACGAGTATATCGACTTCCTCACAGCCGCGTTCGGCGCGCGCGAGATCGGCCGGAGCAGCGATCCGACCGGCCGGATCGCCAATTGCCAGATGCTGTTCGACACCTCGGCGATCATGCTGAGCGAAGCGTCCGACCAATTCCCGGCGAGTTCGGTATCGCTGTACCTCTACGTCGCCGATGCGGATGCCGCGATGGCACGGGCGATCGCGGCGGGCGGAGAAAGCATCATGCCGGTCTCCGACATGCCGTATGGCGACCGACAGGGCGGCATCCGCGATCCGCGCGGGATACTCTGGTGGATGTCACAACGGATGACCGACGCGCCCTATTTCTAAGCGACTAGGCGGCCCGCGGCACTCGTAGCATTGCCAGCGCAGCCACGCCCATCACCCCCGCGGCGATCAGCATCGCCCACACTGCGTCGCCGGGGAAGAACGTCCGCACGACCTGCCCCATCACCGACGACACGATCAGCTGCGGCAACACGATGAAGATGTTGAACAACCCCATGTACACGCCGAGCTTCGCCTGCGGCAGCGCGTTGGACAGGATCGCATAGGGCATCGTCAGGATCGACGACCACGCGATACCGATCAGGACCATCGATCCGATCAGCAGATACTGGTCGCGCACCACAAGGAATGACGCAAACCCGGCTGCACCGCTGAGCAGCCCGAGGATATGGGCATTCCGGCGGCCGATCCGCGCCGCGAGCGATGGCATCACGAACGCCCACAAAGTGGCGACGCCGTTATACACCGCAAACAGCACGCCGACCCAGTTCGCGCCCTCGTTATACGCCGCACTGGTCGTGTCGGTCGTGCCGAACACATGCTGAGTGACGATCGGCGTGGTGTAGATCCACATGATAAACAGCGCCGACCAGGTGAAGAACTGGACGAGTGCTAGCTGCTTCATCGTTTGCGGCATGGTGCCAAGATCGCCGACGATCTGACTGAGAACGTTGGACTCCCTACCCGACCGCACGAGCGCCGCGCTGACCAGCAACGCAGCGCCAAACGCGATCAGCCCGCCGCCGAGCAGGTAGACCGGCTTGTCGAGCCCGAACCGCGCCACCGCGGCGATGACGATTGCCCCGAGTGCGATCCACACCGGCGCGAGCTTTGCGCTCGACCGTACGACCGTACCGCGCGGTGCAACCTCACCCTCGTCCTCGAACGCTGCCATCTCGGCCGGCGAATATTCGCTGGTCGTCAGCACGGTCCACAGCACCGCGAAGAACAACGCGAGCGCGCCGATGTAGAAGCCGTATTGGACCGACGGTGGGATACCGCCCGCGGGCGCGGTGTTGGCGATCTGGAACACATCGGTCAAGATGATCGGCGCGAGGCTCCCGATCACGGCACCCGCGCCGATGAACGCGGTCTGGAACGCGAACCCGGCGGTCCGCTGGCGGCTGCCGAGCATGTCGCCGACGAACGCGCGGAATGGCTCCATCGCAACGTTGAGCGATCCGTCGAGCATCCACAGCAGCACCGCCGCCACCCACAGCACCGGCGCGTTGGGCATCGCCAGCAGCGCGATCGTGGCGAGCATCGCGCCGGCGAGGAAATACGGCCGCCGGCGCCCGAGCTTGCCCCAGGTCCGGTCGCTGTAATGTCCGATCACCGGCTGGACCAGCAGCCCGGTCAGCGGCGCGGCGATCCACAGAAAGGCGAGATCGTCGACGCTGGTCCCCAACGACTGGAAGATCCGGCTGACGTTCGCATTCTGCAGCGCGAAGCCGATCTGGATCCCGAAGAACCCGAACGAGATGTTCCACAACCCCCAGAACCCCTGGACCGGCTTCTCTCTACGTGACAGCATTCAGCGTCCTTCACCCGACGAGCGCCGGATCACGAGTTGGGTGGGCAGCATCATGCTCTCGACCGGGCGATTGCCGATCCGCGCGAGCAGCATCTCGACGAGCCGCCGCCCGGCCAGACCGCTATCCTGCGCTATCGTCGTAAGTGGTGGGTTGGCGAGGCTGGCCGCGGGGATGTCGTCGAACCCGACGATCGCGACATCGTACGGCACGGCGATCCCCGCCCCTGCCAGCACGCGCATCGCGGCCAGTGCGATCAAATCGCTCGCGGCGACGATCGCGTCGAACTGGACGCCGCGCTGGAGCAGTTCGTGTGTGGCCCTGGTCGCGTCCTCCTCGGTCGAGATCGATTCGACCTGGAGCCGCGGATCGACCGTCAGGCCTTGCTCGCCGAGCGCAGCGACATAGCCGCGATAGCGGTCGTGGAACTCGGGATAATGATCGGTCGCACTACCGAGAAACGCGATCCGCTTACGCCCCCGTTCGAGCAGATGCCGCGCCGCCGCCGTCCCGCCTGCGATATTGTCGCAGCCGATCGTCAGACCAGGCTGGCCTGGCTGAACTGAGCCCCAGCGGATGAAATGCGTCCCCTGCGCGACCAGCATCTCGAGCCGCGCGCGATAATCGGCATAATCGCCATAGCCGAGCAGGATCAGCCCGTCGGCGCGGTGGCTGTCCTCATAATCGGTGTGCCAGTCGCTGGAGAATTGCTGGAACGACACGAGCAGGTCGTAACCGTGCGACGCGCACGCCGCCATCATCGCGCCGAGCATGCCGAGGAAGAACGGATTGACCACCGTCTCGTCGGGCGTCGGATCGCGGAACAACAGCAGCGCGATCGTCTTTGTCGTGCCGTTGCGGAGGTTGGAGGCGCTGCGATCGACGGTGTAGTTGAGCTGTCGCGCGATCGCCTCGATCCGTTGCCGCGTCGCGAGATTGACCGTCGGGCTGCCGCGCAGCGCCCGCGAAACCGTCGGTTGCGACACGCCCGCCAGTTGCGCGATGTCGAACGAAGTCGGCTTTCCCGTGAGCTTGCCCATAGGCTTGGCGGCGGCAGTCACGACGATCGGGTCCTCCAGCATCCTCACGGTTCCACACGCGCCTTGCTGGCGGGGTGACCGTGATCGAGCATCACTCGAGAATGCGGGGCGCGTCAACGAACGGCGCGGCGGCACCGTGACAATCGTGCCACAGAATCAAGCCGCTACCGCTACCATGCCGCTGAATACGTATGCGCAGACCATGTGGGGGCCGCCACCCCGACCCAGCGCCGGGATGGCGGTCACGCGATTAGCGGCGCGTTGGCATCAACGGTCCGCCGATCTCCGTTGCGGAGATGAACGCCGGGCGCGCGCGCAGGCGATCGAGATAGGCGGCGACTTCGGGATGCTCCTTCAGCAAGCCCGTGCTCTCCGCGATCGCCAGCATGTAGCACATCTGGATATCGGCCAGCATGAGTTGCTCGCCCATCAGATACGGGCCATCGCCGACGCCTACAGCGATATAGTCGAGCGTCTTGGTCACCTCGGGGCCGGTGAACTTGGTCAGCCCCTCGGGCAGTCCGCCCATCCGTTTGCCGAACATCGTCATCATGATCGGCAACGCGGCCGAGCTTTCGACATATTGCAGCCACTCGTCGTGAATCGCGGCGGCATCGCTGTCGACCGGCGGCGAAAAGCGGCGGTCGCCGTAGCGTTCGTCGATGTATGACAGGATCGGCGCGCTTTCGGCGAGTGTCAGTGCGTCGTCGACGAGGACCGGCGCTTTGCCGAGCGGATGGATTGCCTTCAGCTCGGGCGGGGCACGGAAATTCTCGTCACGCTCGTATTTGACGAGGTCGTATTCGATGCCGAGTTCCTCGAGCAGCCAGAGCACGCGGATCGAACGCGAGTAGTTGAGGTGGTGGAGGGTTAACATGAGCGTCCTTCGTCAGGGAATGTGCTGCACTGCGGAACGGCTGGGCGGTGTCGAAGGTTTCGTCGACCATGGCTCCGGAATTCTCCGGCAACGGAGAGACTTATGACGAAGCTGACCTGCGACGTGGCGATCATCGGCGCCGGGACCGCGGGCCTCGCCGCCGAGCGCAGTGCGCGTCGCAATGATGCGAAGACGCTGCTGATCGACGAGGGCTTTGGCGGTACGACCTGTGCGAGCGTGGGATGTATGCCTTCCAAGCTGTTGATCGCGGCGGGGAATGCGATGCACGCGGTCGAGCAGGCTTCGGTGTTCGGGGTCGAGGCGTCGGGCAAGGTCGACGGCGTCGCGGTGATGGCGCGGGTTCGCGAGGAACGCGACGCGTTCGTCGCCGGGGTCGAGGCTTCAATCGACAAACTGCCCGACGACGTGAAGATCGAGGCGCGTGCGAAATTCGCCGGCGCGACGGTCCTGTCGCTCAGCGATGGTCGCGAGGTTCATGCAAAGGCGGTGGTGATCGCGACCGGATCGAGCCCGATGATCCCCGCAATGTTCGACGCGGTGCGCGACCGGGTTCTGACCAACGAAAGCATCTTCGAACTGAACGACCTGCCCAAGTCGCTCGGTGTGGTCGGTGCGGGCGCCTTGGGGCTCGAACTGGCGCAGGCGATGGCGCGGCTCGGCGTCGAGACGATGGTGTTCGATACGGGTGACACGATCGGCGGGCTGAAGGACCACCATGTCGGTGAAGCCTATCACGCGATCCTGTCGCGCGAGATGCCGATCCTGCTCGGTGTCGAGCTCGAGGTGAAGCCCGAGGGTGATGATGGCGTCACGCTGTCATGGAGTGGGTCGGCTTCCGGCAAGCAGCGCTTCGACTATCTGCTGGTCGCGACCGGGCGGCCGCCGCGGATCAAGGGTATCGGGCTGGAGACGACGGGCCTGACGCTCGATGACCATGGCATGCCGGAGTATCATCGTGAGACGATGCAGTGCGGTACCGCGCCGATCTTCATCGCGGGCGATGCCGACCACGACCGTGCCGTGCTACACGAGGCGTCGATCGAAGGCACGATCGCGGGGCGGAATGCGGCGAGCTATCCTGAGGTGACGCCCGGCAAGCGGACCGTGCCGTTCGCGATCACCTTCACGCACCCCAACGTCGCGGTGATCGGCAAGATCGCCAAGGACGATGATGCGGACAGCGTGATCGGCACCGCATCGTATGACGACCAGGGGCGCGCCAAGGTCGAAGCATGCAATGCGGGGCTGGTGCGGTTCTATGCCGACCGCCGTGATGGGCGGCTGACCGGTGCGACGATGGCGGGGCCGGCGGTCGAGCATAGCGCGCACCTGATTGCCTGGGCGATCCAGAGCGGCTGGACGGCGACCGAGGTTTTGGACCTGCCATTCTATCATCCGACGTTCGAGGAGGGGATGAAGGGCGCGCTCCGATCGATCTGTAGCGAGGTGCATGCGCCGACTCCGCCGGATCGCGATGACGGGTTTACGCCGGGGACTTGAAGCTCGCTTCTGATCCTCCCCCGCAAGGGGGAGGTGGCTGGCGCTTGCCAGACGGAGGGGGAGGCAAGGGAAACCTCTGTTCCGTATCCTCCCCCTCCGTCACCTTCGGTGCCACCTCCCCCTGGCGGGGGAGGATCGTTAGATCTGAGCTACTACTCCAAGTCCAGATACGCGACGACGTCGTTTTCCGTCGCCAGATACAGCCCCGCCTGGACATCTTCCTCCTGGTGCGCGGCGATCGCCAGCGCCTCGCTCAGCGGCCCATAGAACAGCGTCGTCGCCGCATCGCCCTCGCCGCTGTCGTCGAGATGATACAGCCGGACCGACACGCTGGAAGAAATCGTCCGCATTACAATACCCTATCCAAAGATTGATGACCCAGAATTCACGGAACCAAATGCGAAGCAGCGCAACTTTGCCGCGCCTCACCCGTTAGGCCAACATATACAGGGGTTTATATGCATCAGGATGAAGGTTTTCCGGTGTCGCGCCGTGGCGTGATCGCCGGTGGCGTCGCGTCGGCCACGTTGGCAGCGGCACCCGCCGCGCAGGCACAGACGCAGGGTACCGCGCAGTCGGCTCCGCCGACCATGCTGGTGACGCTGAAGGTCAACGGCCGCACCACCAAGCTCAACGTCGACACGCGCACCACGTTGCTCGACGCGCTGCGTGAGAATTTGAAGCTCACCGGCACCAAGAAGGGCTGCGATCACGGTCAGTGCGGTGCGTGCACGATCATCGTCGAGGGTCGCCGCATCAACAGCTGCCTGACGCTTGCGGTCATGCACGAAGGCGAAGAGATCACGACGATCGAAGGCCTCGGCACGCCCGAGAAGCTGCACGCGATGCAGGCGGCGTTCGTCAAGCATGACGGCTATCAGTGCGGCTATTGTACCCCTGGCCAGATCTGTTCGGCGGTCGCGACGCTTGGCGAGATCAAGGCTGGTATCCCGAGCCATGTCACTGGCGATATCGCAGCTCAGCCTGCGGTAACCACCGACGAACTGCGCGAGCGGATGAGTGGCAACATCTGTCGCTGCGGTGCCTATGCGAACATCATCGACGCGATCCACGACGTCGCGGGTACGGAGCGCAGCGCATGAAGGCCTTCACCTACGAACGCGCGATTTCGGCGAAGGAAGCCGCCAACGCCGCAGTCCGCACGCCGGGCGCGAAGTTCATCGCGGGCGGCACGAACCTGCTCGACCTGATGAAGCTCCAGATCGAGACGCCGCAGCACCTGATCGACGTCAATGGCCTCGGCCTCGACAAGATCACGCCGACCTCCGAGGGCGGTCTCCGTGTCGGCGCGCTGGTCCGCAACACCGATCTCGCCGCCGACGCGCGCGTCCGGAAGGATTACGGCGTGCTCAGCCGTGCGCTGGTGTCCGGCGCATCGGGTCAGCTCCGCAACAAGGCGACGACCGCGGGCAACCTGCTCCAGCGGACGCGGTGCCCGTATTTCTACGACACCACCAAGCCCTGCAACAAGCGTCAGCCCGGCAGTGGGTGTGCCGCGATCGGCGGCTTCAACCGCAACCTCGCCGTGATGGGCACGAGCGATGCGTGCATCGCAACGCACCCGAGCGACATGGCGGTTGCGATGCGCGTTCTGGATGCGACGGTCGAGACGGTGAACGCCGCCGGCCAGACGCGGGCGATCCCGATCGCGGACTTCCACCGCCTCCCCGGTGCTACGCCGAACATCGAGACGTCGCTTGCACCGGGTGAACTCATCACTGCGGTCACGTTGCCGAAGCCGATCGGCGGTACGCACATCTACCAGAAGGTGCGTGATCGTGCGTCGTACGCGTTCGCGCTGATCTCGGTTGCCGCCGTGATCCAGCCGGGCGGCCGCGGGCGTCTTGCGTTCGGTGGTCTTGCGCACAAGCCATGGCGCGTCGAAGCGGCCGAGGCGCAGATGCCCAACGGCGCCAAGGCGACCGCGTCGGCCGTCCTCGCCGGCGCCCGCACCACATCACAGAACGCGTTCAAGCTGCCGTTGGTCGAACGTACCATCGGCGCCGTGTTCGAAGAAGCGAAGGCCTGACGCCCATGAAGTTCGATACCCCCGCCACGGCGAACCCGACCGACCGCATGAAGGTGCTTGGCCAGCCGCTCGACCGCGTCGACGGCAAGCTGAAGACCACCGGCACCGCGCACTACGCCTATGAGCGCAACGACGCCGCGCCCAACGCGGCCTACGGCTACATCCTCGGCGCGGCGATCGCCAAGGGCCGCATCGAGAGCATCGACACGGCCGATGCGAAGGCAGCGCCGGGCGTGCTCGCCGTCGTCACCTACGAAAACGCCGGCAAGCTCGGCAAGGCCAAGAACCACACGGCGCGGATGCTCGCCGGGCCCGAGGTCCAGCATTACGACCAAGCCGTGGCGGTCGTCGTTGCCGAGACGTTCGAGCAGGCGCGTGCCGCTACCAAGCTGCTCCGCGTCAACTACGCACGGACCACCGGCAAGTTCGATCTCGCCGCCGCGCAGGGCTCAGCCACCAAGCCGAAGAGCGGCAATCCCGACACCGCCGTCGGCGATTTCGCGGGTGCGTTCGCCAAGGCCGCGGTCAAGGTCGACGAGCGCTACACCACGCCCGACCAGAGCCACATGATGATGGAGCCGCACTCCACCACAGCAGCGTGGAAGGACGGCAAGCTCACCCTCTGGACCTCCAACCAGATGATCGCCTGGGCGGTTGGCGACATGAGCGAGACGCTGCTGCTGCCCAAGGAGAACATCCATGTGATGTCGCCTTATGTGGGTGGTGGTTTCGGGTCGAAGCTCTGGGTCCGTAGCGATGCGGTCATGGCTGCGCTCGGCTCGCGTGCGATCGGTGGACGGCCGGTGAAGCTCGCACTCGCCCGCCCGCAGGTGATGAACAATACGACGCATCGCCCCGCGACGATCCAGCGCCTCCGCATCGGTGCGCAGAAGGACGGCAAGATTACCGCGATCGCGCATGAGAGCTGGTCGGGCGATCTCCCCGGTGGCGGTCCCGAAACCGCGCCGAATGCGACCCGTCTTCTGTATGCGGGCGCCAACCGGATGACCGCGACTCGTCTTGCCGTGCTCGATCTTCCCGAGGGCAACGCGATGCGCGCGCCGGGCGAGGCGGTCGGCCTGCTCGCGCTCGAAGCGGCGATGGACGAATTGGCCGAGAAGCTGAAGATGGACCCGGTCCAGTTGCGGATCATCAACGATACGCAGGTCGATCCGGAAAAGCCGACGCGTCAGTTCTCGCAGCGTGACCTGGTCGGTTGCCTGAAGACCGGCGCCGAACGCTTCGGTTGGAACAAGCGCAACCCCGTCCCCGGCCAGGTCCGCGACGGCCGCTGGCTGGTCGGCATGGGCATGGCGTCGGCGTTCCGCGACAACGTCACGATGAAATCGGGCGCGCGCGTCGGGATCGACAAGAAGGGCGTCGTCACCGTTGCCACTGACATGACCGACATCGGCACCGGCAGCTACACGATCATCGGCCAGACGGTGGCCGAAATGATGGGCGTGCCGATGGACAAGGTCATCGTCCTGCTCGGCGACAGCAGCTTCCCGGCCTCGTCGGGCTCGGGCGGCCAGTGGGGCGGCAACAGCTCGACCGCGGGCGTCTATGCCGCGTGCATGGCGCTGCGTGACTCGGTTGCACGGAAACTCGGGTTCAACTCGACCGACGTCGTGTTCGAGGACGGCAAGGTGAAGTCGGGCAACCGCAGCGTCTCGCTTGCCGAGGCCGCAGGCGATGCCGGCCTCTCCGCCGAGGACACGATCGAGTTCGGCGACCTGACCAAGACTTACGCACAAGCCACGTTCGGCGCACATTTCGTCGAGGTCGGTGTCGACTCGGCAACCGGCGAGATCCGCGTCCGCCGGATGAGCGGTGCGTTCGCCGCAGGTCGTATCCTCAACCCGAAATCGGCCCGCAGCCAGGTGATCGGCGCGATGACGATGGGCGTGGGTGCGGCACTGATGGAGGACGCGATCGTCGACACGCGGTTCGGCTATTTCGTCAACCACGACCTCGCCGAATACCATGTACCGGCGCATGCGGACATTCCAGTGCAGGACGTGTTCTTCATGGACGAACTCGACGAAAAGTCGTCGCCGATGAAGGCCAAGGGCATCGGCGAACTTGGCCTGTGCGGCGTCGGCGCGGCGATCGCCAACGCGGTCTACAATGCGTGCGGTGTCCGCATCCGCGAATACCCGCTGACGCTCGACAAGGTCATCGGCAAGATGGCCTGATACCCTGCCCTCCACTTCGCCGCATCGCCGGCCGGGGTGGAGGGCAAAACCGGGTCTGGCGCGGGCGAATAGGTTGCGCTAGGAAACTGGCATGACCGTACCCGCTATTCTAAAAAACCTGCGCCTGCCCGTCATCGGCTCGCCGTTGTTTATCATTTCCGGCCCCGAGCTGGTGATCGCGCAGTGTAAGGCGGGCATCGTCGGATCGTTCCCGGCGCTTAACGCGCGCCCGCAGGCGATGCTCGACGAGTGGCTGCACCGGATCACCGAGGAACTCAGCGCGCATAACCGCGCCAATCCCGATCGCCCGGCGGCACCATTCGCGGTCAACCAGATCGTCCATAAATCTAACGACCGGCTCGAGAGCGATCTCGAGACCTGCGCCAAGTGGCAGGTGCCGATCGTCATCACGTCGCTCGGCGCGCGCGAGGATCTCAATACTGCGGTCCATGCCTGGGGCGGCATCACGTTGCACGACGTGATCGACGACCGGTTTGCGCGCAAAGCCGTCGAGAAGGGCGCCGACGGTCTTATCGCGGTCGCAGCCGGCGCCGGTGGTCATGCCGGTCGCCTATCGCCGTTCGCAATAGTCCAAGAGATTCGCCAGTGGTTCGACGGGCCACTCGCGCTGTCGGGTTCGATCGCGACCGGTGACGCGGTGCTCGCGGCGCAGGCGATGGGCGCGGACTTCGGCTATATCGGTTCGCCGTTCATCGCGACCACCGAGGCGAACGCGGATGCGGCTTACAAGGACGGCATCGTCGCGGGCAAGGCGGCCGATATCGTCTATTCGAACCTGTTCACCGGCGTGCACGGCAACTACCTCCGCGCGTCGATCGAGGCGGCGGGCATGGACCCCGACAATCTGCCCGAGGGCGATCTCAAGACGATGGACTTCGGCGGCGGCAACGGATCGAAGCCGAAGGCGTGGCGCGACATCTGGGGTTCGGGCCAGGGCATCGGCGCGGTCAGTAAGGTCGAAAGCGTCGCCGATCGTATCGATCGGCTGGAGCGCGAGTACCGCGCGGCGCGGGCGCGATTGGCGCTCTGACCGCTCCATCCCAAGCCCTGCTGGGCCTCGTTCGTGAGCCAGTGCCACCCCCGCCTCTGTAGGTGACGGCGCGATGTAGCGGATTGCCCCAGCCTCCTCGGCTCGAGGCGTATCCGTACTAATCGGTCGGATCGTGACTGCGGCCCCGGGTTCGCCCTAGAATGATGCCCGTGCGAGCATGCGCTGTATCGACAAGGCGGGGCTGGTGACATCGAGGTCAATCTGGTCCAGTCCCCGATCAAGCCGGCCGACCCGGCGATGCAGATCGGCGCTGGCCTCGATCAGCGTCCGCGCCCGCGTGGGGAGGACATCGAGCAGGCTCTGGTCGGTCGCCGGAGCATCGCCAAGCCGTCGTGCGGGATCGAGCGCATCGCGAGGGTGTAACTCGCCCGCCTCGATCGCTCGCTGCGTCAACAACCAGGCAATCACGTGCATCAATCGCGTCGTCACTTTCAGCGACTCGCAACTGAAGCTTACGCGGATCATCGGATCGAGCGTATCCCGGTCCGTGCGCCCTACCTCATCGAAATAGGTGCGTGCCTCATCGGCCAACACCATCGCTTCGCTATACAGCGCATCGACCAGTCGCCGATGCAAAGGCGATTCCTGCAGACCATTCATCAAGGTGCGATGCCATAGCCACCCCGCCCCGCCCAGTGTGATGACCAGCGTTCAAACCGGCGGTTTGTACGAAACGTACCAAAACGATGCACCTTGGACACAGACGGTGATCAGTGCGTCCTGATGCTCGTCATCACCGCCGCTTAGGCGATGATATCGGGGACGAGTATGTCCTCGCACGCGGCGATCTCATCGCGCAGCCTGAGCTTCCGCTTCTTCAATCGTGCAATCTGCAACTGGTCCGGGACCGGCAGCAGGATCAGGGCGGCGATCGCATCGTCGAGGTCGCGGTGCTCGATCCGCATCCCGTCGAGCCGAACCCGAATCTGCGCCTCGTCCACGCCGTCTCTAAGATACATGCCGATCCTCCGTCGCCCGAGTCCTTAGCAAATGCGGACGCGCTGGCGAGCGCTAAAGCGTCGCGAGGATCGCGTCGGGCGCCAGCGCGTCATGCAACGAAACTACGCATAAATGGACCCGGCCGACATGGGTCTTGATCTTACCGCCTAAAAAACGGGTCATCGCCTGAACCGGTCGCCCAATCGATTTGGTCCATTTTCGATGAAGACATTGTCGTGACATGGTGGTTTACTCAGGACCCAAACCTAATGCAGGAGGTACTTCACTGTGCAGACGACGCATCAGACAGCCCTGGAAACCAAGCACGCCGTGCTCGATCAGCGAATCGCCGCCGAAACGCACCGGCCTTTGCCCGACGCTGCTATCCTCGCGAGCCTGAAGAAGCAGAAACTGCGGCTCAAGGAAGAGATCGTCAGCCTGTAATGGTCTGAACCACCCCTATCCTGCGATCGCTCTTCAGGCAGGGATTTGAGGAGCGATCGTCACGGTCAGACGCATCCGGCGTCGCTGCACGAAGGTATCACTAAACCTAAAAACTCACGAAACAGATGATTTGGCGGTTCCACTAGTTGGTTTGCGCGCCTTTTTAGGATCGATCGGCTTATCGAGCGCGATCCCCATCCGTCCGGCCATGCTCCACGCGACCTTGCCGACGATCTCGCCGATCCCGCGCAGATTGAGCCAGACGCGCGTGCCAACCTCGGCTGGCCGGTCCAGCTCGATCATCAGCCCTCCCTCGGACAGATTGCGGACGCGAACCTCGTGTACGATGCGCTCGTCACCAAGTTGGCATTGCGCGACCAGCAAGAGACTGTCGCGCGGCAATGCCCGCTTTCCGGAACCCGAATCTCCTGACGGTGCATCCTGCGCTACGCCGTCCGAAGATCGATCCGTGGCTGTCGTACGATCGAAGCTGTCCATTATTGTCTCGCACCGTCGAGGCCCAGTGGCCGAAGCCACGTTCACGTATAGACCAAATACCCGCCGAAATACTTAACGGCGGGCGCCAGCCGATCGCGACTCTAGCTCAGGCTCGATCGAGGGGATATCCCGAATCAATCCTCGCGCGAGACCTTCTCGTTGCGCTCATGCCGCTCCTGCGCCTCGACCGTCATCGTCGCGATCGGTCGTGCCTCAAGCCGGGCCAGGCTGATCGGCTCGCCGGTGACTTCGCAATAGCCATATTCGCCCTCGTCGATCCGGCGAATCGCCGCCTCGATCTTCGAAACGAGCTTGCGCTGCCGGTCACGCGTGCGGAGTTCGATCGACCAGTCGGTTTCGCTCGACGCACGATCCGTGAGATCCGCCTCGCGCAGCGAATCCACCTGCAACTGCGACAAGGTCTCTTGCGACTCCCGAAGGATCGCCTCTTTCCACTCCTGCAACTTACGACGGAAATACGCCTGCTGCCTCAAGCTCATAAAGGGTTCGTCGGCATCAGGCCGATAGCCTTCCACGTCGCTGTCGTTCGCAGCGTTTCGGTTGGTAGTTCCGGTATCGTCCATACGATTCATCACGGTTGCCATACCACTCTCCCTCTGGCCCCGTCGGATCAACCACGCTGATCTCCGAGGACCGCCCCCAAATGGTGAATGGGCCTATAGTCGTGCACGGAGACGACCACAAGCGACCGGACTTGCGCAAACATCGCCCGCCTCGACATTATATTACAAGTATACAATTTGGCGTTTCACGCCGGGCAGCCGACCATTGGCTGCGGCTTCTCCCCCATTCGCTTCCCAGACGATCAAAGATGTCCCAAGCCGGCACGTTAACCGCGAGTCGGATCCATCGATGTCGGCAAACAGGTGATTCAGCCCGCCGAATGTGGTTAATGCTATTGCGCTTAACGGTTTGTTTTGCAGTTAGTGGGATAGCGATGTCGTAATCATCGCACACGGGGATCCGGCAACACGAGGGTGCCGGCAACGAAAGAATGACGCTATGTCGGTTAGGATGGCCTTGGCCAAATTGTGCGCCTGTGCGTGTGGTGGTGCCCTGATCGGCGGCGGCGCCGTGCATGTTGCGGAAAGCTCCAATCGCACCGCCAATACCAAGCGGGTACTTGTCAAGCGCGTGGCCCGCCCGCAGATCGCCGCGGTGCAGCGACCCCGCGTTCGCCGCGTCACCACCACGACCAGGACGACCTGTGCTCCGACCGTCGTCACGGTCGCCAATGGAGCGCCGGTCCCGATCCCCGCGCCGGTAGGCGAAGGGTATATCGGCGGCGGCGGCGCTGGTGCTGCGCCCGTTGTCATTGGCGGAAGCGGTGGCTTTTTCGGCGGCGGGCTTGGCGGTGGCTTCGGCGGCGGCTTTGGCGGAAGCGGCGGCTCGAGCGGCAGTATCGTCATCTCGTCGACGTCGAGCGGCGGGTCGACGTCGGCCGGCGGCTCCAGTGGCGATGTGTCCTCGTCATCCAGCGGCAACGTGTCGACCTCGTCGAGCAGCGCATCATCGGCATCGTCCGCGTCCTCGGCATCGTCGGCCAGCAGCGGCAGTTCGTCGGGCGGCAAGCCTGACAAACCCGGCCATGACGGGTCGAGCTATGGCTCGAGCAGCAAGGGCTGGGGATCGAACGGCGGCTGGAATTCGACCGGCGGGTGGAGCTCGAACGGATCGTCGGGAAGCTCGGCCTCGTCGGGCAGCAGTGCATCGTCGGCAAGCTCGAGCGGGTCGAGTGCCAGTAGCGCGAGCAGCGCCAGCAGCGCGTCGAGTGCGAGCAGCGCCAGTTCGAGCGGCAGTACGGGGTCGAGCGGCGGGCCTCCTGCCCCGGTTCCCGCGCCGCCGATGGTGCTGCTGTTCGGTGCAGCCGCAGCCGCATTGGTTGCCCGCAAACGCTTCGCCAAGCCGGCCGCGATCGCCGCCTGACAGGTATTGCAGCACGCATTAAAAAGGCCCCGCCGGAGATGTCCGGCGGGGCCTTTTGCTTAGGCGCTGAAGTCAGGCCGCCTTTAGCGCTTTCTCGATGTCCGCGATGGGATGGCCGGTCAGATCCTTGTCGAGCTCGCCCGTCAGCCGGCTGCTGACCTCTTTGTGGTAATGCTTGCGCAACTCGCCGAGGGTCTTGGGCGGTGCGACGACGATGAGCGACTCGTAATCGTTCTTGAGCGCGCGGACCTTGAGGAAATCGGCAGCTTCGGCGGCGAAACGATCTTCTTCGAGCTGGTGGAAATCGGTCGGTTCGACCGAGCTCTGCACACCACCACGCGGTGACGATGCACGCCCGGCGGCATCGGTTGCCTGATCGCGGGTGGCAGGATTGACGTGCTCCTGCGCCTTTTCGACGACCAGATTGAAGTCCGTATTGTCGCCCTCGTTACGCAGAAACAGCATTTTCCGACCATCCGCGACAAGCACGACCGAGTTATGGGGAAGATGCATGCGATATCTCCTTCTTCGCTGTGCGTGTGATGAATGAACGCGCCGCAAACTCGAGAGGTTGCGGACCCTCTCGATCCTTCCCGGCGAAGGGGGGATTAGGAGGGCCTGCCTTGCGCCTGCGCACCCGTCTCGGCATAGCCTCGGGCATGCACGACATACGCCTGATCCGCGACGATCCCGCCGCCTTCGAAGAAGCTCTCGAACGACGTGGGACTCATGTCGACGTTGAAAGACTTATTGAACTGGACGAAACACGCCGCGCCACCGTTGCGATCGCGCAGGCTTCCCAAACCGCTAGAAACTCGTTGTCGAAGGCAATCGGCCAGGCAAAGGCACAGAAGGACGAGGCGAAGGCGCAGGCGCTGATGGCCGAGGTCGCGAGCCTGAAGGAGGCGCTGCCGCAGCTGGAGGCGGACGAGGCGCGGCTGAGCGGGGAGCTTGGCGACATGCTCGCGGCGATCCCCAACCTTCCCGCAGCGGACGTCCCCGAGGGCGGCGGCGAGGACGACAACGCGCTCGTCCACACCCGCGGCACGCGCACGACTTTCACCTTCACCGCCCGCGAGCACGACGCGATCGGCCCGGCGATCGGCCTCGATTTCGAGACGGGTGCGGCGATGTCCGGCGCGCGCTTCACGCTGGTCCGCGGGCCTGCCGCCAAGCTGCAGCGCGCGCTTGGCCAGTTTATGCTCGATCATGTGGCGGAGGCCGGTTTCGAGCAGGTATCGCCACCGCTGCTGGTTCGCGACGAGGCGGTGTTCGGGACCGGCCAGCTGCCGAAATTCTCGGAAGATCTGTTCCGCACCACCGATGGTCGCTGGCTGATCCCGACCGCGGAGGTCAGCCTCACCAACATCGTCCGCGAACAGATCCTGACCGAAGCCGAGCTGCCGCTGCGCTTCACCGCGCTGACGCCGTGCTTCCGCTCCGAGGCAGGCGCAGCAGGGCGCGATACGCGCGGCTATATCCGCCAGCATCAGTTCGACAAGGTCGAGATGGTCTCGATCGTCACCCCCGACATGTCCGAAGCCGAGCACGAGCGGATGACGGCGTGTGCGGAGGGGGTGCTCGACGCGTTGCAGCTACCGTTCAGGCGGATGCTCCTATGCACCGGCGATATGGGTTTCACCGCGGCACGCACCTACGATCTCGAAGTCTGGCTGCCGGGCCAGGCGCGCTACCGTGAGATCAGCAGCGTCTCGACCTGCACCGATTTCCAGGCGCGCCGGATGAACGCGCGCTATCGGCCCGAGGGCGAGAAGGGCACGCGGTTCGTCCACACGCTCAACGGGTCGGCGCTCGCGGTCGGCCGGACGCTCGTCGCGGTGCTGGAGAATTATCAGCAGGAAGACGGCTCGGTCGCGGTGCCGGCGGTGCTCCAGCCGTATCTCGGCGGTCTGACAGTGTTGGAGCCCAAGCGCTGATGCGGATCCTGCTGACCAACGACGATGGCTATCATGCGCCCGGCCTCAAGGTGCTGGAGACGATCGCGCGGACCTTTTCGGACGATGTTTGGGTAGTGGCGCCTGCCGACGAACAGTCCGGCGCGGGCCATTCGCTGACGCTGTCGCGGCCGATCCGCGTGCGGAAGCATGGCGAGAAGCGCTTCGCCGTTGCGGGCACGCCGACCGATGCGGTGATGTTGGCGCTCGCCAAGATCATGAAGGATTGCCCACCCGACCTGATCCTGTCGGGCGTCAACCGCGGCGCGAACCTCGCCGAGGACGTAACCTATTCGGGCACCGTCTCGGCAGCCATGGAGGGTGCGCTGGGCGGCATCCGGTCGATCGCGCTGAGCCAGATCTACAGCCGCGAGGGCATGGGCGACAGCGTACCGTTCGAAGCCGCCGCCGCTTGGGGCGAGCGCGTGCTGCGACCGTTGATCGATGCACCGCTTGCGCCGCGAACGCTGGTCAACGTCAATTTTCCCGCCGGGCCGGCCGATGCGGTCAAGGGCGTTCGCGTCGTCGGGCAGGGCCTGCGCGACTATGGTCGGTTGCAGATCGTCAGCAACACCGACCCGCGCGGCTACGAGTATCACTGGTTCGCGCTTGGCCGGACCGTCGAGACGCCCGCGCACGCGACCGATCTCGAAGCGACCGCGGAGGGGTATGTGTCGGTGACTCCGCTGCATCTCGACCTGACGCATTTCGAGTCGATGGATATGCTCGAACGGGCCTATCGCTGATGCGGCGCGCGAGCCTGTTTGCGGTGGCGACAGTGCCGCTGCTCGGGCTCGTCGCGTGTATTCCGCAGGTCGAACGTCCGGCCGGTTACGGCACCGCGCCGGCCCAGCGGTATCGCGATCCCCCGCCGCGGCGCGATGATCAGCCCCGTCGAGACGATGATCGGCCACGACAAGACGACAATCGATCGCGCCGGGACGACACGCCGCCGCAGGATATTCCTGGCCGCGATACCGGCGAAGTTGCCGCCCTGCCCGCGCCGCGCCCCGCCTGGGAAGCGCGGCCGGTCAGCGCCGATGCGAAGACCATCCCCGACTCGACCTATCTCGTTCGGCCCGGCGATACGCTCGCCCGTGTGGTCGACCGCAGCGGCGCGAGCATGGAAGCCATCGCGCGCGCCAACGACCTTGAATCGCCCTATACGATCCGCGCCGGCCAGCGGCTGACGATCCCCGGTGGGCGTTATCACCAGGTCCGCCGCGGCGAGACCGGGATCGCGATCGCGCGCGCGTACGGCGTCGAGTGGTCGCGGATCGTGGCCGTCAACGCGTTAGTCGAGCCGTACGTGCTGCGTGCCGATCAGCGGATCCAGATTCCCGACGCTCCGGGCGGCGGCAGGCCAAGTGCTTCGGAACGCGCACAGGCGTTCAAGCTCGACATTGACGACATCCTCACCGGTGGCGAGCCCGCGCTGGCGAGCAACCAGGCGCCCGCTCGGCCGATCGCGACACCGCGCCGCGTGCTGCCGTCGAACGCGGTCGTCACCGCACCAGCGCGTCTGGCGAGCGGCGGGTTCCTGTGGCCGGTCGACGGCAAGCTCGTGAAGCGCTTCGGTCCGGGTGCGAGCGGCGAACGCAACGACGGCATCAAGATCGCCGTGCCGATGTCGACACCGATCCATGCCGCGGCGGACGGCGTGGTCGCCTATGTCGGCGACGGCATCGCCGCGCTCGGTGGTCTGGTGATCGTCAAGCATGGCGGCGGCTGGACCAGCGTCTACGGTCATGCGTCGAAACTGCTGGTGCAGCGCGGCCAGAGTGTGAAGCGAGGGCAGACGATCGCGCTGTCGGGCGACACCGGGTTCGCGGATCGTCCGGAACTGCACTTCGAACTCCGCAAGGGGCGGACACCGGTGGATCCGACGTCGCAACTGCCGCGAAGCTGATCCGTCCACTACCGTAACCCACTCCCTTCCCGTCATCCCAGCGAAAGCTGGGATATCCCGGTTCGGGCCACGGCACCCGCCCCACAAAGATCCCAGCTTTCGCTGGGATGACGGTTGAGGCTGGGATGACGGTGATGGCCGGGATGACGTGATTCTCCCCTCCCGCTTGCGGGAGGGGTCGGGGGAGGGCATGGGAGCCACGAAGCCCCTCCCCTAACCCCTCCCGCAAGCGGAAGGGGAACGAGACGCACCATGACCTACCAGTCCGACCTGCTCACCACGCTGACCTCGCGCGGCTATGTCCACCAGATGACCGATGCGGCCGCGCTCGATGCGCTCGCCGGTAAGCAGGTGGTGCCCGGCTATATCGGCTTCGACCCGACCGCGCCGTCGCTCCACGTCGGCAGCCTGGTCCAGATCATGCTGCTCCGCCGGCTCCAGCAGACCGGGCACAAGCCGATCGTCCTGATGGGTGGCGGCACCGGCAAGATCGGCGACCCGAGCTTCAAGGACGAAGCGCGCAAGCTGCTCGGCGAGGACGGGATCAAGGCCAACGTCGCATCGATCCGGCGCATCTTCGAGCGCTTTCTCACGTTCGGCGACGGGCCCACGGATGCGATCATGCTCGACAATGCCGAGTGGCTCGACGCGCTCGAATATATCCCGTTCCTGCGCGATGTCGGCCAGCATTTCTCGGTCAACCGGATGCTCGCGTTCGATTCGGTCAAGCTGCGGCTCGACCGCGAGCAGTCGCTGAGCTTCCTCGAATTCAACTATATGATTTTACAGGCCTACGACTTCCTGGAGCTGTCGCGCCGCGCCGAATGCCGCCTGCAAATGGGCGGCTCGGATCAATGGGGCAACATCGTCAACGGCATCGAGCTGTCCCGCCGGATGGACGGCACCGAGGTCTACGGCGTCACCACCCCGCTGATCACGACCGCGGACGGCGGCAAGATGGGCAAGACCATGTCGGGCGCGGTTTGGCTGCACGAGGACCAGCTGCCGCACTTCGATTACTGGCAGTTCTGGCGCAACACCGACGACCGCGACGTCGGCCGCTTCCTGCGCCTATTCACCGACCTCCCGCTCGACGAGATCGCGCGGCTGGAGGCGCTCGAAGGTGCCGAGATCAACGCCGCCAAGATCGTTCTGGCCAACGAAGCGACGGCAATGTGTCGCGGCCGGGCTGCCGCCGAACAGGCTGCGGAGACTGCGCGAAAGACCTTCGAGGAGGGTGCATCGGGCGATTCCTTGCCAAGCTTTGCCGTTGCGGACGGCTCGATCGGTATCGTCGAGGCGCTCGTCGGGCTCGGCTTCGTCGCCTCCAACGGCGAAGCGCGACGGAAGATCGCCGAGGGTGCGGTGCGGATCGACGGCACCGTCGAAAAGGAGCCGACCGCCTCGATCGAGGTCGTGGCGCCGGTCCGTTTGAGCCTCGGGAAAAAGCGGCATGGGATGCTAACTCCCTCGTAACGGAGGGCATTTTGGTTGTGGAAAACACGCCGTTAAGCATCTCCGTTCGCACGAGGTTCACAGCGACGCCGTTAAGCCAATAGTCCTAGAAAACGGGGAACATCCGATGCGAAATTATGCCACGGCTGTTCGAGACCACCGCGGCGAGCCACGCGACGAGGTGATGCACCGCACGCATGCGATCGACGGCGATGGCCGGAGCATGAAACTGGTGCTGGTGAACATGTCCGCGAACGGCCTGATGGCGCGATGCGAGGGTTCGCCCGAGGCTGGCGATCGGCTGCGGATTACCCTGCCAATACTTGGCGGCGTCGATGCGATCGTACGCTGGTCGCTCGGTGGACGGATCGGCTGCGAACTCGAACAGACGATCCCGCTGTCCGACTATTATGGCATGCTGACGGTGATGGTCCGCAACATCTGACGTCAGCCGGAGCGTAGCAAGGCAACGCCGGCGTCGCGATCGAACAGATACAGCGCCGTCCTCGCCGCCTGCCCCCTCGGTCCCTCCAACCCGCCGTCGCGGTCGATCAGCAGACGCGCGTCGTCGTGCGCGCATTGTAGCAGGTCGGCCATCATGTCGGGCGTCGCGAGCCGGAACGCCATCTCGCCGGACTGCTTCGTGCCGAGCAGTTCGCCCGCGCCGCGGAGCCGGAGATCCTCCTCGGCGATGCGGAACCCGTCGTTGGTCTCGCGCATCAAGGCGAGCCGCGCGCGGGATGTCTCGCTGAGCGACGAGCCGCGCATCAGCAGGCAGATCGACCGCCCGGTGCCGCGCCCAACCCGCCCGCGGAGCTGGTGAAGCTGGGCGAGGCCGAAGCGGTCGGCATGCTCGATCACGATCAGCGTGGCGTTGGGGACGTCGACGCCGACCTCGATCACCGTCGTCGCGACGAGGACCGACGTGCGCGCGGCAGAGAACTCGGCCATCACCGCGTCCTTCTCGGCCGGTTTCATCCGGCCGTGGACGAGCGCGACCTTGTCGCCGAAGCGGGCACGCAGTGTCTCCGCGCGCATTTCGGCGGCGGCTAGGTCGCTCTTCTCGCTCTCCTCGACCAGCGGGCACACCCAGTATGCCTGCCCGCCATCCGCCAGATGCCGGCCGAGCGCGTTGACCACGTCGTCAAGGCGGTCCTCGGAGATCACGCGCGTCTCGATCGGCTGGCGGCCCGGCGGCATCTCGTCGAGGCGGCTGACGTCCATTTCGCCATATTGCGCGAGCGTCAGCGTGCGCGGGATCGGCGTCGCGGTCATCGCCAGCAGATGCGGCGGCGCGACGCCCTTGGCCTGCAACGTCATCCGCTGCGCGACACCGAAGCGATGCTGTTCGTCGACCACCACCAGAGCGAGATCCTTGTAGCCGACCGCGTCCTGGAAGATCGCGTGCGTGCCAACGAGGATGTCGATCTCGCCGCTCGCCAGCGCCATCAGCGTCGCTTCCCGCACGCGCCCCTTGTCGCGACCGGTGAGCACGCCGACGTTGATCGGCAGGCCGGCGAGTGTTTTCCGCAGCGTCTCGTAATGCTGGCGCGCGAGGATTTCGGTGGGGGCGAGCATCGCCGCCTGTGCGCCGGCCTCGACCGCGATCAGCATTGCCATCGCCGCGACCAGCGTCTTGCCGGAGCCGACATCGCCTTGCAGCAGCCGCAGCATCGGTGCGGTCTGCGCGAGATCGCCCTCGATCTCGCCGACCGTCCGCGATTGCGCGCCGGTGAGCGTGTAGGGGAGCTTGAGCAGGTCGCGCAGCCGCCCGTCGCCATGGAGCGCTCGCCCTCGACGTTTGCGCGTATCGGCGCGGACCAGCGTCATCGCGAGCTGGTTCGCGAAAACCTCGTCATACGCCAGCCGCTCGCGCGCCTTCGCGTCCGAGGGTTCCGCGTGGATGCGCTCAAGCGATTCGTGCCAGCCGGGCCATTCGCGTTTCGCCTTCAGGCCCGGCTCGATCCACTCGGGCAGGTCCGGCGCGCGCGCGACCGCCTGCGTGGTGAGCGCCGCCAGTCGCCGCGAGGTGAGGCCTTCCGACAGCGGATAGATCGGCTCGCGCTCGCGCAATTCCTCGTCGGGTTCGACGATGTCCGGATGGACGATCTGCAATTCCTGGCCGTATTCGTCGAGCCGCCCCGAGATCCGCTTGGCCTCGCCGATCGGCAGCAGCTTCTTCGCCCAGCCAGAACTGCCGCCGAAGAAGACGAGGCTGACATAGTTGCCGTGCTCGTCGGTCGCCTGCACGCGCGTTGGCCCGCGCCCGGCGCTGATCCTGTAGTCGCGCGGGGTCAGCGTGATCGTGATGATCCGCCCGGCGTCGCTCGACATGAGCTCGGTACGTGGCAGGCGATCGACATAGCCGGTCGGCAAATGGAAGGCGACGTCGACGACGCGCGCGAGCCCCAGCCGGTCGAGCGGCTTGGCGAGCGCGGGCCCCACCCCTTTCAGGACGAGGGTTTCGGCGAACAGCGGATTGAGGATTTCGGGTCGCATGACTATCTGCCTCATATAGCTAAGCCGACGGCCGCTGCCAGAGCGGTCGCCGGCTGTTCGTGTTTGGAGATACGATGGACCACGAGACCCGCCTCAAGCGCCTGGGCTTTCGCAGCTCGCACCGCGGCACGCGCGAAGCCGACATGATGATCGGCGGCTTCTTCGAAACCTATGGCCGGACATGGACGCCCGAGCAGCTCGACTGGTTCGAGGCGCTGCTGGAGGAACAGGATGTCGACATCATGGGCTGGGCGATCGGATCGATCGTGTGTCCACCGGAGTGGGACGGGCCGATGATGCAGGCGATGCGCGACATCGATTACGTGACGGTCGTGAAGTAACGCACTCCCTCTCCCCTCCGGGGAGAGGGTCGGGGTGAGGGGCAGCCAAGCAGAGCAACGCCCGGAACAGCCCCTCACCCAACCCTCTCCCCGACGGGGAGAGGGCTTTAGGAAACCAATGCCAGACCTCAAGACGATCCTTTCCGCGACCAGCCCGCTGATCCTCTCCGGCGTACCGTCCGGCTTCCAGCCGTCGCTACTTGCCGACCTCGCGCGCGCAGCAAAAACGCGCGCGGTGTTCATCGCGCCGGACGATGCGGCGATGCGCGCGGTCGCCTCGACCGCGGCGTATTTCGCGCCCGATCTCGAAGTGCTGAGCTTCCCGGCCTGGGATTGCCTTCCCTACGACCGCGCTTCGCCGACGCTCCGCATCATGGCCGAGCGTGTCGCCGCGCTGCAACGGCTGCAGGGCAAGCCCAAGGGGCCGCAGCTTCTACTCACCACCGCCAACGCCGCGACGCAGCGCGTCCTCACCCCGTTCCGCATCCGTCAGCTCGTCGCGCGGCTCGCGCCCGGCGAACGGATCGGCCGCGACAAGCTCGCCATGCTGCTCCAGGCGAACGGCTATGTCCGCACCGACACCGTCCACGACCAGGGCGAGTATGCGGTCCGCGGCGGGATCGTCGATCTCTACCCGTCGGGCGAGGACCACGCGCTACGCCTAGATTTCTTCGGCGATGAGATCGAGAGCGTCCGCACGTTCGACGCGGCGGACCAGCGCACCACCGGCCGGATCGACGGCTTCGTCCTACTCCCCGCCTCCGAAGCGCTGCTCGACGAGGACTCGATCAAGCGTTTTCGCACCCGCTACCGCGACGCTTTCGGCGCGACCGCGACCGGCGATCCGATGTACCAGGCGATCTCCGAAGGCCGCCGCATCGCGGGCATGGAGCATTGGCTGCCGCTGTTCGAGGAGAAGATGGCGACGCTGTTCGACCATCTCGGCGCCGACGACGTGGTGGTACGCGACAACGGCGTCGCCGCGGCGGTCGAAAGCCGGCTCGAATCGATCGCCGACTATTACGAGAACCGCAAGCGCGCCGAGGCGGCCCAACCCGGCAGCTATCGCCCTATGCCCGCCAAGGCACTGTATCTCGACGCGCAGGAATGGTCCGGCGGCGTCGAGGCGTTCGCCGCGCACATCACCTCGCCGTTCCACGAACCGCCGAGCGACACCGTGCTCGACTTCGACGTCGACGGCCCGCGCGATTTCGGCCCCGAACGTGCGGCGCAGGCGAACATCTACGAAGCCGTCGCCGATCACGTCGAGAAACTGCGCAAGCAGGGGCGGAAACCGATCCTCGCCAGCTACTCGATCGGCGCGCGCGAACGCCTGGGGAGCCTGCTCGCCGATCACGGCATGAAGGGCGGGAAGCACGCCGAAACCTGGCAGGAGGCGCTCGGCATCGCGGATACCGCGCGTAGCTTCGGCGTCGCGCTGATCGTCCTCCCGCTCGACCACGGTTTCACCGCGCCGGGGATCGCGGTCCTCACCGAGCAGGACATGCTCGGCGACCGCCTCGTCCACCGCAAGAAGCGCAAGAAGTCCGCCGACGCATTCCTCGCCGAACTCGCGACGCTGACGCCGGGCGATCTCGTCGTCCACACCGAGCACGGCATTGGGCGATACGAGGGACTGACCTCAATTCCCGTGGGTCAGAGCCCGCACGACTGTGTCGCGCTGAGCTATGCCGGCGGCGACAAGCTGTACGTGCCGGTCGAGAATATCGACGTCCTCTCGCGCTACGGTTCGTCCGAGGAAGGCGCGACGCTCGACCGTCTCGGCGGCGAGGGCTGGCAGCGCCGCAAGTCGAAGATGAAGGAGCGGATCCGCGAGATCGCCGGCGAACTCATCGCGACCGCCGCCGAACGCGCGCTGCATCCGGGCGACGTGCTCGAACCCGATTCGAGCGGCTACCCCAGCTTCGTCGATCGCTTTCCGTACGAGGAAACCGAGGACCAGGACCGCGCGATCGAGGACGTACTCGGCGATCTCGCGGCGGGCAAACCGATGGACCGGCTCGTGGTCGGCGACGTCGGCTTCGGCAAGACCGAAGTCGCTTTGCGCGCAGCATTCGTCGCGGCAATGGGCGGCAAGCAGGTCGCGATCGTATGCCCGACGACGTTGCTCGCCCGCCAGCATTACAACAACTTCGTTGCCCGATTCGAAGGCTTCCCGATGAACATGGGCCGCCTGTCGCGGCTCGTCACCGCGAGCGAGGCGAAGGCGACCAAGGAGGGGCTGGCGAACGGCACGATCGACGTCGTCATCGGCACGCATGCGCTGCTCGCGAAGAACATCGACTTCAAGCGCCTCGGCCTAGTGGTGGTCGACGAGGAGCAGCGCTTCGGCGTCACGCACAAGGAGCGGCTGAAGGCGCTGCGAGCGGACGTCCACATGCTGACGCTGACCGCGACGCCGATCCCGCGCACGCTGCAGATGGCGATGTCGGGCATCCGCGAACTGTCGGTGATCCAGACCCCGCCGGTCGATCGCCTCGCGGTGCGAACCTACATCATGCCGTTCGACCCGGTCGTGCTGCGCGAGGCGTTGCTGCGCGAGCATTACCGTGGCGGGCAGAGCTTCGTCGTCACCCCACGCGTGGCGGACCTGCCCGAGATCGAGGATTTCCTACGCGAGCAGGTGCCCGAGATCCGCTTCGTCGTCGCGCACGGCCAGATGTCGCCGACCGAGGTCGAGGAGCGCATGTCGGCGTTCTACGACAAGAAGTTCGAGGTGCTCGTCTCGACCACGATCATCGAGAGCGGGATCGATATCGCCTCCGCCAACACGATGATCGTCCACCGCGCCGACCGCTTCGGCCTCGCCCAGCTGTACCAGTTGCGCGGGCGTGTCGGTCGGTCGAAGACGCGGGCGTACGCGTATCTGGTGACGCCGCCCGAACGGCAGATGACGGTGACCGCGGAGAAGCGCCTGAAGGTGCTGTCCGATCTCGATTCACTCGGCGCCGGGTTCCAGCTCGCCAGCCACGATCTCGATATCCGGGGGGCGGGCAACATGCTCGGCGACGAGCAGACAGGGCATATCAAGGAGGTCGGCTTCGAACTCTACCAGGCGATGCTGGAGGAGGCGATCATGGACGCCAAGGCCGGCGGCATGACCTCGTCGCGGCCGCGCGATTTCTCCCCGCAGATCACGGTCGACGCGCCGATCCTTATTCCCGAGGATTACGTGCCCGATCTCGACTTGCGGATGGGGCTGTATCGCCGCCTCAACGATCTCGACGAGAGCCAGGAGATCGAGGCGTTCGCGGCCGAGATGATCGATCGGTTCGGGCCGCTGCCGGACGCGACCGAGAATTTGATCAAGGTCATCGAGATCAAGCTGAACGCAAAGCGCGCGTGCGTGTCGAAGATCGACGTCGGGCCGCGCGGCGTGCTGGTGTCGTTCCACAACGACACGCCGCCGAACATCGACAAGCTGCTGGCGTATGTCGAGCGGCTGAACGGCGTCGCGCGGTTGCGACCGGACAGCAAGCTGGTGCTGCAGCGGGCGTGGGGCGATCCGAAGGCGCGGCTGCATGGTGCGCTGCAATTGTCGAAGGGACTGGCGAAGGCGGCGGGGTAAGCGCCTGATTTAGGAGTGTGCGGTTCTCCTGCGAAAGCAGGAGCCCAGGGTTACGAGCACCATCGTCTGCAATCCTGGATTCCTGCGTTCGCAGGAACACGGCACTTGAAAAAGGCCGGGCCATTCGCGAGAATAGCCCGGCCTTTTCGCCGTCTAGAGTACGTGCTTACTTCGGCAGCACGACACTCGGTCCGATGCTGTCGACGACCTTGCGTGCATCGAACGCCCGGATGTTGTCGCGCGGGATCGGGCCCTTGCGCATCACGATCTCGGCAGTCGCCTCATACCGGTCGATCGTGCGGACATCGAAGTCGTTGCCCCAGGGGCCACCGAAGCCGCCGCCGTATCCACCGAACCCGCCGCCAAAGCCCGGGCTCCAGTTACGCCAGCCGAAGCCGCGCCCGTAATAACGCCACGACGGACCCCAATAGCCGCCGAAGCCACCATAACCGAACCCGCCGCCAAGACCCGGTGTCGAGTAGGTCCTCGACTGGAGGTTGGTGTCGCGATCGGCCATCAGGTAATAATCATAGCCGTTCTGCAACGTCAGTTCGGCCGCACGGAAGAAGAGGTAGCGCTCCACGGTGTCGCGCGACGTAACGCTGTTGCCGGCGAAGCTGACGAGGAAGCGACCCGGTTCGACCATACGATCGCTATAGCCGGTGCGGCTGAACCCCTGCCCCGTTGCGGGCCGATAAGTGGTCTCGGTCGCGCATCCGGCCAACAGCAGCGTGCCCGTTGCGAGCGCTGCGAGTGCGACCTTGCGACCCTGTATCTTGAACATGGTGTCGTCTCCGTTCGCGGCGAATGCGGCGAAACGCCGCTTATTAGCCGTCAGTGGTGGAACGGTTGATGAACGACATCGCTCCAATGCGCCACCGGCCTGACGCATTTTTCATGATCTGCGTCAGTCGCCGATGACGTGAAGCGCGAGCGTGCGCCGATGCGGGCGGCGGCGGTGTTCGAACAGGTAGATGCCCTGCCACGTCCCAAGCGCGAGTCGCCCGTCGATCAGCGGGATTGAGAGCTGAACCTGCGTGAGTGCCGTGCGCAGGTGTGCGGGCATATCGTCCGGCCCCTCGTCGTCGTGGAGATACTCACGCGACTCCGGCGCGATCCGCGCAAAATACGCTTCGAGATCGGTGCGAACCTCGGGCGCCGCGTTTTCCTGGATGAGGAGCGAGGCGGAGGTGTGACGGCAGAATATCGTCAGCAAACCTTCCACCATCCGCTGATCGCGGACCCATCGTTCGATAGGGTCGGTAACGTCGACGAGGCCCTGACGGCGGGTGTCGATGGTGAGCGATGTGGTGGCTTGGCGCATGCGATACCGAACGATCGACCGGGTGGGTTGCTCCAGCAGTCGAGCAAGGATCGTCTCGGGTACGAAGATTGGTCGGGAACCGAGACTGGCTGGGGCGGCAGGGTTCGAACCTGCGCATGGCGGCATCAAAAGCCGCTGCCTTACCACTTGGCGACGCCCCAACAGAGGCGGCCTTATAGCGGGGCGGCGGCGTCTGAAAAGCCCCCGCGGACGTCAATCCGCGAGATGGTGCAGCCAGTTGTTGTCGTCGGGTGCGGTGCCGCGCTGGATCGACACCAGCGCGTCGCGCATCCGCATCGTCAATGCCCCCGGACCACCCGTACCGATCGTGAAGCGACCCTCGGGGCTTGCCACCGTGCCGATCGGCGTCACCACCGCCGCGGTGCCGCACGCAAACGCCTCGACCAGCCGGCCGCTCGCCGCATCGGCGCGCCACTGGTCGATCGTGTAACCCTCTTCGCGGACCTCGATACCGTTCGCGCGTGCGAGCGTGAGGATCGAGTCGCGCGTGATCCCGGGGAGGATCGTGCCGGTCAGCGCAGGCGTCGCCATGCTGCCGTCGTCGAACACGAAGAAGATGTTCATCCCGCCCAGTTCCTCGACCCAGCGACGCTCGGCCGCGTCGAGGAAGACGACCTGATCGCAGCCGTTGCGGATCGCCTCGGACTGCGCGAGCAGGCTGGCGGCGTAGTTGCCGCCGCACTTGGCCGCGCCGGTGCCGCCCTGCGCGGCGCGCGTATACTGCTGGCTCACCCAGATCGACACGGTCGGGGCTCCGCCCTTGAAATACGCGCCGACCGACGAGGCGAGCACCATGTAGAGATACTCGGCGGACGGCTTCACGCCGAGGAACACTTCGGACGCGAACATGAACGGGCGCAGGTACAGCGCGCCGCCGTCGCTCTCGGGGATCCAGTTCGCATCGGTCTTGACGAGACGCTCGACCGATTCGAGGAACAGCTCTTCGGGCAATTCGGGCATCGCGAGGCGCCGCGCCGAATCCTGGAAGCGGCGCGCGTTCGCCTCGGGACGGAACAGCGCGGTGCCGCCATTGGCGAGGCGATACGCCTTCATCCCCTCGAAGATTTCCTGCGCATAATGCAGCACCGACGAGGCAGGATCGATCGTCAGCGGCGCACGCGCGGTGATGCGGGCGTCATGCCAGCCTTCGGTCTCGCTGTAGCGGATCATCGCCATATGATCGGTGAAGACGCGGCCGAAACCGGGGTCGATCAGCCGTTTCGCGCGCTCGTTCGCCTCGACCGGGGTCGCATTCGGTTCATGCCGAAAGGCGGAGGGCGACGTAAAAGCTGGAGCGGACATCGAATTCTCTCTCAAGGCGGGTTGCCGACGACTACGGGCGATGGCTAAACCGGTCAACATGTCTGCCACAGCTTCGCCTGCCTCACCCCTGTTCCTTCGCGAACCCGAGCTCCGCCGCGGCATGGAGCTGTTGTACTTCGGCTATAGCCACCTGACGCGGTCGATCGACGAGGGGCTCGCACAGGAAGGCCTGGGACGCGCGCATCATCGTGCGCTGTATTTCATCGCGCGCAAACCCGACATGACGGTGAGCGAATTGCTGTCGTTGCTGGCGATCACCAAGCAGTCGCTCGGGCGCGTCCTGAACGAACTGGCCGACCGCAAGCTGGTCGAGACCCGGCCAGGCGAGCGCGATCGGCGGCAGCGGTTGCTAAGACTGACGCCGGCGGGTTCGATCATGGAGCGCGAGCTGTTCGAGGCGGCGCGGGTACAGATGTCGGCGGCGTATGCGAGTGCGGGACAGAGCGCGGTGTCGGGCTTCTGGGCGGTTCTGGAGGGCCTGGTGCCGGAGAGCGAGCGGTCACAGGTGATCGGGTTGCGCGGGTAAGCGCGCGGGCGCCGAGTGCTGATGCCTGAAGCGCGTTGCGTGCCGGAATGTTGCTCGATACCCGATGCCTGCCGGACCAAAGTCTGATGCACGCCTTACTGAGACTTGCCCGACTGATGACTGCCTGACTGTCAGCTGCTGCCGCCGCCACTGCTCTTCACCCCGCATCCATTCTTGCCCACTCCTCAACCGTCATCCCAGCGAAAGCTGGGATCTCATGGTTTGGCAGATGTCGCGAGCCACGCTGGGATACCCCAGCTTTCGCTGGGGTGACGGGATAGGGGCGGAGTGACGGGTAAGGTTAGAATGACGCGGTTAGGTTAGAATGACGGGGTAAGGTTGGAATGGCAGGGCAAGGTTCGGATAGCGGCTGAAGCTTGAATGACGACCCGCCTCCCCTCCACGACCTAGCGCGCGGCGGCCGCCATTTCAGCGTTGCGGCATTCGGAGGCGGCTAGCGTTTCCTTAAGCAGCGTTACCAGCGCATCGTTGCGGTCGAGGACGTTCAGACCTTCGCGGGTCGATCCGCCGGGGCTCGCCACGCGGTCCGCGAGCACGGCGGGCGACACGTCCGCATCGGCGGCCATGATCGCCGAGCCCTCTAGCGTGGCGATCGCCAAGCGTGCGGCTTGGTCCGCCGGCAGGCCGAGCGCAGCGCCCGCCTTGGCGAGTGCGTCGGCGAAGCGGAACACGAAGCCGGGGCCGCAGCCTGCGAGTGCCGTAACCGCATCGAAATGCGCTTCGTCGGCAATCCATTCGTAATGGCCGAGGGGGGCCGCGAAGGCTTCTGCCGCCGCGATAGGTTCGCCGGGGGCGTAGAGCGACGTCACGCCCTTGCCGATCGCGACCGGTAGGTTGGGCATCGCGCGGACGATCATCTCAGCCGCGAACCGCGCCGACAGTGCGGCATGATCGACCCCGGCGAGGATCGACAGCAGCAGCGTCGGTGCGCCCTTCATCGGCGCCAGCAACGCCTGCGCAGCCTCGATCTGCTGCGGCTTGAGCGCGAGCATCAGCGTCGCAGGCGCCTCCTCGTCGGGCAACGCGGTCAGCGAGCGGACACCCTCGGGGGCACCCTTCCCGCTCCGCGTGATCACCGTCACGGTCGCCGGATCAAGCCCCGCGGCAATCCAGCGGCGCAGCATCGCGCCGCCCATGTTGCCGCAACCGATCAGCCACAGCGGGCCTTCGGGGAAACGCACGCTCACGCCTCGCCGTGCGTTTCGATCAGCGCCGCAGCGATTGCCTCCTTGGGGCTCTTGCCGCCCCACAACACGAACTGGAACACGGGGTAGAAACGCTCGCATTCCTCTATCGCCGATTCGACTAGCAGTTCGGCGGCGTCCAGCGACATCGTTCCTTCATCGCCACCGTCGACCATCGCCGCATGCCGGAACAGTAATATGCCGCTCGACGACCATAGCTCGAAATGGCCGATCCAGAGCTGCTCGTTGACCAGCCCGATCGTCTCATAGACAGCCTGGCGCCGCTCATCGGGCACCTTGATGTCGGGAAAAGCGAGGAATTGCAGCACGCTATCGTCTTCGCGCCACAGCGCGCGGAGTTCGTACGTCGTCCAGCTACCCTTTACGGTCGCAACGATCTCATCCTCATGACGCTCGTGCTCCCAGCCATGCGCGGCATAGTAGCTCTCGAGCATGTCGATCGGGGCGGCGTCTTCGTGGTCGTGGTCTACTTGGTCGAGCATCATAGGGTCCTGGCGGTCCTTATCGCACGACAAAGGGTGCCGAGGCAAAAACGCCACGGCAACCCCATCGAACCCGTTTCTGCGGAAAACTGTGGAAAAGTCAGTCGACCGCCGCCTCGTATGACGCCCCGGACGGCACATTTACTGTGGATTGCGCGGCGAACTTAGCATCGAGCGCGTCGAGCCGTGCCTTGAGCACGTCGTTTTCGTCGCGGGCTGCGGCGGCCATCGCCTTGACCACATCGAACTCTTCACGGCTGACGAAATCGAGCCCGCCAAGCCATTCGCGGGCACGCTCACGCGCGCCCGAACCGGCTTCGCGCCCGACGCCCGCAAGCGTACCGGCCGCACCGTTCAAGACCTTGACGATATCGTCGAACACGCGGTTTTCGGACTGCATTGCTTCAAATTCCCGTAAGATCAGTTCGTCACAGCATTTGGGACGTATGGCTGGCGGGTGCAAGTGTCTCGGCGCCGGGGTTCAACTGCCCGATGCTGAACGCGAGCACGCCGGCAAAGCTGATCCAGACCATATACGGCACCATCAGCCAAGCCGCGGCGGGCCGGATGCGCGCGAAGACGAAGGTTGCGGCGATCGACAAGGCGAGCATCGCGACGATCACCAGCACCGATGCGCCAATCCTGTGCGCGCCGAAGAACATCGGCGTCCAGGCGAGGTTGAACGCGAACTGCCCGACGAACAGCGCGACCGCGAGCCCACGCAACCGAGCCCCGCGCGCGTTGAGGATCATCGCGAGCGCAAGCCCGATCAGGATATAGAGCGTCGTCCAGACTACGGGGAAGACCCAGCCCGGCGGGTTCAGCGCAGGCTTGGCGAGGGTCATGTACCAGGCATTGTCGCTACCGACGCTGACCGAGCGACCCGAGAGGAAACCGAGCAATAGGATCAGGGGCACGGTCACGACCGCCCAGCGGAGGAACGACATCCTCAACTGGCCCTTCGAAGCGATACCGCCCACACAAATCCTTCCGTCTTTACGCGCGCTCGTCGTGGCGCGCATTTTGCGATCGGTAAACCGTGCGTTGGCGAGAATCGTTCCGCTAGTGGTTCATTCCGGCACGGTGGGTGGCGGTTAGGCACGCATCAACACCGTCCTCCGTCATCCTGACGAAAGTCAGGACCCAGAGCCAAGCAGGATCGCCCTCGGTATCCTGGGTCCTGACTTTCGTCAGGATGACGGGGGTCTTTGGGGATCCGCCGGCGCTTCCGAAACCGGTACGTCCGGTGCTGGCCCCTTGCCATGCATCGCGGCGATCAGAAATTCGACGTTACCTTCGGGGCCGGTGATCGGGCTCTCGACCACGCCCTCGACATGCCAGCCCTGCCCGGTCAGCCATGCCGCGACCTGGTCGCAGACGCGCTGGTGGATCGCGGAATCGCGGACGACGCCGCCCTTCCCCACTTCGCCGCGCCCCGCCTCGAACTGCGGCTTCACCAGCGCCATCAGCCTTGCGTCGGGTTTGGCAAAACTCATCGGCCGTTCGAGCACTTTGGCAAGCCCGATGAAGCTCGCGTCGCATACGATCAGGTCGATCGGTTCGGGAATATGCGCGGGCGTCAGAATGCGGGCGCTGGTCTGTTCGTGGACGATCACGCGGTCGTCCTGGCGTAGCGACCAGGCGAGCTGATTGGTGCCGCTATCGACCGCGTACACGCGCGTCACGCCATTCTTCAGCATGACGTCGGTGAAACCGCCCGTCGAAGAGCCTACGTCGATCGCGACCGCGTCGGTCACGTCCCAGCCGAAATGCGCAAGGCCGTGCGCGAGCTTGATCCCGCCGCGCGAAACCCAGGGGTGATCGCGTCCGCGCACGTCGAGCAGCACGTCGTCGGGAAGCGTCTGGCCGGGCTTGTCGACCTTCTTGGTCCCCGCAAAAACGAGGCCCGCCATGATAAGCGCCTGCGCGCGCGTCCGCGACTCGACAAGGCCTCTGTCGACCAGCATCTGGTCTGCCCGTATCTTTACCATGCGCGCAACTTTCCCATACCCCGCCTATCGCCCCGCGATCCGATCGCCGCAAGCTGCCTTCCTTTCGCCGCAATGCTATTGCCTACCGATCAGGTAGGATTACGTTGAGGCTTGGGAAGCGTGATCAGCCGGCGTCCCCTAGAGCGTCCCCCCGGTCACGCTTCTCACCCCGAAACGGGGCCTTGGAGAAGGAGAAGCGCTGTGGGTAGTTTCGCACCGTATGATTCCGTCCAGCCGACCATCCTGACCGTGCCGGGTCTCGGCGGATCGGGGCCTTCGCATTGGCAGACGCTGTGGGAAGACGCGCGGCCCGACACCGTGCGCGTCGAACTCGGCATGTGGAACACGCCGCACCGCAACGCCTGGGTGACGCGACTCGACGAGGCGATCCGCCGCGCGGATGCACCGGTGATCCTTGCCGCGCACAGCCTCGGCTGCCTCGCGGTGGCGTGGTGGGCCGAACTCAGCCCGCAGCCTTATGGCTGGCCGGTGGCGGGCGCGTTGCTGGTCGCGCCGGCGGATGTCGATCGCGGCGGCGCACAGGCGGAGTTGAAGGGCTTCTCACCGACGCCGCGCACCCCGCTGCCGTTCCCTTCGATCGTGGTGGCGAGCAGCGACGACCCTTGGGTCACGCCCGAGCGCGCGCACAGCATGGCGGCGGACTGGGGCAGCCACTTCGTCGATGCCGGGCCGCAGGGGCATCTGAACGCGGCAAGCGGGATCGGCTGGTGGCGCGAGGGGCAGGATCTGCTGGAGCGGGTGATCGCGGCGAGTGGCGATGGCCGGGGGCAGGCGCTGCCGCCGAGCAAGGCGCGGTCGATCCTTGCGGTGAGCGCAACGGACGCCGCACAAACGCACTACCTAGGCGGCTAAACCAACTCGTCAAAAGATGCACCACCCCGGCGAAGGCCGGGGCCCGGTTGGGGGACGTTGCTAACTGAGCGCCATCCCCCGTTACTGCGACCTCTCCAACTGGGCCCCGGCCTTCGCCGGGGTGGTGTGTTGGGGTTGGCCGCTCACGAAATACGCGAACCGTCCTGATCGAACAGTTCGGGATTCGCCGCCTGCTCGGCCTTCGCCGCTGCCAGGCCACCCCGCATCCGCCGCCACATCGCAATATTCAACGACACCATCACGATCACCGCCAAAACGATGATCACGAGGCCCTTGGTCGGCCCGGTCATGCGCGCGCTTCAGCGACCCCGCGCGAATTGTGGCGGAGCGCCTTGAGGACGGTGTCGACCAGCGCAGTCGCATCGAGACCGGCTTCGGCATACTGGACTTCGGGCTTGTCCTGATCCTGGTAGACATCAGGCAGGCGCAGCGTGCGGAGCTTGAGCCCGCCGTCGATCAGCCCTTCGTCGGACGCCATCGTCAGAACATGCGCGCCGAAGCCGCCGACCGAATTCTCCTCGATCGTCACAGCAACTTCGTGCGTGGTCAGCAGCTTGCGGATCAGGTCGACATCGAGCGGCTTGGCGAAGCGGAGATCGGCGACGGTCGTCGACAGCCCCTTGGCCTCGAGAATTTCGGCGGCCTTCAAAGCCTCCTCGAGACGCGTGCCGAGCGACAGGATCGCGACGGTCTTGCCCTCACGCACGACACGGCCCTTGCCGATTTCCAGCAACTGCGGCGTCTCGGGCAGCGCGACGCCGGTGCCGCTGCCGCGCGGATAACGGACCGCGATCGGGCCCGTGTCGTACTGCGCCGCAGTATGCGTCATGTGAACGAGTTCGGCCTCGTCCGCCGCCGCCATCACGACGAAGTTCGGGAGCGTCGCGAGATATGTGACGTCGAACGAGCCGGCATGGGTCGCGCCGTCCGCGCCGACCAGACCCGCGCGGTCGATCGCGAAACGGACCGGCAAGTTCTGGATCGCCACGTCGTGCACGACCTGGTCGTATGCACGCTGAAGGAATGTCGAATAGATCGCGCAGAACGGACGCATCCCTTGCGCGGCAAGGCCGGCGGCGAAGGTGACGCCGTGCTGCTCGGCGATGCCGACATCGAAGAACCGGTCGGGATACGCTTTGGCGAACGCGTCGAGGCCGGTGCCCGACGGCATCGCCGCGGTGATCGCACAGATCCGGTCGTCCTTGGCGGCCTCTGCGACGAGCTGCGCGCCGAACACGTTCTGGTATTGCGGCGGTCCCGGTGGCGCCTTGGTCTGGATGCCCGAGATCACGTCGAACTTCTGCACGCCGTGATACTTGTCCGCGGCGGCCTCGGCGGGGGCGTAACCCTTGCCCTTCTTGGTGACGACGTGGACGAGGATCGGGCCCTCCTCGGCATCGCGGACATTCTCTAGCACCGGGATTAGGTGTTCGAGATTATGGCCGTCGATCGGGCCGACATAATAAAAGCCGAGTTCCTCGAACAGCGTGCCGCCCATCGTCATGCCTCGGGCGAACTCGTCGGTCTTGCGCATGCCGCTGGCGATCGGTCGCGGTAGCCGCTTGGCAAGCTTACGGGCCAGATCGCGGAGGCCGAGGAACTCCCGACTCGACACGATACGACTCAGATACGCCGACAGCCCGCCGACCGGGGGGGCGATCGACATGTCGTTGTCGTTGAGAATGACGACCAGGCGGTTGCCCGCCTGCGCGGCGTTGTTCATGGCCTCGTAGGCCATGCCCGCGGACATCGCGCCGTCGCCAATCACGGCGATGCCCTTGCCGGGGGTGCCAGCGATCTTGTTGGCAACGGCAAAGCCCAGTGCGGCCGAGATCGAGGTCGAGGAATGCGCCGCGCCGAACGGGTCGTATTCACTCTCGCTGCGCTTGGTGAAGCCGCTGAGCCCGCCGCCCTGGCGCAGCGTCCGAATCCGGTCGCGACGCCCCGTCAGGATCTTGTGCGGATAGCATTGGTGACCGACGTCCCACACCAACCGGTCGCGCGGGGTATCGAACACGTAATGGATCGCGGTGGTCAGTTCGACCACGCCGAGACCCGAGCCGAGATGCCCGCCGGTGGTGCCGACCGCCGAAATCGTCTCGGTCCGCAGTTCGTCGGCAAGTTGGCGGAGCTGGTCCGGACGCAACTTGCGGAGGTCGGCGGGTGTCGAAACGGTGTCGAGCAGCGGTGTCGCAGGAAGGTCGGCCATCGGACGGGCTTAATGCAGCGCGCGTATCGTGTCGATTGTTACCGTGTCTTGACGTAGCATTCGCGCTGAAATCGCTCGGGAAGTGCACAATTATGAACTTTACGCACCGTGTTGCCGTCGCGGCGGATATTCCGGCGATCTCGGCGCTGATGGCGCGGGCGATCGGCGCGTTGCAAGGCGACTTCCTCACGCCCGCACAGGTCGAGGCGAGCCGCGCGGTGATGGGGCTCGATACGCAGTTGATCGCGGACGGGACGTATCTGTTGGTCGAGACGGAGGGGCGGCTAGCCGGGTGTGGCGGGTGGAGTCGGCGGGCGACTTTGTACGGTGGCGATCACAGTACGGGGTTGCGGGATGCGGCGTTGCTCGACCCGGCGCGCGACGCGGCGCGGATCCGGGCGATGTATACCGACCCGGATTTTACGCGGCGGGGTGTCGGGCGGTTGGTGCTGTCGGTTTGCGAAGCGGCTGCGCGCGACGTGAGGTTTGCGCGGGCGGAGATGATGGCGACGCTGGTGGGGGAGCCATTGTACCGGGCTTGCGGGTATCTGCCGATCGAGCGGATCGAGACGCCGGGAGACGTGCCGGTGCCGATGATCCGGATGGGGAAGGATCTGATGTAGAACCTAACCCCACACGTTCCGTCACTCCGGACTAGTTCCGGGGTCCACGGTTCCGCAAAATTACGTCTATCGAGTGTGCGGAACGGTGGATGCCGGAACGAGCCCGGTATGACGTAGAAGGAGCGAGGCTACTTCGCTTCGCAGTCGGCACACCGCCCGCGAACTTCGATCACCGGGCGTACTGGCGAGAAACCCGCCGCCTCCGCCGCATTCCGCACACCCTTGGTGATCGTGTCGTTATCGAGATGCGTTGTCTGGCCGCACGAGTCGCAGACCAGGAAGATGCAGTCGTGCAGGCAATCGGGATGCGCGTTGGCGACATAGGCGTTGGCGCTCTCGACCCGCCGTGCGAGGTTCGCGCCGACGAACAGGTCGAGGATGCGGTACACGCTGTTGGCGGCTACGCGGCGGCCTTCGGATTTCGAGACGGCTTCAGCAATGTCGTACGCCGACGCCGGCTTCTCGAAGCTGGCCAGCGCGGCGAACACGCTGGCGCGCATCGTGGTCCACTGCTCGCCGGCCTTTTCAAGTGTCGATTGTGCTGCGACGGTGAGGTCGGCGCCTTGCGGTTCGGTGTGGGTGTGAGCGTGCGCCATGCTGGATGAAGTAGGATGCCGGAAGGGTTCCAGCAACCCAACCTAGCTATCGGCGCGGCGGTTGAGATCGTGGCCGAATGCGAGCAGGCCGACGCCGACGATCGTCCACAACGTCTCGCCGCCGCCGCTGTCGTGCGGCAACGTCATCGCGCCCGCCATGATGCCGAGCCCGAGCGCGCCCATTGCGGCGGGCATCATATAGCCGTGGTTGAGAACGCCGCGTCCAAGCGCGAGCGCACCGAGGCCGATCGCGATCGTCAGGCCGACTTCGTGGAAGATCGGATCGAGCAGGAAACCGCCCGCCGTCGACATGAGCGCGACCAGTACGGAGGTCGCGAGGCAATGCACCATGCACAGGCCCGACAGCCCGATCGCATAGCGATCGAGGCCGGCGAAGCGGTGGGTATGCGTAGCCGAAGGCGTCATCGTCCGTCGGATATAGATGGGCAGTTGAAAGGATACAACATTACATTGCAGATTTTCTTGCGAGGAATTTTAGGTTCGTCAGGTCGGATCGCCGCCAGAGATCGCGTAGTGGCTATCCGTCGTCATCCTGACGAAAGTCAGGATCCAGAGCCTCAGGCGGCAGCGTGCGTAACTCTGAATCCTGACTTTCGTCAGGATGACGGGAGGAGCGGCAGGGCGCTACGCCCCCCACCTCCGCCGGTCCGGCAACATGAAGCAATGCCTCACCATGAAGGAATGGCGCCGGGCTGCGCAAAGGACTATCTCATCGCCATGCTTCAACCCAGTGCCGCCTTTCTCACCAAAGCCCGTCCTCGTGCGGTCGCCCTGTGGCTGTACACGGTCGCGGGCCTGATCGTCGCGATGGTCGTCATCGGCGGGATCACACGGCTGACCGAGTCGGGGCTGTCGATCACGCAGTGGAAGCCGATCAGCGGGATCATCCCGCCGCTCAACAACGCGCAGTGGCAGGTGGAGTTCGCTGCCTACAAGCGCATCCCCGAATATGCCGCGTTCAATGCTGACATGACCGTGTCCGGGTTCAAGGCGATCTTCTTCTGGGAATATCTGCACCGGCTGTGGGGCCGCGTGATCGGACTTGTGTTCGCGGTGCCGCTGATCTGGTTCGCGGTGCGCAAGCGGATCCCCGTCGGCTATGGCTGGCGGCTGTCGGCGCTGCTCGCGCTTGGTGCGTTCCAGGGCGCGATCGGCTGGTGGATGGTCGCGTCTGGGCTGTCGGTGCGGACCGACGTCAGCCATATCCGACTCGCCGTGCATCTGCTGACCGCGCTGACGATCCTCGCGGGGATCGTGTGGACCGCGCTTGACCTGATGGCGCTACACCGCAACCCGCTCGCCGCCCCTGCCGGCATGCGGCCGGTGGCGATCCTCGCGCTGGCGTTGCTGTTCGTGCAACTCGTCTATGGCGCGTTCACCGCCGGGCTCGACGCGGGCTATGCCTTCGCAAGCTGGCCGCTAATGGGCGACGGGCTGTTCCCGGCCGACGTGCCGATGGTGAACCCTGCCTGGAGCAATGCGGTCGACAACCCGATCGTCGTGCAGTTCATCCACCGCTGGTTCGCTTTCGCCGCGGCCGCCGGCTTGATCTGGCTGGCGATCAAGGCGACCAAGACCGGCAGCAGCGCAGGGTTCTTCGTCGTCGGACTGGTCACGTTGCAGATCATCCTCGGCATCGCGACGCTGATGACCGGCGTGCAGATCGACGTCGCGGTTGCGCACCAGGGCAACGCCGCACTCCTCCTGATAGCCGCGATGTTCGCCGCCCACGCAGTCGGCACCGCACCCCGCATTACGCAGCGGGTATAATAATACCCGTCAGGAAACCGGCAGAAAGCTTGACTTGAAGCCCCCCTTTCAGCATTAGGCCGGCATTCGCGCTGCGGGGCCTCCCCTTGGTGCGCTTGCATTCAATCTGGAAGGTCTAACGCCCATGAAGGCGCTCATGAAGACCACCAAGTCGGCAAAGCCGGCTGAGGTGGAGAAGCAGTGGCATATCGTCGACGCGGAAGGTCTCGTCGTCGGCCGTGCCGCATCGATTATCGCCAACGTCCTGCGCGGCAAGCACAAGGTGTCGTTCACCCCGCATGTCGATTGCGGTGACAACGTCGTCGTGATCAACGCCGACAAGATCCGCTTCACCGGCAACAAGGCCGCGAAGAAGATCTATTACAAGCACACCGGTTACGCCGGCGGCATCAAGGGCATCACTGCCGCCAAGGTCCTCGATGGCCGCTTCCCGGAGCGCGTTCTTGAAAAGGCTGTCGAGCGCATGATCCCGCGCGGTCCGCTGGGTCGTGAGCAGATGCGCAACCTGCGTATCTTCAAGGGTACCGAGCATCCGCACGAGGCACAGAACCCTGCCGTGCTCGACATCGGCAGCATGAACCGCAAGAACAAGGTGGGCGCATAATGTCCGACAACCGCCAGTCGCTCGCCGATCTCGCGAGCCTGACCAACCAGCCCGCGCCGGCTGCCCCCGCCGAGCAGGCTCTGCCGACCAGCGAAGGCGATCTCGCCGCACCGGTCTCGAACGAGCCAGTCCGCGAGCCGATGCCGCTGCGCGAGCAGATCCTCGACAAGCAGGGTCGCGCCTATGCGACCGGCCGTCGTAAGGACGCCGTCGCCCGCGTCTGGGTCAAGCCCGGCACCGGCAAGATCACGATCAACGGTCGTGACCAGGAAGTGTATTTCGCACGTCCGACGCTGCGTCTCGTCATCAACCAGGTGTTCGGGATCACCGAGCGCGAAGGTCAGTACGACGTCGTCTGCACCGTCAAGGGTGGTGGTCTTTCGGGCCAGGCCGGCGCGGTCAAGCACGGCATCAGCCAGGCCCTGACCCGCTTCGAGCCGGTGCTGCGCGCATCGGTCAAGGCAGCAGGCTTCCTGACCCGCGACAGCCGCGTCGTCGAGCGCAAGAAGTACGGCAAGGCGAAGGCCCGTCGTAGCTTCCAGTTCTCGAAGCGCTAATCTCGCTTTCAGTATCTGCGTATCAGAAGGGCGGTCCGGCAACGGGCCGCCCTATTTCGTTTTGGGCATTGGTGCAGGGCGACATCGTTCTCCCCCGCACAGGAGTCCAAGATAGAAAGCGGCGTCTGCGGCGATCCTCCCCCGCCAGGGGGGGGTGGCTGGCTCTTGCCAGACGGAGGGGGAGGTAAGGAAAACCGCTGTTCCGTGTCCCCCCTCCGTCACCTGCGGCGCCACCTCCCACTTGCGGGGGAGGATCGTTCCGATACGCTCAGCTCATCCCAGCGCGGCTATAATCTCGGAGAGCGAGGCGTTGTGGATACCGCGGCGGTCGAATTCGTCGAGCATCGTCGTCCACCATGCATGAAAGCGCTTCAGGTCGGCGGCATCGCGAACATAGGGGGTGTTACCCGGCGCCAATGACGGCGAGTGGAATGACAGGTTGAACAGCCGCAACCCCTCGCCCGCCGCGACCGCAACCGCCTCCAGCGCAGCCTCGATCGGCATGTCCTCGGGCGTCAGCACGATCCGCGACAACAGGCGCGCGCGCGCGAATACCCCCCTGCCCTTCGGTAGGCGGCCTAGCGCAGTGTACAGCCTGCCGCCGCCCCTTCGCGCGCGGCCGGTGAAAACGGTGGTTAGCGGCAGTTCGACGATACCGCCTTCGCGATACGCTCCGGCATCCGCCAGCGAGAAGTCCGGACCGCCATCGCCGCTATAATCGTAGCCGGGGCGGATCGAGCTATCGATCCGGTAGCCGAGCCCTGCAAGCAGTTCGAAACTGTTCGGGCCGATGCCATAGCGACCAGCGCGATACGCACGCGGGGCGGTGCCGAACGCGGTCTTGATCGCGGCCGTGAGCGTCTCAAGCTTGGCCGCCTCCAGCGTCCGCGGCAGGTTGCCCGCGTAGCTTGACGCCGATGTCGCCACCTCCTCGAACGGCGGATTGACCCAGGCGTGCAACTGCGTGCCGATCTCCGACCGCCCATCTTCGAGGACGCGCGACAGGACCGCCACCGAAGCGGGATCGGTGGCGATCGGGTGGTCGACCATGCAGTTGAGCGCGACACCGCGCTCCGCGAACCGACGGTGCGCGTCGGGAAACGCCGCCATCGCGGTCGTCGCGCGGTTGCGGCGATCGAGCGGCGCGCGCCAGTCGAACTCTTCCTCGACGTCCACGAAGACAGTGAAGCGGGTACCAAAATCCTCCGGCCAGATCACCCGCTGCGCGTCGGTTGGCCGCGGCGGGCGGTAGGTCACCGCTGGTCGTCGGCGGTGCGCTCCGCTTCCGCGACATCGGCGGTCGGGCACTCCGCTTCCACGATATCGGCAGCGGGAAGTTGCAGCGTCAGGCGTTCCGCGCCGATCGTCAGGACGCCGCCGAGTTCTACCGCGAGATTCTGCGCGAGACGCAGCGCGAAGCCGGTGCCGAGTAGTGGTGCGCCGTCGTTCTCCTGTTCGGCGTCGATGCTGAGCAGCACGTCGGTCGCATGCGCAGCGAGCGCGGCGGGGCGATCGAACTCGATCGTGATCGTGTCGCCCACCGGCCGCACGACGATCCCGAGTTGCTCGCCCTGGCGCCCGGCCGACACCAGCGCGGCGAGCAGGCGACCGACCAGCCGCTCGACCGCGCGATCGTCGCCCAGGATAGCGCAGTCGCTCGCAGCCATCGCCACCGACAAGCTCGCCCCGCGCAATGCGGCGAGCGGCTGGAGGTCCGTGGTGACGCGGTCGAGCAACGCACGGACCGGCACTGTCGTCAGTCGCAGATCGAGCGCATGGCCTTCGATCCGCGCCGCCGTATCAAGATCGTCGATCGCGGCGAGCAGGTCGCCCGCCTGCGTCCGAATCGCTGTCGCGCGGTCGCGATACGTCGGCGAGACGGGGCCGAGCAGCTGCGTCTCGATCAGCTCGGCGAACCCGGCGATCGCATTGGTCGGCGTGCGCAGTTCGTGGACCAGTTGTCGGAGCGAATCGGCGACCGGCGACGATGCGGGCTTTGCCGGCGCCGCGGTCTCGTCGCGACGTGGCCGGCGCGCGGTGCCGCGGAAGCCGATGAAGCGGCCGGATGCATGTTCGAACGCAGGCACGCCCGACAGCCGCCACGATCCGAACGCGTCCGACAGCCCGCCGACCTCGAGCCGCGCGTCGCTGAACCGTGAACGACGACGGAATGCGCCGGCCGCGACGCCATCGAGATGCGCCTCGCCCTGTTGCGCGGCATAGGCGAGCGACACGCCGATCAGCGCGGAGCGGGCGACGCCATCGACCATCCGGATGACGCCTTGCGCGTCGGTTTCGAAGCGGAAGCCCTCGATCTCGGCCGCCGCGGGTGTTGGCGTGGCGGCGTCGACGGTGCGGTCGCGATTGAACGCCTCGATCCGTGCGACGAGGTCAGATATTTCGAAGCGGTCTGCTGGCGCGGGTTCAGCCGGTTCAGCGACGGCCGCTTCCGTCTCGGCGAGCTTGGCGTGGCGAAACGCCTCGGCGACGAACGGAAGGCCGCGGGCGACCGCGCCGAGCGCCATGAACGGGGTTTCGCTAAGGGGGGTTTCGCTGGGAGGCGCGGAATAGAGCGACGGTTCGGGTGCCCCGGCGAAGGGCGTGTCGACCGACGGTGTGTCGAACACTTCGACAACCGGCTCTTCAGCTCTAGGCAGCGCTTCAGCTGAAGGCGCCTCTTCAGCCACAGTCGGCTCTTCGATCGGCGCTGGCTCGATAGCGATCGGCTCTGCAACGATCCGCTCGGCTTCGACAGGCTCGGGCTCGGCCGGCGCATCGGGTTGCGGCAGCACGAAGTCGGTGGGACCGAAGCTCTGCAAGCCACGTTGGACCGATGCGGGCAAGTCGCGGCGATGGCGCAACACCGAACGGCTAGCCGGCGTTAGCCGCGGCAAGATCGCCAGCCATTCGTCAGGCTCCAGAGTCGCGGTCCGCAGCACCGGTGCGGCAATCGCCAGCGCATCCTCGGCGAAGAACCCGACCAGGTTCGCATCGGGCCGGGCGAACGCGAGCGCGCGGGCACTGGCGGCACGAACCTCGACCGGCACCGCCTGGCGCAACAGCCGCAACCGCGCGATCGCCGGTTCATCGACCGCCGTCCGCCCGCGGCCCATCAGGTCGACCAGTTGCCGCCACGCGGATTGCGCGCCGAAACCGGTGGCCATGTCGGCAGCGAGGATCGTCTTCAGGCTATCGTCGAACCGCACATCGTTCCCCGGCTTCGGTGGGCGTACCACGCTCTCCGTACCGATTCCTTAACGCCGCCGACTCATCGAAGGAACAATCCATTTTGGTGCGGATCCGGGTTCGTCGCATAGTGGGACAATTGCGTTTTACCGCAACAATCTTATCGCTATGAGGAATGAATCGCTTGGTTTGCGATGCCTATCGGGAGTTGCGTGAAATGAGTTTTGACCGGATCGATCGGCAGATCCTGTCGCTGTTGCAGGCCGACGGTCGAATGACCAATGTCGACCTGGCCGACCAGGTGGGGCTTACCGCCCCGCCCTGCCTGCGCCGCGTCCGCGCGCTCGAAGAGGCAGGCGCGATCCGTGGCTATCACGCCGATCTCGATGCAAGCCGACTGGGCTTTCCGATCACGGTGTTTGCCATGGTCTCGTTGCGCAGCCAGGCCGAGCACGACCTCGCGGCGTTCGAGCATCATATCGCGGATATTCCTGAGATTCGGGAATGCCACATGCTCAATGGCGAGATCGATTTCATCCTGAAGATCGTCGCGGCGGATCTGAAGAGCTTCCAGGAAATCCTGACGACGCATCTGACGCCGGCGCCGAACGTGGCGAGCGTGAAGACGTCGCTGACGATCCGGACGGCCAAGGCGCTGTCGGGGATACCGGTGGTGGTGGACTAGGCTACGACTTCGATCCTCCCCTGCAAGGGGAGGTGGCTGGCGCTTGCCAGACGGAGGGGTGACACCCTCTCGATCGCGCGACACCCCCCGTCAGTTCTGCGGACTGCCACCTCCCCTGACGAGGCCGTGACAGGGGAGGATCGAGCTTCGAAGCTCCCATTCTCAAACAAAAACGGGGCGGCATCGCTGCCACCCCGTTCTTTAGCCAGAGACCGGACCGCTTACGCAGCCGGTGCGCCGAGCCAAGTCGTCCACAGGTTCGCGATGTCCGCCTTGGGCGATGCCTTCACCGCCGAGAACGCCGTCGCCGCGCCCGCCTTGTCGCCCGAGCGCGCAAGCGCGATGCCAAGATGCAGGTTCACGTCATCCGCGTCGATGCCGCCCTTGGTCAGAGCCAAACGATAGAGTTCGATCGACTTCGTGTAGTTGTTCTGACCGAGATACGCATCTGCCGTACCCGCGGCGAGCTTGCCGTTCGGGGCCGTCGCAGCGCGCTTTTCGAGACCCGACAAGGGGCCGTCCGCCGCGATGTTCTTGGTCGCATCTGCGAGCAGACCCTTGGCCATCGTGTTCGACGCCGGGATCTTGCCCGAGGCGAGACCTTCCTTGATCACTGCCTGCGCTTCGCTCGGCAGGCCGCGACGGTTCACGCTGTCCGCATATTGCAGATAGTCGGTCTGGTCGGCCAGCGAGTTGGTCGCGCGCATCAGGCGGAAAATGTCGACCTTCTGCGGTTCGTCGAGCGTGATCAACGCGTCCTTCTGGATGCCCGACAGGATCAATACGTCACGCCAGTTCTTGGCCGACGGATACGCGGTGATCCACTTCTTGAGCCACGCCATCGTCTCTGGCTTGCGCTTGGCTGCGTACGACTTGGCGATCGCGTAGCGGTAATATTCCTCCGGCGCCTTTTGGCCCGATGCGGTCATCTGCGTGATCGCGGCATCGAGATCGGCAGTGGCGCCAGCGACGTCACCGCTATCCATCTTCGCCTTGATGATCTGCAACGACAGGTTGGGATCGGTGTAGCCGAGTTCCTTCGCCTTCGAGAAATACTGAAGTGCGATCGGATACTGCTTGCCGTTGAACGCCAGCGCACCGCGGCGATAAGCATAGCGACCACGATCCGCGGCGGGCGTCGCCGGGTTGGCGATCAGCGCGTCGAGCGGCGTGGCGAGAGTCGTCTCGTTGATCGGTGCGTTGGGGTTGGTGGTCTGCGCAGCGACGAGCTTCTCCGACTCAAGCTGGTACCGGAGCGCGGCACCGATATACTTCTCGTAATCGGTCTTCGCGGCGGCATCGATCTGGTCGATCGCGGTCTGCGCGGTCGGGTAATCCTTGGCCGCCAGCGCGGTCTGCGCGGCGAGGCCGGGCTTCTGGACTTCGGGGCTGAGCTTAACCGTCGGAGCGGCGTCAGCCTTCTTGTCCTTGGCGAAGGCGGGCGTGGTGATCGCCATGCTGCTTGCGCCGGTCGCGAACGCCGCAACCAGTGCAAGCTTGGAAATGGTCTTCATGCGGAAACTCTCCCTCTGCGTCGGCCCGCTTACGTAAGTGGCGCGCCGCGACGCTATATGGTCCGTGGTGCATACGTTCAAGCAAGCGGTCCGGATCCCCTGCCTGCAAATTAGCTGGTGAACGTCGATTGAACGCGCTTACGGCGGTCGCTAGATCGCGAGAATGATCGCTGTCCTTTCGCCCGCCAAGACGCTCGATTACGAGAGCGCACTGCCCAAGCTCGAGCCGACTACGCCGCGGTTTGCCGACGAGGCGAAAACGCTGGCACACGCTGCCGCGCATCTGACGCAGAAGAAGCTGTCGGAACTGATGCACATCTCGCCCGCGCTGGCGAAACTCAACGCCGACCGGTTCCGCGATTTCGACACGCTGCCCGAGCGCCCGGCGATGTTCGCGTTCGCAGGCGACGTCTATACCGGGTTGGAAGCGAAGACGCTTGACGAGGCGGCGGTGGATTACGCGCAGGATCACGTGCGAATGCTGTCTGGGCTCTACGGTCTGTTGCGGCCGCTCGATCTGATGCGGCCTTATCGACTGGAGATGGGCACGCGCTGGGCGCCGCGGAAGACGAAACTGACCGAATGGTGGGGCGATCGGATCGCCAAGCTGCTCGCGGACGACGTCGAGGCGGAGGGATCGGGGACGATCCTGAATCTTGCCAGCCAGGAATATTGGGCGGCGGCGGACGGCAAGCTGCCCTCCTCGATACGCGTCGTCGCGATCGACTTCCGCGAGGGCGAGGCGCAGAAGTTCGTCAGCTTCCACGCGAAGAAAGCCCGCGGCATGGTTGCGCGGTGGCTGGTCGAGCACCGCGTCGACGACATTGAGGGGATCAAGGGATTCGACAGCGACGGCTACGCCTATGACGCGACGGGCAGCAGCGACGCGCAGTTCCGGTTCGTGCGCAAGTGAGCAGCGCGGTCGTCATCGGCGCCTCGGGCGGGATCGGCAAGGCGCTGGAAGAGGCGCTGATTGAGGAAGGGGCTTTCGACAAGGTCTACGGGTTTGCGCGGTCCGAAAGCGGAGACCGGCATCTCGACTTGGAGGACGAGGCGAGCATTGCGGCGGCGGCTTTGCGGGTCGGGTCGCCGACGCTGGTGATCGTCGCGACGGGGTTGCTGCACGACGGCGACAAGGGGCCTGAGAAGGCGATGCGCGAGCTCGATCCGGTGTGGATGGCACGCAACTTCGCGATCAATGCGATCGGGCCGGCGCTTGTGGCGAAGCACTTCCTGCCGACGATGCCGAAGGCGGGGCGGATCGTGTTCGCGGTGCTGTCGGCGCGGGTGGGCAGCATCGGCGATAACAAGCTCGGCGGCTGGTATGGCTATCGTGCCTCGAAGGCGGCGCTGAACCAGTTGGTGAAGACGATCGCGATCGAGGACAAGCGGCGGAACTCCAGCGGGATCGTCGTGGGGTTGCATCCGGGGACGGTCGACACCGGTTTGTCGAAGCCGTTCCATGGTAATGTGACGCCTGGCAACCTATTCAAGCCGGACCGCGCGGCGGTGCAGTTGCTCGACGTCATCGACGGACTCCGAGCGCCGGACAGCGGTAAACTGTTCGCCTGGGACGGTGTCGAGGTCACGCCTTAGTCGCTGTTCTTCTGCGCACGCAGGAGCCCAGGATACCAAACGCTACCGCCGGCAACCCTGGACTCCTGCTTGCGCAGGAGAACCGAGCTTGCAACGCACACCGCCTCCCCCGCGCATGACGTGGATTTCACCTGCCTGCCACACTCCGTTCAGGTCTCCCGGCGCAGTCTCTCCGCATCGTCCACCAAGGCCGAAACGAGAGGATACCCGCATGAAGAAGTCCCTCCCCCTCGCGATCCTCGCCGGCGCCGCGCTTCTGTCCGGAACTGCCGCCGTCGCCGCGACGCAGGCGCAGACCAAGACCGTCCAGCCGAAGACCGTCGCGACGCACACCACCACCACCAAGACCACCACGCCGATGGGCAACACCAAGGTCGCCAAGCGCACCACGACCGTCGCCAAGGGCCGCATGGTCACCACCAAGCTCGCCAACGGCAAGACCGTCACGTACAATTGCTCGCTCGCCGGCAACAAGACCAAGACCGCCTGCAAATAAGCCCGAAATTAACGATGAAACTACTGTCCCTCGCGTGCGTACGCGTGCGCGGGGGTAGTAAGGCCCACCCCCCTCGGCTAAGGTGTGTCACAACACCGCAACAAGCCGAAAGCGTTCAGATTTGACCGACGAGACCATACTCGCCGAACCCCAGGGCGGCGAGCCCGCCGGCATCGCCACGATCTCGATCGTCGACGAGATGAAGTCGAGCTATCTCGACTATGCGATGAGCGTCATCGTCGCGCGCGCGCTGCCCGACGTCCGCGACGGCCTGAAGCCCGTCCACCGCCGCATCCTGTACGGCGCGCACGAAAGCGGCTTCGTCGCCGGCAAGCCCTACCGCAAGTCCGCGCGCATCGTCGGCGACGTGATGGGTAAATACCATCCGCACGGCGACAGCTCGATCTACGACGCGTTGGCCCGCATGACGCAGGACTGGTCGATGCGCGTGCCGCTGATCGACGGCCAGGGTAACTTCGGCTCGATGGATCCCGATCCACCCGCAGCGATGCGCTACACCGAGGCGCGTCTCGGCAAGGTGGCGAACGCGCTGCTCGGCGATCTCGACAAGGACACGGTCGACTTCACGCCCAACTATGACGGCTCCGAGCGCGAGCCTTCGGTGTTGCCGGCGCGCTTCCCGAACCTGCTGGTCAACGGCGCGGGCGGCATCGCGGTCGGCATGGCGACCAACATCCCGCCGCACAATCTCGGCGAAGTCATCGCCGCGTGCCTCGCCTATATGGACAATGGCGCGATCACGACCGAGGAACTGTTCGAGATCGTCCCCGGTCCCGACTTCCCGACCGGCGCGATCATCCTCGGCCGCGCGGGCGCCAAGTCGGCGTACGAGACCGGCCGCGGCTCGATCATCGTCCGCTCGCGCCACATCGTAGAGGAGGGCAAGGGCGACCGTCGCTCGATCGTGCTCACCGAGATCCCGTTCCAGACCGGCAAGAACGGCCTGGTCGAGAAGATCGCCGAAGCCGCCAAGGACAAGCGGATCGAAGGCGTCAGCGACATCCGCGACGAATCGAGCCGCATGGGCGTCCGCATCGTCATCGACCTGAAGCGCGACGCGACCGTCGACGTGGTGCTCAACCAGCTCTGGCGGCACACGCCCGCGCAGTCGAGCTTCCCCGCCAACATGCTGGCGATCCGCGGCGGCCGCCCCGAGCTGCTCAACCTGCGCGACATCATCGGCGCGTTCATCACGTTCCGCGAGCAGGTCATCACGCGGCGATCCAAGTTCGAACTCGCCAAGGCTAGAGAGCGCGCGCACCTGTTGCTCGGCCTCGTCATCGCGGTCACCAATCTCGACGAAGTCGTCAAGGTCATCCGTGGATCGTCGAGCCCCGCCGAAGCGCGCGGCAAGCTGCTCGCCCGCGAATGGCCGGTCGAGGAGATCGCGCCGTACATCGCGCTGGTCGAGGCGGTCGAGGACAAGCAGGCCGACGGTATCTACAAGCTGTCCGAGCCTCAGGTCCGCGCGATCCTCGATCTCCGCCTGCACCGCCTCACGCTGCTCGGCCGCGACGAGATCGGCGACGAGCTGAAGGCACTGGCCGCCACGATTGGCGAGCTGCTCCACATCCTCGGCGACCGTGCTAAGCTGTACGAAGTGATGCGTGGCGAGCTGATCGCGATCCGCGACGAATTCGCCACCCCGCGCCGCTCCGAGATCGCCGCCGCCGCCAACGGCATCGACGACGAGGACCTGATCGAGCGCGAGGACATGGTCGTCACCGTGACCATGCAGGGCTATATCAAGCGCACCAGCCTCGACACGTTCCGCGCGCAGGCGCGTGGCGGCAAGGGTCGCGCGGGCATGTCGACGAAGGACGAGGACGTCGTCACCGAGCTGTTCGTCACCTCGACGCACACCCCGGTGCTGTTCTTCTCGAACCTCGGCAAGGTCTATCGCTACAAGGTCTGGCGCCTGCCCGAGGGTGGCCCCGCCACGCGTGGCCGTCCGATGATCAACCTGCTGCCGCTGGCACCGGGCGAGACGATCTCGACCGTGCTCCCGCTGCCGGAGGATCTCAGCGAGTGGAGCCGCTTGCACGTGATGTTCGCGACGCAGCGCGGGCTCGTGCGCCGCAACGCGATGGATGCGTTCACCAACGTGCCGTCGAACGGCAAGATCGCGATGCGCTTCGAGGAGGGTTCCGAGGACAAGCTGATCGGCGTTGCGCTACTCAGTGAGCATGACGACATCCTGCTCGCCACCAAGCTCGGCAAGGCGATCCGCTTCGCCGGTGACGACGTCCGCGAATTCCAGAGCCGGACGTCGACCGGCGTGCGCGGTGTCACGCTGAAGGGCGACGACGAGGTCATCTCGCTGTCGGTCCTGCACCGTGTCGGCGCGACGCCCGAGGAGCGCGAGACGTACCTCAAGTTCGCACCGTGGAAGGGCGAGCGCGAGGGCGATCACGGCATGGGCGCCGACCGCTACAACGATCTCAAGGACCGCGAGCAGTTCATCCTGACGGTCTGCGAGAACGGCTATGGCAAGCTGTCGAGCGCCTACGACTATCGCCGCACCGGTCGCGGTGGCCAGGGCATCACCAACATCGACAACATCGCGCGCAACGGCCCGGTGGTGGCGAGCTTTGCCGCGGCGAAGGGCCATCAGCTGATGCTGGTGACCAACCAGGCGAAACTGATCCGCACGACGCTGGCGTCGCTCCGCGTCATCAGCCGCAACTCGGCTGGCGTGAAGCTGTTCGACGTGGCGAAGGGCGAACACGTCGTCTCGGCCGCGCGGATCGAGGAAACCGAGGAAGACGCCGAGATCAACCTGGCGGATGCCGTGCCAGAGGTCGCTCCGGACACCGGCGCCACGATCGGCGAGGACGACGCAGCAGGCCCGGAGGACGGCGAATGAGCCGCGATCCGATCGCGTACAAGGTGCTGACGGGGGAGCAACTGGCGACCTTGGAAAGCGGGAGCTTTGCGGGCGCGCCGGTGGATGTCGCCGATGGTTATATCCACTTGTCCACCGCCGAGCAGCTGACGGAGACGGTCGACAAGCACTTCGCCGGTCAGTCGGACCTGCACGTCGCGGCGATCGACCTCGAAGCGCTCGGCGACGACGTGAAGTGGGAAGAGTCGCGCGGGGGACAGCTGTTCCCGCACATCTACGGCGGGCCGTTGTTGCTGGAAGTCGTGCTGTCTTACGGTCCTCTGGAACGCGACGACACGGGCAAGGTGAAGCTCCCCGTCGCGGGCTAGTCTGTTTCCCCGCGAAGGCGGGGACCCAGACTGGGCTCCCGCCTTCGCGGGAGAACAAGGAAGCGGGAGCTCGAGTTTGTTGCGGGCGTGTCGACTCCAACACCACCATGACGAAGGAACACCACCCCGGCGAAGGCCGGGGCCCAGGTGGGGATGGTAGCTAATCGAGCGCATCGCTCCATTACATCGACCTTTCCAACTGGGCCCCGGCCTTCGCCGGGGTGGTACTATGTCGGTTAGGTTGGTCTGTTTGCCCTCCCCCTCACCCCGCCGCGAACGCAGCCCTCACAAACCGCGCACAAGCCTCCGGCGCCGTCACCGGGATCATGTGCCCGCCTTCGATCGTATCGATCTTCGCCCCCGGGATAGCCGCCGCCGTCCGGTGGCCGTTATACGCAGGATCGAGGATCGCATCCTGCCGCCCGAACAGGATCCGGGTCGGCACGCCAATCTCGCCATAGCGCTCGACCATCGGCGTCAGATCGTCGTTCACGCCGCCCAGATCCGCCGCCGCCGCCGCGATCGCGATCGGCCGCTGCGAAAGCGCACCACCGCCGCGAATCGCGAAATCCTCGGGCACCGCCTCGGGCGCGAAAATACCTTCGAGCGTCTTTGCAGAGGTCAGCCGGCTCAGCGGCGTCCCGATGATCTGTGCAAACCCGCGACGCGCCCCCGCCGGCACACGTGCGAGGCCACGGAAGCTCTCCGGCACCTCTTCCTGCGGTCGGGTCAGCGGCGCGATCAGCGCGAGCGCGCGGACCAGGTGCGGATGGTCCAGCCCGACCGCCAAGCCGATCGCGCCGCCAAGCGAATGCCCGACGAGCAACGGCCGATCGAGCCCGAGCTTCTGGATGAAGTCGGCGATGATCGCGCCCTGCGCGACGATCCCCGGCGTCGTGTTGCCGGTCGCGGTCGAATAGCCCGAGCCCGGCCGGTCGACGACGATCACGCGGTAGTCGTCCTTGAGCAGGTCGACGAGCGCGTAGCTGAAGTTCCGCAACTGCCCGCCAAGGCCGTGCACCATGACGATCGCTGGCCCCGACCCCACATCGATATAGTGGAGCCGGGCGCCCGCGACATCGAGGAAGCGCCCCTCCGCAGGCACCAGTTCCTCAGCGCGCCGCGCGACCCGGCTAGAATAGAGCGACAGCGCGATCCCCGACACCGCCGCGAGCAGCGCGCCACCGATCAATCCCTTGCCCGTCCGCCTCATCACCATCTCCTTCACTTCGCTTGTGCCCCGAACGCGCAACCAAGTCCAAAGTCGCAACACTATCGAGGAGCTCGCCGCCCGCGTCGAACGCCTGACCTACGAAGGCGGTGCGCCCGCAGATAGACAAGCTCGCACGATACCGGACACGACCGCCAGGCAAAGCCCGCATTACGGTCGATCGACAGAAGGGCGGAATGATGCACGTGCTCGTACAGATGGGCACTCGACGCGACGCGACGCCGCAATTGCTCGATCGCATCGCCGCGTGGCCGAAAACCCGATGATGAAGAATGGTGCACCCAGAGCGATTCGAACGCCCGACCCTCAGATTCGTAGTCTGATGCTCTATCCAGCTGAGCTATGGGTGCATCGCCGTCCCGTGACCGGTTCGACAAGCCCGCTATGAAGCGGAAAATCCTGGTGCACCCAGAGCGATTCGAACGCCCGACCCTCAGATTCGTAGTCTGATGCTCTATCCAGCTGAGCTATGGGTGCACTGGAGCGGCGCTGATAGCAGGCATTTTCGGGCGCGCAAGGGTTTGCCGCGAGAAAGTTGTGCACGAACGCTTGGCGGCATAGAGCGGCAAGCATGAAACACGCCTCTTCGCTCCGCTTCGCATCGTTCGCGCTGGTCCTCGCAACCGGTGCCTGCAGCGAGGATCCGAACACCTATCCGTCGCTCGGGAAGCGCCCGGTCGAGAAGCTGGGATTTGCCGAGCCCGAGGTGAAGGCCGCGGCAGCGGCCCCCGATCCCGCGCTCGACAAGGACATTGCGGCGATCTCGGGCAAGCTCGATGCCATCACGACCGGTTTTGCGCGCGATGCGGCGAAGGCGGAGACGCTGACACGATCGGCGCGCGGTGCAGCGGTCGGCAGCGACGCGTGGATTACCGCACAGACCGCCCTGGCGGGTCTAGACGACTGGCGTGCGCAGGGCTCGTCATTGGTGACGGATATCGAGGCGCTGGCGACCGATCGTGCGGCAAAGTTGCAGCCGGATTATCCGGCGCTGGCGGCGATCCGCACGAAGGCGCAGGCGGAGAGCGATCGTCAGGGCGCTACGATCACCCGCATCCAGGCAAGCATGCCGTCAGCGTAGCGTACGCTCTCAATCCTCCCCCGCCAGGGGGGGTGGCTGGCGCTTGCCAGTCGGAGGGGGAGGTAAGCGCAACCCTCGCTCCGTGCCCTCCCCCTCCGTCGCTTCGCGCCACCTCCCCCTTGCGGGGGAGGATACTAAGCTCACAACCCTTTCAACAGCGGCAGGATCGTCGAGTAATCGTCGGTCCACGCCGCAAAGCCTTTCCGCGGTGTCAGCGGGACCCAATCCAGATCCTTTGCGCGCAATGCCGCAATCGCACGCGGGTCACGCAACAACGCCACCCAGTCCGATGCCGAGGCCCGGTCGACCAGCAAACTCGACGGCCGGTATTTCATCTCGACCGCGATCCAGCCGCCCTCCCGCGCCGCCGCGGCGATCACCGGTTCGAGATCGATGAAGCGATTCGAGATGTGCACCAGCAACAGCCCGTCTCGCGCCAGCACCCTGCCATAGGTCGCGAACGCCTCACGCGTCATCAGGTGCATCGGCACCGAGTCCGAGGAAAACGCATCGAGCGCGAGCAAATCGAGACTGTTCGACGCATCGTGCGCGAGCGCCACGCGGGCATCGCCCAACCGGATCTCCGGGTTTGGCAGGCACCGCGACAGATAGGTGAACTGGCCGGTATCGCGCGCGATGCGGACGACCGCCGGGTCGATCTCGTAGAACCGCCAGCGCTGGCCTGGCTTGGCGTAACACGACAGCGTCCCTGTCCCCAGCCCGACGACGCCGATCCGCGCGGCCGGACCGTATAACGCCGGTGCGGCCTGCATCGCCTGCCCAACGCCTGAGCCGGCCGCGTAATAGGTGGTCGGCGTCCGCTCACGGTCGGGCGAGCCGCGCAACTGGATGCCGTGGACGGTCGTGCCGTGATCGAGCTCGCGCGTACCGCCATTGGGTCCCGGCTCGTCACGCACGGTATAGACGCCAAAATAACTCCGGACGCGCGCGCCTGATTCGAGCGAGAGTTCGAGGCTGCGATACCCGCCGAACAGGACGAGTGCGCCCGACAGAACGATCATGTACGGGACGCGCGCGCCGATGACGGCAAAGCCGAGCGTCGCGATGACGAGGAAGTCCAGACCTTGCCGACTCTCGCCGAACACGCCGGTCGGGTCGGTAATCCGCAATCCGGCGACGACAACGAGGGTGACGGTAATCGCCGCGAGCGCGATCCACCTGGTCGGCCCCTGCGCCATCCAGATGCTGCGGAACTGGCCGAACAGATACTTTTGCGGCACCAGTGCGCCGGCCGCCAGGATCAGCAGCGGATACTCATAGGTCCAGTCGAACACCACCGGCGCGACTAGCGCGGCAAACACCCCGCCAAGCGCCCCACCCGCCGACATCGCCAGATAGAAGCCGGTCAGCCGATCGGGCGCAGGCCGCTTCCGGTACAGCGTGGTGTGCAGAGCGACCGAGATCATGAACAGCAGCACCAGCGCGATGCCCGCGCTGAAGAACGGGCGTTCGTTGACGCCGCCCATGATGATCCCGCCGAACAGCAGAATCGTGATCGGCGCGATCCGTGTCAGCAGGTCGGCGAGCCAGCGATCGTTCGCGAACGCCACGCTGAAGCTCAACAGATACAGCCCGAGCGGGATCACCCACAGCAGCGGCATCGCGACGATGTCGGTGGTGATATAGGTCGACGTCGCGAGCATCAGCCCCGACGGCACCAGCGCCAGCGCGATCCAGTGCGCGATCCGCTTCGCACTCGGCGGCGCGCTGGTCGCGGCGACGTGATCGACCGCCGCAGTCTTAGGCAGCCGCGTGGCGCAGGCGAGCACCAGCACGATCAGCAGCAGATACCCGCCGCTCCAGAGCAGGCTCTGGCCGTGCACCGCCATCAATGGCTCGACCAGCAGCGGGTAGGCGATCAGGCCCGCGAAACTGCCGAGGTTGGAAGCGGCATACAGCGCATACGGATCGCCGCCGCCACTTGCATCGCTGAACCAGCGTTGGATCAGCGGCGCCTGCGCGGAGACCGCAAAGAACAGCGGTCCGATCGACAGCCCGAGCAGCCAAGGCACCCACAGCGCCGGCTGCGCCTCCGCCGACGGCGCCATCGCGACCAGCCCGATCGGCAACCACAACGCTGCAACGATCAGCACGCCGAGGTGGATCGCCGCCTGCGCACGCGGTCGCACCCGCCCGAGCCAGTGCGCATACGCATAACCCGCCAGCAGCAGCGCCTGATACACCAGCATCGCCGAGTTCCACACCGCCGGCGCGCCCCCCAGACGCGGCAACGCCATCCGCGCCACCATCGGTTGGACGAGGAACAGCAGGAACGATCCGGTCAGGATGGTGGCGACGAACATCGTCCGGCACCAGCGCGCCATCAAAGGGGCTTCAGACATAAGCGGGACGGTCGATCCGGTAGAGGATGTGGCGGCGGAGACGGTCGTCTTCGGCGAGCTTCGGGTGGTCGAAATCGCCATCGACCACGCGGGCCATCCCGAGCCGCTCCATGAGCGCCCGGCTGGCCGTGTTTGCAGGGACAGTGATTGCCCAGACCGTCGGGAGGTTCAACACCCGCCAGCCCCGGGCGAGCGCCGCATCGGCTGCCTCACGTGCGTAACCTTGCCCCCAATGCTCGCGCACGAGGCTCCAGCCGATTTCCGGCTCAGCGTCGATCGGCGTACCGACAGGGCCCGGCTTGATCCCGCACCAGCCCATGAACGCCCCGGTATCGCGTCGCTCGAGCGCCCAGAAGCAAGCGCCGTAGTCGGCGAGGATCGTGTTCTGGCGCATCACCCACGCGGCGGAATCGGTCGGCGACGGTGCCGGCCCGAGATACGCCATCACCGCCGGATCGGCGCACATCGCGTGATGCGCGGCGGCATCGTCATCGCGCCAGCCGCGCAAGGTCAGCCGCTCGGTCTCGATCATCCGCCGAGCAATTTGGCCGCATGCGCCGCGTGGTACGTCAACACGCCCGAGCAACCGGCGCGCTTGAACGACATCAGCGTCTCCAGCACCATGACGTCGCGCTCCGCCGCGCCCGCCGCGACGGCATGCTCGATCATCGCATACTCGCCCGACACCTGGTACGCGAACACCGGTACCTCGAACGCCTGGCGAACGCGAACGATGATGTCGAGATACGGCAGGCCGGGCTTGACCATCACTGTGTCGGCGCCCTCGGCCAAGTCCATCGCGACCTCGCGCAGGGCTTCTTCCGCGTTGGCGTTGTCCATCTGGTACGTCTTCTTGTCGCCCTTGAGCAGCCCGCGCGAGCCGACCGCATCGCGGAACGGGCCGTAGAACGCGCTCGCATATTTGGCGGCGTAGGACATGATCTGCACGTTGTGGTGCGACTCCGCCTCGAGCGCGTTGCGGATCATGCCGATCCGACCATCCATCATGTCCGACGGCGCGATGATGTCCGCGCCCGCATTCGCTTGGTTGAGCGCCTGCGCGACGAGCATCTCGGCAGTGGTGTCGTTGACGACGTAGCCGGCATCATCGACCAGACCATCATGGCCGTGGCTCGTGTACGGATCGAGCGCGACGTCGGTCAGCACGCCGACCTCCGGCACTGCGTCCTTCAGCGCGCGGATCGCCTGGCACATCAGATTGTCCGGGTTGAGCGCCTCGCGACCATCCTCCGTCCGCCGCTCGACCTGCGTGTACGGGAACAGCGCGATACACGGAATGCCGAGGTCGCGCGCCTCGCGGCCGCGCGCGACGATCCCGTCGACCGACCAGCGCGACACGCCCGGCAGGCTGGCGATCGGTTGCTCAACGCCCTCCCCCTCGGCGATGAACAGCGGCCAGATCAGGTCGGCGGGAGTCAGCACGGTCTCGGCATGGAGGCGGCGGCTCCAGGCGGAGGCGCGGGTGCGACGGAGGCGAAGCGCGGGATAGCTTGCGGTCATGCGGCGGGCTTTGCGGGATGCGCGGCGACGGATCAAGTTTTACGGGTAAAGCGTTACGGGTGCGAAACCGCATGCCGTGCGTTGGGGGCCTTATGTCGAACGATACGATCACGTCCGCGGCGCTCGTCGTCAACGCCAAGTCGCGCAAAGGGCAGAAGCTGTTCAAGCGCGCCTGTGCGGCGATGTCGGGGCTGCCCTATGAGGTCGATGCGCATGCGGTCGAGGATCCGAAGGACCTTGAGGCCACCGTCCTGCGCGCGCTGGCGAAGAAGCCCGACCTGCTGATCCTCGGCGGCGGCGACGGCACGGTCAGCGGCTTGGTCGACCTGATGGTCGGGCACGACGTGATCCTCGGCGTCCTCCCGCTCGGCACCGCCAACAGTTTCGCACGCACGCTTGGCATTCCGCTGAATATCGAAGGCGCGGTCGAAGTCATCCGCACCGGCAAGCCACGGCGGATCGATCTCGGCATGATCGACGGCGATTATTTCGCGAACTGCGCCGCGATGGGCATCAGCCCGAAGATCGCCGAGACCGTGCCGCACGGACTGAAAAAGGTCTTCGGCAAGGTCGGCTATCTGGCCTGGGCGACGTATCAATATATGCGCTTCCGCCCGTTCACGCTGATCGTCGGCGAAGGCCCGACCGCGGTGAAGATTCGGGTCGTCGAAGTGCGGATCTCGAACGGGCCGTATCACGGCGGCACCGAACTGGTCGACGCAGCAGCGGTCGATTCGGGCGAGATCGTCGTGCAGGCGGTGATGGGCCATGTGAAGCGCCGGCTGGTGCAGAACTGGTTCTCCAGCGTGTTCCGGCTTGAGTCGCGGCATGAAAAGGTGCGCGATTTTCGCGGCAAGAGCCTGAAGATCAACACGATCCCGCCGCTGCCGATCTCGATCGATGGCGAGGTGCTGGCGAAGACGCCGGTGACGGCGAAGGTCGCGGCCGGGATCATCCGCGTGATGGCGCCGGCCTAAGGGCGCGGTCGCAAGTAGCGTCACCTCTAACTTCCTTGTTCTCCCGCGAAGGCGGGAGCCCAGTCTGGATTCCCACCTTCGCGGGGAAACAATTACCGGGGCAACATCGTCCTAGATCGCACCACCCCGGCGAAGGCCGGGGCCCAATTGGAAAGGTCGCAGTAGCGAAGCGCAGCGCTCAGTTTAGAGACGCTGCCTAAGCAGCCTCCTCAACCCGCGGATCAGGCACGTCGAGCGTCGCGCACGTCCCTACCGCAGCATTCTCGATCGTCACGGTCCCGCGCAGCTGGCGCGCAAGGCTGCCGATCATCCGCATTCCGAGACTCTTGCGCGACGCCGTCTTCAGGTCGAAGTCCACCGGCAATCCGCCGCCCTCGTCCGACACCGTCAGGACGATTCGCCCATCCGCGCTGCGCACGGTGATCAGGATCACGCCACCGTCGTCGCCATAGGCATATTTGATCGCATTGGTGACCAACTCGGTGACCAGTAGCCCCATCGGGATCGCCACGTCAGCGCTGATCAGGATGGGTTCGATATCGCAGTCGATCCGGTGGTTGAGCGATTGCTCGCCCAGCCCCGTCGCGATCCCGCAGACCAGATCGTTGAGCGCGACGATGCCGACCTGATCGCCGCGCCAAAGCTGGTCGTGCGTTTGCGCGATCGCGGTGATCCGCGCCTGCGCATCGCCGAGCAGCCGCCGGATCCGCGGATCGTCGTCCTCCTGCATCTGCAGGTTGAGCATCGCCGACACCAGCGCGAGGCTGTTCTTGACGCGGTGACTCGCTTCGCGGGTGAGCAGCTCCTGATGCTCCATCGCCTCGCTCAGCCGCTGTTCGGCCTGCTGCCGCTCGATCGCGACGCCGATGAGGTTGGCGAACCCTTGCATGAACGCGAAATCGGCGGGCTCGAACTGCCCTTCGTCGGGACTGTCGACCTCGAGCACACCGAAGCGCTTGCCCGAGGTCTCGACGAGCACGTTGATCGCGCGCCGGATATTGTGCCTCGCCATGAACTCAGGGGTCCGAAACCGCTGTTCGTTCTCGAGATGGTTCGAGATCACCGGCAGCCCCGTCTCCAGCGCGAACCCAGCAGGCGAGCCGAGATCGGTGCGCATCTCGGTCGACCCGACCACGCCCGGCTCCCAGCCGATGCCGGCCCGCACCAGCAGCGTATCCTGTTCGGGGCGATATTCGAGGAACTTGCAATATTTCGAGCGCATCCCCTCGCCGCACAATTCGGTGGCGCGCTGCAACATCGGCTGCAGATCCCGCGCGCGCAGAGCCTCGATCCCGAAATCGGCGAGGATCGACTGCTGGCGAAGGCGATACTGAAGCTCGCCCGCACCCGGAGCAGTATCCCCGCCGGGAGAGTTTTCGACGATAGCCACGTTGAACTCCGCTATACTGGACGCGCCCGGTGGCGTGATCGGAACGCCTTGGGGACTCTCGCAGATCATGGTAGATTGCCTCCCATGAACGAGATGGTGCCTCTTACCACCGTGCCGCTCCCCGTAAAGCTTCGGGTCGAGGACTATCTGATGCTCGACGCCGCCGGCGCGTTCGAGGGCTATGGCAAGACCGAGCTGCTGGACGGGGAAATCGTCTACATGAACGCGCGGCACCGGCCGCACGCGCGGATCAAGTCACGGCTGTTCCGCCTGATCGCTGATGCGCTCGATAATCTGCCGATCAATCTGGAGGCGTTGGTCGAAGGATCGGTTTCGATGCCGCCCTACAACGTCCCGGAGCCCGATATCGCCGTGACCGCAGAGCCGGAGGGCGAGGGCCTGATCCCGCTTGCATCGCTCGCACTGGTGATCGAAGTTGCCGATACTACGCTGCGCAACGACCTCGGCCGCAAGCGCAAGATCTATGCGCGCGAAGGTATTGCTGAATATTGGGTAGTCAACGTCCGCGCCGGGATGATCCACCAGATGTGGGCGCCAGTCGGTGATCGCTTCACCCAGTCGCGTGATGTGCCCTTCGACACGGGAATCGAGTCGACGACGATCCCGGACTTGAGGGTAAACACCACCGCGCTTTAGTCAGCGCATCGCCTGCCGGACGAAACTCTGTGCGCCTGCCGGATCGAGCAACGCCAACGTGCCGCCCTGAAAGTTCGGATCATACATGACCTCGGACCGGGCCCATTCAGGCACCTGCACCGCGTCCAGCGAGGCGGCATCCGACTGCTCGATTTCCGCGAGCTCAAGCCCGGGCAGCGCCGCGAACAGCGCGTATTCCTCAAACGTCAGATACGTCGTCACCAGCGGCCGCGCGAGCGGATCAGGGACGTCGTATTTCTTCGACAGCTTCAGCACCACGCGCCCGCCGACGCTGTCGGCCATCCGCCGCAGCCGGCACCGCGTATCCGTAATGTAGAGATCCTCGATCAGGATCGACCGGCAACCAGCCAGCGATGGCCGCTTCAGAGGATCGACGAGGAACCACCGCTCACGCTCGACATGCGAGTATTTGTGAGCCGCCAGTTCCTCGTCAAGCCTCTCAGCACGCCATGATCAGCGAGTCAGCTTCTTGTAGGACAGCGCGGTCGGACGATCCGCTGCATCTCCCAGACGGCGGCGCTTGTCCTCTTCGTAGGATTCAAAATTGCCTTCGAACCATTCGACATGGCTGTTGCCCTCGAACGCCAGGATGTGCGTGGCGAGACGATCCAGGAAGAAGCGGTCATGGCTGATCACCACCGCGCAACCCGCGAAGTTCTCGATCGCTTCCTCGAGCGCGCCCAGCGTCTCGACATCGAGATCGTTGGTCGGTTCGTCGAGCAGCAGCACGTTGCCGCCGCGCTTCAGCATCTTGGCGATGTTGACGCGGTTGCGTTCGCCGCCCGACAGTTTGCCGACGTTCTTCTGCTGGTCCTGGCCCTTGAAGTTGAACGCGCCGACATAGGCGCGCGTCGACTGGTCGAACCCGTTGACCTTCATCGAATCGAGGCCGTCGGAGATCTCCTCCCAGACGTTCTTCTTGTCGTCGAGATGATCGCGGCTCTGGTCGACATAACCCAGTCGCACGGTCGACCCCTTGTCGATCGTGCCGCTGTCGGGCGTCTCCTGCCCGGTGATCAGCTTGAACAGCGTCGACTTGCCCGCGCCGTTGGGACCGATGACGCCGACGATGCCGCCCGCCGGCAGCGTGAACGAGAGGTTCTCAAACAACAGCTTGTCGCCGTAGGCCTTGGACACGTTCTCGAGTTCGATGACCTTGCCGCCGAGGCGCTCGGGCACCTGGATGACGATCTGCGCCTTGCCGGGACTGCGATTTTCCTGCTGGGCGACGAGGCGTTCGAAGTTGGCGATACGCGCCTTGGACTTCGTCTGGCGCGCCTTGGCACCCTGGCGGATCCATTCGAGCTCGTTCTTGATCGCGGTCTGGCGACCGGATTCCTCGCGATCCTCCTGCTCGAGGCGCTTCGCCTTCTTCTCGAGATAGGTCGAGTAATTCCCCTCGTACGGGAAATACTTGCCGCGATCGAGCTCCAGGACCCAACCGACGACGTTGTCGAGGAAATAGCGGTCATGGGTGATCATCAGCACCGCGCCCGCATAATCCTTCAGGTGGTTCTCCAGCCACTGGACGCTTTCGGCGTCGAGGTGGTTGGTCGGCTCGTCAAGCAGCAGGATCCCCGGCTTCTGGATCAGCAGGCGGGTCAGCGCGACGCGGCGCTTCTCACCACCCGACAGCTTATCGACCGGCCAGTCGCCCGGCGGGCAGCGCAGCGCTTCCATCGCGACCTCGAGCTGGTTGTCGAGCGTCCAGCCATCGACCGCGTCGATCTTCTCTTGGAGCGTCCCCATTTCCTCGAGCAGCGCGTCGAAGTCGGTGTCGTCCTGGGGATCGCCCATCTCGGCGGAAATCGCATTGAAGCGGTCGACCATGTCGGCGACGCCGCGCGCGCCGTCCTTGACGTTCTCCAGCACCGTCTTCGAGGCGTCGAGCTGCGGCTCCTGCTCGAGATAACCGACGGTGACGTTCTCGCCCGGCCATGCTTCGCCGGTATAATCCTTGTCGATGCCGGCCATGATCTTGATCAGCGTCGACTTGCCCGCACCGTTGGGGCCGACGATGCCGATCTTGGCGCCATGATAGAACTGCAGGTTGATGTTCGACAGCACCGGCTTGGGCGCGCCGGGGAAGGTCTTCGTCATGTCCTTCATGACATAGGCGTATTGGCCGGCCACGTGGGTCTCCGTTCGGGTGTTCGTGAGGGCGGGATTGATCTGCGCATGTAAGGGCAGGCGCGAAGGTTGGCAACGCGCGCGCTCGGACCTAACGGTGGGTCGACTACCAAGGGGAATAGCCGATGACGCGTATCGCACCACTTCTGGCGGCCTGTGCCGTCATCACCGCCGTTCCCGTCGTGGCGCAGCGCACCGCCGCCCCGCCGACTGCGGCGGATGCGAAGGTCGCTGCACTCCGCGACAAGGCGCTGACCGACGACACCGCCTACAAGATCGTCGAGGGGATCACGACCGAGGTCGGCCCGCGCATGACCGGCACCGAGGCGGCACCGCGGGCCCGCGCCTGGTCGGTCGCCAAGCTGAAGGCGCTAGGGTTCAAGAACGTGCGGATCGAGCCATACCAGCTGCCGGTCTGGTCGCGCGGCACGGAAAGTGGCGAGCTGGTCGCCCCCTATGCGCAGACACTGCATCTGGTCGGCCTCGGCAATTCGGGCGCGACACCGCCGGGCGGGCTGACGCTGCCGATCGTGTATTTCGCGACGTACAACGATCTGGCGCTCGCCGCCGACGGCAGCCTGAAAGGCAAGATCGCGTTCGTCTCGAACGCGATGCAGCCGACCCAGGACGGGTCGAGCTATGGATCGCAGGGCACCGCGCGCTTCGTCGGACCGAACGTCGCCGCCAAGAAGGGCGCGGCGGCGATCGTGATCCGGTCGATCGGCACCGATCACGGCCGCGGGCCGCACGCGGGCAACACCAATTTCGAAGCGGGCGTGACGCCGATCCCTGCTGCGGCGCTGTCGGTTGCGGATGCCGAGCATGTTGAGCGGCTCGTAAAGTTGGGCAAGCCGGTGACGCTGAAGCTGGTGCTCGAGGACAAGCAGGCCGGGATGCAGGAATCGGGTAACGTCGTCGCCGAGGTTCCGGGCACTGATCCCAAGGCCGGCATCGTGCTGGTCGGTGGCCATCTCGACAGCTGGGATCTCGGCACCGGCGCGATCGATGACGGCGCGGGCATCGCGATCACCGCGGCTGCCGCCAAGCTCGTCATGGACAGCGGCCAGCGCCCACGCCGGACGATCCGCGTCGTCTGGTTCGGCGACGAGGAGAGCGGTGGCTTCGGTGGTGCCGCCTACGCCAAGGCGCACGCCGGCGAGCGCCACGCGACCGCTGCCGAATCGGATTTCGGTGCCGATCGCGTCTGGCGGTTCGAGAGCAGCCTGCCCGCCGCCGCCAAGCCCATCGAGGATCGCCTGGCGGTCGCGCTCGCCCCGCTCGGGATCGTCCGTGGTGCCGACACCCCCCATGGTGGCACCGATGTCGGCCCGGTAATCGCCACGGGGGTAGCCGGAATCGACCTCAATCAATCGGGCCTGCGCTACTTCGATTACCATCATACGCCCGAGGATACGCTGGATCTGATCGACCCCGAACAGCTTCGCCAGAACGTCGCGGCCTGGACCGCGATGATCGCGACGGTCGCCAACGCGCCTGAGGAAATCGGTTCAATCGTGCCCGGAAAGTGACCAGTCGCAGCAACCGAAACGTCATCGTTCTGCCGCAAACCTTGCGGACAGATGAATTTAGCGGATTGACCGCCCGCCGGGGTCCGCTATTTGACGTGACTTCGCGACGGCAATCGGGTCGGCCGCGAGTGAAACTATGCTTGGGAGCATTCGAATGAAGAAGATCGTTCTGATCGCTGCTGCCGCCGGCCTGATGTCCGTCGCAGCCTGCAGCAAGTCGCCAGAAGCCGCCGCCGTTGAGAACAACGCGGACATGCTGGCTGACAACATGGAAATGCAGGCTGACAACATGGACGCCATGGCGGACAACACCTCAAACGCAGTCGCTACCGACGTGCTCGAGAACGCTGCTGACAACATGAACGCAGCTGCCGACAACGTCCGTGACGCTGCCGACGAGAAGACCGACAACATGAACTAAAATCTGTCGGGCGTTTTTACGCTCGATAGGATTTAGTGTCGGAAAGGGCGTTCCTTCGGGAGCGCCCTTTTTCTTTGCGCATTTGCTTTGCGCCCTTTTGCCCGATGATCGCTTGCGCTAACGCAGGCGCCGGTGGGGCCTGTAGCTCAACGGTTAGAGCTGGCCGCTCATAACGGCTAGGTTGCGGGTTCGATTCCTGCCGGGCCCACCAATCTCCTCGATCATCACTACCTTACCTCGTCAAGAAGCCGCAGAAATGCGTGGTTTGTGGGGGTCTTTCTTCTCACACGTTCCATATGGCGAACTGAGAGGGTGGTGCAGATGGGGGGATATTTGGGGGTATCGCCTGAAACGGCGCCGACGATACCCCCAAGCAGTGCGATTCTGCCGGGCCCACCAACTGCTCCGCATTTCGCGCGGCATATCATTTGCGCTGAGCCGCTGCCCCCCCTGATCCATCGAAAATCCCGGTTCGCTAAAAACCTTGCGGCGGTTCTCATGGCTTTAAATTATCGAATAACAACAGCTTGCCCGCCATATCTAGCCAGGAGCAGCTTGCGGTGAACTGTGGCGGACATACTACCCACCACAACTTTACAAATATTAGAGTCCCGGTCTTTAACGTTTGTGAACAATCGACCCTGCATGTAGGTTTTTGGTGGCTACGGCGGTGTTCGCCGTGCTCTCGGGAGACTTTGTAATGTTTATCAAATCCTTCGCCATGGCGACTGCTGGCCTCGCCCTCGTTGCCGCACCTGTCGCTGCAAGTGCTGCTCCGGCTGCCAGCCTGTCGGTCAGCAAGGCTGCTCGCTCGGGTTCGCAGACCGCAGACAAGAGCAAGGTCGGCGGCGATGGCGGCATCATCATCATCGCGCTCGCCGCGATCGCAGTTGGCGGTGGTCTGTATCTCGCCATCGACGGCGATAGCGACAACTCGGACAGCAACTAATCTACTGGGCCGGTGTGCAAGCACCGGCCCGCATTCTGTCTCGTGCCAGCTATCCGGTAACCGGCTGAACCCGATCGCACCGAACCGCTGACCTTGAGCCTCAGGCGACGACCCCGCCGGTCTTCAACGCCGCGATAGCTGCGGTCGTATAGCCGATCTCCGCCAGCACGTTCTCCGTATCGGTCCGTTCGCCCGCCATTTGCGGTGTGGTGGTCGGTGTTACCGAGTAGCGCGGCGCAGGCGCTGGCTGGATCACACCACCCGCCTCGACGAACGTCCCCCGCGCAGCATTGTGCGGATGCGCGGGCGCCTCGGCCAGCGACAGTACCGGCGCGAAACACGCATCGGTGTGTTCGAGGATCGCGCACCAATCATCGCGAGTCCGGGTCGCGAACACCGCCGCCAGCTTTTCTTTCAGCGCAGGCCAGCCGCGCGGATCCATCTGGCGATCGAACGCGGGATCTGCCGTCAGCCCCGCCTTCTCGCGCAGCACGGCGTTGAATTGCGGCTCGATCGCGCCGATCGACACGTATTTGCCGTCTGCGCAGGCATAGGTGTCGTAGAAATGCGCGCCGCTATCGAGCAGGTTCACGCCGCGCTCATCGCGCCACAAGCCCTGCCCGCGAAAACTCCAGATCATGCTCATCAGTAGCGCGGCACCATCAGTCATCGCACAGTCGATCACCTGCCCCTGCCCGGTCGTCCGCGCGTGGAGCAGCGCGCTGACCATGCCGAATGCGAGCATCATCGCACCCCCGCCGAAATCACCGACCATGTTGATCGGCGGCGTCGGCTTCTCGCCTGCCCGCCCGAACGCGTGCAGTGCGCCGGCCAGCGCGATGTAATTAATGTCGTGGCCCGCAGCCTGCGCGTACGGCCCATCCTGCCCCCAGCCGGTCATCCGGCCATAGACGAGCCGCGGATTGGTCCCGAGCAGCACGTCCGGCCCGAGCCCCAATCGTTCGGTCACGCCAGGCCGGAACCCCTCGACGAAGCCATCCGCCGATGCGACCAGATCGCGGACGACACCGATTCCCGCGGCGGACTTGAGATCGATCGCAATCGTTTTCCGCGATCGCAGGAGGATGTCCTTGGCAGGATCGCCGCCCGGCCCGCCCCTTTTCGCGTCCGGGCGCTCGATCCGGATCACTTCTGCCCCGTGATCCGCGAGCATCATGCAGGCGAACGGCGCGGGGCCGATCCCGGCAAGCTCGACGATCCGGATCCCGGCAAGCGGGCCGCTCATCGCCGCAGCCCCGTCCCGCGCAGACCATCTCCTGCCGCCATGATACCTCTCCGATGGCTTCTTATCGGAGCAGCGTCACAGCATTAGCAGACCCGGTCAAGCGACCGGCACTTAGCCGATCGGCAGGTCGAGCAGCAGCTCGCGGACATAGCGGACCGGCGGCGAACCATGCGCGAGCAGCGCATCGTTGTAGCGCTTCAGGTCGAACGCCGCGCCTTCACGCTTCCTGACCTCTTCCCGCAGCGCCATGTGCTCCGAATAGCCGGTGAAATAGCTCAGCAGCTGCGTCGAGCCGAGCGATGCGCGGACCCATTTGCCGGCCGCCTCGCGCTCCTGCTGGAACGCAGTGTGCGTCATCAGCTGCATCGCCTGCTCGCGCGTCATGCCCTCGGTGTGGATGCCGATGTCGAGCAGCGAGTTCGAGATCGAGCGCAGCCGCATTTTCAGCACGGTCAGCTTGAACAGCGGATCGCCGTTCAGATAGCCCTCGTCCGCCATCATCCCCTCGGCGTACACCGCCCAGCCCTCGACGAACGGCCCCGAGCCGAGCACCGCGCGCAGCGTCGACTGCGTGGCATTGGCGTGCGCGAGCTGGAGGAAATGCCCCGGCATCGCCTCGTGCACCGCCAGGTCGTGGATCATATAGTCGTTATATTCACTCAGGAACGACGTCGCCTGCGCCTCGGTCCAGTCGTCGGGGATCGGCGACACCGCGAAGAACGTGCCGAGATTCTTCTCCAGCGGGCCCGGCGAATCGCAATAGGCGACCGCGACGCCCTGCTGGAACTTGGGCATCGTGATGATCTTCACCGGACCGTCGGGCATCCCGACCAGCCCCTTGTCGCGGACGAAGGCAGTCGCCTGCGCCAGCGCCTTGGTCGAGGCGTCGATCATGCCGTCGCGTGCAGGCCGCTTGGCGTAGGTGAGTTCGAGCGCGAGCTGGATCCCCGCCTGTTGCTGCGCATCGGAGGGCTTTTCGGGGAGCAGGAGCGCGTCCTTCTTGGCACCGAAGATCTGCCGCGCGATCGCGTACATCTGCGCGCGAGTATCGACGATCGCGGCCTGCGCACGACGCTTGATCTCGGTACGGGTCAGATCCGACTGAAGCGCAAAGCGGAGCTTCTTGTCGTAGAGCGCCGCACCAAGGCGGAAGTCGCCCTTCGCACCGGGGACGAGCGTCTTGTCGAGCCAGACCTGATGCTCGGCGACCGCCGCCTTGAGTTTCACGAGCGCGGCGTCGAACCGCTTGGCGTCCGCTGCCGACAACTCGCTCTTATGCGGCGCGAGCATGCTCTCGGCGATATCGACGATACCGCTGTTCTGCTTCGCCACCGTCGTCGCATAGATCGAGGGCACCCGCGCAACCACGATGTTCGCGCGCGCCTGCGCCAGCAGTGCGGGAAGCGCCTCCATCCGTGCCGTCGCTGCATTCAAACGCTGCGGCCACGGCGCGAAATCGCGCGCGGCGAGCGAGTAGAGCGAGCTGCCGGCAATGTCGTTATAGACCTGCGGATCCCACGCCCACCCGCCGAGCGTCTCAGTATCCCAGATGTCGTAACGCAGCGCATTGTCGAGCAACGCCGCATCGACCTGCTCCTCACGTGACAGGGCTTTCCGATCGATCCGCTGTAGGTCGGCGAGCATCGCCTTCGAGAACGCCTCGCGCTTGGCGCGACCGGCAGCCGACATGTCGGTGATCTGCGCATCGAACCGGTGATCGCCGAGCGATGTCGCCGACGACGGATTGAGCCGGGCGAGGCCATCGACATAGCGCTTCGACAGCGACGCGAACGCAGGGTTCTCGGTTTGCGCGGCCAGCACGGGCGCAGGGATCGACAAAACGGGGAGCACCAGGATCGCGGCGCCGAGTAGCAGACGGAAATTACGCATCATGAATTCCTGATAATCAGCGCTGCGGCGCGGTGACGAGTTGCGAGTTCAGATAGACGGTGACGAGCGCGGCGCGCTTGGCGTCCTCGATCTTGTCGGCGCCGGCGGCGTGGCCGCCCTCGGGGTTCTCGTAATAGAAGAACGGGTCGCCATACGCCTGCAACCGCGCCACGAATTTCCGCGCGTGACCGGGGTGGACGCGGTCGTCCTCGGTCGAGGTGTAGATGAACGGCACCGGGTATTTCACCCCGCGTTTCAGGTTTTGATACGGCGAGTATTTCGAGATGAACGCCCAGTCCGCCGGCTTGTCCGGGTCGCCATATTCACCCATCCACGACGCACCCGCCGACAGATGCGAATATTTCTGCATGTCGAGCAGCGGTGATCCCATCACGATCGCGCCGTAGAGATCCGGCCGCTGCTCCATCGCGACGCCGACCAGCAGGCCGCCGTTCGACCGCCCCGACACCGCGATCTTGCGCTTCGCACTGACCCGGGTACGCACAAGGTCGTCGCCGACCGCGTGGAGATCGTCATACGCCTTTTGGCGGTTCTCGCGCAGTGTCGCCTGATGCCAGCGCGGCCCATATTCGCCGCCGCCGCGGATGTTGGCGAGCACGAACGCGTTGCCCTCCTCGACCCAGAACAGTCCCGCTGGGCCCGACCGGTACGGCTGGTCGACCAGATAGGTCGGCGTCTGCGCGTTGCGAAACCCGCCATAGGCATGGACGAGCGCAGGCACCGGGCCGGTCGTACCCTTCTTCCGGACGAGGAAATACGGGATCTTGGTCCCGTCCTTCGACATGGCGAACCGCTGTTCGACCTGCATCGTCGACGCATCGAACCGCGCCGGCAGCGTATCGACCGCGACCGGCTTGGCGTTCGGACGGATCGCGTAGAGCGCGGGCGGGCTGAGGAAGCTCTCGACCATCGCGAACGCGAGATCGTCCTTCCCCGCGGTTGCATCGAGATGGATCGTCGAGGATGCAGGCAGTGCCGCGACCGATTGCGTCCAGCTGCCGTCCGCACCGCGCGCGAGCGACACCAGCCGCCCCGACACGTTGTCGAGCATCTTCACCCACAGCACCGACTTGCTCGAATCGACCTGCTCCACCGCCTGCGTCGCGGTCGGCACCAGCACCCGCTCGATCGTCGGCGCACGGCCAGCCAGCACGTCGGCGATGCTGTAGGCGACGATCGCCCCCGCCGGCACTCCGCGCCAGTCGGAGGCGAGCGTCGCGATCAGCTGGCCGTCGAGCACGGTGTTGATCACCGCATCGTCGGGCAGCGGCGATGGCACGAGCCGACCGTCGCCGGCGATATGGCTTCGTTTCGAATGGAAGAAATCGGTGTCGCGGACGACCAGCGGATAGCGCTGCTCGCCATCCGGAAACACGCTGACGTTGATCCCTACGTCGTCCTGCGTCGCGCTGGCGATCTCGGTTGCGGCGGTCAGTGGCGTACCGCGGCGCCACAGCTTGGCGGTGCGCGGATAGCCCGACTTGGTCAGGCTGTCGGCGCCAAAGTCGGTTGCGACATACAGCGCGTCCGGCCCGGCCCAGCTCAGCCGCGTCTTGAAGATCGGCACGACAAAACCGTCGGTCACGAACTTGCCCGAGGGGATATCGAACTCGCGCTCGACCACCGCATCGCCGCCGCCGTCCGACAGCGCGACCATGCAGCGGTCATAGGACGGCGAGCGACACGTCACGCCCTTCCACACCCAGCTCTTGCCCTCCGCCTTACCCAGCGCATCAACGTCGATCAGCGTCCGCCACACCGGCTTGCCGCTCGTGAACGACGCCAGCGACGCGACCCGCCACAGGCCCCGCACGTTGGTCTTGTCCTGCCACAGGTTCAGCACCTGGTCGCCGAGCACGTCGTCGGGCGTCGCGATCTGGCGGTCGGCCTGCAACAGGTCGAGCGCACGCTGGCGGTAGCGCGCAAAGCCCGGCTTCGCCTCCAGCGCAGCGAGCGACCGCGTGTTCCACTGCTTCACCGTCTCGAATGCACGCGCGCCGTGAATATCCTCGAGATACGTGTTCGGATCGGCGGCTGGCGTCTGGGCGATCGCGCTCGTCGACAATGCAAGAAGAGCGAGAAGAGGCAGGCGAAGGGACATCGTCGGACTTTCTGTAATCGGTCGCGCATCCTTAGGCACAAGGAATGACTTCGTCACCGGTAGCGCCGTATAAGGCCCGCAAAACATAGGAGAGGATGATGGCCGTGGCCCCGAAGACTGCGCCGCATTTCGGCGATTACCAGAACGCGATCTACTTCGCCGGGCTGAACGGCGTGGTGCCGAGCGTGCCGGTCGATTTCGCGACGCTGGAGGCGCGCGCGTCCGCGGCATTGCCCCCAGCGACGCTCGCCTATCTCCAGGGCGGCTGCGGCGACGAGCATACCCAACGCCACAATGCCGACGCGTTCGCGCACTGGGGGATGACCCCGCGGATGATGGTCGACTGCACCCGCCGCGACCTGTCGATCGAGCTGTTCGGGATGACGCTGCCGACGCCGCTGTTCATGGCCCCGGTCGGCATCAACGGTATCTGCACGCAGGATGGCCATGGCGATCTCGCGGCGGCGCAGGCGGCGGCGATCACCGGCGTACCCTTATGCCAGTCGACGCTGTCGAACGATCCGCTCGAGGACGTCGCCGCGCGGTTCGGCGACACCCCCGGGTTGTTCCAGCTCTACACGCCGAAGAACGATGCGCTGACCGAAAGCCTCGTGCGCCGCGCCGAATCTGCCGGGTACAAGGCGATCGTCGTCACGCTCGACACATGGGTGACCGGCTGGCGCCCGCGCGACCTCAACACCGCGAACTTCCCGCAGCTCCGCGGCCAAGTGCTTGCCAATTATTTCAGCGACCCGGTATTCCGCGCGATGCTCGAGCGCCCGCCCGAGGAGGACGGCGCGGCAGCGGTCCGGCAATGGGCAGGCGTGTTCGGCAAGGTGCTGACCTGGGCCGACATGCCCTGGCTGCGCTCGCTGACCAAATTGCCGCTGGTCTTGAAAGGCATCTGCCACCCCGACGATGCACGCCGCGCGATCGATGCGGGCGCCGACGCGATCTATTGCTCGAACCATGGCGGGCGGCAGGCGAATGGCGGGATCGCCGCGATCGACATGCTGCCTGAAATCGTAGCGGCGTCGGGCGCGACGCCGGTGCTGTTCGATTCCGGCGTGCGATCGGGCACCGACATGGTGAAGGCGCTCGCGCTCGGTGCCACTGCGGTCGGGGTGGGCCGCCCCTATGCTTACGGCCTCGCGCTGGGCGGCGCGGCGGGCGCGGCGCATGTGTTGGAATGCCTGCTCGCGGAGGCGGACCTGCTGATGGCGGTCAACGGCTACCCGACGATTGCCGACGTCCGGTCCGCCGGTGCGATCCGTCAGCGCTGACCGATCTTCCCCGCCAGGGGGAGGATCAACTACTGTGATCGGCGATGATCTGCCACGCTGTACCACGCCGCGCGAAGACCAACGTCGTCATGCCGCTTTCGGTCGTCGATGGCCCGGTCAGCGTCCAGCGCGCGAACAGCATCGCATGACGCGGATCGATCCCGCGCATCTCCAGGAATGCGAACGACAGCGTGCCGCGCGCATTGCCGACGCCGCGAAAACTCGGTCGGTATTTATCGGCGATCGCCGGCTTGCCGCGCAGCAATCCCTTCGGCGTCACGAACACCGCATCATCGGCATACACCGCCATGAACCGCGCGAGATCACCCGCATTCCACCCCGCCGCGCTCGCCTCCATCGCCTGGCGAATCGCGGTCTCGGCGGGCACGGGCGCCGCCGCCGTGGCCGCCGCCGTGGCAGCGATCAGCGCGAAGGGAACGATCAAGGCCTGCATCATTCCCTCGCCATCAGTTCGAGCAACCCCGCCTCGCCGACCGGCTCGGACAGCAGGAACCCCTGATACAGGCTGCACCCTCCCGCGGCGAGCAATTCGAGTTGCGACGGCGTCTCCACCCCCTCGGCCACCACTGCGAGGCCGAGCGAGCGCGCCATCGTGATCGCGCCCGCCACCACCACGCGGTCACGCGCGCTGCCGTCGATATCGCGCACCAGCGATTTGTCGATCTTCACGTAATCGAGTGGCAGCGACTTGAGATAGGCGAGGCTAGAATAGCCCGTCCCGAAATCGTCGATCGCAACGCGACACCCCGCCCCACGCAGTTCGGCAAGCAAGGCAGACGCCGCCGCCAGATCCTCGATCAGCCCCGTCTCGGTAATCTCGACGGTCAGCCGCCCCCGCGGAAACCCGCTCTCGTCGATCCGCGCGAGGAACAGCGCCGCAAACCCCGGTCGCGTGATATCCGCCGCAGTCAGGTTGAGCGACACGCGCAGCGTTCCCAGAGCCTCCGGCCACGCCACCGCACGCGCGAGCACCAGCCGCTGGATATGATCCGACAACGCGATGCCGAGGTCCGCGCGATCGGCGGCATCGAACAGTGTATCCGCCCCAAGCGGCCCCAAGGTCCGGTGGTTCCACCGTGCCAATGCCTCGACCCCGGTGATCCTGCCGCTCGCAATCTCGACCTGCGGCTGCCAGCGCAGATCAATCTCGTCGCGCTCGATCGCGTGGTGCAGGTCGATCGCGAGCGCATCGATCGGCGCGACGCCATCGGGCAGCGCGACGTGCAGCACCGACCCGTCGCTCGCCTTCGCCTCCGCCAGCGCCTCGCTCGCCCGCCGCAGCAGTGCCGCCGCATCGTCGCCCGGCTGGCGCTGTGCCACGCCGAACCGGCAGCCGAGCACCGCACGCGTATCCGCCACCCGGAACGGCCGTGCGAGGGCCGCATCGAGCGCGGTGATCGCCGCGGTCACCGCAGCCCCCGACGCCTCGATCGCCAGCGCGAATTCGGACCCGCCTAGCCGCGCGACGATCGAATCGACGCCGATCGCGGCATGCGCGATCGTCTCGGTCCGTCGCACCGCCGCCTCGATCAGCGCATCGACCGCGGGCCGGCCATGCGCGGCATTGACGATATCGAGCCGCGACAACGACACCAGCACCACCGCGACGGGCAGGTCGGCGGCGATCCGCCCGACGATCCAACGACGGACGTCACCGGTCTCGCGGTCGTACAGCGACACGCCGGGGATCCTGCGCCGATCGATCGCGCTGCCCGCAGTGCGCACCGCGTGGCGCCCGGCAAACCGCAACGCCTGGACGAGTTCGCCGTCGCTCGCCGGGCTGGCGAGGAACTGCGTCGCGCCCGCATCGAAGAACTCGCCGACCGCGCCGACGTCGCCGCGCGACACCAGCACCAGCAGCGCGGCGCCATTGGTCGCGATCAGCCCGCCCAGCGACAGCGTCGCCGCCAGCCCCTCTTCGAACGCGCCGCGCGCATCGATCAGCGCGACCGCCGCACCGCTCGCCAGAAAGCGGCTTTCTATCGCTTCGGCATCGCTCACAACCTGCGCGTGCCAGTCCGCGCTGACCCCGGCACACGCCAAAATCTCTGCGATTTCACCGCGTTGACGGAACGATACCGCGAACAGCGTCGTTGCCGTCTGCATGTCTTCCATATCCGTCGCACCCTGCTCCATCGGTGCGAGCCTAGCTGGCGTATCGCCCCCCGCCAATCCACTACCATCCGATCCGGCCTTGTTCCCCGGACAGTCCGGTCCTAGCTCTGAAGGCATGACGCTCGCGCCCGCCCTCAACCAGAAGCCGTTGCGCGACACGCATGGTCGTACGATCAAGTATCTGCGGATTTCGGTCACCGATCGCTGTGACCTGCGCTGCCGCTACTGCATGTCGGAGAAGATGACGTTCCTGCCGCGATCGAAGCTGTTGAGCCTCGAAGAGATCGCGATCATCGCCGAGCGCTTCATCGCACGCGGCGTGACCAAGATCCGTCTTTCCGGCGGTGAGCCCCTCGTGCGGCGCGATGTTGCCGAACTGGTCCAGCGGTTAGGCCACAACATCGGCGCCAATGGACAAGGGGGGAGTCTCGAAGAGCTCACGATGACCACCAACGGCACGCGCCTCGCACAGCATGCCGAGGCGATGGTCGATGCGGGCATCCGCCGCGTCAACGTCAGCATGGACAGCCGCGACCCTGAGCGCTTCCGCTACATCACCCGCTACGGCGACGTGTCGCAGGTGATCGGCGGCATCTACGCGGCGCGTGACGCTGGGCTGGCAATCAAGATCAACATGGTCGCGTTGAAGGGCTTCAACGAGGACGAGATCGCGCCGATGCTGGCTTGGTGCCGCGACGAGGGCTTCGACCTGTCGCTGATCGAGACAATGCCGCTCGGCGCGATCGACGAGGACCGCACCGACCGCTTCCTGCCGCTGACCAAGGTGTTCGAAGACCTCGGCCAGCAGTTCACGCTCGCCCGCGATGCACACAAGACCGGTGGCCCGGCACGCTACTGGAATGTCGACGGCACGCGCACGCGGCTCGGGCTGATCTCGCCGCTGACCGCCAATTTCTGCGACGGCTGCAACCGCGTCCGCCTGACCACCGAAGGCAAGCTCTACATGTGCCTCGGCCATGACGATCAGGTCGATCTTAAAGCGGCCCTGCGCGAGGGCGGCACTGCTGGTCTCGACGAGGCGATCGACGCTGGCCTATTCGCCAAGCCGAAAGCGCACGACTTCCGCATCGGCCAGGGCGAAGGGCCCGCCGTCGCGCGCCACATGAGCGTCACCGGCGGATGAGCCGATACGAGCGGCGGGCGCTGGTCGCGTCCAACACCCCGCCTGCTCGTGCCGCCGAGGCCCAGCTCGCCGACATGGCCGACTGGGTGCCTGTCGAGGATGCCGACGTGATCATCGCGCTCGGCGGCGACGGCTTCATGCTCCAAACGCTTCACGCGATGCTGGAGCGCCGCAAGCCGCCCGTGCCGGTATTCGGAATGAACCTCGGCACGGTCGGCTTCTTGATGAACGAATGGCGCCACCACGGTCTCACGGACCGTCTGGAGCGTGCAAAACCGTTCAAGGTCGTCCCGCTCAGCATGACCGCGCTCGGCGTCGACGGACGTACCCACACGCTTCCCGCGATCAACGAGGTGTCGTTCCTGCGTGAGACCCGGCAGACCGCGAACCTCGAAGTGACGGTGAACGACCGCATCGTCCTGCCCGAACTCGCCTGTGACGGCATCCTCGTCGCCACCCCCGCGGGCTCGACCGCGTACAACCTCTCCGCGCATGGTCCGATCCTGCCGCTGGGTTCGGGGATGATCGCGCTGACCCCGATCAGCCCGTTCCGCCCGCGGCGCTGGCGTGGTGCGATCCTGCCCGACAAGGCTCGCATCGGCATCCGCGTGCTCGATCCCGGCAAGCGTCCCGTCTCCGCGGTCGCCGACCAGCGCGAGATCCGCGACGTCGCGCAGGTCGACATCTGCATGGACCGCGCGCGCGAACTGACGCTGCTGTTCGATCCCGAGCACGCGCTCGACGACCGGATCACGATGGAACAGTTCGTCTCCTGACCGCGGTTTATCGCGCACATTGCATTTTTGCGGAGAAACCCGCTTGCATCGTCCGACTGGCCGTTTATAGAGCCGCCTCCGGCAACGTTCCCTGATAGCTCAGCGGTAGAGCTCTCGACTGTTAATCGAGTGGCCGTAGGTTCGAATCCTACTCAGGGAGCCATTTTCTCGTTCGCGAGGGTGCCGAGAAGCCCGCGGAGGCTTGCAAGCCCGCGGAAATCCTCACATTTGAAGTTCGCGACAGTTCGGAGCAATTCAGGGGCATTCGGTCGCAAGCGGGGGCACTTTGGGGACACCGATTTTCCGGCTTAGGGGCACCGTATGCTGACCGACGCGAAGTGTCGGAATGCACGCAAAGCCGAGAAGCCGCAAAAGCTTGCCGACGCGCGCGGTTTGTATCTCTTCGTCACGACCACCGGCTTCCGATCGTGGCGAATGAAGTATCGATTCGGCAACAAGGAGAAGCGGCTGACCTTCGGCGGTTATCCGGACGTATCGCTCGAGGACGCTCGGGAAATGCGAAACGCGGCGCGATTGCTGCTGCGGGCCGGGATCGATCCAGCGATCGAGCGGAAACAGCGAGAGGCTACGGTGACCGCCGAATCGCTCCGGCTGTTCGAACCGATAGCGCGCGCCTGGCACACCGCGCAGACGCCGACTTGGTCGCCTCGCTATGCCTCGAAGGCGCTTGCGAGCATGGAAAAGGACATCTTCCCGGCGCTAGGCAAGGTGCCAATCGGTTCGATAACCGTGCCGATGGTGCTGAAAGCATTACGGGCGGTCGAGGAACGAGCGGCTATCGAGACCGCGCACCGGCTGCGCCAGCACATGTCGGAGATCTTCCTGTACGCGATCGGCGCTGGTTTGACGGAGACCGACCCTGCGCACGTCGTGAAGCCGGCGTTGTTACCGATGGTCAAGGGACGTCGACCAGCGGTGCGATTGGCGAGCGAAGCAACGGCGGTGCTGGCCAAGGTCGAAGCAATGGACGCCTTCCCGGCGACGAAGCTGGCTTCGCGCCTGCTCGCGCTGACGGCGGCTCGGCCTGGGGTCATACGGATGGCGTCGCCGCGGGAATTCGAGGGGCTCGATTCGACGTCGCCTATCTGGCGGGTACCCGCGGAGAAGATGAAGTTGACCGTCGAGCGCAAGAACGACGCCGACTTCGAGTTCGTAATTCCGCTATCGACGCAGGCGGTGCAGGTCGTACGCGTGGCGCTGCAGCGCTTCGGGAACGGGCCCCTGCTCTTCCCCAGCGTCAGCAATCCGAAGAACCCACTCAGCGACAATACGCTGTCGAAGCTATACCGGGATGCGGGTCAACGCGGTCGACACGTTCCTCACGGCTGGCGAGCGACGTTCTCGACTGTGATGAACGAACTGGCGGCAGCCGAGGACCGAACCGGCGACCGCGGCGTGATCGATCTGATGCTGGCGCATCTTCCGGCTGGAATGTCCGCGTCGGAAGCGGAGTACAACCGAGCGATGTACATGCCACGTCGACGCGTCATCGCGCAGACTTGGGCCGACTTACTCATAGTCGACCTTCAACCAGCTCAGCAGCTGGCGGAGCGCGCCGCGCAGTAGCAGGTGCGGCGTGATGCGCGCCGGTGAAGGTGCGCCAACCGGTCACGCCGTCCGCAATCTTATTCGCGGCACGAGCGCGCGATTCGCCGAGAAGTCACGCGGTCCCGATCATGGCGAAGGCCGTCGTGTCCCGCGGCGCCTTAGCTACGACGTCGACGATCTGCGCGCGCAGCCATGGAAGAAGGTCGGCGACGGATCGCACGCCCAGGGCTTGATCCACGCCCAAGCGCTCATCCAGACCGTCAAGGAACAGCGCCGGCAGGACTGGAAGGAATTACCCAATAGGAAGCTGCGTGAGGTCCGCGAGCTGCGCGACAGGCTGGCAGCTGAGCTAGCGGCGCTGATCGATCAGGGGCAGGCACCGATCGGTCGGCCGGCAACGCTGCGCCACGAGATCGAGCGCCTAGACGCGACGATCGCGCGCGCCGACGAACGGCTGACGCGTATCGACGTCACAGTCCTCGAGGCGTTGCTTTCGAAGATCGACTTCGCGACCGGTGCCCTCTTCCCGTCGTATGACACGATCGCCGCGTGGGCAGTCTGCAGCCGCAATGCCGCGATCGAGGCGGCGAAGCGGCTGAAGGCCCGCGGCTTCCTTGACTGGGTGCGCCGTAGCATCAGGACGAACAACGAAGGCGAGTTCGCCCCCCAGCGCGAGCAGACGTCGAACGCGTATTACTTTGACCACCGGCGAAGCATGGCCCCTCGAACGTGGCAGCGGTACATGCAGATCCTGGTGGCTAAGCTACGCCGCCTGGGCGCCGTCCCGGCCGCAGTAGCGCCTGGTGCGCCCTCCGCGCCCCGCGAAGTCCAATACGCGCCCCTGCGCGCCGCTCTCGCTAGCGCGGCTTCTTCGTTCGATAACGCGAGTACATGAAATGTGCTCTATCCTGCATTCAGGTATGAGGAATAAGGAACGTCTCCGCTGATCGCGGAGCCGGCGCTAGTTTGATATTCCCCCAAAGCCGAAACGGCATGCCTCAAGGACCCGACCGCCAAGATCCGGCTGTCGGAGCGAGGCGGCTTACGCCGCCCCGGGCTGTCGATGGGGGAAGTGTGCGAAAGTCGTTGTTCTTTTCTTGCGTCGCGTATGCGGCGCTGGATCAGAGGTCGACCAACAGATCCGCCCACTCCTGGAAGAGGTCGCGCTGACGCTGAAGGCGCTCGCTACGATCGTACGCAGCCTTCACCTTGTCCTTCGGCGAATGCGCCAGAGCCCGCTCGATATCGGCGCCGTCCGTGCCCCGTTCGTTCATCACCGTCGAGAACGACGCGCGCCAGCCGTGCGGGACATGGCGCCCCGCGAAACCGGCGCGATCGTACAGCGCGCCGATCGACTTCTCGCCGATCATCCGGCCGCCGCCGCAATCGAAGATCGCACAGCGCATATTTGCATCGCTCTGATGCATATTTCCGCGGATCTCGCGCAGCAGAGCGACCGCCTGGCGCGACAGCGGCACCAGATGATCGTTCTTCCCATCGAGCTTCTTCGCTGCCGCCAGCTTCATCCGCGCGGCCGGCACGCGCCATAGCGGCGCGGCGCCGTCGAGATCCTCGATCTCCTCCCACCGCGCGCCGCGTACCGCGGCGAAACGGACCGCGGTCAGTGCCAGGAATCGCGATGCGCGTTTCACCACCGGCGCGACGCCTACCAGCTCAGTCGCGGCGAGCAGCTCGCGCACATCCTGGATCTCAAGCAATGCGGGATGATGCTGCGCCGGCGCTGGCGGTGTGAGTACCCGGCTGACAATCGCCGCTGGATCCTGGTCGGCCAGTTCGTGCGCCATTGCGTAGGCAAATACGGCCGAGATCCGCTGCCGGACGCGGCTGGCGGTGACGTAGCTGCCGCGCTCCTCGATGACGCGCAGCGCGTTCAGAATTACCGGCACGGTGACCGCGCCGATCGGCATCGCGCCGATCGCCGGGAACACGTCGCGCTCGAGGCTCGCCAAGACGTCGCCGGCATGCACCTCCGTCCACCGCGGGCGCATGTGGTTATGCCACTGGCGCGCGACGTCGGCGAAAGCACGAGCCTTGCCGGTCTGCGAAACCTCGCAAGTCCGTGGATCCTCGCCGCGGCCGAGTAGCTCGCGGACCTGGTCGCATCGGGCCCTGGCAGCATCTAGCGACACTTCGGGAACGGCGCCGATCGTCAGCAGCAGCTCCTTGCCGCCAAACCGGAACTTGATTCGGAAGGACTTCCTACCGGTCGGCGCGACGTAGAGGTGCAAGCCGCCCTGGTCGAACAGCTTGTAGGCGGCCGCGCGCGGCCGCGCGGCTTTAACCGCGGCGTTGGTCAGCATAAAACTCTCCTGTATGCGACTTCGCATCGTTCAAAATAGGGGGATTATTTTTGCAAATTGACTGGGCAGCAACCGGCAATTGGATGCAGGCTTGGGCGGGCTTTGCGCAAGCTGGGGCAATCGTGTTCGTCGCTTACAAAGGTTCGGACGCGTTCAACATCTGGCGCAAACAGGCAATTGCAGGAAGAAGGCTGGATACTGCCGAACACATACTTGACGTAGTATATCGGGTTCGAAGATCGCTTAAGCACGTGCGGGAAGGCTACATGGGTAACGCTGAACTTATCCGAGCTGAAACTCATCTGAAACTCGAACAGTCAGACTGGTTTGACGAATTGAATGGGCAAGCGCGTCAGCGCGCTATCTCAGGGCAGGTAGCCCTCAACCGACTCGCGGATGATCAGCGGGAGTGGGACGAGCTTTGGGCGGTCATGCCGAAAGCTCGATCCTTCTTTGGGTCTTCCCTGGAGGTCCAATTACAAAATTTATGGAGACAGCGTGGAACCGTTGCCGCGGCTGCGCAGGTTCGAGCGGCCTACTCCATATTGGAGGAAGACGTAGCTGCAAAACTCGGACGAGCGCTTTGGACCGGCTACGGTACCGCGGGGGGCGCGAAGAACGAAGTGGATGAGGATACCGCAGAGGCATGTCATGAAATCGAGAGGGTGTTGCGACCACTGCTTTTCGACGGAAACTCGATTTCTTAGTCCGACCCTTTCGTGTTTACGGCGGAGAAACCCTCCGCCGCACAAACGGTTTTCCGCGGCTTAGGGCGGGATGGATACCCCCTTTTTAGGCGTGGGATTCTCCCCTCGGCGGATGTCAGCGTTTTTTACAATCTTGACCAAGGTTTAAGCAAACGTCTGGGTGCGAGCTACGAAAAGTCGCCATGCAGGGCATCGAGCGAATGACGGAGCGAAGCTTCGAGGCGGGATTGACTAGCAGCCGTACGGCTGAAGGTAGTCTAGACGACTGCCCGTACGATGAACGGCTAGCTCCAAACCTAAAACGCGCTTGGCTTTACGGCTGGGTGTCTGGCAAACAGGGTCGCCATTGTAGGCGGCAGCTGCGACTTAACTGACGGTGTACGCGGCGGCGAAGCCCTCTGCCGCAGTGACCTTATTCTGGATATTGCAGCGGGTCAGATACCCACTGTAGGGCTCCCGATACCCGATTGCTTCAGGATCTGGGGTTCAATCCTCTGTAGGGTATTGATGCAGTGCCGGGCCATATCGCAATCTCGCGGGAGCTTGTCTAGATCGAATGCTTGAACTTTAGCTATTTCGAGATTCGGCTTGGCATCGAAAATAACGTCGTGGACGACGAACAGTGTCAGAAGCACTTGCCGTCCTGACAACATCATTGACTCGGTAGGACCGACGTCCATCCTTGATAGCGAGCGTAGACCGATCTCTTCCCGCAACTCCCGAAGCCCGGCTTCGGGGGGCAGCTCATTCCGCTTCTTACCGCCGCCCGGTAGATGCCAACCCTCGCTATAAGTATGGTGAACCAATACGATTTGGTTCGCTGGAGTCAGTGCCACTATCAGAACACCTTCGGCCCTTGGCCGTGCGAATCTCCACCATGCTTTCCTAAGCTCCTGAGCGCGAAGCATTAGCCAACGAGGGGTCCATTTGAGCATCCTCGACGCCATAACGGTAATGCATGTCGTTCGATAGCGGCGGAGAACCCCTCCGCCGCAATGACGCATTTCCGCGGGTTTCAGCAGGCCATGTACCCCGCTTTCGGGTATCCGATACCCCGGTACCGGCACCGGAATAGCTACTCGAAAGCACGAAGATGATCAGGTCGCCTTGTTGCGGATGATCAGCTCAGTGACCTTGGCGGTGCGATCAGCGGCTGTGCGCGAAACCGTCCAGGTCGTTTCGACTTCCTCGATCGAGAATGCCTTGAAGGTTTCTTGGATGAAGGGCGTGTCGTTGATCGACATGATGAACTCGCCGGCGATAGTCGCCAGCTGGGCGGCCATTTCAACGTAATCAGCCCGACCGAACTCGACGCCGTAGCCGGTCGTCTCATCATAGGGCGGATCGAGGTAGAACAGCGCGCCGGCGTGATCGTAGCGACGAATGATGTCCTGGTACGGCAGGCGCTCGATCGTCACCGGCTCGAGCCGTCGGCTCAATGCCTGCAGCTCGCTGCGCAGACGGCCAAGCTGGATGCGGGACGACTGACCCTTCCGAACTCCGAACGTCCGGCCGTGCACCTTGCCGCCGAACGCCAGGCGCTGGACGTATAGGAAGCGGACCGCGCGCTCGATGTCGGTCAACGCATCCGGATCAAGCCGCATCTGACGGTCGAACTCGTCCCGGCTGGCAGGCAGGAAGGCCAGCTCGTCCACCAACGGCTGATAGTGCCGGCGCACGATGCGGAAGAGGTTGGCGACATCGCCGGACAGGTCGTTGATGATCTCGGCCGCCGGCCGGCGCGATCGACGAAGGAAGACACCACCCATGCCGACGAACGGTTCGATATAGGCTTTGTGCGGGGTGGCATCGATCAGCGCACACAGGCGCGTCGCGAGGTTGCGCTTGCCGCCCATGTACGGTGCGGGCGGGCGAGCGGCGATAACGGTATGCATGGTGGGTATTGTTCGAAATTCGACCGTGCGAGCATCTCGGTTCGTGATGCGGTCCGGATTGACGCGATTGGCGCGAACGAGAATGGCCACCCACACATTTTGAACACGATGGCAGGCATCCTTGGCGCCGTTGTGATCATGCTGCCCGACCAGGACGGCGTTGAACCGTGTCTGCGAACAGGCGTCATGGCGCTAAGCGTCGAACTTGGCGACGTCTCCCGTGCGGTGTCCGACGCACTCGCCGGCACCGGCGAAGGCGGTGCCAAGGTAACGCCCCGCGAGGCAGAGGCTGCTCTGGAACACGTCGCAGATCTTGAACGCGCGACAGCAAAGCTTCGTTACCAGCTCGCGAGAATTAGCCAGCCTTCGGAAGCTCCGCCCTAAACCTGTGTTTTGACGGTCAAGCCACCGAACAACCGACATCGTCGCCCACCAAGCCCGCCCGCTGATCAACGCGATTAACGGGGCGGGAAACTGCTGCCTGGACAATTTGTCATGCCCGATCGACGCGAAGCTCTCACGAACATTTCAAGCTCACTGCATCAGACTGTGATTGCCCTGCAGGCGCTGACGCAGGCCGGTGATGAGCATCTGCCGATCGGCATGTGCCACCTGCTCGACGCAATCGATCGCGTAGATGTCGCGGCCACTGCTAATCTCGATCGACGGCTGCCGGCATGACCGTCGCCCCCTCCCCCGCGGCGCTGGCTGCGGTGATCGGCGCGCCTTCGATTAGCCCCGGCACATACATTCGCCTCCGTCGCGAAGAGGTCGGGCTAACGATCGAGAAAGTCGCGATGATGATCGAGAGCGATCCACCGGTGAGCCTGTCTCGCCGGATCGAGAGCCTCACGATGATCGAGGCCGACGTCGAGGAGATCTCGCTGTCAACCGCCATGGTGTTGCACGAGGTAATCGGCATCGACCTGCGGATCCTCGCCTACTGGATGGCGGTTGCCGTGGGTGCGACGCCGACGTGCACCGGCATCCTAGGCCCCTCCAATCCTAAGCTATCCGCATGAGCGGCCTACGCACCGTCCATGCCGCGGTCGCCTTCATCGGGGGCCTGGTGCTTGGCCTCCTCCTGTTTGGAGCGTCCGGGCGCGGCATCAACGCGCTGGTCGGGCTTAGCTTCATTCTGCTGGCGTGGAGCCTCGAGAAGCTCCGCATCGCCACCCTGCCGACCGCGAAGCAGGTTCCCTGGATCGAAGAGAGCGCATACTCGTCCAAGATCTTCCGCGCCGCGGCAAACGATAGCCCGATGACCGTCATTGCGGACGACATCGCGAACCAGCTTCAGGCCGGTACGGTGACGATCCCGCGGTTTCCGGCAGCGACCATGCCGGCGACCGGTCAGGATGGCCATTGCGAGATCCTGGACCCGGTCGACGGTACGCTGCACAGCTTTTACCAACTGCGTCGGACCGCGGGGACATGGCGCGCGGGGAAATATGCCCGTACGTCCGCGCAGGGAAGTGGCTGGGGCACGGTGGCCAATCCAGACAATGTGCGCGCGGCTGGCTGCTCGACGGCCGGCGGCCTTCTGCTCGCGTCCGAGCTGGGACTGGATATCGTGCCGCACGCCTTGGCGATCGGCATGGATAAAAACGCGTTCCTGTCGGGGCCGGTCTGGCCGGCAACGCTACAGGACTATACCGGCGCGACCACGTACAAGGGCGTGCCGGGGCAACGCTTCCCGATGGGCCGGCTGTTAATGCTGCCCGCTAGTTTCGACGTCGACAAACTCGGCCTGCCGGAATCGAGGGCGATCGCCCGCACGCTGAAAAAATACGGCGGGTATATCGTCGACGCGACGGTCGGTTCGCTCAACTTCTACGCGGAGATCGGCAGCGGTTGGAACAAGAGCTACGTCAACGGCAAGTACGCGGCTGCGTTCAGTCCCGACATGCAGGCGATCAAGGCGGGATTGCGCCAGCTATTGGCGCAAGACGGTTTCCTCGATCGCGACGGCAAGCCCTACACGCCCACGCCGTTCCGCTCGATGAACCTCTTGTCGATGCGCGGGCCGTGGCAGAGCTATAACGGGTCAAAGTCGTTCGGTAAGTATGATGCGGCGACCGATCTGTTCCAGGCCGAGGCGACCGCCGAGCCGCGCACCGTCCGCCAGGTATTGAACACACATGATGAGGCCGACCGGTTCGGGTACAAGAAACAAAGCTGGAACCTCAACCCAGAACCCGGCGTGCGGTATCTCGTGAAAGCGATCGGCGCGGGCGACATAACGGCCACGCTCGCGGTGAACAGCAAGAGTTTCAAACGATATGCGGCGACCGCCAAGCTTGCGCCCGGTGGTTCCGTGGCGTTCACCTGGCCGACCGATCCGGCGACCGTGACGGAAATCTTCGTCGACAAGCCCGCCGGTGCAACGGCAAGCATCCGGTTGGAACTGGTCAAGGCCTAGCTCAAGAGGCCGGCGACGACGCAGCGACCAAGGACGAGTCAATCAAGGGTGACACCGCAGCGGGGAGGCGTCTTGGGAAAGCTCAACCCGCTGCGATTGGTGTGATTTGCCACTGCCCCATGCGGTAATCAATCCCCCGCGGGTCCCATTTTGACGCATTGTCGCGGCGAACACGTGTGACGAGCACGATTGAATACAGTTCGCCGCGACCTGCACGGCATATCCCGTTCCGGCCTGGCAGGGCACCCTGAATTGACCCGAGCGCGATCAGTGCCACGGCGCCTCGCGCTGACGTGGCGGTGATGCGGCGTCGGCACCGAACTGTATCAGATGTACTGGCCGCACTTCGATGCGCCAATCTTACGCTGACGCGGGCCTGCAGACCTTGGCCAGTTTCCACTGGCCTCCCGACGTGTCGGACAGTCTGCGATCCTCAACTGGACCGACTATTCCTGGTAATAGTTTGCATACCGCGCGACGCGATAGCGACCCCGGGTCCGGTATGCCCAGCCCGACAAGGCGAGTCCGAACAGCGGAAATATCGCTGACAGGACGCTGGTCGCCGTCAGATGCGACGCGATTGCGAGAACGGACGAAACGCCACCCCCGACGGCAAAGACCAGACACGCGTTCATCACGCGGGTCCGCCGTGGGCGTGTATTTGCGACGAAGGGTACGACCGCGAGCAGGGCAGCAACGCCGACCATCAGCGGGACCAGCGTCCAGATCGAAACGCCGCTGCTGTACAGCCGGTAGCCCACCAACGCGGATATGATAATCGCTATCGAACAGATAGCACGCAACAGACCCATCCGTGATTCCTCGTGGTAGTAAATTGTCCCAAAGAAGGCACCGTCGTCAGGTTACGCGCCGCCGGGTTGTGCTTCCATGCACGCCGCCGGGTTAACGGCACCATACCGACTCCGCTCTGAAACGGCTTCTTGAGCCTATGTAACACATATCAAACTTTTTTCTCGGCTTCACAGCGCAACTTACCAGTATGGTGACAACGCCGAAGCCCGCTTGGCCAGTCTTGTTCGCCACGCATCCCCTCCGCGAACGCTACAAAGAAAGCGATGCCTTGCGTCACCCCGACGTCACGGATGCAGACGACTTAGACGTCCGCCCAAGTGGTCCGAAATCTGGAGGACTGGAAACCCTGCCGATACCCGTTCCCGGAAAGTGAAGCGGCGGGCGCGGCTACGCTGCAACCGTCAGGCGCTGGATGTCACCGCCCTCCCCTGCAGCCCGCTGGACTTAGCTCAGGCTTTGACCAAATCGAGCCGGATGTTGGCCGCGGCGCCGGCGGGCTTGTCGAGATAGATTTCGGTAACGGTGCCCGAATCGGTAGGCCATGTGAACGTCGCCGACTGTCCGGGTGCCAGCTTTCCGGTCGTGCCGTAATTGGCTTTGTAGTCGCTCTTCTTCACGCTGAGCGTCGCCATGATGTCACCGTTACCGATCGCGCGAACGCTGTATTTCGCACCCGGCTCTGGGTTGAGGTTCCAGCTCTGCTTCTTCCATTTGAAGCGGTCGGGATCGTTCTCGTCGTGCGTGTAGAGAATCTGTCGTATGGTGCGGGCGTCGGCGGTCGCCTCGGCTTGGTAGAGGTCAGCCGCCGCATCGTACCGGCCGAACACCTTCGAACCATTATAGCTCTGCCAAAGACCGCGCATCGACAGCAGGTTCATCGCGCGGAACGGGGTCGGCGTGAACGGCGTGCCATCCCGGTCCAGATAGCCGCTCTGCGACACGACCTGACGAATCGCGGCCTTGATCGCCTGCATGTCGGGACTGAACGCGGCGGTGTATTTGCCGTCGACCATGCTCTTGTTCCAGCCGCTGCCGGTCTCGGCGTAGATGTTCATCGACCCGACCGTCGCGTCGACGATATACCCGCCATATTTCTTCAACGTCCGAGCGATCGCCCTCGATTCCGCGAGGCCCAGCTTGTCGACGTCGAAACTGGCTGGGAGCATGAGAAGCGCCCCCATCGGGAAACGCTGCCCCGCCACACCCTTATAGGTGGTTGCCCCGGTATAATCCTCGAGGGTCGCCGGCCAGATCGGTCCTGGCATGAAGGCGTTCTTGTCCATCCCGATCGCAAGCGCGTGCGGCACGATGTCGAGACCAAGTTCGGACGCGAGCAACAGGCCACCGGCCGTCGAGCAACCAGCCGCGCGCACATTGTCCGGATTGGCGACCGTGCCCCAACCGCTGCCCTGCCACGATGTCCGCGCATACTTGCCTGCGTGCCAACTACCGGCTGTTTTACGCAATTGGTAAAAGCTGTGAAGCGTACCGTCGATCGTGTCCAGGATCTCACAATGGCCATCCTGCCCCGTCGCCGGCATGGTCGCTGCGGGAAACCGGGGGATCGTCACGGTGCCCGCTTCGAGCTGGTTGGCGATATCGTCGGTGGTGACGGTCATCGGACTGTCGCTGGCCACCGCGCGGAAGATCTTGGAGGAGTATGCGCCTTCCTCGACCCACGGGGTCTGATTGGCGCTCGGCAGGGTATCACTGCCGAGTACGGGATTGACCGGCGTCGCGTTCCAGGCCGACTGCGCGGAAAACAGGCTGGACGATGAACTCGCTGGAGTCGTTGATGGGGCCGGTGTCACCACCGCTGCTGGCGTCGCGACCGGCGCAGCGGCGGAAGCAGGCACGACCGTTACGCTATCGGTGGCCGGTGCTGCGCCGCTCCCGCCACCACAGCCCCCCAATGCCAGAATGGGCGCGCTGGAGAGAAACGCGAGGAGTTGCCTGCGATCGAAATCGGGCAGCTCCACAGCTGTACCCAAATTTCCAAAATTTTCCTGGTGATCCAAGGCGATCATGCAACAAACCTTCTCATGCCATGGACCCAGATTACCCGCCGGTTAAGGTTGGCCCACGACCTGAGAAGTAAGGCCGCTGGGTAAACCGTTGGTAAATTTTCGCTAAGAGTTCATCCAGGATAAGGCACCTGACAAACACCAGGATCATGCCGCGCAGGTACGACAGCCGAAGGGGTCGCCACCACGAAGCCTCGCGCGGAACCGTCGACGTACGGCTCCGCGGGGTGCGGCTAGAACGATTACTCGGAGCATCCGGAGACACGGCGATCACGCATCGAAGCGTTCGCCGCGTCCCCTGGTAGATCAGTGAACGGTGACGGGATCGGGCAGCGCGTCGGTGACGCGTGAGCCCCACACCGCGTAAAACAGGATGTAGAGTTCGCACGCTGCGGTCAGCAGGAACGAGATCTGCAACCCGTAGGTATCGGCGAGCCAGCCCTGGACGATTACCAGCGCGCCGCCCGCGATCGCCATGATCAGCAGGCCCGAGCCTTCCTCGGTCAGCGGCCCCAGGCCGCGGATGCCGAGCGTGAAGATCGTCGGGAACATGATCGAGTGGAACAGCCCGACTGAGATCAGCGCCCACATCGCGACGTGTCCGGTGGTGAAGGTCGCGATCAGCATGACGACGAACGCGCCGATGCTCGCCACCGCCAGCACGCGCTCGGCGGGAATTGTGCGCATCACGACGCTGCCGATCAGCCGACCGACCATCATCCCGCCCCACAGGATGAACAGGTAATGCGAGGCCTGCTCGTGGGTCAGATTGCCGATCTGCGGCTGGCTGACGAAGTTGATGAACAGGTTGGCGACACCGATCTCAGCGATCAGGTAGATGAAGATCGCCGGGATGCCGAGCACGAGGTTGCGATGCGACCACAGCGACAGGCCCTTGCGGTCGGCCTTGGCCGAGCGCTGCGTCGCAGTACCCATCGCCGGCAGCGGGAAGCGCGCGATCACGATCGCGAGCACCACCAGCACGCCCGCGACGATCAGATACGGCAGCACCACCGACTGGGCGTCGGCAAGCCGCTCGGCCGGGGTCAGCACCGCGGTCGATCCGGCAACCGCGGTCCCCGACGTCGAACGCCCCAGGATCAGATAGCCGCCGAACAACGGCGCAAGCGTCGCGCCCGCCGAGTTGAACGCCTGCACCAGATTGAGCCGCGACGATGCGGTTTCCGGCGGACCGACGACCGCGACATAGGGATTGGCCGCGACCTGCAGCAACGTGATGCCGCTGGCGATTACGAACAGCGCGACCAGCGTCACGCCGTAACTCGGCAACCGCGCGGCGGGCACCATCATCAGCGCGCCGACCGCCATCAGGCCGAGCCCGAACACCATCGCGCGTTGATACCCGATCCGCTCGATCAGCTTGGCCGACGGGATCGAGGCAAAGAAATACGCGATGAACCAGACGCTCTCGATCAGCGTCGTCTGCGTATAGCTGAGGTCGAACACGCTGCGCAGGTGCGGCAGCAGCGTGTTGTTGATGACCGTGATGAAGCCCCACATGAAGAACAGGCTGGCGAGCAGCGTCAGCGCGGAGCGGTAACTGGGGCTGCCCGTCGCGGTGACGGGTGCAGCGCCGGTCTGCGTCTGTGTCGGCTGTATCGGCATGGCCATATTCGTTCATCCTCCGCGCCATGTCGGTGACTGGAACAGTCTTTTCCCGCACGGCTTGCCCAGAAATATATTGTCTGACTATATAGCCGAACAAGGCGCGTCAACGGCGTCGGCGATCAGGGATGGGAACCGGAATGCGTGCAATCAGGAAGACGGGGATCATCGTGGCAACCTTGCTGGCAGCGCTTTCGGCGCATGCAGCCGACGCGGCAGAGGCGAAGCGCACGCCCGCCGGAACGCTGAAGGACGGCACCGCGATCGAGGCGGTGACTCTCAGCAATGCGCACGGCGTTTCCGCGAAGATCCTGTCCTATGGCGCGACGCTCCAATCGTTGATGGGCCCCGACCGTGCCGGCAAGATTGCCGATGTCGTGCTCGGCTACGATGACCTCGCCTCTTATGTCGACCATCCCAATTTCTTCGGCGTGACGGTCGGGCGTTACGCCAATCGCATCGCCGGTGGCCGCTTCACGCTCGACGGCAAGGCCTACCAGTTACCGCTCAACGACAAGGTCAACTCGCTGCATGGCGGCGGCAAGGGCTTCGACAAGGTCGCGTGGACAGTCGTGTCGATAAAGAGCGGACCGACCGCGACGCTCGTGCTCGGTCATCGCAGCCCCGACGGCGAGTCGGGCTATCCGGGCAACCTCGACGTCACGGTCACCTACACGCTCGACGAAGCCGGCAACCTCGGCATTGCGTATGACGCGAAGACCGACGCGCCGACGATCGTCAACATGACCAACCACGCGATCTTCGATCTCGGCGGCGAGGGCTCGGCGATGGGCGCGAACGGCCACCGGCTGACGATCCCCGCCAAGGCGATCACACCCGTCGACGATAAACTGATTCCGACCGGCGCGCTGCAACCCGTCCAAGGCACGGTATTCGACTTCCGCAGCGGCCGGATCGTCGGCGAGGGTATTCGCGACGGCCGAGACCAGCAGATCCGCTACGGCCATGGCTACGACCACAATTTCGCGCTCGACAAGGGCCTGACGGCTAAACCCGAACTGGCCGCAAGGCTGGAGGATCCCGTGTCCGGAAGAGTCCTCGACGTGCTCACGACCGAACCCGGCGTGCAGTTCTACACCGGCAATTTCCTCGACGGCACGTTCGTCGGAAAGAAGGGCCATCTGTACCGCATGGGCGACGGCATCGCACTCGAACCACAGAAATTCCCGGATGCGCCGAACAAGCCCAGTTTCATTTCCGCCCGCGTCGACCCAGGCAAACCCTATCACCATGCGATGATCTACCGCCTCTCCGTCGCGCGCTGATAGTCGATCTCCAGAAAGCTCTCCGATGACTGACATGCCTAAGCTTCCCCAGCCGCTCCGAAGCCGCGCGTGGTTCGACAACCCCGAGAACATCGACATGACCGCGCTCTATCTCGAGCGCTATCTGAACTTCGGGTTGAGCCTCGAGGAACTGCGCTCGGGCAAGCCGATCATCGGCATCGCGCAAACCGGCAGCGATCTCTCGCCGTGCAACCGCCATCACCTCGTGTTGGCCGAACGCCTGCGCGAAGGCATCCGTGAAGCGGGCGGCATCGCGCTCGAATTCCCGGTCCACCCGATCCAGGAAACCGGCAAGCGGCCGACCGCGGGGCTCGATCGCAACCTTGCCTATCTGGCGCTGGTGGAAGTGCTCTACGGCTATCCGCTCGACGGCGTCGTGCTGACGATCGGCTGCGACAAGACGACGCCCGCCTGCCTGATGGCCGCTGCGACCGTGAACATTCCGGCGATCGCGCTGTCGGTCGGGCCGATGCTCAACGGCTGGCACAAGGGCGAGCGGACCGGGTCGGGGACGATCGTGTGGAAGGCGCGCGAACTGCTCGCGACCGGCGCGATCGACGACGAGGGCTTCATCAAGCTCGTCGCCTCGTCGGCACCATCAACGGGTTACTGCAACACGATGGGCACCGCGACGACGATGAACAGCCTCGCTGAGGCGCTCGGCATGCAGCTGCCCGGCTCGGCCGCGATCCCCGCGCCGTACCGCGACCGCCAGGAGGTCGCCTATCGCACCGGCAAGCGCATCGTCGACATGGTCGCCGAGGATCTCAAGCCCAGCGACATCCTGACCAAGGAGGCGTTCCACAACGCGATCGTCGTCAATTCGGCGATCGGCGGTTCGACCAACGCGCCGATCCACCTGGCCGCGATCGCGCGTCACATCGGCGTCGACCTGCCGATCGACGACTGGCAGACGCACGGTCACAAGGTGCCGCTGATGGTCAACCTCCAGCCCGCGGGCGAGTATCTCGGCGAGGATTATTACCATGCGGGCGGCGTCCCCGCGGTCGTATCCGAGCTGATGAAGCAGGGCCTGATCCACGAAGACGCGATGACCGCGAACGGCAAGTCGATCGGCGACAATTGCCGGACCGCGACGATCGAGGACGAGCGCGTCATCCGCCCGTTCGCCACGCCTTTGCTGGAAGATGCCGGCTTCATCGTGCTGCGCGGCAACCTGTTCGACAGCGCGATCATGAAGACCAGCGTGATCTCGCCGGAGTTCCGCGCGCGGTACCTCTCGAACCCCGCCGATCCCGAGGCGTTCGAAGGCCCCGCGGTCGTGTTCGACGGCCCCGAGGATTATCACCACCGGATCGACGACCCCTCGCTCGGCATCACCACCGACACGTTGTTGTTCATGCGCGGCGCCGGCCCGATCGGTTATCCGGGCGCAGCCGAGGTCGTGAACATGCGTCCGCCCGCCTATCTGATCCGTGAAGGCGTCCATGCCCTTCCCTGCATCGGTGATGGCCGCCAGTCCGGCACGTCGGGCTCCCCCTCGATCCTCAACGCCAGCCCCGAAGCCGCAGCAATGGGCGGCCTCGCGCTGATCCGCACCGGCGATCGCGTCCGCATTGATCTCGCCAAGGGATCGGCCAACGTCCTGATCTCCGACGAGGACCTCGCCGAGCGTCGCCGGGCACTCGCCGAAGCTGGCGGCTATGCGTATCCCCGATCGCAGACGCCCTGGCAGGAAATCCAGCGCGCCACCGTCGGCCAGATGGAGACGGGTGCGATCCTCGAAGGCGCCGAGAAGTATCAGCGGATCGCACAGACCATGGGCCTGCCGCGCGACAATCACTGAGGTCACCCGCGCGGTACGGATCCGTTCAAACCAGGAGTTCCTATGACTCGATCCATACCGCGCCTCGTGACGACGCTATCAGCACTGGTTGTGGCCCAGGCGGCAGCCGCGCAAACTGCGCGCTTCGACCGCTTCAGCTATGACGGCCGGTCGCAGGAGCGCGTCGGTGTGGCACCGAACGCGTACCGCAATCCTATCCTGTCGGGCTATTATCCCGATCCCTCGGTAACGCGCGTCGGCGACGACTATTACCTCGTCAATTCGAGCTTCGCGCATTTTCCGGGGCTGCCGATCTTTCACTCGAAGGATTTGGTCAGCTGGGTCCAGATCGGCAACGCGATCTCCCGCTCGAGCCAGCTCGATTTCACCGGGCGCGCCGTGTCGCAAGGCGTCTTCGCGCCCGACATCTCCTGGCACGCGGGCGTTTTCTACATCGTCAACACCTGCGTAGAATGCAAAGGCAATTTCGTGATCACCGCGAAGGACCCGGCGGGGCCGTGGTCCGACCCGATCTGGCTGCCTTTCGAGGGGATCGATCCGTCGCTCTACTGGGAAGGCGACAAGGCCTATATCGTCAACAATCGCGCGCCGAACGAGCCGCCGCGCTATGACGGGCACCGCGCGATCTGGGTGCAGGAATATGACTGGCGCGCGGGCAAGATGGTCGGGCCGAGCACGCAGATCGTCAATGGCGGCGTCGATCTCGCGACCAAGCCGGTCTGGATCGAGGGCCCCCACCTCATCAAGCACGACGGCTTCTATTATCTGATCGCGGCCGAAGGTGGCACCGGCGACAATCATTCCGAGGTCGTGTTCCGGTCGAAAAGCCTGACCGGACCGTTCGCTCCCTATGTCGGCAACCCGATCCTGACGCAGCGCGGGCTCGCCGCCGATCGACCGAACCCGGTGACGTCGGCCGGGCACGCCAAGTTCGTCCAGACGCAGAATGGCGACTGGTGGGCGACGTTCCTCGCGACGCGTCCTTATGCGCCCGAAAGGTATGCGATCGGCCGCGAGACGTTCCTGTTGCCCGTCACCTGGTCCAATGGCTGGCCGCATATTCTCGCGCCGAAGACCCCGATCCCGTTCGCCGCCCATAAGCCGAACCTGCCCGTACAGCCACGACCGACGACGCCCGTCACCGGCGATTTCGGCTATAGCGATACGTTCCGCGGCAAGGGCCTGGCGATGCAATGGATCGGCATCCGCACGCCGGCCACGCCGTTCTATACGCTTGGTACTGGCGGACTAACGCTGCACTCGCGGGCCGCGCTGGGCGATCGGCAGGGCGTGCCGGCGTTTCTCGGACGCCGGCAACAGCATCACGTCGCGACGATCACGACGCGCGTGACGTTCGTGCCGGGGACCGATGGTGCACGAGCCGGGCTTGCCGCGGTGCAGAACGACGATTCGTTCCTGTTCTTCGGCCTGACGCGGATTGCCGGCAAACCCGTCGTCGCGCTGTATGCCCGCGACAAAGCACAATCCGATACGCTCGTCGCCGCTGCACCGGTGGACCTTTCGGGACCGGTCACGTTGACGATCCGTGCCGATGCCGGTGAGATGACGTTCGATTACCAGACCCGGGCTGGTCGCCGCACGCTGAAGTCGAAGTTCGATGCGAACCTGCTGACCACCGCGCGCGCGGGTGGGTTCGTCGGAACGATCGTCGGCCCTTATGTCTATGACCCCGCCGCCGGGACGCGGTGAGGATGCGCGGCTTGGGCACCGGCTTGCTCGCGATCGCGTTGCTCGGATCGGCCTCGGTGGTGGCAGCGCAGGCGTGGCAATCCGACCGAGGCGACGGCACCTACGCCAACCCGCCGCTGAACGCCGACTATCCCGACCCTGACATTATCCGCGTCGGCGGCGATTTCTATTTCATCACCAGCACCTTCGCCAATGCGCCGGGGCTGACGATCCTGACGTCGAAGGATCTCGTCAACTGGCGGTTCGCGTCGCACGTCGTCGCGACGCTGACCGGGCGCCCGGAATACGACCTGAAGACTGGTGGCGCCTATCGCCACGGCATCTTCGCGCCGAGCCTGCGCCACCACGACGGCGTGTTCTACGTCGCGGTAACGCCGGTCGGCGAGCCGACGCGGATCTACCGCGCTAAAGACGTCGCTGGTCCATGGACGATGAACCGGCTGAGCGAGTCCGCCTTCGATCCGGGGTTGTTCTTCGATGCTGACGGGACGGCCTATATCGCGACCGCAAGCAGTGCCGACGGGACCGAGACGCTCCTGAGCCTCGACCCGACGCTGCGAAGGATCACCGCCCGACGCGTGATCCACTACATCAAGGGCGCCGAGGGATCGAAGCTCGTCCGACGCGGCAATCATTACTACCTGTTCAATGCGATACCGCACCGGCTCGGGTTGACGGTTTCGCGCGCCACGGCGCTGGCGGGACCGTGGGAGACACGCAACCAGATCGACGACACGACCGGCGGGCATCAGGGCGCGATCGTCGATCTGCCCGACGGCAGTGACTATGGCTTCGTCATGATCGACGCGGGCGCGGTCGGCCGCACCACTAGCATCAGCCCGATCCACTGGCGCGATGGCTGGCCGATCTGGGGAACCCCCGCGGCGCCGAACCGCGTGCCCGCGATCGCCCGCAAGCCGATCCAGGGCATGCCCATCGAAACTCCCGCTGCCGCCGACGATTTCGCGCAGCCGACGCTCGGCCTGCAATGGCAATGGAACCACAACCCGCTCCCCGATCGATGGTCGCTGACCGATCGCCCGGGATTTCTGCGCTTGCACGCCGCACCCGGCCGCTCGATCTGGACAGCACGCAACACGCTTCTTCAGAAGGGACAGGCGCCATCGAGCCGGGCGACGATCACGATCGACGCTACGCACATCGCGCGCGGCGATCGATGCGGAGCGGGTGTCTTCGGCAAATATAGCGGCGGCATCGCCCTGGGCCGCGATGCGAATGGTCGCCTGACGCTGTCGATGCAGATCGTCGAGGATCGGGCCGGCCCGGCGAAGACGACGATCCAGCACGCCATTCGCGAGAGCCCGGCCATCACGATCGACACGACGCATCTGACGCTACGAACCGAGATGGATCTCGTCCGCAACACCGGCATGGTGGCGTACAGCATCGATGGCACGACCTTCACGCCGCTCGGCACGCCCTTCCCGCTTGCGTTCGACTGGCGCACGGGCACGTTCCAGGGCCAGCAATTCAGCCTGTTCTGCTACAATCTTGCCGGCCGTGGCGGCTATCTCGACATCGACGCTTTCGCGCTCGATGGCCGTCGATGACGGGCCGGCGCCGAGCGCTCGTCTAGCACCCCATCTTGCGGGCGGCGTGGAAACAGTCCCACCGCCCGGTAACGCTGCCTATTCGCCGGGGCGCATGCAGCAATGCTGCGATCGACAGCGTGAACAGGTTTCCGGAGAACCGGATTGCAGCGTCATGCAAGCGCGCTCCATGAAGCATCCGCGCTGAACATTGCAGCATGCCGCATCGCACAGTCGTCCAGTGATACCACCGACAAAGCACAAACCGGCGCACAGGGCTATCATAACCCCGAACTAGTACAGTCCACTCCTATCATGGCGAAAACGAATACAACAGTCATAAAAATGGTACATTACATTCACTATGAATATACGTTAGCAATCTCGTCGAAACTAATCCCGAATCATCATATCTTCATTTCAAAAGGAATGATTTTATCCGATTCGTCACAATATTAAGGACGACTTGATGCGCAAATACACAGTATATTTAGGTGCTATCGCACTGATTATGTGCGGGTCTTCGGCCTATGCTCAGTCCACGACGTTTCGCGGCTTTCGCATTGAAGCGAAAGCTGGCGTCGATCGACTTCAAGCTCATGGCAATCACGACGACCGCTTCGTCTACGGCGGCGCTGCTGGCTGGGATGGGATCATCGGCGACAAGATCGTCATCGGGCCCGAGGCCAGCTATCTGGATACGCAGGGTAAAAGCTGCGCGGCCGGCGTCCTGGGAGGAGAAGTCTGCACACGATCGCGACGCGAAGTCGGCGCCGCGGTCCGGGCGGGGTATCTGGCAACGCCGGCTTTGCTGATCTTCGGCAAGGCCGGGTACGTCAGCGACAGCCAGCGCAAGACGTTCACCGGGGATCCGGCTGGCGGGACGGCCTTCAAAACTCGCCACGGCACGGACGGATATCAGGTTGGCGGCGGTATCGAATATTCACTGGTCCGCAATTTCTACGTTAGCGCAGAGTATAAATACGCAAACTTCCATAATCATACCTCGCGTCAGAATGTTCTGGGCGGTGTAGGCGTTCGCTTCTAGCCAAACCGGCGCGCACCCCGCGGTGCGCGCCCGCCTTCCCCGACGATTTGACCATCGGCAGCCCCTGCCGTTCCCGTCATAATCACAGCGGGATGATTACGCCTGCCGAGCAACCAAGCCTTTACCGCTCACGCGTTATCCCGCGGCGTCGATCGATCGGGAGCAGCTATGAACAAGGCGTATGTAGGAGCAACGCTGCTCGGCTTGGCGGGCTGTACGGCCGCTGGGGCTTCGGCGATCAACCCGTCCGATGATCTACACTGCGCCGTCATGATCCGGATTTTGGAGCAAAATGCCGATGAGTTTGGCGCCACCCCTGTCGCCAAAAAGGGGCTGTATGTGCTTCAGACGTGGTATTTCTCGAAGATTAAGCGGGAGAGACTTGCAGAGGCTCAAGGTGTCGTCGAAGCGATGAAAGAGAATCCCGGACAAATATCGTCTGCGAGTCAGAAGTGCTCGAACCGAGCGTTCGGCGATCCCGGTTTTGCCCGCTGGAAGTCGGTCGCTTCCGACGATTACGACCAAAAGGCTATGCGCTAGATCGCTGCCGCTCGAACCAGCACTCCCGGAACAGCTTGATTGGCACGACCGCGGTTATCCAAGCCGGCGGTTGCAGAGCGACCGCACCGCCTCCTCCCGCTACCGAAATCCGTCGCGTCCCCCGCTGGGAAGGCGACGATCGGCGACAATCATCATCCGGTCATCGTAGCAGCCTTGCATTCGCCCAGACCGCCGGACGCGGTGGCAGGGCGTCGCCCGGCCCGCTCGATCGCGTGACGAGTTCGACGATCTTCACGCCGGAAACGTCGGCCTCCAGCACGATTGCCGGATCGCCGAAGTCGATCGGCGGCGAGGTCGCGAGCAGCTTGCCGTCACCATAGACCGCGAACCGCATCGGCCCGCCTGCCGCCAGCCCGGCATCGTCGAGACCGACCTCGGCGGCAAACCGGCGGAACCCGGCGTTGCGCACCTCCAACCGTGACCCCGCGAGCACCCCCAGCCCCGTGTCATAGTCCTTGCCGGCGATCCGCAACACTTGGCCGTATGCCGCCCGGTCCGCCCGCGCGCCGCCCCAACCGCCATATTGGACATGCTCGCCCGGCCCCTTCGTACCCGACCATGCGGTGACCGAATGATGGATCGTCGGATCCGCCCGCGGCGTATCGACGCCGTCGTCCGCAGGATTAACGCGACCGGGCTGCTCGGACACATACATCCCCCCACCAAGCCGCCGCGCACCCTGCGCGCGAAATACCAGCGTCTGGTGCGGCGCCAGCGTGAAGCGCTGTTCGCCGGTAAAGCTTGTGGTCGTCTTGCTCCACAGGTCGACCAGCGTCACCGGCACGTCGTCGCGAAACTTCAGCTGCCCGGCATGCAGGACGACGTCGACCGGGGCTGCGTCGCGGTTGAACAGCGCGACGCCCTTGCTGCCGTCGGCGAGCGTCTTCACGAGAAACTGCACGTCGTCGCTGTCATAGGCGATCACCGCCTGGTTGCCCGCCGGATCCTGGTTCAGCGCGATGATGTCGCGGTTTCCGAATATCGCGAGCAGGGACGGCGTGAGCCTGCGCAGGTCGTAGCCGATCACGAGCGGCGAATTGATCATCGCCCACAGCGCAAAATGCGATTTCGCTTCGGTCATGTGCTGCGCATCGAACTCACCGGTGCCCACGAACAGCATATCGGCATCGTTCCACGATCCCGGATGGGCATAGAGTTCGCGCTTGGCCGCGGTATCGAAGTTGGTCAGCATTCGCGTCCAGTGCGGCGTGATGTCGTCGCTTGTCCGCGAGATATTGCCGAGATCCTTGCCCCACGCGCGAACATCGGCAGATCCCCAGAGACACAGCGAGAGCAAATAGTCGCCCCGCGGACGTTCGCGGTGGAGCGCCGCGCCAACCGATGTGTAGAGCGCGCGGACTGCGACGACGTTGGTCCGGCCGAGCGATTGCATGTCGATGATCGGTGGAAACGCGCGGTACAGTCCCGACCGGACGCGCGGATGATCCGCGGGCAACCCGCGTACGCCGCAGCCATCGACCTTGATCAGATCGAACCCCCAGTCGGTGAAGAAGAGGCGGATGTCCTGGTCGACGTGGCCGTAAAGCCCGACCTCCCGTTCGGCGACGGTTCCAACCGGCTGGTTGTCGAACTGCGCGGTGTAGATCTGACCGCAACTGTTGCGCCCGATGTCCGAATAGATCCCGGCTTTCAGACCCAGGGCATGGAGCCGGTCGGTCAGCGGGCGAAAACTGGTAGTGTCCGCGCCCTGTCCCGATGTGGCCGACGCGCGTGCCGACGGGAATTGCGCAGTCCGGATGACCATGCGTCCGTCCGAGGCGCGCCGCTTGAGCCACCAGCCATCATCGATATTGACGTAGCGATACCCCATCGCCGACAGCCCGGTATCGACCAGCGCCTGTGCGGACGCCAGGATCTTCTCCTCGTCGATCCCGCTGTTGAACGCGTTCCAGCTGTTCCAGCCCATCGGCGGCACCGCGGCCTGCCCCTGTTCATTCGCGCTCCAGCGACCGGTCGGAGCGAGCGGGTCGGCCGTCGCAGAACCAGCTAGCAGCGTCGATGCCAACAGCATGCCGAGCGCGGATGTCCAGCGGCGGCCCGACGTGTCGGACTTGGAACAGTTCGGCATTGCAAATCTCCCGAAGAAACGATCGCGACGGCGGGGTGGAACGCGGCCGTACGCGCGTTGGTCAATAAGTCCCGCCATCGTGTCGGACGGCGGTTGAGGCCGGGCGCATCGCGGCGCGACGTGATGGCATCAGACCTCTGTCCCGGATGTGGCAGGATGCTGATACCGCTAACAGACACGAAGCCTTCGCGGACCGGCTTCGCTGCTCCTCGCAAAGGCATCTGCCACCCGGGATCGGCGGGCAATATCCCGCCACTGATCTCACACGCTCGATATGCAACGGAGCCGCCCAATCGGGTCAGCCGCAGGTTGGCCTGCATGGCTGCGGTCAATCATTCCACACTTCATGCCCCTCCCCCGACACCCGCATTCGCAGCATTATCTGCCGTCGTTCGCAGCACTTGGCACCGATCCCCGGCAGTCGCGCTGACAGCTCGTGTGGGATCTGGACGATACGCAAGATGGCAGGTTCGCGGACACAAGAAAAGAGTTGCTGGCCGTCTTTGTCCGCGTATAAATCGATGTGTGAGCGATACCATGCGGTGACGTCGGGCGATGCCCGGTGTGACCTAAAAAATGGATCGTTTCACGCTCTCTGCCTGATCGACAGTCGCAGCGGAGAGGCGTCACGAACGCAGGGAGACGGTGAGGACAGTGGCTTACCGATTAGCAATCACAGCTGCGTCCGCCGGCGATGCCGGTAGCGTGGTCGATGCCGCCGAGATCGCGAACACACCGTTCGTCGACTGCACCGGCATGGCGACCCGTCCGATCGGGATGGCTCTCGGTGTGCCGTTCAAAAACTCCGCAAAAATATACGGTCCGAGTGCGATCTCCGGCCGGTTGCGCGGGCTCGTGGCGCTATGCCAGCAGCCTGCGCCGTGCAGTATGCCCGATCCCGTTCCTCGCAGCGAAGTAGCACACGTATGAAGATCCGTCCGTCGAACGCCCTGCCTGCTGCCTTGCTCGGGATCGCCGTACCGCTCGGCGCAACGCAAATTGGCGCGGCGGCGATGGCGGAAGATACGCAGATCGCCCCTAGCCTCGATGGACTGATCGGCGACCACGCCGTCATCCAGCGCGACCAGCCGATCGTGCTGCGTGGCACGAGTAAACCGGACACATCGGTCACGGCCCGGCTTGCGGGGCGCACCTCGACGGTGACGGCGGATCGGGATGGCCGGTTCGAGCTGCGCCTGAAATCGCTGCCCGCGGGCGGTCCCTACGATCTGAAAATTGCCGGTAGCACGGGCGTCACGACGGTGCGTGACCTGCTGATCGGCGACGTGTTCCTGTGTTCGGGGCAGAGCAACATGGAACTGCCGGTCAACGCCGCGCAGGACCTCATCCCCGATGCGCATCCGCCGCTCGACGATAAGCTGCGCCTCGTGACGATCGCCAAGGCGAGCAGCGAGACGCCGCTTACGCGGTTCGCGGCGAGGCCGAAGTGGACGGCAGCTGGCGCCGATACCGTTCCAGGCTTCTCGGCAGCGTGCTTCTACATGGTGCAGGCCTTGCGGCGGAGCGAAGGCGTGCCGATCGGGGCGATCCATTCCAGCTGGGGCGGATCGCGGATCAGCGCGTGGATGGGCGACGCCGCCTTGCGGTCCGCCGGGATGGCGCGGGAAGCGGATCTGCTCGCGCTGCACGCCAAGGATCCAGGGGCGGCGGAGCGCGGCGCGTCGAAGATCTGGGAGGATTGGTGGCGACGCGGCGCGGGCGATGCGCCGGGTCGCGAACCGTGGCAGCCCGATGCCGCGCTCGACTGGAAACCGGGGCCGAAGATCGGCAATTTCGAGCAATGGGGCATGCCTGCGCTCGCCGACTATAACGGCATGGTGTGGTATCAGCGCGTCGTGACGCTGACCGCGGCGCAGGCACGCGGTGCAGCGACGCTGGCGATCGGCGTGGTCGACGATGCGGACCGTACCTGGGTCAACGGGATCGGCGTCGGCGGCAACAGCAACGCGGCGCGCGCGCGCGTCTACACACTGCCGGCGGGCGCGCTGAAGCCGGGGCGCAACGTCATCACCGTCAACGACGACGACGTCTATGCCTATGGCGGGATGACCGGCCCGGCGGACACGATGATGCTGACGCTGGCCGACGGCAGCCATGTGCCGATCGGCGACGGCTGGCGCTATGCGATCGCCAAGCGCGTGCCGGGCAACGCGCCACGCTCGCCCTGGGACGACATCAACGGCGCGGGGACGCTGTACAACGGCATGATCGCGCCGCTCGGGCCGACCGCGCTCGCCGGGATCGCCTGGTACCAGGGCGAATCCGACACCGGCCTGCCCGGATACGAGACGCGGCTCGCGGCGATGACCCGTGGCTGGCGGCAGCAGTTCGGCAAGCCGACGATCCCGCTGGCGATCGCGCAGCTTGCCAATTACGGCACGCCGCCGATCGCGCCGGGTGAGAGCGGCTGGGCCGACGTCCGCGAGGCACAGCGGCTGATGGCCGCGCGCGACGGTCATGCCGGCGTCGCGGTGGCGATCGATCTCGGCGATCCGCTCGACATCCATCCAGGCGAGAAGCATGCGGTCGGCCAGCGACTCGCGCGCGTCCTCCGCCCGCTGGCCTATGCCGGACGCGAGCCGGTAGGCCCGAGCATCGCCACCGCCAACCGCACAGCCGATGGCGGCGTGACACTGCGCTTCACCGGGGTGACCGGATCGCTCCACGCGCAAGCATCGCGCACCGCGATCGGCTTCGAACTCTGCGGCCCCGCGGCCGGGAGTTGCCGCTACGCCGACGGCCTCGTCCAGGGCGACCGCGTAACGCTAGCGTCAGACGGCAAGCCAGTCGTCCGCGTCCGCTACGCCTGGGCGGACAGCCCGGTCGTAAACCTCGCCGACGACGCGCAACTGCCGGTCGGACCGTTCGAGATCCCGCTTTCCTGACGTGACACGAAAGAGAACCGCCATGCGTGCATATCCAATTTTGTGGCGCGGTGGCGTGGCGCTCGCGGCAATCCTGGCATCAACCGGGCCGATCGTCGCGCAGGCCCCTGCCCCGACGATCGCGCCGACCGCCGTGGAAGCCGACGCCGATCGCGCAGCGGCAGCGCTGGTCGCGAGGCTGACGATCGACGAGAAGATCGCGCAGTTGCTCAACGTCGCGCCCGCGATCCCGCGGCTCGGCATCCCGGCGTATAACTGGTGGACGGAGTCGCTCCACGGTGCGCTCGGGCCGGTGCCGACCACCAATTTCCCCGAGCCGATCGGACTCGCCGCAAGCTTCGACGCGCCGTTGCTGAAATCCGTCGCAGCCGCGATCAGCACCGAGGTGCGCGCGCTCCACACGCTCGGCCGCACGACCGGGCGGCTGGGGAAGATCGGCACCGGGCTCGACACCTGGTCGCCCAACATCAACATCTTCCGCGATCCGCGCTGGGGCCGCGGGCAGGAAACCTATGGCGAGGATCCGTATCTGACCGCCACGCTCGGCGTCGCATTCATCGAGGGCATGCAGGGGCCGAACCCGGCTTTGCCCGACGTGATCGCCACGCCAAAGCATTTCGCGGTGCACAGCGGCCCCGAACCGACGCGCCACAGCGCCAACGTGATCGCCTCGCCACACGACCTCGAGGACACGTATCTGCCCGCGTTCCGCGCCGCGATCGTCGAAGGCAAGGCGGGCTCGATCATGTGCGCGTACAACCGCGTCGACGGCCAGCCGGCGTGCGGCAGCGACCTGCTGCTCAAGGACCACTTACGCGGCGCATGGGGGTTTCGCGGCTATGTCGTGTCCGATTGCGATGCGGTCGTCGACATCTCCGAGCATCACAAATACGCCGCGGACCCGGCGGCAGGCGTCGCGGTCGCACTGAAAGCAGGCGTCGACAATGAGTGCAACGGCGCGACGCTGTCGGGAACGCCGAACCTCGGCGCGCGCTACCAGGAGGCACTGTCCCGCGGGCTGATCGCGCAGGCCGACATCGATCGCGCGCTCGTCCGACTGTTCTCCGCGCGCTATCGCAACGGCGATCTCGCGCACGGGACAATGGCGCGCACGCCGACCCCGGTCGCGGCGATCGACACCGCCGAGCACCGCGCGCTGGCGCAGCGTATCGCGGCCGAGAGCCTCGTGCTGCTCAAGAACGACGGCATCCTGCCGCTCAAGCCCGGCACGCGGATCACGCTGATCGGTCCGCTCGCAGATGCGACACGCGTGCTGCGCGGCAATTACTCGTCGTCGCAGAGCGCCCCGCCGATCTCGATCGACGCGGGCTTGCGACAGGTGATGCCGCCGGAACAGGTGACCCTGGTCCCCTTCACCGCGTCGATCACCGATGGCGACCCGGTCCCCGACACGGCCTTCGTCACACCCGATGGCCAGCCAGGCCTGCGCGCCGACTATTTCAACGCGCGCGCTTCGGCGGGCAACGGTCCGGCCAAGGCAACCTACGACACCAAAGCGATCGCGACCCGCACGGAGCGCAACGTCCGGTCCGAAGCCGGGCAATTGAGCACCGTCGGCGAGCGCCACAAGATCGTCTGGACGGGCGCGCTGGTCGCCCCCGAAACCGGCACGTACCGGATCGCGCTGACCGGCGTGACGGGCGCGATCACGCTTGGTGGTAATCGCAGCGTCGCCGCCGCCACCGCATCGCGCTGGGCCGAACCGCTCCACCTGAGCGACGTCGACCTGGTCAAGGGCGAGCGCTATCCGCTGCGGCTCGAAGCCGAGTCGAGCGGGTCGGGCATTCCCGGATTGGTCTGGAAACGCATCACCCGGACGCCCGAGCGCGATCTGGCCGCGGGGATCGCCGACGCCGACGTGGTGATCGCGGTGGTCGGATTGACCTCCGATCTCGAAGGCGAGGAGATGCCAGTCAAGGTCGACGGATTCGCAGGCGGCGATCGCACGTCTCTGGCGCTGCCCGCCGACCAGGTCGCGTTGCTCGAACAGGCCAAGCGCGCCGGCAAGCCGCTGATCGTCATCGCGATGAACGGCAGCGCGATCGACCTGCGCTGGGCCAAGGCCAATGCCGCTGCGATCGTCGAGGCCTGGTATCCGGGCCAGTCGGGCGGCCGCGCGGTCGCCGAGACGCTGGTCGGCACGACCAATCCCGCCGGGCGCCTCCCCGTCACCTTCTACGGCGACGTCGCCGCGCTGCCCGCGTTCGACGATTACGCGATGACTGGGCGCACCTATCGCTATTATGCGGGCACGCCGGTCTATCCGTTCGGTCACGGGCTCAGCTACACGACGTTCGGCTATGCACCGCTCCGCCTTGCCCCCGCACCCGGCGGTGCCGAGCATGGGCTGAGCGTCACGACCATCGTTCGCAATACCGGCAAGCGGTCGGGCGACGAGGTCGTCCAGCTGTATCTGAACTTCCCCGACCAGCCAGGCACGCCACGGATCGCGCTACGGGGCTATCGCCGCGTCACGCTCGCACCTGGCGAGAGCAAGCCCGTGACGTTCGCCCTGTCGCCCCGCGACCTGAGCAGCGTGACGCCCGACGGCGCGCGCCAGGTGAGCGCCGGACGCTACCGGGTCAGCGTCGGCGGCGGCCAGCCCGACACCGGCGCTCCCACGCGTTCGGCAGATTTCACCGCCGCATCGACGAGCGCGCTGCCACGATGACCGATCTGGCCCGCCCATCGGTTGCCCGCTTGCAAAGCCTGGATGGACCTCGCTAATGGTACCGCTACCGCATCCGATGCGCGACGTTGGCGATCGAGCGGCGCGCACGGCGCGACCTTCGTCCGATGCTCGCGGGTCGCGCATCATTCCCACCTGATCCCCTTCCGCCCATCCTTTGCCGATACAGACTTGCCGGAGACGTTGCCGTGACATTCGCTTTCGATACCCTCGACGCCCTTGGACCCGATTGGCGCGAGGGGCGCTGGATCGGCCGGATCGACCGCGGCGACGGGCCCACCCCCGTCATCGTCGCAGGCGGCATCGTGTTCGACATGAGCAAGGTCGCGCCGACGGTGGCGGAACTCGTCGCGCGCGACCTGCTCGACGAGAGCGCGGGCGAGGCGATCGGCGATCTCGATACGCTCGGGCTGTCCGCTGAGACCCTTCCGTGGTTGCTCAGCCCGATCGACTTCCAGTGCGTCAAGGCGGCGGGCGTCACCTTCGCCGTCTCCGCGCTGGAACGCGTGATCGAGGAACAGGCGCGCGGCGATGCGGGGGCCGCGACCGCGGTGCGTGCCCGGCTCGAGGAGCGGATCGGCGGCGGGCTCGCGCGCGTCGTCCCCGGCACGCCCGAGGCGGCGGCGCTGAAGACCGCGCTGATCGAGGAAGGCCTGTGGTCGCAATATCTCGAGGTCGCGATCGGCCCCGATGCGGAGATCTTCACCAAGGCGCCGTCGCTGTCGACGGTCGGCTGGGGCGCGCAGATCGGCGTGCGCTCGGACTCGACCTGGAACAACCCCGAGCCCGAGATCGTGCTGCTGGTCGCGCCCGATGGCCGCGCGGTCGGCGCGACGATCGGCAACGACGTCAATCTGCGCGATTTCGAGGGGCGCTCGGCACTGCTGCTCGGCAAGGCGAAGGACAATAACGCATCCTGCTCGCTCGGCGCGTTCGTCCGGTTGTTCGACGAGAGCTTCACGATGGATCACGTCCGCACCGCCGAAGTCGCGCTGCGGATCGAGGGCACCGACGGCTATGTCCTCGACGGCGCCAGCTCGATGAGCCAGATCAGCCGAGATCCCGAGGAACTGGTCCGCCAGGCGCTCAGCGAGCATCAATATCCCGATGGCTTCGTGCTGTTCCTGGGCACGTTGTTCGCGCCGACCAAGGATCGCGACGATGCCGGCCGCGGCTTCACGCACAAGCCCGGCGATACCGTGTCGATCGCCACGCCCGGCCTCGGGCGCCTCATCAATACCGTGACCACCTCGAAGGCCGCACCGCCCTGGGAGTTCGGGCTGGTCGCGCTGATGCGCAACCTCGCCGCGCGCGGGCTGTTGTCGGCATGACCTATTCGGAGAACGACGTGCTGCAGAAAACCGCCGGCCGCCACGAAGGCGCCGTCTATCCCTCGCTCCGCAACAAGCGCGTCATCGTCACCGGCGGCGGATCGGGCATCGGCGCAGGGCTCGTCGAGGCGTTCGTCGCGCAGGGGGCGAAGGTCGCGTTCGTCGACGTCGCACAGGACGATAGCCGCGCGCTGGTCGAGCGGCTGACCGAGGGCGCGGAGCATGCGCCGAGCTTCCACCCGCTCGACCTGACCGATCTCGACGCGCTGAACACCACGTTCACGGCGATGATCGACGAGCTCGGCGGCGTCGACATCCTGCTCAACAACGCCGCCAACGACGATCGCCACACCGTCGGCGAAGTCACCGCGGATTATTGGGACCAGCGGATGAACGTCAACCTGCGCCACGTGTTCTTCGCGGCACAGGCTGTCGTGCCGTCGATGAAGGCTGCGGGTGGCGGCGCGATCGTCAATTTCGGGTCGATCAGCTGGCATCTCGCGCTCAAGGAACTGATCCTCTACCAGACCGCCAAGGCCGCGATCGAGGGCATGACCCGCAGCCTCGCGCGCGATCTCGGCCGCGACAATATCCGCGTCAACGCGATCGTGCCGGGCAACGTCCAGACCCCGCGTCAGGAAAAATGGTACACCCCCGAGGGCGAGGCGGAGATCGTCGAGGCGCAGTGTCTCGATGGCCGCATCCAGCCGTCCGATATCGCCGCGATGGCGCTGTTTCTTGCGTCGGACGATGCGCGTATGTGCACCGGCCATAATTATTGGGTGGATGCAGGATGGCGGTGACCGGTGGCGTGAGCAGCGGCGTGGAACGCGCCCTGGGTGTCGGTGCGACGCTCGGCGAAGGTCCGTTGTGGCTCGACGATGCCCTATGGTTCGTCGATATCAAGCAGCACCGCGTTCACCGCTTCGACCCTGCGACCGGCGATCACCAGACATGGACCGCCCCCGCGCAGGTCGGCTGGGTTCAGCCGATGGCGGATGGCGGCATGCTGGCCGGTTTGCAGACCGGGCTCCACCGGTTCGATCCGGCTGACGGCAGCTTTACGCATCTCCACGCGGTCGAGCCTGACGCGCCGGGCAACCGCCTGAACGACTCGACCGTCGATGCCGCGGGACGGCTCTGGTTCGGGTCGATGGACGATGGTGAGAGCACCGCATCGGGGCTGATCTACCGCGCCGATGCGGACGGCGTCGCGCCGGTGGTCGACGGGATCGTAATCACCAACGGCCCTGCTGTCTCGCCCGACGGCACGACGCTCTATCACTGCGACACACTGGCCGGCACGATCCACGCCTGCACGATCGGCGACGACGGCAGCCTGCGCGACACGCGCGTCTTCGCAGCGGTCGACGTCGCGACACAGGGGTATCCCGACGGCCCGATCGTCGATGCCGAGGGGCATGTGTGGGTGTCGTTCTACGGCGGCTGGTGCGTGCGGCGCTATGCCCCCGACGGAACCCAGGTCGCCGAGGTCCGGTTGCCGGTCTCGAACGTCACCAAGATCGCGATCGGCGGCGCCGATGGTCGCACCGCCTATATCACGACCGCGTCCAAGGGATTGAGCGACGAAGATCGCGCGCGACAGCCGCTCGCGGGCGATGTATTTACGTTCGATGCGGGTGTGGCGGGGCAACCTGCCTATGAGATTACGTCATCGGCGTTTCGGCCGCTCGACGCCTAACGTCGCACCGCCAGGATCGCGCCGACCATGCCGCCGATCCAGGCAGATGCGGCGAGTGCGCAACCCACTATGAAAAATGCCGCAAAGGCCATAGCCCCGGCGTCCGTCTCATGCGGCCCCGGCGGCTTTGACACGAAGTAGAACGCGGTCGTCCAGAACACCGCGAGGATCACGACGGCGAGCAGCGACCCGCCGACACCGATCGCTAGTCCCCGCGACCAACCCAGGCGGCGCAGGCCAGACGCCGTGCGTCCGCCTGCAAACCATCCGATGGCGAGAACGAGCAGGAGCATGACGGTGCCAATCATCGTGATGGTGCCCTACACGCTCCTTCTCTCGATCAGCCGGTCATATCCTCGAGTTCGCGACCACGCGTCTCGTTGACCAGCGCCTTCACGAAGAAGAACGAGACCGCAGCGAAGAACGCGTACCCCGCATAGGTCACCGCCAAACCTGGCGACACCGCGAGCGCGGGGAAGCTGACCGAGATCGCCGCGTTGGCGATCCACTGCGCGAAGCCCGACACCGCCAGACCCGATCCGCGGATCTGGTTCGGGAACATCTCGCCGAGCATCACCCACATCACCGGACCCCAGCTGGCGTTGAAGAAGATGACGTACAGATTGGCCGCGATCAGCGCGATCATGCCGTTGTGGCCGGGCAGCGATACCGCGCCGTCCGCGCCGGTCACCGCGGTCGAGAACGCATAGGCGACCACCGCCAGCGTCACCGCCATGCCGGCCGAGCCGACCAGCAACAGCGGCTTGCGACCGATCTTGTCGACCGTCGCGATCGTGAACAGGCAGGCCGCGATCGACAGCACGCCCGACAGGATGTTGATCTGCAGCGCGTTGTCCTCGGTGAAACCGACCGCTTCCCACAGCACCGCGCCGTAATAGAACACGACGTTGATGCCGACGAGCTGCTGGAACACGGCCAGGCCGATGCCCGCCCACAGGATCGGGCGGATCTTGCCGGTCTTCTTGTCGACCAGATCGCTGAGCTTTGGCTTGTGATGATCGGCGGCGAGCGAGTTGCGGATCTCGACGACCTTGCGGTCCGCCTCTTCGCTGCCGAACAGCCGCGTGAGGACGACGTGCGCCTCGGCTTCGCGACCCTTGGCGACCAGGAAGCGCGGGCTTTCCGGGATCACGAGCAGCGCGAAGAAATAGATCGCGGCGGGGATCGCCTGCAGCCAGAACATCCAGCGCCAGGCGGGATAGCCGAGCCAGAAATCCGCGGTCGAGCCGCCGGCATAGCGGGCGAGCGCGAAGTTCGCGACGAACGCGCCGGTCAGGCCGGAGATGATCATGACCTGCTGCACGCTCGACAGGCGGCCGCGGATCGAGGCTGGCGTGACTTCGGAAATGTAGACCGGCGAGATGACACTAGCCGCACCGACGCCAAGGCCGCCGATGATCCGTGCGAAAATGAAGATTTCCGAGCCCGTCGCAGCACCGGCGAGCAGCGCGCTGAACAGGAAAAGCGCAGCGGCGAGCATCATGACGTTGCGGCGACCGATCGCGTCGGCCATCCGCCCGGCGCCGAACGCACCGACAGCCGAGCCGACCAGGATCGCCCCGACATTGACCCCGATTCCGAGCCGACCGAGACCGAACGCCGCCTCCAGGCCCTTTTGCGTGCCGTTGATCACACCCGAATCATAGCCGAACATGAAGCCGCCGATCGTCGCCACCGCGACGATCGCGGCGATGAAGCCATGATTGACCGCGGCGCTCCCCTGTAGTCCGGCTCCCGGATCTCCGCTGTGCATATTCGCCATGATGTTCCTCTCCTGTGCGCCGACCGTTGCGGCCTGGTGTCGTCTTTGGGTTTGTTCGTCGAACCGGTCAGTGATTATGCCGCGGCGTCCGCGCCGCGATACCGCGGTACTTGACCGCGAAGTCGAGCACCGCGCCATCGGCAAGCTGCCCCGTCTTCTCGCGGTACAGCTCCTCCCACGGCGTGTTGCTCGCTGGCACCGGTGGTGCTGGCTCGCCACGCCGCCGCGCGATCTCGTCATCGTCGACCAGCGCGTCGCACCGCCCTGCTTTCAGGTCGATGCGGATGATGTCGCCGGTCCGCAGCCACGAAAGCCCGCCGCCAACCGCGCTTTCGGGGCTCGCGTTCAGGATCGACGGACTGTCCGACGTCCCCGACTGGCGCCCGTCGCCCAGCGTCGGCAGCGTCATGATGCCGCGCTGGATCAGGTGATCGGGCGGTTGCATGTTGACGACCTCGGCCGAGCCCGGCCAGCCGATCGGCCCGGCGCCGCGGATCACGAGGATGCAGTCCTCGTCGATGTCGAGCGCGGGATCGTTGATCCGGTGGTGATAATCGTCCGAGCCCTCGAACACGATCGCGCGCGATTCGAAAACGTCCTCGGCACCCGATCGCTCGAGATAGCGCGCACGAAAGGCGGGCGAGATCACGCTGGTCTTCATGATCGCGACGTCGAACAGATTGCCCGACAGCACCAGGAAACCGGCCTGCTCCTTCAGCGGCGTGTCGTAGGCGCGGATCACCTCGCGGTCGGTGGCGACGCGGCCGGTGATGTTCTCCGCCAGCGTCCGGCCGGTGACGGTCAGGCAGTCGCCATCGAGCTTGCCCGCCGCGAGCAGCTCGCTCAGCACCGCAGGCACGCCGCCCGCACGGTGGAAGCGTTCGCCGAGGAAACGTCCGGCCGGCTGGACGTCGACCAGCAGCGGCAGGTCATAGCCGTGATCGGACCAGTCGGCGGCGGTGATCTCGATCCCCGCATGCTTCGCCATCGCATGGATGTGCGGCTGCGCGTTCGACGACCCGCCGATCGCGGTCACGACGCGGATCGCGTTGAGGAAGCTTTCGCGGCTGAGGATCTGCGAGGGCCGCAGGTCCTCATACGCCATGTCGACGATCCGCCGCCCGGTCTCGTACGCGAACTGGCCGCGCTCGCGGTAGGGCGCGGGGATCGCCGCGCAGCCGGTCAGCGACAGGCCGAGTGCCTCGGCGACCGCGTTCATCGTCGAGGCGGTGCCCATCGTGTTGCAATGCCCGGCCGACGGCGCACTGTCGGTCGCGCGCTGGAGGAACTCCTCCTCGTCGATCTCGCCCGCCGCGAGCTTGCGGCGCGAGCGCCAGATGACGGTACCCGATCCGACCAGCTCGCCCTCGTGCCAGCCGTCGAGCATCGGTCCGCCCGACAGCACGATCGCGGGGATATCGACGGTCGACGCAGCCATGATCCCCGACGGCGTGGTCTTGTCGCACCCGGTGGTCAGCACGACCGCGTCGATCGGATAACCGTACAGCGTCTCGACCAGCCCGAGATAAGCGAGGTTGCGATCGAGCGCGGCGGTCGGTCGGCGGCAATTCTCGAAGATCGGGTGGACGGGAAATTCCATCGCGATCCCGCCCGCGTCGCGGATGCCGTCGCGAACGCGGCGCGCCAGATCAAGATGGATGCGGTTGCACGGCGACAGGTCGCTGCCGGTCTGCGCGATGCCGATGATCGGCCGCCCCGAGCGCAACTCCGCAGGCGTCAGGCCATAGTTCATGAATCGTTCGAGATAGAGCGCGGTCATGTCCGAGCGCGCGGGGTCCGCGAACCAGTCACGCGATCGGAAGGGCCGAACCGGTTGCCGTTGCACGCAAAACTCTCCTGTCGAACGATCACCGATCCGTCGGCGTCCATTTATGCTGGTATCGCTACCATCTCCTGTGCCGACGTCAAGCGTGCTCCGCTGCCGTCTGCCCTGCGAATTTCCGTCTTACACCGCGTAGCTCATGCCACGTCCGCGCGCGGACGCCGACGTGGCGCGGCATCCGACTGGCGGCGGATCAGCGTATAATCGAGCAGCCGGTGGCGATCCGCGGGGACGATACCGCTGGGGCGACGAATCGCCGCGACCAGCATCTCGACCGCGATTCGCGCCATGTCCGCGATCGGCTGATAGATCGTCGTGAGTTCGGGCCAGATCGCGGTCGACATAATCGTGTCGTCGAACCCGCACACCGTCAGGTCGCCCGGCACATCGAGCCCGCGGCGATGCGCGACCGCGACGGTGGCCGCGGCCATGTCGTCATTGGACGAGAAGATCGCGGTCGGTGGCTCGGGCAGCGCGAGCAGCGCCTCGGCAGCATCGAGCCCGGACCGATAGGTATAGAGCCCGGACTGGATCAGCGTCTCGTCGACCGCGATCCCGGCCTCCTGCAATGCGGCGCCATAGCCTTCGAGACGGCGCGCGCTCGCCGAGAGATTGGGGTTGCCGGTGATGAAGCCGATCCGGCGATGGCCCAGCGCCATGATGTGCCGAGTCATCGTCAGCGCAGCCTCGCGGTCGTCGATCCGCACCGCAAGGACATCGTCCGACGGACGGCCGCTGGCGACCGACACCGTCGGAATCCGCGCCTCGGCGAGCAGTTCGAGGATCGCCTCGGCTTCGCACAGCGGCGGCGGCAGGACGATGCCGTCGATCCCACCCGCGATCAGATGCCGCGTAACCTCGAGCTCATGCTCGCCCAGGTCGCATTTCTCGACGATGATCTGGACGTCGCTGCGCGCCGCCTGGTCGAGGCTGCCCAGCAGGAACTCGCTGAGGAAGCCCGCGCTCGGGTTGCTGTAGAGCAGGCCGATCCGCGTCTGCCCTGCCCCGGCCAGGCTGCGCGCGGCCGGGTTGGGCGCATAGTTCAGCGCGGTGATCGCGGCGTTGACCGCCTCGCGCGTCACCGGGCGGACGTTGCTCTCGCCGTTGATGACGCGGGAGACGGTCATCGGCGAGACACCGGCGCGGCGCGCGACGTCGCTGATCGTCGGTGCACCGCCGGCGCGGCGTGATGGCTTGGCTGTGGGAAGCGGAGTAGTCATTTGTCATATCGTTAGCGCAACCGCTCGCCGCATGAAATGGCCGACGACTTTGGACCTTGGTCGTGGTGCCCTGTGCAGCATCGCCCGCGTCCAAGCCGTGGTCGACGCACGGCAACATACGCGGCACAAGTCCCCTTGCCCGGCCCGTACAGACTGTTATGGTAGCGCTATTTCCGCAAAACGACGGAAGTCAGATCTCGTAGAAGATCGCTTGAATTAGGAAGGATCGACTGGCCATGCCACTGCGTATACCCACCCTTGCCGCGAGCCTGTCGCTTGCGCTCGTCGGCAGCGTCGCGCTGGCCCAGACCGCGCCAGCGCCCACACCGAAGACGGCCAAGGCCGAACCGCGCAGTCCCGACGGCAAGCGTTATCTCTCGCAGCCGCTGGTGACGTCGATCTACACTGCCGATCCCTCGGCGCACGTGTTCAACGGCAAGATCTACGTCTATCCGAGCCACGACATCGACGTGAAGATCGCGGACGACGATCTCGGCAACCAATATGCGATGCGCGACTACCGCGTCCTGAGCATGGACCGCATCGGCGGCCCGGTGAAGGCCAACGGCGTCGCGCTCGACGTCAAGGACGTGCCCTGGGCGTCGCAGCAGATGTGGGCCCCCGATGCCGCCTACAAGAACGGCACCTATTACCTGTACTTCCCGGCGCGCGACAAACAGCTCGACAAGAACGGCCTCGGCACGTTCCGCATCGGCGTCGCCACCTCGAAGAACCCGGTGGGTCCGTTCAAGGCCGATCCCAAGCCGATCGCCGGCAGCTTCTCGATGGACCCCGCGGTCTTCACCGACGCGAACGGCGCGAGCTACATGTATTTCGGCGGTATCTGGGGCGGCCAGCTCCAGCGCTGGAAGGACGGCAAGTTCGACGCCAACGGCTCGGACACCGATCTCGGCAAGGACGACCAGCCCGCGCTGTCGGGCAAGATCGCCAAGCTCAATCCCGACATGAAGAGCTTCGCCGAGACCCCGCGCGACGTCCAGATCGTCGACGAGGCCGGCAAGCCCGTACTCGGCGGCGACCATGAACGCCGCTTTTTCGAGGCGTCCTGGGTCTTCACGCGCGGCGGCAAATATTACTACACCTACTCGACCGGCGACACGCACTTCCTGAACTACGCGACCGGCGACAATCCGTACGGCCCGTTCACCTACCGCGGCCATATCCTGAAGCCGGTACAGGGCTGGACCAGCCACCATTCGATCATCGAATGGAACAAGAAATGGTGGCTGTTCTATGCGGACACGCAGCTGAGCAACAAGAACCACCTGCGCAACGTCAAGGTGACCGAACTCAAGTTCGCACCCGACGGGTCGATCCCGACCATCGATCCGTTCGTCAACTGATGTTCCTCGGAATCGATATCGGCACCTCAGGTGTCAAGGCCGTGGTGCTCGACGAGCATGGCAGCGTGGTGGGCCAAGGCACCGCTGCGCTGACCGTGCAGCGGCCGCATCCGCTCTGGTCCGAACAGGACCCGGACGCGTGGTGGAAGGCGACCATCGCCGCGGTCCAGGCGATCGACCCGAGCGTCCGCCGCTCGGTGCGCGGCATCGGGCTCGCCGGCCAGATGCACGGCGCGACCTTGCTCGACGCCGACGACCGGCCGCTGCGCCCGGCGATCCTGTGGAACGACGGCCGCTGCTTCGCCGAGTGCGAGGCACTGGAGCGCGCCGTTCCCGATCTGCGCACCATATCGGGCAACATCGCGATGCCGGGCTTCACCGCGCCGAAACTGCTCTGGGTGCGCGAGCATGAGCCGGAGGTCTTCGCCAAGATCGCGACGGTGTTGCTGCCCAAGGACTATGTCCGGCTGCTGATGACCGGCGACAAGGCTTCCGACCTGTCCGACAGCGCGGGCACCCTGTGGCTCGACGTCGGCGGCCGCTGCTGGAGCAACGAGATCCTCGCCGCGTGCGGACTGACGCAGGCACAGATGCCGTCGCTGTACGAGGGCACGGCGATCACCGGCACGCTTACCGCCGAGGTCGCCGAGCTGTGGGGCATGCCGCAGGTCCCGGTCGCCGCGGGCGGCAGCGACAATGCGGCGGGTGCGGTCGGCGTCAGCGTCGTCAAGGACGGCGATGCGCTGCTGTCGCTCGGCACGTCGGGCGTCATCTTCGTCGCGACCAACGACTTCCGCCCCAATTCGGCACGCGCGGTCCACGCCTTCTGTCATGCGCTGCCCGGGATGTGGCACCAGATGTCGGTCCATTTGTCGGCGGCGTCGTGCATCGACTGGGTCGCGCGGATCACCGGTGCCGCCGGTGCAGCCGACCTGTTCGCACGCGCCGAAGCCGCTGGCCCCGCCAGTGGCCCCGAGATCTTCCTGCCCTACCTCTCGGGCGAGCGCACACCGCACAATGATCCGGAGGTTCGCGGCGCGTTCCTCCGCCTCGACAACGACACCGACGCCGGCCGCCTCTCGCAGGCGGTGCTGGAGGGCGTGGCGTTCGCGCTCGCGGACGGTCTCGAAGTGTTGCGTGAGGCCGGCACGGCCGTCGAGCGCCTCGCCGTCATCGGCGGCGGTGCCCGCTCGCGCTATTGGGGCCAGGTGATCGCCGCGGCGATGGAGGTCGATCTCGTCTACCTCCAGGGCGGCGAAGTCGGCCCCGCGCTCGGTGCAGCACGGCTCGCCCAGCTCGGCGTCGACGGCGGCGACCCTGCCGAGATTTGCGTCGCGCCCCCCGTCTCGCACACCATCGTCCCCGACCCTGCCCTAGTCTCGGCACTCGCCGAGAAGAAGGCCGCGTTCCGCCAAGCCTATTCCCGCATCACCCCAAAATCGTAGGAAGCTTTGATGTCCGACTTCTTCGCCGATATCCCCCAGATCAAATATGAGGGCCCCGACAGCACCAACGAGCTGGCGTACCGCTTCTACGACAAGGACAAGATGGTCCTCGGCAAGCGCATGGAGGATCACCTCCGCTTCGCCGCGTGCTTCTGGCACACCTTCTGCTGGCCGGGCTCCGACGTGTTCGGGGGCGGCACGTTCGATCGCCCGTGGCACCGCGGCGCCAACGACAGCGCAGCAGCCGCAATGAAGCGCGAGGTCGCGTTCGAGTTCTTCAAGACGCTCGACGTGCCCTATTACTGCTTCCACGACGTCGACGTGATGGCCGACGCCGCCAACATCACCGAGCACCGCAAGTTCTTCGCCGAAGCCGTCGACCATCTCGAACAGCTCCAGGCCGCGTCGGGGCGGAAACTCCTGTGGGGCACCGCCAACCTGTTCAGCCACCCGCGCTTTGCCGCCGGCGGCGCGACCAACCCCGATCCGGAAGTGTTCGCGTTCGGCGCGATGCAGGTCCGCGACGCGCTCGAGGCGACGCACCGTCTCGGCGGCCAGAACTACGTGCTGTGGGGCGGTCGCGAGGGTTACGAGACGCTGCTCAACACGGACATGAAGCGCGAGCTGGACAATTTCGGTCGCTTCCTGAGCCTGGTCGTCGAGCACAAGCACAAGATCGGCTTCACCGGCACGATCCTGATCGAGCCGAAGCCGTTCGAGCCGACCAAGCATCAGTACGACTTCGACACCGCGACGGTGTACGGCTTCCTCAAGCGCTATGGCCTGGAGAACGAGGTCAAGGTCAACATCGAGGCGAACCACGCCACCCTCGCCAGCCACACGTTCGAGCATGAGATCGCGACCGCCGCGGCGCTCGGCATCTTCGGCTCGATCGACGCCAATCGCGGCGATCCGCAGAACGGCTGGGATACCGATCAATTCCCGAACTCGGTCGAGGAACTGACGCTCGCCAATCTCGAGATCATCCGCGCGGGCGGGTTCACCACCGGCGGCTTCAACTTCGACGCCAAGGTGCGGCGCCAGAGCATGGACCCGGCCGACCTGTTCTACGGTCATGTCGGCGCGATCGACGTCGTCGCGAAAGGCCTTCTCAATGCCGCCAAGCTGATCGAAGACGGTCGCATCGATGCGATCAAGACGAAACGCTATGCCGGCTGGGACGGCGAATTCGGCGGCGCAATCGGCGGGCTCGACCTTGCTGGCATCGCGGATCTGGCCGTCGAGCGCGGCATCGATCCCAAGCCGGTCTCCGGCCAGCAGGAGCGGATCGAAAACCTAATCAACCGCGTCCTCTAAGCGAACGCTAAACCGCACCCGTCGGGCGACCCGCACGTCGCCGACGGGTCCGGAATTAAGATGAGGGCGGAGCGAACCGCAGGACGATTGCCGTGCCACGGTCGACGTCGACAAATCCGACGGTCGCCGTCAAACGCGTGGCCGCCGACCGAACGATCGCCAGTCCGAGACCACTTCCCTCCGGGCTGTTCGCGGTGCCAAGCCGGACAAAACGGTCGAACACCTTTTCGCGATATGCCGGCGCGATCCCCGGGCCATCGTCGGCGACCACGACCGCGATCTGTGTATCATCCGCCTGCAACGCAACGGACACCATCCCGCCTCGCCGATTGTAACGGATGCCGTTGTCGATGAGGTTCGACAGGATTTCGAAGATCAGCGTCCGGTGACCGGAGACCATGTACTGGGTTTGCCCATCGCTTTCGAGAACCAGATCGACACCCGCCCTGATCGCCTGGTTGATCTGCCGAGCGATGACCGCAGAAGCGACTTCGCGCAGATCGACCGCTTCGAGCGGGGCCGAAACGCCGGCTTCCTCGGCCCGCGCGAGCGCCAGGAGTTGGGTCACCAGACGTTCGAGACGGATTGCGACATCGGCGATCTCGTCCAACGCCTCGCGGCGTTCGGCGTCGGAGCCGCGGCGGGCAAGCGCGACCTGGACCTTCAGCACCGACAGCGGCGTGCGCATCTGGTGGGAGGCGTCGGCGGTGAAGCGGCGGACGCCGACGGTCGCGGTGTCGAGCTGCGCCAGGAGACGGTCGAACGCGCTGGCGAGCGGGCGGAGTTCGCTTGGCAACGGACCGGTGTCGAGCGGCGAGAAATCCGGACGCGCGCGTTCGTCGCGCGCTTCGACGGCACCGCGAAGGCGCGCGAGCGGTCGCAGCGACCACCCCAATGCAGGGCGGAGCAATAGCGCCGCCGCACCGACCAGGACGCATTCGCCGATCAGCAGCGCCAGCATCAGGCGGCGGGTCAATGCGCCACGGTTGTCGAGTGTCTCGGCAATCTGGACGATCACGGGCTTGTCGATCCGTGGGAGCGCGCGGCGGACTTCGGCGATGCGGATCTGTTGGTCACGGTAGCGGGCGAAGCGATAGCGCGGCACGTCGATCGCGAGCGTCGCGGGATCGGGCGCGGGGAGGTCCGCATAACCGGTGAGCAGGTCCGACCCCACGGCGACGCGGTAGTACACGTTGTCGCGCTCGGTGTTCTCCAGCATCCCGAACGCGGCGGCGGGCAGATCAAGCGTCACCTCGCCGCGCTCGACCTGCACCGTCTCCGCGATCGCGCCGAGCGCACCGCCGAGCACGCGGTCGTTGGTGCGGCGGACCACGTCGGCGATCAGCGTCGCGCCGACCACGCCGATCAGGATCGCTGCCGCCAGCAACGGGCCGAGCACCGCTACCAGCAACCGCGTCCTGAGCGCCGGAGTGCGGGGTTTAGCCGGCATCGAGCATGTAGCCGACGCCGCGCACGGTGCGGATGCCGGGGCCGTCGGGCGCAAGCTTGGTGCGCAGGCGGGTGACGTGGACTTCGATCGCGTTGCCGCCGACCGGCTCGTCAAACCCGAACACCTCGCCGATCAGCAATTCGCGCGGGACGACGCGACCGGCACGTGTCGCGAGTGCCTCCAGCACCGCGCGTTCGCGGCGGCGCAGGTCCAGTGCTCGACCGGCGATGTCGGCGTCGCCGGTCGAGCGGTTGATCGTCAGCGTACCGACGCTGAGCACCGGCAGCGGATCGCCGCCGCGTCGCCGGCCGAGCGCGCGGACGCGGGCCTCGAGTTCCTCGGGCTCGAACGGTTTACGGAGGTAATCGTCGGCGCCGAGATCGAGCCCGCGCACCCTGTCGTCGAGCGCATCGCGCGCGGTGAGCATCAATACCGGAACACGCTCGCCACGACGCCGCAAGGTTTCCAGCACGGTGAAGCCGTCGATCCCGGGCAGGCCGACGTCGAGGATCACCAGCGCGTACGGCTCGCCCGCGACCACCGCCAGCGCGTCCTCGCCGGTCGCGACGTGGTCGACTGCATTGCCACCCGCGCGCAGCAACGCGCCGATGCTCCGCGCAAGCGCCGCGTCGTCCTCAATCAGTAGGATGCGCATGAAAAACCATGAAAGGTTGGTGACAGGTTCGGTTCGTACTCCACCGTTGCAGTCTATCCGAACACAGAGACGGAAGGCGAGGAGAGTGATGATGGCACGAATTTTTCTGAAGATCGCATTGCTGGCTACGAGTTTCGCCGCGACCCCGCTCGTGGCGCAGCGTCCGGCGGGCTATCCGCGATCCTACGATCAGTTGACCTCCGACGCGCGCGCCGAGCGGCAGGTGCGGATCTACGGCAATGCCGATCGCGCCGAGCTGCTGCCGGTCGTTGCAGCATTCCGGAAGCGCTATCCGGGCATCACCGTACTGTACGCGGACATCGGCTCGACCGAGATGTACCGCCGCTTCGTCACCGAGACGCGCGCGAAGAAAATGTCCGCCGATCTCGTCTGGTCGTCGGCGATGGACCTGCAGGTGAAGCTGATCAACGACGGCTTCGCACAAGGCTATGCGAGCCCCGAAAAGCCCGCGCTGCCGCCGGTGTCGGTCTGGAAGAACATGGGCTTCGGCGTCACCGCGGAGCCGATCGGGATCGTCTACAACAAGCGCCTCGTGCCCGCCGCCCAAGTGCCGCGCACGCATGCCGGGCTGGAGACATGGCTGCGGAAGAACATCCGCGCGCTTAGCGGCCGTGTCACGACATTTGACCCGGCGCGTTCCAACGTCGGCTATTTGTACCTGTCCGAGGACATGGCGATCACCCGCGATACGCGGTCGCTGCTGGAGGCGATCGCCGCGACGAAACCCGTCCTCGCGCAGACCAGCGAGCCGATGCTGCGCGGCGTCGCCGAGGGGCGGCAGGCGATCGCGTACAATGTCATCGGATCGTACGCGCTGGAGCGCGCGCGGACCGATCCCCGCATCGGCGTCGCGTTCCTCCAGGACTATACGATCGTCACGTCGCGGATCGCGTTCATCGCGCGCGAGGCCGCGCACCCGGCGGCGGCGAAACTCTTCCTCGATTTCCTGCTGTCGCGCGAAGGCCAATCACTGCTCGCCAAGCGCAGCCTCTGGCCGGTCCGCACCGACGTGGCCGCCCGCCGCCTTCCCCAAGCCCAGGCGCGCCCGATCCGCGTGGGCCCACAACTTCTCGTCAACCTCGACCGCGTCAAGCGCCAGCGTTTCCTGCGCGACTGGACCGCGATTCTCGCCACCGGAGCCCAACAATGACTCTCTTCCGTACCGGGTGCGCCGCACTCGCCTTGATTGCAGCAACCCCGGCACTCGCGCAGGCTCCGACCGACGCAGATCTCGCCGCGCTGGTACGTGCGCAAGCCGCCGAGATCGCGGCGCTGAAGTCGCGGCTCGACCGGCTAGAGAACAACGCCGCCGTTGCGCAGGCGTCCGCGCCGGCAGCACCTTTGCAGGCAGCACCGCAGGCGGTCGCGCAGAACACCGAGCCGCGTCGCACCGTGCCGTTCGCACCGCAGCTTGCGCCTCCCGGCCCCGCCGATCGCAGCGTCGCGCAGGCGGTTGCCGCACGCGACAATCCGTCGGGCGTGACCACCGAATGGGGCGCCGGCCTGCCCGTCTTCCACTCGGCGGACGGCGTCTACACGTTCAAACCGCGCGGCCGCATCCTGACCGACGTCAGCTCCAGCTTCGGCTCGAAGTACGACGGCCGCAATATCACCACGACGGGCATGCGCGCGCTGCGCCTCGGTCTCGAAGGCGGCGTCGGCACGCATTTCTTCTACCAGTTCGAGAGCGACTTCTCGGAAAACGAGGTCGACGTCGTCACCGCGTTCGTCGGCTGGCGCAACAAGATCAAGCCGGGCCTCGACTACGACGTCCGCGCCGGTCACCTGTTCAACGATCGCGGCTTCGAAGGTTCGACCGGCTCGGATTCGACGCCGTTCCTCGAACGCACCACGGTCGCGACTGCGATCATCCCGCAGCGCGGCTTCTACGGCATCGGCGTGATGCCACGCATCTTCTGGAAGACCGGCCATGCCTCGGTGACGATCACCGGCGACCGGATCGATGGCACGCAGACCGTCGGCGACAGCCGCACGGTGCTCGGCCGCGCGCACTGGAACCCGATCAAATCCGATACCGGCGTGCTGCACATCGGCGCGTGGGGCTTCGACGAGTCGCTGTCGTCGGTGGCGGGCACGCTGACGCGCAACACGGTGATCGGTGGCCGCTTCAACGGCGCGCTGCGCGTGTCGACCGGCCCGCTGATCGGCGGCACCGGCACGACCGGCTACGGCGTCGAGCTCGGCGGCTATCGCGGTCCGTTGTGGGTGATGGGAGAAGCGGGTCGCCGTAACGCACGGCTCGACGGCGGGCGTCCCGATTTCGTCAGCAAGGCGTGGAGCGTCTCGGCCGGCCTGTTCCTGACCGGCGACCTTCCGCCGTACAATCCGCGGCTCGGCAGCTTCGGCCAGCCCAAGGTGTTGAAGCCTACCTTCGACGGCGGCGTCGGCGCGATCGAGCTAACCGCGCGCTACGAAAGCCTCGATTTTGACAATCTGCTGACCGGCGGCGACGGCTGGGCGGCGACCGTCGGCGTCAACTGGTACCTCAACAGCTTCACCCGCTTCCAGGTGAACGCGATCCAGTGGAACACCGACAACCGCGCCGGCGACTATGTCGGCAACGACAGCGGCCAGACGTTCAGCGCCCGCGTCGGGGTGACGTTCTGATGCTGGCCGGCATGCGATCTGCCCCGATGGCCCGACCCAATTGCTCCGTCATCCTGACGAAAGTCAGGACCCAGAGCCACGAGGGACCACGCTCGGTAACCCTGGATCCTGACTTTCGTCAGGATGACGGGGTGCTTGCGGCTACCCGTGTGGCGGCTCCTGCGACAGTAACGGCGGCGACGTCTGCCACCGCCACCCCCCTATTCACGCCCTTTCCTAGGACGAAGCGATGAACCTTGCCCTGCTCGGCTTCCTGATGGTCGCCACCTTCATGACGTTGATCATGACCAAGAAGATGACGCCGCTCGTCGCGCTCATCGTGATCCCGTCGATCTTCGGCGTGTTCGCGGGTGAGGCCGCGGGTCTCGGCCCGATGATGATCGACGGCATCAAGAACCTCGCGCCGACCGGCGTCATGCTGCTGTTCGCGATCCTGTTCTTCTCGACGATGACCGACACGGGCCTGTTCGATCCACTGGTCGGACGACTGATCCGGATGGTCCACGGCGATCCGATGCGGATCCTGATCGGGACGGTGGTGCTGTGCGCGCTCGTCAGCCTCGATGGCGATGGGTCGACCACCTACATCATTACGATCGCCGCGCTGCTGCCGCTCTACAAGCGCTTCAACATGAACCGGCTGTACCTCGTCTGCCTGTTGATGACGACGAGCGGGATCATGAACCTGACGCCGTGGGGCGGGCCGACCGCGCGCGCCGCAAGTGCGCTTAAGCTCGATCCGGCGACGCTGTTCCTGCCGCTGATCCCCGGCATGATCGCAGGCCTCGCCTTCCTGATTGGCCTCGCGGTGTATTTCGGGCGCAAGGAGCGCGTGCGGATGGGTGAAGCGGGGATCACCGCGGACACCGAGTTCACCGGCATGGCCGTCTCGCAATATCCCGAGGCACGTCGCCCGAAGCTGATCTGGTTCAACGCAGCGCTCGTCATCACGCTGCTGACGTTGCTGGTGTGGGGCATCCTGCCGCTGTCGGTGCTGATGATGCTGGCGTTCGCGATCGCGATGATCGTCAACTATCCCGGTGTCGCCGACCAGAAGGAGCGCATTTCCGCGCATGCCGGCAACGTGCTGGCGGTGGTGTCACTGATCTTCGCGGCGGGCATCTTCACCGGCATTCTTGGTGGCACGGGCATGGTCGAGGCGATGAGCAAGGCGGTGGTCGGCGTGATCCCGCCCGCGCTCGGGCCGTACATGGCGCCGATCACCGCGGTGCTGAGCATGCCGTTCACCTTCTTCATCTCGAACGATGCGTTCTATTTCGGGATGTTGCCGATCCTCGCCGAGGCCGGCGCGCATTACGGCGTCGCGCCCGAGGCGATCGCGCGCGCGTCGCTGATGGGCCAGCCGGTCCATTTGCTCAGCCCGCTGGTGCCATCGACCTACCTGCTGGTCAGCCTGGTCGGGATCGACCTCGCCGATCACCAGCGCTTCACGCTCGTGCCCGCGATCGCCGTCTGCGTCGTGATGACGATCGTCGGGATGATCGCGCTCGCCTTCCCGTTCGTCGCCTGAGGTGAGCATCCCCGTAACCCGCCGCTACCGGAGATTTCGCATGGTCCGACCGCGTACACCGTTGATGCTGCTCCCCGCGATGGGCTGCGACGGGCAGCTCTGGGCGCGCCAGATCGTCGACCTCGCCGGAATCGCACAAGTCGAGTTCGGCGACCTCTCCCGGGACGATACGCTCTCCGAAATGGCCGCGCGCGTGCTCGCCAGCGCACCGCCGCGGTTCGCGGTCGCGGGCGTCAGCCTCGGCGGCTACGTCGCGATGGAGATGGTCCGCCAGGCGCCCGATCGGATCGAGCGAATCGCGCTGTTCGGCACGCGCGCATCGATGGACGTCCGGCCACGCACCGTCGCGGGACAGGGCATGCTCGCAACCGCCCCGCACGCAGATCCGCTGCTGAGCACGATCGTCAGCGGTCCCGCGCAAGCGATGGCAGACCGCGTCGGCCCGGTGGTGTTCGAACGCCAGCAGCGTGCGCTGCTCGCTCGGCCGGACATCAGCGAGGCGATCGCCGCGATCCACGTCCCGACCCTGATCGCGGTTGGCGATCGTGACCGGATCTGCTCACCCGACGACGCACTCTCGCTCTCGCTGCAAATCCCCGAGGCGCGATTCCACCTGTTGCGTGCCTGCGGCCATCTTGCGCCGCTCGAACGCCCGGGCGAGGTCACCGCCGTACTGCGCCAGTGGCTCAGGGCCGGCTGATCCCTCAGCCTAGCGGCTCGCGGTGGTCATCACTGTGGCCTGCGGCACCAAGCGCCGTTCGATCCGGTATTGCGCGACGATGCCAATGTGATCGGACAGCATCGAGCCATCCGCACGACGGCCGAACGGCGCTGCCAAGGCGATCGGTGTAATCGCGACGGTTGGCGACGAGCGGTACATCAGCCAGTCCTTTGCGCGACCAAGCGACTCCGCCATCGCCAGCGGCTCGGCAATTGGACACGCAGGCGCGGTTCGGCATGTCACGGCGGCGGCCTGGAGCAAATCGTTCCCCCCGAACATCCGCAGGTCGAACTGCGCCCGCCGCGCCAGATCGCGCCCGACGTTGAAGTCCCCCGCGACGAGCACCGGCCGATCGCCCGCGCCCATCGAGGCGATGAAGCGCGAAAGCAGGTCGAGCTGCCGGCGATACGCGTAGATCGCCCTCGCGTTGGGGGCGCCCGATGCGCCGTTCGAATTCAGATGCGTGTCGACCACCAGGATCGGCGTGGCGATGCCGGGCACCGCGATCAGCGCCGCCAGCGCGCCCTTGTTGGCGAGGCAGTCGTAGCCGGCGCAGACCGGATAGGCCATTCGGCGGACTGCGACGATCGGATAGTCGGAGAAGATCGCCAGCCCGCTGTCGACATGCTTGCCGAGCCGCTCACCGACCAGCCGGCTGCCATCCGCGACGAAGCCGTCGTCACCGGGCGCGCGTGCGCCGTCCGCATCCTCGGCGGGACCGAACGCGACGTAGCGATAGCCCGCGGTCCGACCGATCGCCTTCGCCTCGGGCACGAACGCCTCCTGCACCGCGACGATGCTCGGCTGGACATGCCGCTCGCGCATGACCTTCAATTGGTCGCCGATCGCCTGCAATTCGGTCGAGCGGTCCTCGACGATCGGCCAAGGCAGACCGTGCACGTTATAGGTCATCAGCGTGATGTCGTGCGCCGCCGGGATGGCGGCGGCGGGAGCGATGGTCAGCGTTACGGCGGCAGCGGCCACCATCAGATATCGAAGCATGATATCGTCCTCTTGAAGACAGGTAGAAAAAGCGGCGCGGCTAGCGCTTGAGCGGCGCGAACGAGAACAGCCCGCTGCGATAGTTCATCACGACATGCGTGGTGGTCAGGCCGTCATGGACGAGGACCGTCGCCTGATCGGCATGCGGCTTCGAATGGCCGAGCCGGGGATTGCTCGCAAAGCCGATGCCGTCGTGCAGCAGGCTGAACCCGTGCCCGCCGTCACGCGCATGGACGACGCTCAGCGCATAGGCACCCGGTTGCGGGACACGCAGGCACAGCGACACGGTTCCTGCGGCAGGCACGGTGAGCACCGCGCGGCGGAATACCTTGCCCTGCCCGATCAGCACATTGTCGTCGGCGAGAAAATCGCCGTCCTTCGCCGGGTAGAGTTCGGCACGCAGCACGCCGACGCGATCCTTGAGACCATCGACGTCGACGATCAGCGCCGGCCCTTGCTCATGCGGGCGACAACGCGCTTCGGCAGTGCCCAGCGCCGGGGTCGAGGGCGGCGTCGCGGTTAGGGCCAGCAGCGCCAGCAGGGCAAGCAGGATCACTTGGCACGCTCCATGGTCACGAGTTCGACGGCGGTCAGCGCAGCGCCGAGCAGAAGGTGGGTGATGAGCCAGAGCCCGGCGATCATCGTCAGCACCGCGGTCACGTCCGACGTCCGCCCTACGGTAAACGCGACCAGCCCTGCGAACACGATGTCCTTGTTGGGCAGCAGCGGCAGCCGCGAGACGAGCAGCCGCAGCGTCGCGAGCGCCAGCCACCAGGCGAGCGGCGCGGCGGGCATTACCGCCGCCCACAGCAATGCGGCGAACAGCGTGGTCGCGACGATCCGGAGGAAATGGATGACCGCGATCCGGCTCAGTTCGGGGGGCGGCAGAGTCAGCAGCTTCTTGCGCAGGACGAGCGTGACCAGCGACGGAATCGCCATGCTGGCCGCCGATATCGTCATCACCTTGGCATCGGTGCCAAGATGCAGCGCGCCGAGCGCCTGCCAACTGACCACGGCCAACGCCAAGGTGCAGACGTTGGCGACCACCGCGGACAGGATCGAGACGTCCTTGATCGCGCCGAACGGCGTGCCGACCATCGTCGCGTGTTTCCGCGCCCAGCCGTAGAAATACAGTTCGCCCGAATAGCCGAGCACGATCTCGTTGCTGATCCGCTTGCGCAACAGCGCGAGGATGCCGCTCGGCGGAAGCTGCCACAGGCGACGATAGATCACCCATTCGCTGAACGGCGTCACCAGATAGCCGAGCGCGAAGATCGTCCAGAACAGCGGCGAGTGCGGCACCATCCGCAGCATCTCGCGAACGTCGATCCCGCGCAGCTGCCACAAGGCGGCGATCAGGATCGCGGCGGACAATAACGGCGCGAGCCAGCGGCCGAGGAAATTCTTGCGGACGGTCGTCGGCGTCAACTGCGGCAGTTGCACGCGCGTCAACGGTGTCATCGTCAGCGGCATGTCGTTCATGCGGCGCTCCTTCGAACGATACGGGGTCTGGGAAGTCTCGCGGATCGCGCATCGGCGGGACGGGAGACGGGCATGCAAACCATGATCATGGCCCAACGACGCCGCCGTTCGCGGCCCCCCGCAGCCGTGGCTGTCGCTGCGGTGAAATAAATTTTTGCCACACACGGCGTGAGGACTGCGGACGCAGATCCGCGGTGCCGTCCCGTCAACAGCGATGCCATGACGAACGAGAGCTATACGATGGTGCAGACCGAATTCGCCGATCCGGCCCCGTTGCGGGCGCCTCCTGCCGACAAGCGCCTGGTCGTGTCGATCCACGATGTCTCGCCAACTTTCGCGCTGCCGATCGCGATGCTCGCCGAGCGGATCGAGGCGATCCTGGGCGGGCCGCGGTTTGCGATGCTGGTGGTGCCCGATCACTGGGGCAGCGCGCGGATCGACCAGTCGCCGGCGTTCGTCCGGCGGCTGCGCGACTGGGCGGATGCGGGCGTCGAGATGTTCCTCCACGGCTGGTTCCACCGCGATTCCAGCGCACATCGGGTCGGCGCCAGCGCACTGAAGGCGCGCTACATGACGGCGGGCGAAGGCGAGTTTCTCGGGCTCGACGCGGTCGAGGCGGAACTCCGCATGCGCGCCGGCCGCGACATGGTCGAACAGGCGATCGGCCGCTCGGTCGCCGGGTTCATCGCTCCCGCCTGGCTCTACGGTCCGGGCGCGCACGCCGCGTTGAAAGCCTGCGACTTCGCACTCGCCGAGGATCATTTTCGCGTCTGGCAGCCGCGGACCGGCGCGATCGTCGCGCGTGGCCCTGTCGTGACCTGGGCCAGCCGCTCGCCGGCGCGTACCGCCAGCTCGCTCGCGGTCGCTGCGGTCGCGCGCACGATGCCCGACTGGATGCCGACGATGCGCGTCGCGGTCCATCCTGGCGACGTCACCAAGGAATCGCTGCTGACCAGCATCGACCGCACGCTCCGCACGCTGGCCGAACGCCGTACCGTGTCGCGCTATGCCGATCTGGTCGCCGAGCAGGTCCCGTTGGCGGTGGCGGCATGAAGATCGTCGACGTCTGCGCGTTCTACACCCCGACCGGCGGCGGGGTGCGAACCTATATCGACCGGAAACTGGTAGCGCTCGCCGACCGCGGTCACGAGATCGTCGTGATCGCGCCCGGCGAAGAGGATCGCGAGGAGCAGCGTGGCCCCAATGCGCGGGTCCGCTGGCTGCGCTCGCCCCGCTTTCCGCTCGACCGCTCCTATCGCTATTTCGCCGATCGCGAGGCGCTGCACGCGATGCTCGACGAAGAGGATGCAGATGTCGTCGAAGTGTCGTCGCCGTGGCGCAGCGCCTCGATGGTCGCGGACTGGCGGACGCGGTCGGGATCGCACGCGCGGCTGTCGCTGATCGCGCATGCCGACCCGCTATCCGCCTATGCCTATCGCTGGTTCGGCAACGTCGCCTCAACGCAGGCGATCGATCGCGCGTTCGACTGGTATTGGCGGCATCTGCGGCGGCTCGATGCGCAGTTCGATCATATCGTCAGCGCGAGCGAAAGCCTGACGCAACGCCTGCGCGACGGCGGTCTGCGCAAAGTCACGACCGATCCGATGGGGGTCGAGCCGGGCCAGTTCTCGCCACGGCTGCGCGATCCCGAGCTACGCCGCGAGATGCTCGCGCTGTGCGGACTCGGCGAGGATGCGCTGCTGCTGATCGGCGTCGGTCGCCATGCCCCCGAAAAGCGCTGGGACATGGTCGCGCAGGCCGCGGCGATCGCCGGGACGCAGGCGCCGGTCGGGCTGCTGATCATCGGCGGCGGTGCGCGGCAACGCCGGGTGATCGACGCGATCGGCGACAATCCGCACGTCCGCCTGCTCGAACCGGTCCGCGATCGCGGCGCGCTCGCCCGCCTGATGGCGAGCGCCGACGCGCTGATCCACGGCTGCGAGGCGGAGACGTTCTGCTTCGTCGCGGCGGAGGCGATCGCGTCGGGGCTGACGCTGATCGCCCCCGACCGCGGCGGGGCGGCCGATCTCGCCTGCGCGAACGACGGCGCCCTGTACCGGTCGGGCGATGCGCAGGATGCCGCCGAGGCGATCCTAGCGGTCGCCGGCACGATCGAGACCTCGCCACAGCGCCGCCGCCCGGTCCGGACGATGGACGATCATTTCGACGCACTACTCGCGCTCTACGGGGCCGGCAACGACACCGCGATCGATCACACACGACGGTATCAGCAAGGAACAGGACGATGACCGCGATTGCGCCACCTGCCTTCATCATCAACGAAACGTCCCGTTTCGTCGCACCGACCGCGCGAACGACGCGGATCGAGCAGGACCGCGTGCTCGACACGCCGCAGACCGTTGCGATGTCCCCGTGGCGCGCGCCGCTCTTTTATCTGTCGTTCGTGGCGGCGGCCTTGCTGTTGGTCGCGGTCGCGATCATCCTGGCGTGGCGGATGATCAGCGGGTTGCGCCGAGGCTGATACGCGCACGCTGCGACGGCAGGGCCAGCACCAGTACGACGATCGCCACCGCCAGGACCGCCGACGCCAGCGGCCGGCTGAACGCGAGCCCGCCATGATCGACCGGCTTGTCGAGGAAATCGCCGACCGCCGCGCCCAGTGGGCGTGTCAGGATGAAGGCGCTCCAGAACAGCAGAACACGGTCGACCGCGGTCCACGCGTACAGCGCCGCGATCACCACCAGCATCGCGCCGAAGATCACCGCCGCGCCACCATAGCCCAGCCCGCCGGTATCCGCGGTCCAGTCGCCCAGCGCGGTGCCGAGCGTCTGCGAAAAGGTGATCGTGATCCAGTAGAGCAGTTCCGCGCGCGGTTCGTGCACGGTCTCGACCGCGACCGATCCCAGCACCGACCGCCACACCGCCAGCGACGCGACCACGCACGCGAACAGCAGCACGGACCCACCCGCATAACCGATCCCGAGCGAGCGCGTCGCGAAGTCCGCCATCGTCGTGCCCGCGGTGGTCGAGGCGATGATCGTCGCCCAGTATAGTAGCGGGTGATAGCGGCTCGCGGCGATCTGTCGCCAGACCAGCACGATCAGGATCGCCAGGAAGATCGCGGTGCCGATCAGATAGCCGAGGTTCATCGACATGCTGACGGTATCGCCCGCGGTCTCGCCGAACGTAGTGGCGAGGATCTTGACGATCCAGAACCCCAGCGTCACCGCGGGCACCTTCGCCAGCGCGTCCTTGTGCGTCATGTCCTGCTCCTCTTTGAGCCGGCGTATAGTGATTTTCGCCTGGTATCGCATGACTTTACGGTGCCGCAGTCTGACAACCCGCCCCTTCGCGGGGAGGACAGTTCGGTGCCGACCCCTGCGTCACCCACCATTTCAAACGCGACTTCCGATCCGGCAAGGCGCTAGAGAGCAACCATGTTCGAACGGGGCATGACATTCGGAGCGACGTCGTAGCCGACTCGGATCCTCTTCAGCCTGCCGGTCTGTCGGCGGTACTTGCGGCGCATCGCCCGCAGCTCGTCCGGTTCTTCACCGGGCGGACGGGTAGCATCGCCGAAGCCGAGGACGTCGTGCAGGAAATCTGGCTGCACATCGCCCAGCCAATGGCGGGGCCGATCGCCAATCCGCTCGCTTATCTCCACCGGATCGGCATGAACATCGTCCTCGACCGCGTGCGGGCGAACGGCCGGCGAGCGCGACGCGACAGCGGCTATGTCGAGGCGACGACGACGGTTACCGGGGGGCTGGTCGCTGGTGCCGAGGCGATCGACGACGCGCCCTCGGCGTTCGACGCGGTCGCCGGACGCCAGCGAGTCGCGCAACTCGCCGCCGCGCTCGCCGGTCCGCCCGAGGGCGCGATGCGCGTGTTTCGCCGCCACAAGATCGACGGTCTGTCGCATGCCGAAGTCGCCGCTGAATTCGGGATCAGCCGCAGCGCAGTCGAAAAGCATATCGCAGTCGCGCTCCGCCATCTCAGAAAGGCGCTAAATGATTGATTTTCGCGCCGGACTGCGGTGGCTGGCGCGTGGTGGCGTCTATGAGGCGAGCGGGGGGCATCCGCTCGGAACGAGGGTGCCGTGATGGATGCAACGACCCAGGATCCGATCGACGCAGCGGCCACCTGGCACGCGCGGATCGATGCGCCCGACATGGACTGGGCGGGCTTCGGCGACTGGCTCGACGCCGATCCGTTGCACCACGCCGCCTATGATTCGATCGCGCTGCTCGATGCCGAGATTGCCGCAGCGGCCCCCGCGATCGCCGAGTTGCTGCCGGCGAACGACGACGGCGTTTCCGATCATGCCCCGCCAGCGCGCTCGACCCGCTGGCGGTGGATGGCGACCGGTACCGGCGGCGCGCTCGCCGCAGGTCTGGCGTTGCTGCTGATCGGGCCGACGCTCACCGGCTCCGATGCCAGCGTGCAGACCTATGCGACCGACGCCGGTAACACCCGCGCAGTCACGCTCGCCGATGGCAGCGCGATGCGGCTCGATCGTGGGTCGCGCGTGTCGGTGTCGGGGGGCACGACCCCGCTGATCGAGATCGCGGACGGCGCGGCAAGCTTTTCCGTGCGCCACGATCCATCGCGCATTTTGATCGTCCGCGCGGGCGGTTATGACATCCGTGACGTCGGCACGCGCTTTGCGGTCGTCAATGCGCAGGGTCGGATCTCGGTCGCGGTCGCTGAGGGCAGCGTCAGCGTCGCGCCGCATGTCGACGATGGCAGCACGTCGACTACGCTGACGGCAGGGCAACGGCTCGACATCGATCCTGCCACCGGGATCGCCGCACGCCGGACGGTCGCACCGACGTCGGTCGCGGACTGGACCGATGGTCGCCTCGACTATGACGGCGCGCCGTTGCCGCTGGTTGTCGCCGATATATCGCGGTATGCACGGACCCCGCTGGTGGTCGATCCGTCCGCCGCCGGGCTAGTTTTTTCCGGGGTTTTGACGATTGGCGACGGCTCGCGGCTTCTCGATCAGCTTCGCGCGGTGCTGCCGCTACGCCTGCACCGCGCTGATGGTGTCGTCCATATCGAGCGCGCCGGCCCACGCTGACCCCGCGCGCACGATCGTCATCCCCGCCGGATCGCTGAAGACCGCGCTCGATTCGCTGGCCCGCCAGACTGGCATCTCGATCGGCATGGCCGGCGCGCTGCCCGATGCGCCGGCCCGCAAGATCACGCGCGCCAACGACGTCGCGCAGGCGCTGAAAAGACTGCTCGCGGGAACGCATCTACGCGCAGTCCGCGTCGATGCGACGACTTGGCGGATCGAGCCCCTGCCCCGCTCTCCCAAAACCGCGCATGCCGTGCCACCGCCGATCGTCGAGGGCGGCGACATCATCGTCACCGCCAGCAAGCGCGACGAACGCCTGTCCGACCTGCCCGCGTCGATCACGATCCTTGGCGGCCCCGCGCTCGACCGGCTCGCCGGCAAGCGCGGTTTGGTCGATCTGCTCGCGACCACCGATGGTGCCTTCTCGACCAATCTCGGCCCCGGCCGCGACCGCGTGTTCCTGCGCGGGGTCGCCGACAGTGCGTTCAACGGCACCAGCCAGTCGCTGGTCAGCCTGTATCTCGACGATGCGCGGATCGGCTATTCCTCGCCCGATCCCGATCTCCGGATGGTCGATATCGACCGTGTCGAGATTCTACGCGGACCGCAGGGCACGCTCTACGGCACCGGTGCGCTAGGCGGCGTGATCCGGATCGTCACGACCGCACCCGATCTCGACGAGGTCTCGGGCAATGTCGCGGGCGAGGCGACGGGTATCAACAATGGCGCATTCGGTGGTGCGCTCGACGCCACGCTCAACCTGCCGATCGTGACCGGGACGTTGGCGTTGCGTGCGTCGGGCTGGACCGAGACCATGCCCGGTTGGATCGACGACACCGGCCGCAACACGCGCAACGTCAACCGCACCGCGCGCAGGGGGGGCCGCGCAGCGCTGCGGTGGGCGATCGGCGATGGTTGGACCGCCACGATGAGCGGCATCGGCCAGCGGATTGATGCGCGCGACAGCCAATATGCGACCAGCGGGCTATCGCGCGCGACGGCGATCGCCGAGCCGCAGGACAATGATTTCCTGTCCGGGTCGCTCGATATTCACGGCCCGATCGGCAGCCTCGACGCGCAGTCGACCACCTCGATCGTGTCGCATGAATTCGGCAGCACCTATGATGCGAGCGTCATGACCGCTGCGCTCGGCACAACCGCACCGGTTGCCTATGTCGAGGACCGCGCGATCCGGCTGGTGACGCAGGAGGTCCGGCTGAGCGATCCGACCGCACGCCACCCCTGGATCGTCGGCGCCTCGATCCTGCATGCGACCACCCGCCTGAAAGGCCGCTTCGAATCTGACGCCAGCTCCGTGATCGCGCGCGACGATAAGGAGGCGGTGTTCGAAGCGGCAGTATTCGCCGAGGGCACGCAACGGCTGTCGTCGACGCTCGACCTGAAGATCGGTCTGCGCGGCTTCGTGACGGTGAACGACATCGAACAGCAAGGTCCCGACGACCAGAGCACCACCAAGCTGGGCGTCACGCCGAGCGGCACACTCAGCTGGCACCGCGACGACGTCGGACTGATCTGGCTACGTTACGCCAGCGCGATCCGTCCCGCCGGTGTCACCGGGGCATCGATCAGCACCGAGCAACGCATCCCCGGCGATGAGTTGCAGAGCATCGAGATGGGGTGGCGCATCCACGGCCTCGACGATCGGCTCAGCCTCAGCGGGGCGATCTTCGGATCGTTCTGGGAGCATCTTCGCAGCGACGTGGTCGGATCTGACGGGTTGTTCGGCACGGTCGATGCGGGGAACGCCACAAACTACGGCGTCGAGCTCGGCGGACGGTTCGACGCGCGGCCCTACACGATCGACTTCGGCACCACGATCCAGCGCGCGCGACTGACGTCACCCGCCGATGATCGCGCCTATGATCGCGCGGGGCAGGACGATCGTCGCCTGCCGGTCGTACCCGATTATTCCGCGCGGCTGGGGATCACGCGACGGTTTTCGCTGATCGGGATGCCGGCGAGCGGGTATGTCACGGCGCGGTATATCGGCCAGACGCGGTTGAGCTTCGATCCTCTGCTCGATCGGCCGGCAGGCGATTATGCCATGATCGGCGCGGGCGCGACGCTCGACGACGGACCACGACACTGGTCGATCGCGATCGACAATCTCCTCGATGGACGCGGCAACAGCTTCGGGTTCGGCAATCCCTTCACGCTGGCGACGACCACGCAGACCGTTCCGATCCGACCGCGGGCGGTCACGCTAAGACTTGCGATCGGGCTTTAGCCACGGCGCCCCCGCGCGATGCATTCGCGCGCGGCGACTAAACGATGTCATTGTACGTTACCCGACGCGGGGCTAGCGGCATGCTGCCATGTCGATATTGCCCCCATCGCCCGCCAAGTCCTTGAACTGGTTGCAGCCCTTGCCGGGCCTGCGAATCCTGCGGCGTGGCGACGTACCGATCACGCGCGTCCAGATCTATGGCCAGCGGTGCAGCGGGACCAACCTCGTCACGCGCGCGATCGAGGCGAACATGCCCGGCGTCGAGATCACCGAGACGTTCGGGTTCAAGCATTGGTTCGTACCGCCGCAGACGCTGTTCGTGAAGGATACGCTGGTGCTGGTCGTGGCGCGCGATGCGTATGACTGGGCGCGCAGTCTCCACCGCCAGCCTTGGCATGCGCACCCCGAGCTGAAGGCCAAGCCCTTTGACGCGTTCATCCGTAGCGACTGGCACAGCTATTGGGACGATCATTTCGGGCATATCGAGCCCGGCCATCCGATGCATGGCGACGAGATGCTGCACGAACGCGATCCCGAGACCGGCGAACGCTTTGCCAATTGCATTGCCAAGCGGACCGCCAAGCTGCGCCATTGGTCGTCGCTGACCAACCGCGCGCACAACGTCGCGCTGCTCGGCTATGACGCGTTCGCGCGCGATCCGGCGGCGTTCGTGAGCGCGTTGGCGGCGGCGGCAGGGCTGGTGCATCATCCACAGTTCGTGCCGATCACCAGCTACAAGGGACAAGGCTACGCGCCCTATGTGCCGACGGCGTACCCCGATCTAGCAGCAGCGGATGCGGAACATATCGCCGCCTGGCTCGATCCCGAGATCGAGGCCGCGTTCGGGTTGAGCGCCGACTATGCTGATCGACATCAATCGCCTTCGCGCGTGGCTCCGGTACAGCAATCGGCATGAGCCAGCCGATCACGTTCTTCATCCATCACCAGGGCCGCGGCCATGCCAACCGCGCGATGGCGATCATCCGCGAACTGCCGCCCGAGCGCGCAGTGACGATCCTGACCGCCAAGCCGTCGCTGTTCGACGGGTTCGAGCGGCCGATCACGATCGCGGCGCTGCCCGACATGATCGGCGCGCCTGTGCCGACCCCAGGACTGTTCGCGCAGGCCACGCCCGAGGTGATGCACTGCGTCCCGCTCGGGGTGGCGAAGACGCGGGCGACGATGCGGACGATCATCGACCATCTCGACGACGTCGATCCGGCGCTGTTCGTGGTCGACGTCTCCGCGGAGATCGCGTTGCTCGCGCGGATCGCCAGCGTCCCGGCGATCAGCATCCGGATGCACGGCGACCGGCTCGATCCCGGGCATCTCGGCGCCTATCAGGCGAGCGTCGGGCTGCTCGCGCCGTTCGGCGAAGCGCTCGAGCAAGGCGACACACCAGGCTGGGTGCGCGCAAAGACATGTTACGCGGGCGGCCTATGCACGACCGTCGATCCGGTCCCGACCAAGGCCGAAGCGCGTGCGAAACTCGGGCTTGATCCGAACCAGGAGATTATCGTCGTACTCACCGGCGGCGGCGGCGCGGGCACGCCCTATGCGCCGCTGACGATGGCGGCGCGGGCGGTGCCGGACGCGCTGTGGCTGGTGCTGGGGCCGGTCCACCGCGAGGGACACGAAACCGATTTCGGCAATCTCGTCGAGCTCGGCTGGGTACCGGGCGTGACCGACCACATCGCCGCGGCGGACGTCGTGATCGCATCGGCGGGCGACAACACGGTGCATGAGATCGCGCGCGTGGGGCGGCCTTATGTTTGCGCGCCCGAATGGCGGTATTTCGGTGAGCAGACGCGCAAGGCAGAGCGACTTGCGGAACTGGGTGCGGCGGTTGCGCTTCCAGCGTGGCCAGGCGCGCTGGCACCATGGCGCGGGATCCTCGACGCGGCCAAGGCACTCGATCCGGCGGCACTTGCCGAACTTTACGACGACGACGCGGCGAAAGTGGCGGCTGAGTATCTGGAAGGGCTGGCGGTTTCTTTGTGGGCCGCGGGGTAAGCACGTTCCAGCCCCGCCCCCGGCGGGGGAGGATCGAAAGTGGGACGCCTTCTAGCCCCTCGCTTCACGCGTCATCCCAGCTAAAGCTGGGATCTCATCATGGGGCTCCCGCCGGCCGTCTCACGGGCGACTCCATCTCTCGCTGGGGTAATGAAATTGGGGACATGCCGGAAAGCGGAAGAGGCGTAGCGGGAACAGGACAGGCAGAGGCAGCATAGGCTAATGTCGGGAAAGAGAGCATTCACGACCTACACGCGTAAAGTCGGGCAGGCACCCGGCCTCAGCTGAACAGCGTCTCCGGTGGCATCTTCGACGCAATCATTTCCGCCTCGGTCGGCTGGCGCAAGACCGTGATCGCGTCCGCATCCCACGCGATCAGACCATTCTCCGCGAACTGCCCGAGCCAATATTGCATGCACCACCGCCCCCATGTCGCCCGAAACAGGCGCGCATTGCGGATGATCGCGTCGAAATGCTGATAGGCCGGTGTGTGGACGATGTGGTGCTGATGATACGCGCGCGCGCCTCCAACCCACCACATCGCGACGCCCGCGCGTTCCAGTCGTGCGGCGAAGTCCGTCTCCTCCCCGCCATAGCCGACATAGCGTTCGTCCATCCCCCCGGCCCGCGCCCAATCCGCGGTGGAAATCCCAAACGACAAGCCCCAGAGTTCGCCATGCGTCGGTGTCGGACGGATCTCGTCAAGAGCGATCGACGGCTTGTCGGGGTGGCGCTTGCCGATCCGGTCGAGCGCAGCGAAATCGATACCGTCGGCGATCGCGCCGGCGGGGAGATACAGAACCTCTCCCAACCGAATGCCGCCTGGCTCGGATCCCGTCTCGACATAGCGTTCGACCAGGGTCGGTGACGGCACGCAATCGACGTCGAGGAAGATGAGTTGCTTGCCCGACGCCGACGCCGCCGCACGATTGCGCGCGGCCGCGAGCGGCATCGCGTCGCCCGCGACAAACACCTCACGGATTGGAAAATCGGTCGAGGGTAGATCGATATGCGCCGCCGGCTGCATATAGGCGATCACCAACTCGTCGGGCTTGCGCCGCGACGCTTTCAACCCGGCAATCAGGTTCGCCAGATGCGCGCGACGCCCGCGGACGAGCGTGAGGACGCTGACGCTCACGAGGACTGCTTCCGTACCGCGGCGAGCGACTCCGACTGTTCGGCCGCGGCGCGGAAATACGCCACGCCTTCGATCACCCCGCGCGCATGATGGCCGACCGCGACATAGCCATGCGCGAGGTCGGCGCGCGTGCCGAGGCCATCCGAATAATTGCCGACGATGATCGCGTGGCGCGACGAGCGCAGCATCTCGATATCGTTGCCGCTGTCGCCCGCGACGATCACCTGACGCGGTTCGAGGCCGAGGCGGCGGCGGACATGCTCGACCGCCGTCCCCTTCGATGCAGCGTGCGGTAGGACGTCGAGATAGCGGCCATGGCTCTGGATGATCGAACAGCTATGGCCGTGTTCCGCCAGTAGCGCGCGGACGCGTTCGGCCGCCGCCATGTCACCATCGGCGAAATAGCTCAGTTTGAACCGGCGTTGTTCGAGCGGGCTTTGCGGGGTCAGACCGGCATGTTGCCCGATCAGCGCGGCGACCGCCTCGCGGTCCCAGCCTGCGGCGATGATCCCGTCCCATTCGGTATCGCGGTCGTACACCGCCCCGCGCACCGCCCGGTAATAGATCTCCGAACCGACCGACGTGATCAGGATCGCCGGCCGCGGCGCGTCGTGCTGGCCGAGCACCGCCATCGCGCTGTGAAAGCTGCGCCCGGTGGCGATCGCGAACGCAACGTCAGTCTGCGCCGCATGCCACGCTGCGAAATCGCCGACGCCTTGCGCGCAACCGATCAGCGTCCCGTCGATGTCCGAAACCAGCAACAACGCCGGGTCGCGCTCAGCGAGCGGAACCGCGGAGGCGCCGACGACCTCCTCGAGCAGGCCCACGTAAAGCTGTACGTGGCGGTCCCAGTCATACGCCCGGATCGCGACCGACCCCGCCGCTGAATAGCGCGACCAGAGTGCAGGATCGTCGAGGATTTTGAGGATCGCATCGGTAATCGCGGTCGACGAGCGCGGATCCACGAGGATGCCGTTGCCGCACGTCTCGACGATGTCGTTCGGACCACCGCTGTCGGTCGCAACCACCGGCAGCCCGCTGGCCGCCGCTTCGAGCAACGTGAGCCCGAACGGTTCGTTGAGCGCCGGATTGACGAAGATACCGCGTCGGGTCCGGGCATGCGCATACACCGCAGCGATATCGTCGGGACGATGCTGCTTGGGATACGCGACCTTGCCGTACAGGTCGTAGCGATCGATCAACTGGAGCAGTTCGGCGATGTTGTCGCGGATCTCGGGCTCGAGCGTCGCGCTGTCGTCGCGCGTCCCGGCCAGGATCACGAGGTTCGCCGCGGCCTGTAACGCAGGCGACCGGCCGTAAGCGTGAACGAGCGCGGCGAGGTTCTTCTTGGTGACAGGCCGCGCGATCGCGAGGATCACCGGTTTGGAAGGGTCGTCGAGGAACCGGTCGATCAACGCGTCGACGCGTGCGTCGGTGCGGCAGTTGGCAAACTGTTTCAGGTCGCTGCCGGGCGCGAATACGCGAATCCGACCGGGATCATAGGCAGCATAATCGGCGTACTGGACCTCGGCCTCGTCGCGCGAGGAGGCAATGATCGCGGCGGCACCCGCGATCGCCTCTTCCTCGATCGCGATGCGCCGATCCAGCCCGACGGTCTCCGCACAGTCGCGGTCGAACGCGGCCAACTTCACGCGACCCAGCGAGTGCGCGGTAAAGACGTAAGGAATACCGGTGCGCGCCGAGACGCGCGCTGCGATCAGCCCTGCATCGGCGTAGTGGGCGTGCATGACGTCGGGTGTGCGGTCGAGCGTGGCAATATGCGCGACCAGGGCCTCGACCAGGCTGTCATGCTCGGTCCACAGGTCTTCCTTGACCAGATACGCATCGGAGGCCGTCGGCAAGCGGACGATCCGCGTGGTGCCGTCGATCGTCTCGATCGGCTCGGCATAGCATTCGGCATAGGCCATGTGCCGGAAGGCGCGGGTGACGATCTCCATCCGGTCGATCGTCGGATTGCGACCGCTGGCTGAGACGAGATCGAGCAAATAACGGATATGCCCCCCGGTATCCGCGGTGAGTCCGTATTCGACGTCGGTTGCGCGTAGACACCCCTGTAACGCGATATGTAGTACGAACACCCTTCCCCCGTTCATCTGGAATTCATACAAGGAACCCCCCGCGGGGTTACCGAGTTCCGGGCAGATGAAACGCGAAACCCTTGAATTGACGCAGATTAATACATTCTGTTTGGTACGCCGGTCGCCGTGCGACAACGCATCGTGAGGATTGCTCTACTTACCTGGGCGTATCCCCCTGAAAAGAGCGGACTTACGCGCGCCGCGCGGGAGATTGCGCAGTCGCTCGCAGAAGCGGGTCATGACGTCACAGTATTTGCGATGGATAGGCGCGAAGACAGCCGCGACGGCCGGGTTTCGGTGTTCGGCTGCGGTTTGCGCGAAGGGTCCCTGCCCGCGCGCCTGCGCAAGATCGCCGGGATCGGGCATCTCGTGGCGCCTTTCATATTCCGCCGGGCGGTTGCGCGCGAGCACCGCCGCGCACCGTTCGACATCGTCGAGGCGACCAACTGGTACGCGCCCGGTCTGGCGATCGCGCTTACCGGCCCCGCACCTCTGGTGACGCGCAACTCCACCCCGGCGGCAACTTCGGCGGAAACCGTCACGAGCTTGCGCGACCGGTTCGATCGCCGCGCCGCGATGCTGGCGGAACGCATCGCCGCGCGGTTCAGCAAGGCGCTGATCTCGAACACGCAGCTTCACGGCGACAAGATCGCGGCTCTGTACGGCGTCGCGGCCCCCGGCGAAGGCGCGCGGCACGCGGTGATCGGCCTCAGCCTGCCGCCCGAGATCGTCGCGCGCGGCTCTGCGGCGACCTACCCGCTCGGCGAACCGATCGACCTGCTGTTCGTCGGCCGCGACGAGCACCGCAAGGGGTTCGACGCGCTGATCATGGCGCTGCGTATCCTGTCGCGCCGCGCGGATGCCGGGATGCGCGACTTCCGGCTGACGATCGTCGGCGTACGCGCGGAGGACGTTGGCGCAATCCCGGCGTCGGCCCGCGCGCGGCTGACCTGCCACCACCGCGTCGACGAGGCCATGTTGCACGATCTGATGGAGGCGGCGCACGTGATCGTCGCGCCGTCGCGGTACGAGAGCTTTGGGCTGGTGTATCAGGAGGCGATGATGTTCGGCCGCCCCGTCGTCGCCTGTGCGGAGGATCCAAGCGCGCGGCTGTTCATTGGGGAAAGCGGTGCCGGATTGCTGGCGAAGACCTCCACCGGGGACGATCTCGCGACGCAGATCCAGCGGCTGGTCGAAGACCCGGTGTTGCGCGCGCATTATGCCGCTGCGAGCCGCAGGGCCGCAGGGATGTTCACGCGGGACACGCTCGCCGCGCAGACGGCCGCGGTCTACCGCACCGCCACGGGATCGAAGGGGGCGAGCAGCAACGCCTCGTCCTCGGGCCTGCCCGCGCCAGTCGACATCGCTTCGTAGATCCGCGTCCGCTCGCGCACCCGCTCGCCATCGAGCCGGTGGTCGAGCGCACCGGCCAGCGCCAGCGAACTTTCGACGAACTGTACGACCGGGCGCTCATGGACGCGTCCGGCAAAGCGGATGTCGCTGCGATTGAGGCGGTACTGGATGTCCGGGTAGGACGCAGACTGCACGCCGTCGACGAGGTTGCGGCGTGGTAGTCCCAGCGAACGCAGCCCATCGCGATCCGCCGCCGCGACCAGCCAGCCGAGTGCATCGAGCAAGGCGGCGTCGGGGCGTTCGTCGGTGTCGATCTGCAATACCCAGCAGGTCTGCATCATGTCCTGGAGCCGATTGCGCTGGGCGGCGAAATCGCCGGCTAGTGGGTGGTGGGCGACCTCGATCCACGGAAGCCCTGCAGCAAGCTCGCGCGCAGCGTCTGCTGTGGCGTCGAGGAGGACGACGATCCGGCCAAACGCGCTGCGATAGTGTGTTGCGATGTCGACGAGATCGGCGGTGTCGGCGGCACGCGCGATGATGCCGAGGCCAACGGCGTGCGGCACGGTCTGCGCAGGGACCGCCTCCGCCTGGGCAGGCCGGTAGTCGTGCGGGAAGCGGACTGCGTTTGGCGCGACGGCGGTCGGTTCTACCTCGAACCCGAACCGCCATGCCGCGTTCCGCAATCCCGCGGGGTCGAGCGTCCAGCGCTTGGCAGGCTCGCGCTCCAGATCGACGACACCGCTTTCGAGCCGTGCGACGATGTCGCGGGCCACTTCGCCGACCTCGCTCACGTCGCGCACCATCAGGCGGCAGTGGCTACACTCGGACCAGTCCTCACGCGGGAGCCAGTCCCAGTTCCCACAGATCGAGCATCGTAATCGCATGGTCCCGGCAACCCGTAGGGCGGGCGAGCGGTTCCGCCGAACTCGATCCTCCCCCTTCGGGGGAGGTGGCAGTCCCGAAGGGGCTGACGGAGGGGTATCCGCCCCAAGTTGAGGGGCGGCACCCCTCCGTCTGGCAAGAGCCAGCCACCTCCCCTCACAGGGGAGGATTTTAGAACGCTCAATACCCGAGCGTATGCGCCAGCGTCAGCAGCAGCCAGTACAGTCCGCCCGACAACAGCATCGCCACCGGCAGCGTCATCACCCACGCCAGTGCCATGTTCATTACGGTCCTGCGCTGCAGCCCGGCGCCGTTGGCAACGCTCGCACCCGCGACGCCCGACGACAGGATATGCGTGGTCGACACCGGCATGCCGAAGTTCACCGCCAGCAGGATCGTCGACGCCGCGACCAGCTCGGCCGATGCGCCCATGCCATAGGTCAGATGCGTCTTGCCGATCCGCTCACCCACCGTGACCACGATCCGCTTCCACCCGACCATCGTGCCCAGGCCGAGCGCCAGCGCGACGGTGACTTTCACCCAGGTCGGGATATAACGCGTGCCCTGCTCGAGCCCACTGTCATAGCTCTTGAGCGTGGTGATCTCCTGCGCGGTAAACCGACCCTGCGCGGCCTTGTCGGCGGCAATCAGCTTGGTGGTATCGAGCACCAGATACATATCGTTGCGCAGGTTCGGCGTCGCCGCGGCGGGCACCTTGCCCAGCGACCCATAGCCCGCGATCCGGCTCGACACGTCGTCCGACAGCGTCGCCAGCGCGCCATAGACCACCGGGTCGGCGACATGCTTGCTCTTCAGCGCCTGCGTGACCTGCGCGCGCGCCGTGCCCACGTCGGTCGGTGCGCCATCGGCGTGCGCGCGGTAGGCCGCCGACGCCGCCTGCGCGGTCTGGACGAACGCAGGCGTCGCGCTCTCGGGCATCGTCCGGTTGAGCGCATAGGCGGTCGGCGCGCAGCCGATCAGGATGAGCATGATCAGCCCCATCCCCTTCTGCCCGTCATTGCTGCCATGCGCGAAACTGACCGCGGTGCACGTCCCGATCAGCAGCGCCCGGATCCCGCGCGGCGGCGGCGTCTGGCCCTCGGGCGCCTCGTACAACGCCTTGTTGCGGAGGAAGCGCTTCATCACGAGCAGCAGCAACAGCGCGCCGACGAACCCGACGATCGGGCTGAACGCGAGCGCGGAGAGCACTTTCCAGACCTGCGCCATGTCGACGCCCGACGTCCCGTCCGCGCCGCCGTTCATGAGCTGATTGGCGAGGCCCACGCCGAGGATCGAGCCGATCAGCGCATGGCTCGACGAATTGGGCAGCCCAACCGCCCAGGTCGCGAGGTTCCACACGATCGCCGCGAGCAGCAGCGCGAAGATCATCGCGAACCCGCCGACGCTGCCGACGTTGAGGATCAGGTCGACCGGCAACAATGTGACGATCGAATACGCCACCGCGCCCGACGACAGCATCACGCCGAGGAAGTTGAAGAACCCCGACCACACGACCGCAAGCGGCGCGGGCATCGAATGCGTGTAGATGACGGTGGCGACCGCGTTCGCGGTGTCGTGGAAGCCGTTCACGAACTCGAACCCGAGCGCGATCAGCAGCGCGAGCGCGAGGAACGCGAACGCCCCGCCCGCCAGGCTCTCGCCGACCTGGGCTGTATCGAACGCGATGCTGAACCCGGCATAGGCAAGCCCGCCGATCAAGACGGCCATGAAGATCCACCGCCCCGCCGGGTGCAGCGAATGATCGAGCTTGGGACCAGAGCGCGGCGCCGATGCAGCGCTCGAATCAGCCGTCAGCGTGTCGGGCGCGAATGTGGAGGTAGCCATGGGGGTGCAGTCGGCCCTTACGATGACAATCTTATGACAGATGTAAATCAAGCGACGGCGGGGCCTGATTTGGGACGGATCGGCGCGGGCATATCCTGCAAGGGGGGTTGCTGGCATTCGCCTGGCGGAGGAGGCGGTTAACGACGCTCAGCTACGGGCCCTTTCGCCCGAACCGCACGGCTGTCTGCTCCCCATCACGATCGGCGGGGGTCGGCTTTGCGATGGTGCTGCCCGTGCCGCACTCTCGAGCGCGCCCTTCCCGTCATGCGTTCTCATGCTGTACGAAGACCATCCCGGTCACGCCGGCGCGACGTACCAACCCGTCGCGCGCGCGGCGCTCGATACCGGGGGTGGAACCTGAGCGACGGCGAAGGGTTCGCCAAGAGATCAACAGGGAGAGACGACATGCGGATTGCGACACTGGCACTGCTCGGCGCGGCGACGATGGGCCTGAGCGCCTGCGATAAGAGCGGCATGGACACCGGCACGCCGGTTGCGGGCGGCCAGCGCGCCACCGCCATGCTCCAGACCGCGACCGGCACCGACGTCGGCCGCGCCACCGCCACCGAAGTCGCGGGCGGCCTCCGATTTACGCTCGACGCCAAGGCGATGCCCCCCGGCACGCACGGCGCGCACATCCACATGGTCGGCCGCTGCGACGCCCCCGACTTCACGACCGCGGGCGGCCACTGGAACCCGACCGGGATGAAGCACGGCAGCATGAACCCACAGGGGCCGCACGAAGGCGATCTGCCCAATTTGATCATCGGCACCGATGGTCGCGGCACGATCGGCATCACCATCCCCGGCTCGACGATGGCGGGGTTGATGGACACGGACGGCTCGGCGTTCGTGGTCCATGCGGGGCCGGACGATCTGATGACCGATCCGGCCGGCAACAGCGGCGGACGGATCGCCTGCGGGGTGTTCCAGGCGGGGTAACACCCTTCCCGTTCGTGCCGAGTAGCGACCGAGTAGCTTCGCAGAAGCGTATCGAGGGCGCGTATCGAAGCACAGGTCCCGCGCACCAACCTGTCCCCTCCCCGTTCGCCCTGAGCGAAGTCGAAGGGCCAGCCCCGCGCGCAGGTGCTTCGACTTCGCTCAGCACGAACGGAAAGCCACGCACCTCCAAACCGCTCGATCCTACCCGCCAGGGGGAGGTGGCGCCGTAGGTGACGGAGGGGGAGGACACGCAACAGAGGTTTCTCTTTCCTCCCCCTCTGTCTGGCAAAGGCCAGCCACCTCCCCCTGGCGGGGGAGGATCGCAAAGCTCAGACCACCTCCCCCGCCGCCCTCGCGCGATCCTCCCGCGTAGCCTCCGCGCGGGGCGCCAACCGATACGCCGCAATCGCACACGCCAGCGTAATCGGCGTCACCACCAGCAACGACAGCATCCCGATCGACAGGCTCCCGGTTAGCGTCGACACCCGCCCCGCCATATACGGCCCGAGCGCCAGCCCGATCAGCGTCGTCCCGATAAAGAACGTCGCCGTCGCCGTCCCGCGCATCCGCGGCAAAACCATGTCCTGCGTGGTCGCCGCCGCCGCCCCCAGCGCACACGACGCGGTCAACTGCGCCAGGAAGATCCCGGTATAAAACGCGGTCGGCGACGACGCGGTGAAGGCGAGCACCAGGAACGGCACCGGCACTACCGCGCCGAAGATCACCACCCAAAGCCGCCCCGCCGGATTGCCCCGCCGCAGCCGATCCGACACCACCCCGCCGATCGTCAGTCCGAGAAACCCTGCGGTCGCGCCGAGGCTGCCGATCATGAATCCCGCCGACGACGGCGTCGCGCCAAGCTCGCGCAACGCATAGGGCGCCGCCCAGAAACTCGCCGCATAGCTCAGGAACGCGTTCAGCCCATAGGCGACGACCGTGCACAGGAATGCCGGCGTGCCGACGATCAACGCGAAGGTCGGCGGATCGCGCCGCTTCAACGCCGACGCCCACGAGAACACCGCATATACCCCGATCCCGATCGCCACCCATTGCGGCCAGGGCTCGCCCGCCGCGACCAGCCCCGACACCGCGGCGACCACCACCGCCAGCGCCACCAGGTTATACCCGAGCGCCCGCGCGCCTCCCATTGCCGCTCCGATCAGCGTCAGCGGCGGCACGATCGTCACCAGCTCGGCACCGAACGCGCGGAACGGCGCGGGATGCTTCTCCGGCTCGGGCAGGCCCTCGACCAGCCCGCGGATCGGCTCCTTCAATGTCGCGATCCAGACCGCGAGCAACAGCCCCGGCACGCCGACCGCCATGAACGCCGCCTGCCAGCCGACCAGGCCGAGCGGCCCGCCACCAGGATAGGCCTTGTTCCAGCCCTGCACGATCAGCCCGCCGATGAACAACGAACAGCCGCCGCCCCCGTACAGCCCAGCGGAATAGATCGACAGCGCGGTCGCGCGCAGCCGCTTCGGGAAATAGTCGGAGATGATCGAATAGGCGGACGGGCTGGCGGTCGCTTCGCCGATCCCGACCCCGATCCGCGCCGCCGCGAGGTGCCCGCCGGTCTTCGAAAATCCCGACAGCGCGGTCATCACCGACCACAGCGACAGCCCGATCGTCATCAGCCGCACGCGGTGCCAATTGTCCGCCAGCCGCCCGAGCGGGATGCCGAACAGCGAATAGAACACGCCGAACGCAGTGCCGTAGAGGAAGCCGAGATCCTGGTCCTTCAACCCCAGGTCGCGCTTGATGTCCTCCGCCAGGATCGAGATGATCTGCCGGTCGACGAAGTTCAGGACATAGACGAGAAACAGGATCGACAGCACGTACCAGGCGTAGCGCGACGCGCCTTTTTCCGGCTCGTCCCCGATGGTGTGCGCACCCGCCATGATCCCTCCTCGATGTTTTTCGAGCTATGGGTATCAGAGGGATTTAGCGAGAAACAGCGGTTTCGATTGGGTCGGGTACGGCAGCGCCCCAAACAATCCTCCCCCGCCAGGGGGAGGTGGCTGGCTCTTGCCAGACGGAGGGGGAGGCAAGCGAAACATCTGCTCCGTACCCTCCCCCTCCGTCACCTTCGGCGACACCTCCCCCTGGCGGGGGAGGATTGGACGGTCACACCCTAGTGCGAGCCGATACGCCCCCGCTTCAGCGCGCCCTGTTCGAGCCGCAGGAGCAGTGCCTCGATCGTCGGCGGTGTGGTTGGCTCGGCGGGCGGGCGACTGGGTCGCGCAATCGGGGTCGGCGCGATCATCTCGGGCGTGGGGTCGGACATGGTTTCGGGCACCGGCTCGGGAGCATCCTCCTCTAACGCAATTTCGACCGGCCGCTCGACCGGCTTGGGCGCAGGCGCGGTCACGAACGTCGCCGGTTCGGCCGAACGCGGCATCTCCACCACCGGCGCGACCATCGGCTGTGCGAGCGGGGCGACCGGGCGCACCGGCTCCATCGGCACCGGCAGGATCGCCTTCGGATCGAACGCAGCAAGCGGCAGGTCGAGATCGGCTGGTATCGTCCGCTCGTCACGCGCGCCGTTGGCACCGATACCCAGCTCCATCATCGGCGTGCCGAGATCCGCCGCCGACATCGGCTTGCGCGGTGGCGCGTCGGGATGCGCATCGGCGCGGCGCACCACCGGCACGCCATCTTCGCGCGGCGCACGGCGGACGAGAAACCCGCCCGGCCCGAACAGCAGGAACAGCGACGACCACAGCAACGCGCCCACCAGCAGCCCGCTGCCGAGCGCCAGAAGGACGCGCGCAATCATCCCCAGCGGCGGCGCGGCGGCGGGCACCAGCGCGGCCACGCCGGTGGTCCACACCAGAGTCTCCAGCGTGTCGCTCGAGATCACCAGCACGCCGATGGCGGCGAGCAGCCCACCGGCCACCGCGCCATAAAGCGGCAGCGCGCGGATCAGGGGTTGGCGGCCAAGCGCGATCATCGTTTTTCCCGTGCGGCGGCCGCGATCAGCCGTCCATAAAGAGGATCATAGCGCCGAATGTTTGACGACCAGTTACGTTCATCCTTAACGAACGCGCGACCCCGCGCCCGCCGCTCGTCCCAACCCGACCGATCCGCGAACATGCCCGCCAGCGCGGTCGCGATCGCCTGCGGATCGTCGGGCGGAAACAGCGTTCCCGTCTCCCCGTCACGGATCAGTTCGCGGTGCCCGCCGACATCCGACGCCGCGACCAGCCGGCCCTGCGCCATCGCCTCGAGCGGCTTCAGCGGCGTGACCAGGTCGGTCAACCGCATCCGTTTGCGGGGATAAGCGAGGATATCGACCAGCCCATAATAGCGCTCGACCTCCTGATGCGGCACGCGCCCAATGAACCGGATCGCATCGGCCACCGGCGACGCCGCCGCCTGCGCGCGCAACGCCGCCTCCATCGGTCCGCCTCCGACCATTACCAGCCGCGCCTTCGGCCGCGCCGCGATCAGCGCCGGCATCGCCGCGATCAGGTCGTCGAGCCCCTCGTAATCGTAGAAGCTGCCGATGAACCCGACGACATCCGCGCCATCGAGCCCCAGTTCCGCCCCTAATGCATCGTCGCGCGGCGGCGCCGTCCCGAACAGGTCGAGGTCGACGCCATTGGGCGACACCGTGATCTTGTCCGCCGCGATTCCCCGCGCGACCAGATCGTTGCGCAGGCCGTCGCAGATCACCGCTACCGCGTCCGCGCGCCTGACGGCCCAGGTCTCCAGCGCCCGCGTCGCACGGTAGCGCAGCGACGTCGCCGTCCCCGTCCCGTTGCCGACCGCAGCATCCTCCCAGAACGCGCGGATCTCGTAAACCAAGGGCAGCTTCCGCTTGCGCGCGACGATCAGCGCGGCGAGCGCATCGATCACCGGCGAATGCGCGTGGAGGATGTCGGGCTTGAAGGCATCGACCGCCGCCTCGATCCGCTTTGCGAACGCCGCGATCCCGACGACCTCGCCGACCGGGCCCGGCCTCACCTCTGCCGCGGTGCGGTGAAAGGTCAGTCCGTCGACCGATTCCACCGACGCTGGTGCCACGCCGTGCCGCGGGCCGGTGACGGCTGCGACGGTCCACCCCAGCCCCTCCTGCGCCTTGAGGATCGCCCGGGTGCGGAACGTGTAGCCACTTTGCAGCGGCAGGCCATGATCGAGGATATGAAGGATACGCATCGTCGACGTCGTCTGCCACAGATCGCTTAACGGCGCGTCAACCGACTATGGCTACGCACGAATCTGATGAAGCGCTCAGAGGAAAGGAGGCCGAACCCATGATCGACAATCTCGCGCTCGGCCTCAGCCACGGGCTGATGATGCTCGCCGCGTTCCTCCTACTCAAGCGACCCGACCTCGATCGCGAGCCGAGCCCGCACGATGCGCCCGAGAAGAAACGCGCCCCCGTCGAGAAACCCCGCCGCGATGCGTGATCTCGCGTTCATCGCCTTTCTGCTCGCGTTCTTCGCGATGGGCTTCAAGCGGCCGTTCCTGCTCGTGCTTGTCTATGTCTATATCGACATCGTCTCGCCGCAGCGGCTGACCTATCTCCTGCTCAACTCGGTGCCGATTTCGCTGATCGCGGTCGCGCTGGCGGTCGGCGGCTGGATCCTCGCGGACGACAAGCGCGACACGCGGGTCGGCGGCCGGCAGGTGCTGATCGTGCTGCTGCTGCTCTATTGCTGGGGCACGACGATCGCCGCCGACTTCCCCGCCGAGGCCAAGGAGAAATGGGACTGGGTGTGGAAGGCGCTCGCCTTTGCCGCCTTCCTCCCCCTGACCTTGCGGACGCGCGTCCGGATCGAGGCGCTGCTGCTGTTCATGATCCTCGCCGCATCGTCGATCATCGTCGTCGGCGGCATCAAGACGATCGCGAGCGGCGGCGGCGGGTACGGTCAGCTCAACCTAATGGTCGACAATAATAGCGGGCTCTACGAAGGCAGCACGATCAGCGCGGTGGCGATCGCGATCATTCCGATCATCATCTGGTTCATGAGCCACGGGACGATCTTCAAACCCGACTGGCGTGTGAAAAGCTACTGCCTCGCGCTGGTCTTCGCGTGCCTGCTGATCCCGGTCGGCACTTCGACGCGCACCGGTTTGCTCTGCATCGGCTTGCTCGCGCTGCTGTCGATCCGCAACGTGAAGCGCAAGGTCGCGTATCTGGCGATGCTCGGCGTGCTGGGGGTGGCGGCGATCCCGTTCCTGCCGTCGACCTTTACCAGCCGGATGAACACCATCAAGACCTATGACGCCGACGAATCCGCCTCGACGCGGCTCGCAGTGTGGCAATGGACGATCGAATACGCGAAGGCGCATCCGTTCGGCGGCGGCTTCAACGCGTATCTAGGCAACCGCATCCGCTACGATCTGAAGACCGCACCCGGCACGACCGGGCCCGCCTCCGCCGCCCCAGCGACCCCCAAGGTCGAGGTCGACAAGGCCCGCGCCTATCATAGCGCGTATTTCGAGATGCTCGGCGAACAGGGCTATCCCGGTCTGGCCCTGTGGCTCGCGATCAACCTGATCGGCATCGTCCGCATGGAGATCGTGCGCCGCCGCTACCGCGATCCGGACGGTGAGTTTGCCTGGGCCGGACCGCTCGCCGCAGCACTCCAGAGCGGTCACATCGTCTACCTGCTCGGTGCGGCGTTCATCGCGATCGCGTTCCAGCCGTTCATCTACATGCTGATCGGCGCCCAGATCGGGCTCGACACGTATCTGTCGCGCAAGCGGAGCGAACAGTCGTTCCGGCCGATGCGCCGCAGTACCGCGCCATCTCCGGCGTGACGGATCGCGCTCCGGTCTACGAACTCCGCGCGCTGACCGGCGTGCGGGGGATCGCAGCGTGGTTCGTCGTGTTCTACCACATCCGCCTGTCGATCGCGGGTTTGCCGACGGGCGTGCGCGACGTCTTCGCCAAGGGCTATCTCGCGGTTGATTTCTTCTTCCTGCTGTCCGGGTTCGTGATCTGGCTGACATGGTCCGGCCGTATCCGTACCGGCGGCATGACGAGCATCCCCCGCTTCCTGCAAAAACGCATCGCCCGAATCTGGCCGCTGCATCTTGTGACGCTCGGGGGCGCAATCGCTTTGGCACTCGTGTTGCGCGCAACCGGCCGCAGCGATCCGCAATTCGTGTTCCCCGAACTGCCGCTGCACATCCTGCTGCTGCAGAACTGGGGCTTCACCCGGCATCTCGCCTGGAACGACCCCGCCTGGTCGATCAGCGCGGAGCTGGGGGCGTATCTGCTGTTCCCGGTGCTGGTGATAGCGGTCGACTGGCGACGTCTGCCAAGCCTCGCGCTGCTGTCGATCGCGATCGCGCTGCTGATCGGCCTGCATCTAGCGATGGGCGCCCCCACGCTGGGCACCGACATTCCGCGCTATGGCCTGCTGCGCTGTCTCATCGAGTTCACCACCGGCAGTATCGTCTGCGCATTATGGCTGCGGTGGAGGGGTACGCGGGCGCCGTTATACGGCGCGGTAGCAATCTTGGTGCTGGTCGCGCTGTGGCGGATCGGCGCACCGGAAACGCTGGTCGTCCCTGCGCTCTTCGCCGTCGCGCTCCTGCTGCTCGCACTGACGGCGGGGCGGGATCACAATCCGTTCGAGACGGTCTTGGTCCATTATCTCGGCGAGATCAGCTACGCGACCTATCTCAGCCACTTCATCCTGTGGAAAGCGTTCAAGCTCGCCTTCGTCAGCGACGCGACCGCCGTGTCGCCCGCGAAGATAGCGCTGTACCTCGCGATGGTCCTGCTGGCCTCGATAGCGCTCTATCACCTGATAGAACGCCCCGCCCAACGGTGGCTCAACGGGCTCCCCTCCCGCTTGCGGGAGGGTTCGGGGGAGGGCCGGCCGTAAAGGTCAGCGCCCGTTCCCCTCCCCTAGCCCCTCCCGCAAGCGGGAGGGGAACAGATCAGTCGACCGGCTCGTCGGCCAGTTCTTCCTCGAGCGCGGCGATGATCGCCTTGTTGAACGCGGGGATGTCATCCGGCTTGCGGCTGGTGATCAAATTGCCGTCGACCACGACCTCCTCGTCCACCACATCCGCGCCCGCATTCTCCAGGTCCGTCCGGATCGACGGGAAGCTCGTCACGCGACGACCGTCTATCACGTCGGCCTCGGCCAGCAACCACGGCGCATGGCAGATCGCGGCGATGATCTTGCCGTCCTCCATGAACTCGGTGATGATCTCGATCGCGCGCTCTTCCTGGCGCATCGTGTCCGGATTGGCGACGCCGCCCGGCAGCACCAGCGCGTCGTAATCGTCGGTATCGACCTCATCGAGCGTCAGGTCGGGCGTTGCGGTCTCGGCCTTGTTGATGTCGCCCTTCATGCCCTGGATCGGGTCGGTCTTGATCGACGCGAGCGTAACCTTCGCGCCCGCGGCCTCCAGCGCTTTGCGCGGTTCGAACAGTTCGACGGTCTCGAAACCATCGGCAGCGAGCATCAATACGCGAGCTTGGGAAAGATCGGTCATGTCATGTCTCCAGTGAAATCCCGTGCCCCCTCAACCCCGCGCCAAGCGGGTCGTTCCGGAACGATGCGTCCTCCCGAACATTTCCAGACGAGAAGGACCCCCGCATTGCCCATCAAGATCGTGTATTCCGATGACTCCAAGCCCGGCATCACCCGCAAGAAGATGCGGAACGGCTGGGGCTATTGGGATGCCAAGGGCGAGCGCATCACCGACCGCGACGAGATCGACCGACTGAACGCGATCGCCCTGCCCCCCGCCTATCGCGACGCTTGGTTCTGCCCAAAGCCGAACGGTCATATCCAAGCGGTTGGCTGGGACGAGAAGGGGCGAAAACAATACCGCTATCACCTCGGCTTCCGCGAAGCGCAGGAGGCCGCCAAGTATGAGCGTTGCGCCGATTTCGGCCACGCCCTCCCCAAGATCCGCAAGGCGGTCGAGGCGGACCTGCGCAAACGCTCGCTGACCCGCGAACGCGCCGTCGCGGCGGTCATCCGCCTGCTCGACGGCGGCCACATCCGCATCGGCAACGAGGCGTATGCCGAAGCGAACGAGAGCTTCGGCGCGACCACGTTGCGCAAGCGCCACGGTGAGGTGAAGGGCTCGACGCTCAAGCTCCAGTACAAGGGCAAATCGGGGAAGCTGCGGACGCTCAAGATCACCGACCGATCGCTCAGCAGCTTCGTCAAGAAATGCCAGGACCTCGACGAACAGCATCTGTTCGCATGGCTCGACGACGCGGGCGTCGCGCATCCGGTCACCTCGACCGACGTCAACTGCTACATCCGCGACGTCACCGGCACCGACTTCACCGCCAAGAACTTCCGCACCTGGGCCGCCAGCGTCGCCGCGTTCGAGGCGCTCGCATCAGCCGAGCGTGACCTCAGCCTGAAGGCGATGCTCGAACCCGTCGTCGCCCGGCTCGGCAACACGCACGCGATCGCGCGAAAGAGTTATGTCCACCCGTCGTTGATCGCGCTCGTGAAGACCGGTCAGTCGACCTTCCGCAAGGCACTCCGCCTCCCTCGCGCCAAGCGCCATCTCAGCCGGGAGGAATGCGGCCTGATCGCGTTCCTCGAGGCTGGCACGCCCGCGACCGCCACTATCGCATCCCCACGCGACAAAGCGGCCTGACGAGTATTTCCATGTCCAATTCCACTGCCGCCGCCAAACAGCCGATCTTCGACGCGAGCGATGTTGGCGATCACGCCCAGGGCTTCGTCACCGCCAGCTTCGCCTGGATCCAGGCCTATTGGCTCCAGATCCTGATCGCGTTCGGGATCGGTGCGGTCATCGTCATCGTCCTCCACACCGCGCGCCGGTTCGGCAGCAAGCTCTGCGAACGGCCGCGCGCGCTCAACGGTTGGGGCATCGTCGTCGGCAAGGCGATCGCGCGCACCGGCAACTTTTTCATCGTCATGCTCGCGGCGAAACTGGTGTCGGGCTATTCCGCCGCGCCCGGCGAGGTATCGAAGACGATCGACTTCCTCTTCACCGTTGCCGCAGTGTTCCAGGCCGCCGTCTGGGTGCGCGAGATCATCCTCGGCGCGATCGAGCACCGCACGCAGTCCGAACATTATTCGGGCGAAGCGCTGCTTTCGGCGATGGGACTGATCCGCCTGCTTGTCACGTTCGTGGTGTTCGCGGTCGCGCTGGTGGTGGTGCTCGATAACCTCGGCGTGAACGTCACCGGCCTCGTCGCGGGTTTGGGCGTCGGCGGCATCGCGATCGGCTTGGCGGCACAGGGCATCTTCGCCGACCTGTTCGCAGCCCTCGCGATCATCTTCGACCGGCCGTTCCGCCGCGGCGACTCGATCAGCTACGACACCGCCTCGGGCAGCGTCGAGGCGATCGGCCTCAAATCGACCCGCATCCGCGGCATCGACGGCGAGGAGCGCGTGATCTCCAACAAGAACCTCCTCAACAAGGAGATCCTCAACAACACACAACGCAACCACCGTCGCGCGAAATTCCTCATCGGCGTCACCTATTCGACGCCCCCCGAAGTCTGCTCGCGCATCCCCGCGATGCTGAAGGAAATCGTCGAAGCCAACGACAAGATCTTCACCCGCGCCGGCTTCACGGGCTTCGGCGCATCGAGCCTCGACTTCGAGGTCCAGTTCGACAGCAAGGGGCCCGATTATGCGAGCTTCTATGACGGCCGGACGGCGGTCGGCATCGCGATCCTGAAGCGCTTCAACGACGAAAAGATTGAGATCGCCTTCCCCACCCAGGTCAACATGATGGCCGCACCGGATGGCTCGGTGGTCATGCCGTATCCCGAAGGTAGGCCAACGCGCGCTGAACTTTAGAATATCGGGTTCGCACCCGCGCCTTAGCAGATACGGGTTTTTCCACTTTTAGGTTGGTCGAGGCTTGCGGGAGGCTTGCTGACACGTTTAGAGACGCGCTAGCGTTCAGCGCCAACCAGAGAGGAACCCCGTGGCAACGATCACCACCGCCCAGATGCAGGCCCGTATCGGCACGGAAACCGTCTCCGACTGGGTCGAGGTGACGCAGGCCATGATCGACAAGTTCGCCGACGCGACCGGCGACCACCAGTTCATCCACATCGATCCGGTCCGCGCGGCGGAAACCCCGTTCGGCGGCACGATCGCGCACGGCTTCCTGACGCTGTCGCTCATGCCGCTGCTTTCGTCGAAGGTGCCCGATGCGCCGACCATCGAGGGTGCCAAGATGGGCGTCAATTACGGCGGCAACTCGGTTCGCTTCCTGACCCCCGTCCGCTCCGGCTCGAAAGTCCGCGGCCGTTTCAAGCTGCTCTCGTTCGACGAAAAGCGTCCTGGCCAGTGGCAACAGACCAACGCCTTCTCCGTCGAGATCGAAGGCCAGGAAAAGCCCGCCCTGATCGCCGAATGGATCAGCCAGGTCTTCGTCTAAACACCAGCAACCAGACCCCATCAACCAAAGTCGTCATACCAGCGCACGCTGGTATCTCCCGGTTGGAGCCACGTCGCTCACCAACTGGAAGACCCCAACTTTCGCTGGGGTGACGGGCAAAATCCTTAGGAGCCACTTCATGCGTTCAGCCGTCATCGTCTCCACCGCCCGCACGCCCATCGGCCGCGCCTATCGCGGCGGCTTCAACAACACCCCCGCCCCCACTTTGGCGGCGCATTCGATCAAGGCCGCGGTCGAGCGCGCCGGCATCGACGGCGCCGAAGTCGACGACGTCGTCTTCGGCTGCGCGCTCCAGCAGGGTCATCAGGCCGGCAACATCGCCCGCACCTCGCTGCTCCGCGCCGGGCTGCCGGTGACCGTCTCGGGCATGTCGGTCGACCGCCAGTGCGCGTCGGGCCTGATGGCGATCGCCACCGCCGCCAAGCAGATCATCACCGACAATATGGACATCACGATCGGCGGCGGTGTCGAGAGCATCAGCCTCGTCCAGACCCCGCAGATGCGCGTCGCCCCCGATCCCCAGCTGATCGCGATGCACAAGGACGTCTACATGCCGATGCTCCAGACCGCCGAAGTCGTCGCCAAGCGCTACGGGATCAGCCGCGACGCAATGGATGCCTACGCGCTCCAGTCGCAGCAACGCACCGCCGCCGCGCAGGCCGCGGGCTATTTCGACGCGGAGATCATCCCCGTCGACGCCAACACGGCGATCGTCGACAAGGCGACCAAGGAAGTCACGTACAAGGACGTGACGATCACCAAGGACGAGGGCAACCGCGCCGACACCACGCTGGAAGGGCTCCAATCGCTCAAGCCCGTGATGGGCCCCGACTTCACGATCACCGCCGGCAACGCATCACAGCTGTCGGATGGCTCGTCGTCGTCGGTACTGATGGAGGAAAAGATCGCTTCGCAGCGCGGTCTCCAGCCACTCGGCCGCTATGTCGGCATGGCAGTCGGTGGCACCGAGCCCGACGAGATGGGTATCGGGCCTGTGGTGGCGATCCCCACGCTGCTCAAGCGCTTCGGCCTGAAGATGGACGATATCGGCCTGTGGGAACTGAACGAGGCGTTCGCGGTGCAGGTGCTGTACTGCCGCGACCATCTCGGCATCCCCGACGAGCTGCTCAACGTCAGCGGTGGCGCGATCTCGATCGGTCACCCCTACGGCATGACCGGCGCCCGCGCGACCGGCCACGCGCTGATCGAGGGCAAGCGTCGCGGCGCAAAGTATGTCGTGGTCACGATGTGCGTCGGCGGCGGCATGGGCGCGGCGGGCTTGTTTGAGGTGCTGTGAACTTGAAAGATATCCGCTGAAGGGATATTTAGTCTTTGGCGAAGGACATTCTCGCCTTTCTGTGTGAGCCCCGGTCGTGCTAGCGGCTGGGGCTCAATACGTTTGGGACCCGACTGCTAGATCGAGCCCCACCCGTGTGCTTATCCTCTACGTGCCACTTCGATGATCTTCACGACCAAGGTCGCGAAGGCAAAGAGCACGCCTAGTATCAGACACAGATCGACAAGAGACATTCTCGATCCTTTCGTGTTCGGCAGCAGAACTGCTGCCGTCGTCACCTTGGCGCTTCGCACGCGCTTTCTCCAAGCGGCATCACGTGTGTCGACTCGACCGGTCCGCGCAACCATCCCCCGCCCCACCCGTTCTCACAGGCAATCCAAGCCACTAGGAGAATGACGATGGCCGACAAGGATACCCCGCAGGAAGTCGCAGCGAAGTTCATCGACAAGCTGAAGGCGAGCCCGTTCGTGATGATCGGCCTGCACGACGGCCAGCATTCGGGGAGCCAGCATTCCGAGCCGATGACCGCACAGATCGACGACGATCAGCCCAACACGCTGTTCTTCTTCGCCGGCCGCGATAACCGCATCGCCAAGGGCGGCGCGGCGATGGCGCAGTTCGTCGGCAAGGGTCATGATTTCTTCGCGTGCATGTCGGGCGACGTCTCGACGTCGAACGACCGCACGCAGATCGACAAGCTCTGGAACAACCAGGTCGAGGCATGGTTTCCGGGTGGCAAGGAAGACCCGAACCTGACGCTGTTGCGCTTTGACATCGACAGCGCCGAGCTGTGGGAAACCGACATCTCGATCGGCGGGCGTCTCAAGATGCTGTTCGGCGGTACGATCCAGTCGGACGAGTCGAGCAGTCACGCAGTGGTCAACTCGATCGCATAAGACCACCGGGGAGGGGGCGAGAAACTACCGCCCCCTCCCCCTCCGTCATCCCAGCGAAAGCTGGGATTTCCCGGTTCGAGCGTTGACGTCAACCAAGAGGGAGACCCCAGCTTTCGCTGGGGTGACGGGCTAGATTTGGCTACAGAACCCTACCCATTCGCGGTAATGAACTCTTCAACCACCGGCGCGATCTTATCCCGCCAACGCGAGCCGTTGAAGATCCCGTAATGACCAGCACCCTCCGCCATCAGATAGCGCTTCTTCTCGTCAGGTAGCGCGGTCGCCAGCGTCAGCGCAGCCTTCGTCTGCCCCAACCCCGAGATATCATCACGCTCCCCCTCGACCGCGAGGAGCCCGATGTCCGTGATCGTCGCCGGATCGACCAGCCGCCCGCGATGAGTCATGATTCCCCGCGGCAGCGCGTGGTTCTGGAACACGACATCGATCGTCTGGAGGTAGAATTCCGCAGTCATGTCGCAGACCGAGCGGTATTCCTCGTAGAAATCCTGGCTCTGCGACGCGCTCGCACCATCGCCCTGGACGAGATGCTTATACATCTCCCAATGCGAGACCATGTGGTTGCCAAGGTTCATCGACATGAACCCGGCGAGTTGCAGGAACCCCGGATACACCTTCCGACCCGCACCCGGATAATTGCCCGGCACCGTCGCAATCACGTTCTGCTCGAACCACACATGCGGCCGCTCAGTCGCCAGCGTGTTGACCGCAGTCGGCGCCTCGCGCGTATCCACCGGACCGCCCATCATCGTCAGCGTCTTGGGGCGGCACGGATTCTTGTCCGCGCTCATGAGGGCCGCGGCGGCATAACACGGCACTGAAGGCTGGCAGACCGCGAGCATGTGCGTACCGCCCTGCCCTTCGTTCGAGCCAATCTGCTCGAGGAACGCGATCAGATAATCGATATAGTCGTCGAGATCGAACCGGCCCGCCGACACCGGCACGCTGCGCGCATCACGCCAGTCGGTGATGTAGACGTCCGCGAACGGCAGCATCCGCTCGACCGTGCCGCGCAGCAACGTCGCGTAATGCCCCGACATCGGTGCCACGATCAGCAGCTTCGGACCGCCCTCGACACCCTCCCGCACGAAACGCTTCAGCTGCCCGAAATCCTTCCGCAGCACGATCTCCTCGCGGACCGCGACCTCGCGGCCGTCGATCGTCGTCGAGTCGAGCCCGAAGGCAGGCTTTCCGCGAGTCGCATTCGCGTGTGCGAACACCTCCAACGCCGATCCGATGACTGCACCACCGCCCAAATAGGAGAACGGGTTTGCCGGATGACTGAGCATTTCCGCACCGAAACTCGCCATTTTGCTGGCGCCCGACAACATCGATCGCTGGAATTCGTAAGCATCGTAGAGCATGCGGTATCCTTTGCCCTAATATGGGCTGCCGAAGTGGTAACGCAAATCCGCTGCGGCGCAATGCGGCATTCCAAGGACGACCCCGGCGGATCTCACGCCCGATCGCCCGGTTGTCGTTGAGCGCCACCCCCGCCACTGCTAGGTCCCGCGCATGGCCAAGCCGATACCCGAAGAAAAGACGTCCCGCCGGATCGGCGATCTCGCGATGGTGTGGCGTCACGCCGCGAATTATCCACGCCAGATCGCCTTCGCCGGGCTCGCATTGCTGACGACGTCCGCGGCGACGATCGGCATCCCGTACGGGTTCAAGCGCGTGATCGATCGCGGCTTTGGTCCCGGTGAAGGCGGATCGGTCGCCAACTCGTTCCACTATCTGCTGATGATCGTCGTCGTGCTCGCACTCGCGACCGCGGTGCGCTTCTATTACGTCTCGTGGCTCGGCGAGCGCGTCGTCGCGGACATCCGCACCAATGTGCAACGCCACCTCCTCCGCCTGACGCCGCGCTTCTTCGAGGAGAACCGCCCATCCGAGATCGCCTCGCGGCTGACCTCGGATACCGCGCTGATCGAACAGGTGGTCGGCAGCACCGTGTCGATCGCGCTGCGCAACACCTTCACCGGGATCGGCGGGCTGATCTACCTTTTCGCTATCTCGCCCAAGCTTGCGGGCATGCTGATGATCGGCATCCCGCTGATCATCCTGCCGATCGCGCTGCTCGGCAAGCGCGTGCGCAACTACTCGCGCACGTCGCAAGACCGCGTCGCCGATGTCGGTTCGATCGCAACCGAGACACTCGGCGCGATGAAGGTCGTGCAGGCATTCGGGCAGGAAGACCGCGAGGCGATACGCTTCTCGGATGCCGTAAGTGCGACCTTCGCAGCCGCCCGCGCGCGGATCATGCTGCGCGCGGTAATGACCGCGATCGTCATCGGGCTCGTGTTCGGGTCGATCACTTTGGTGCTGTGGGAAGGCGCGATCGACGTTGCTGCGGGCCGCATCAGCGGTGGCGCGATCGCTGCGTTCGTCCTGACCGGCGGGATCGTCGCCGGCGCATTCGGCGCGCTCACCGAAGTCTATGGCGACCTGTTGCGCGGCGCCGGTGCGGCCGGACGCCTGTCCGAGTTGCTTCGCGAAAAGCCCGAGATCGCCGCGCCCACCAACCCGGTCGCCCTGCCCCAGCCGCCACGCGGCGCGCTCGCGTTCGAGGGGGTGCAGTTCCACTACCCGACGCGGCGCGACGTCGCGGCGCTCAACGGCTTTTCGCTCGACGTGAAGCCCGGCGAGACGGTCGCTGTCGTCGGCCCGTCCGGCGCGGGCAAGACGACGCTGTTCCAGCTGGTCCAGCGCTTCTACGACCCCGACGCCGGGCGCGTGACGCTCGACGGGATCGACCTGCGCGACGCCGACCCGGCGGAGGTCCGCGCGCGGATCGCGATGGTCCCGCAGGAGACGATTATCTTCGGCGCGTCAGCCCGCGACAACCTGCGTTACGGCGACTGGTCCGCAACCGACGACCAGCTCTGGGCCGCCGCCGAAGCCGCAAACGCCGCCGAGTTTCTGCGCAAACTGCCCGAGGGCCTCGACACGTTCCTCGGCGAAGGCGGCGCGCGGCTGTCGGGCGGCCAGCGCCAGCGCGTGACGATCGCCCGCGCGCTGCTCCGCGATGCGCCGATCCTGCTGCTCGACGAGGCGACCAGTGCGCTGGATGCCGAGAGCGAGCGACTAGTCCAGGAGGCGCTCGAGCGACTGATGGCGAACCGCACCACGCTCGTCATCGCGCACCGCCTCGCCACGGTGCGCGCGGCCGAGCGGATCATCGTGATGAACGACGGGCAGATCGTCGAGGAAGGCTCGCACGGGTCGCTGATGACCAACAGCGGGCTGTATGCGCGGCTGGCGAGTTTGCAGTTCAACGACGCGGCGTAGGGGCGATACAGGTTCAGCGACTTGATCAGACGCTACGGTAAAACCGTTCCGTCACCGACATCGTTCGAACGACATTCCGCTCTTCCTTGTTCTCCCGCGAAGGCGGGAGCCCAGTCTGGATCCCCGCCTTCGCGGGGAAACAAATCTTAGTTGCTCGAAGGGGATAGCCGCCTGAACAGTTCGGTGACTGAGCTACCGGGCTGTCATCCTGCAACCGCTGACCATTGATCCCCCTAAACTTTCGTTGCCTTCGCCTTCTTCGGCTTCGGCACAGGCAATTCCGCGGTCGAGATACGAACGAGGTCCGCTAGCCATTCAGCGTCGTCCCAGCGATCCGCGTCGACCAGCAGGCACGGCTTCGCGCCCGGATAGGGCGGCGCTTCGTCGATCGCCCCCGCAAACGCGCGTCCGCCTGCGGTCGGCTTCACGAACAGCTGGTCGTCGCAGATCAGGCCGACCATTTTGCCATCGCAATATAGCCCATATTCGCCGAACATCGGCTTTGCGGAGACCTCCCCCGCCGCTGCGAGCTGGTCGACGATGAATGCGACGGTTTTGCGATCGGATGCCATCTGCCGATGCTGGCAGATCGGCGCGCCGATGGCGAGGCGCATCGACGACGGTGTTTAGCTTGCGACGCCACGCCCACGCGCGCAAACTCGGCGAAACAGGAGATGGACATGCGCGACTTCGACATCATCGTGTACGGCGCGACCGGGTTCACCGGGCGGCTGGTGGCCGAATATCTCGTCCAGACCTACCCGACCGGCGTCCGCTGGGCGATGGCAGGCCGCTCGCTGGCGAAGCTCCAGCAAGTCCGCGACCTGATCGGTGCGCCCGCCGATACAGCGCTCATCACCGCCGACTCGGACGATTCCGCGAGCCTTCGCGCGATGGCGGAGCGCGGCACTGTCGTCATCTCGACGGTCGGACCGTACCAGCTGTACGGCTCGGACCTCGTCGCCGCCTGCGCCGCGACCGGCACCGGCTATGTCGACCTCTGCGGAGAGCCGGCCTGGATGCGCCACATGATCGACGCGCATGAGGGCGAAGCCGCGCGAACCGGCGCGCGGATCGTGTTCTCGTGCGGGTTCGACTCCATCCCGTTCGATCTCGGCGTGCTGACGTTGCAGGACGCCGCGAAGGCGAAATACGGCATCCCCGCACCCCGTGTGAAAGGTCGCGTGCGGAAAATGCAGGGGACGTTCTCGGGCGGCACCGCGGCGAGCCTAAAGGCGACGCTCGCCGCCGCCGCGCGCGATCCCGGCATCGTCAAGTTGCTCACGAGCCCGTTCGCGCTCACCCCCGGCTTCAGCGGCCCGCACCAGCCAACCGGGCTGATCCCCGAATACGACACGACCATTTCCGCGTGGGTAGCACCCTTCGTGATGGCGCCGATCAACACCAAGAACGTCCACCGCACCAACTTCCTGCTCGGCGAGGCCTATGGCGCGGACTTCGTCTATGACGAGATGATGGTCGCGGGACTGGGCGATCTCGGCAAGGTCGCGGCGGAGGCGATCGCAAAGTTCAATCCGTTCTCGAGCGACAAGGGGCCGAAGCCCGGCGAAGGGCCATCGAAGGAAGAGCGCGACGCCGGGCATTACGACCTGCTGTTCGTCGGTATCATGCCCGATGGGGAGCGGATCGATACGGTCGTCACGGGGGATCGCGACCCGGGGTATGGCTCGACCAGCAAGATGATCGCGGAGGCCGCGCTGTGCCTCGTGCAGGACGTGCAGGGCGATGGCGGGATCTGGACGCCGGGCGCGTTGATGGGGGCAAAACTGCGCGATCGGCTGGTCGCTAAGGCGGGTCTGAGCTTCACGGTCGGATGAGAGGCCGGGATCTTGGTCCAGCGAAAATACCCGCCTGCTTGTTCTCGCGCGAAGACGGGAGCCCAGTCTGGGTCCCCGCCTTCGCGGGGAAACACTCTTTTGATTGCGCGTGATCGTCGGGCGCTGCCCGTATCGGACTATCGGCTTAAATTGCCGGCCTTACTCGGCCAGCGCGAACACCGTCGCTGCGGCGGCTGCGCTGGCAACGACTCCCGACGTCGCAGCAATCGCCGCAGCCCGGCGGCGCACTGCGCCGCGAAACGCGCCGAGCCTGCCTGCATCGAGATGATAGCGGCCCGCGCCGTCGTCGACGATCGCGCCATAGCCGCACAATCGCCGAAACGTCCCGGCGTCTTCAGCCTCATAGGCGATCGCACGGTCCGCCACGGTCGCCTCCGCCGCGACGAAATCGTTGACGATCCGTCGCCGCGATCGGCCTAGACCCAATCCGAACATGCCAGTCTCCCCCCGCAGCGGTGTCGCATACCGCGAGGGGTTTGCGCAAATCCTAACGCCGCTTGCCCTGATGGCGGATGTTCGCCGGGCGCCCGCGCCGCTTGATCTCACGCACCGGCTTCCGCCCGCCGCGCATGGGGGGAGCAGCCCCCTTCCCCTCGGGCATCTCGAAGCGCAGCGCGCCCGACACCGGGTTCGCCTCCGCCAACCGCAGTTCCAGCGTCTGGCCCTGCGCGAAGACGTCGCCGCTATGTTCGCCGGTCAGCGTCCGCGCGCCCTCGTCGAAGCGGAAATACTCGCCGCCCAGATCGCGCACCGGCATCAGGCCATCGCCACCAATCCCCTCGACCGTCGCAAAGAAGCCGAAATTGGTGACGCCGGTGATCCGTACGTCCATCACCTGGCCGACACGCTCCGACAGGAACGCCGCGACATAGCGATCGGTGGTGTCGCGCTCGGCCTCCATCGCACGGCGTTCGAGCCGGCTGATGATCTCGCCGACCAACTCCATGTTCGCCGCATCGTCCGCAGGCAACCCGCCCTCGCCGAGGCCATAAGCGGACACCAGCGAGCGGTGGACGAGCAGATCGGCATACCGCCGGATCGGCGAGGTGAAGTGCGCGTAACTGCCGAGGCTGAGCCCGAAATGCCCGTGATTGCCGGGCGCGTAATAGGCCTGGGTCTGCGTACGGAGGATCTGCTCCATGACCTGAGGCCGGAAGTCGGCATCGCTAATCCGCTCGATTATATGGTTGAACGTTGCTGGCCGCACGACCTGCCCGAGCGCGAACGGCACGTCGAACGTCTCGAGATATTCCTTCAGCGCCGCCAACTTCTCGCGGCTCGGCGGCTCGTGGATACGGTACATCACCGGCGCCTTCTTCGCCTCCAGCGCCTTGGCGGCGGCGACGTTGGCAGCGATCATGTAGTCCTCGATCAACCGGTGTGCGTCGAGCCGTTCACGCGGCGACACCGACATGATCCGCCCCTGCTCGTCGAGCACCACGCGGCGTTCGGGAAGATCGAGATCGAGCGGCGCACGTGCGTCACGCGCCTTGGCCAGCGCATGCCAGCAGGCCCAGAGTGGGACGAGCGATGCAGCCACGCGCTCGTCATCTACCCGGCCGTCATCCCAGCGAACGCTGGGATCTCGTGCCGCGAGGGCGTCCTCTGTGGAGGGAGACCCCAGCTTTCGCTGGGGTGACGGGCTGGGGCTATCTGACAAGATGCTGGGGCTGTCGGACGAGATAGAACCGTCGGACAGGGGGGCATCGTTCGATGCCATCCCGTCGATAATCGCCTGCGCCTCTTCATACGCCAGGTTCGCCGCGATCCGCACCACCGCGCGCGTAAAGCGCCACGACTTGAGCGAACCATCCTTGCCGATCCGCAAATGGCACGCGAGCGCGGCGCGGTCCGCGCCTTCCTTCAGCGAACACACTTCCGCCGACAGGATCTCGGGCAACATCGGCACGACGCGGTCGGGGAAATACACCGAGTTCCCACGCCGCCGCGCCTCGCGGTCGACCTCCGACTTAGGCCGCACATAGAAGCTGACATCGGCGATCGCGACGATCGCCTTCCAGCCGCCCACATTCGAAGGATCGTCGTCCGCCTCCGCCCACACCGCATCGTCGTGATCACGCGCATCCTCAGGGTCGATCGCGACGATCGGCAGGTCGCGCAAATCCTCGCGGCCCTCCCCCAATGGCAGTTTCGACACGCGCTCCGCCTCGTCGAGCGCGTCCTGCGAGAACACGTCCGGAATGCCAAGCTTGTGGATCGCAATCAGCGAGAAGCTCCGCGCCGCAAACGGATCGCCCAGCTTCGACACAACGCGCGCCGCGATCGTCGGCGGCTTGCCGGCGAGTTCCGCCAGCACGAGATCGCCCGGCGCCGCCCCCCCCGCATCCGCCACCGCAAACTCACGCCGCTCGCGCTTGTCGACACCGGTCAGCCACAGCCGCCCCGCCTCCTCACGCAACACGCCCAGCACCTGTTCGGACGCCGGCGCGAGCACCTTCATCGGATGCGCGATCCAGCCGTTCCCAGCCTCCTCGGTCCGCGCGAGGATGCGTTCGCCGACGCCCAGCGCACCGCGTTTCCGCTCGCGCACCCGCAGCCGCGGCGGTTGGACACCCTCCGCTTCCCAACGCTCGGGCACCGCCCAGACGTTACCGCCGTCGTCGACATCCGCGATCCGCAGTACCGTCACCTTGGGGATACCGCCCATCTTGTGGAACGCGCGACCGGGGGCGCTGTCGATCAGCCCCTCGTCGGCCATGTCCTTGAGCAGCGCTTTCAGCCCGATCTTGTCCTGCGCGCTGAGCCCGAAGCCCTTGGCGATCTCGCGTTTGCCCGCGGGCACGTCGGAAGTGGCGATGAAGTCGAGGATCTGCTCGCGCGTCGGAAGACCGGCTTTTGGTTTGTACATGGTACAGAGATAGTCGGTAGGCCCAGCATTACCAAACGGCTAAAGCTCTGCACATGACGCAAAGTTACGACATTCTCATCGTCGGCGGTGGCATCAACGGTGCCGCGATCGCCCGCGAAGCGGCGCTCAACGGGCTCGCCGTCCTGCTCGTCGAAAAGGGCGACCTCGCAGGTGCGACCTCGTCCGCATCGACCAAGCTGATCCACGGCGGCCTGCGCTATCTCGAATATTACGACTTCAAGCTGGTCGCCGAAGCGTTGCGCGAACGCGAACGCCTGGTGAAGGCCGCGCCGCACATCATCCGCCCGATGCGCTTCGTCCTGCCGCACGAGAACGCGGTACGCCCCTGGTGGATGGTCCGGCTAGGCCTGTACCTCTACGATTGGCTCGGCGGCCGGATGACGCTGAAGCGGTCCCGCGGCCTGCGCAAGAGCGACACCGCCTATACCGCCCCGCTCAAGAACGGTGCGCGCGGCTTCGTCTATTCCGATGCGTTCGTCGACGATTCCCGCCTCACCGTGCTGAATGCGATCGATGCGCAGGACAATGGTGCCGAAATCGCAGTCCGCACCGAACTCGTCACCGCCCGCCGCGACGGCGCATTGTGGCGCGCAACGCTGTCCGACGGACGCGACGTCACCGCGCGCGCGCTCGTCAATGCCGCCGGACCGTGGGTCGCAGAGCTGCTCGGTCGCCTCGGCATCAACGCCAGCGCCGGCGTCCGACTGGTCAAGGGCAGCCACATCGTCGTGCCCAAGCTGTACGAGGGCGACCACGCCTATATCCTGCAACTGGCCGACCGCCGCATCGTCTTCGCGATCCCCTATCAGGGCCAGACCGAGATCGGCACCACCGACATCCCCGTCGACCGCCCCGAAGACGCGGTGATCGATGCGGGCGAGATCGCGTATCTGTGCGACGCCGCGAACCAGCATTTCACGCGCCAGATCACACCCGCCGACGTCACCTCGACCTGGTCCGGCGTCCGCCCGCTCTACGACGACGGCGCCAGCGAGGCGAAGGCGGTGACGCGCGACTATGTCCTCGAACTCGACACGCTTGGGGATGCGGGCGGAGCACCCTTGCTGTCGGTGTTCGGCGGCAAGATCACGACGGCACGCCATCTCGCCGAGGAAGCGCTCGACAAGATCGCCCCCGCGCTCGGTGAGACCGTCCACCCGATGACCCGTACCCGTGCCTTTCCCGGCGGCACGATCCCTCCGTTCGCGACCTATCTCACGCAGGTCCGCGCGCGCTGGCCGTTCCTCGGCGATGCGCGCAGCGAACGGATGGCGCATGCTTACGGCGCATTGCTCGACGAGATGCTTGCAGGCGTGAACGACGCAGCGGGTCTCGGCGCAGACCTTGGCGGTGGCCTGACGGCGATCGAAGCGCGCTGGATGCACGACCGGGAATGGGCAAGGATACCCGAAGATGCAATTATGCGTCGCAGCAAGATCGGGCTTGGCCTGAACGCGGAACAAACCGCCGCGTTCGAGGCATGGTGGACTGACGCTTACCCCGCGTAAATCTTACACCTTGCTTGTTGCGACATTCGGCATATCCTCTTTCCGATCAAGAGAGGAAAACCCTGATGGCAACGTACCCGGACCTCCAAACTGATCCAGAAGACAAGAATCTCGTGATCCTGCAGAGCCTGATCTGCTTGCTTCGCGAGAAGAACGTTTTGTCGCGCGCCGACATCGAAGAGCTCTGTGACACGGTCAAGCGACGCGCGAACGACCATGCCAGCGATCCACTCCCCTGCCAGATCAGCGGTGCCAAAGCCGCCGCCACCGAAGTGGCGCAAATCGGCGACTATATCGGCCGCAAATATGGCGGAAAGCACCGTCGCTCGATCTGAGTGCGAGGCACGACGGGAGCAACACGGCTTGGTAGCGCGTAGCGGATTGCGTTGTCCGCCTGCATGATCGCGAAGTTCGAAACTATCGCGTTTGCCGACCCTAGAGAGCACGGGTGCGCCAGCGTAGCCCCGCGGTCCTGACCTACGGCGCTCACAACCACCCTGTCGGAAGGGCTGGATTTGGCTACCGATCGAGGCACAGGTACTGGGCACTCAGCTTTCACGCCTCTGCAACCTGATGCCGGCGGCAGCAACGCACAGTACCGGTGGCGTCGGATGTTCGAGCGTTGCTCGTCCCGCACGCTCGACTCTAAATTATCGACATCGCTCGACCGCGCGCCAGAGGAACGACCCGACGCCATGCCGTCAGGGTTAGTCCGGGCGTCTTGCTGGAGGCCCCTGCCGCTGGCAAACGCGGGTGTGTTAGCAAAGCATGACGCTTAAAATCTACAGCGCCCCATCGGCTTTTGGACGTAGCCGGAACCGTTCCTGGGCCCGAGATCGGCACATTCGCCTGGTTTACTGATCCTCGCGAACGCCAGCCATAAGTCCAACCGACGCCCCGAACACGCGATTGCGGGGCGATGCAACCGCCCGATCATGCCGCGCGATCAGCTTGCGACGAAGCAGGTTTCGCCAGCGACACGCAACCGGCCGCAGATATCCGCCGCCTGGTTCGCGCTGCCCGCATTGACGCGCAGACGGTACAGCGTGCGACCGCCCGTTGCGACCGGCTGGACCGACTTGCCCAACGCGCCGATATAGGCGAACCGCTTGGAGAAGGTCGTCCAGGCCGCGTTGGCAACCGCCTCGCTCGGATACGCGCCCAGCTGGACCAGCGAACCGCCGGAGGCCGTTCCGGCTCCGTTAGGCTTCGACGGCGCCAAGGGGGTTGCGGCGACCAGGCGGCCACCCGATGCGGGCACCTGCGCGACGGCGTTGCGACCGGCCACGTCGGACGTCTTGGTCGCGACTGCCCGCTTGCCGTCGACAGGCGCTTCCGGCACGCCGCGCAGGTCGATCGCGCCGTTGCCCGATTTGCCCGCGCTGGTCGCGATCGCCGAATCGCCCTCGCCCTTGACCTTCAGGCCGCCGGCATCGTCGGGCTTGACCTTGTAGTCGCCCTCCTGCGCCGCGATCATCTGGCCGTCGCCCGTCGGCGCGCGCTGTTGCAGCTTGTAGATGCCGAAAATGATCGCCGCGAGTACCGCCAGGCCGAGCACGACCAGCGCGATCACGCGACCGATTCCGACCGTATCCTGCTCGTCCGGCTCGACGGTTTCGAGCCAGGGGAGCCGGTCTTCCTCGCGCAGATCCATGTCTTCGGCCATCACTTCATCTCCGAAACCGCTTCGACACCCATGATGGCGAGGCCGTTATGAATAATCTGCCCTATAGCGGACGCCAGGAAAAGCCGTGCCGCCGTCGCCTGCGGATCCTCGATCACGAGGAAACGACGATCGGGACGATCGTTGCCGACGTTCCACAGCGCATGAAACGCGGCGGCCAAGTCATAGAGATAGAACGCGATTCTATGCGGTTCGCGCGCGGTTGAGGCGATCTCGACAAGCCGCGGGAACTGCGCCGCAAGCTGCACGAGTGCCAGTTCGTCCGTATCAAGCCGGGACAAATCCGCAGAAATAGGCGTAATTCCCGCCTCTTCGGCGCGCCGATGCAGCGATGCGATCCGCGCATGCGCGTACTGGACGTAGAAAACCGGATTGTCCTTCGACGCCTCGACCACCTTGGCGAAGTCGAAATCCATCTGAGCATCCGACCGCCGCGTCAGCATCGTGAAGCGCACGACGTCCTTGCCGACCTCGCGCACGACATCGGCGAGCGTGACGAAATTGCCCGACCGCTTCGACATCTTGACCGGCTCGCCGTTACGCAACAGCCGGACCATCTGGACCAGCTTCACGTCGAACCGCGTCTTGCCGCCGGTCAGCGCCGCTACGCCAGCCACGATCCGCTTGACCGTGCCGCCATGATCCGCACCCCAGATGTCGATCAGCTGATCGGCGCTCTGGCTCTTTTGGAAATGATAGGCGAGATCGGCGCCGAAATAGGTCCACGACCCGTTCGACTTCTTGATCGGGCGATCCTGATCGTCGCCGAATTGCGACGAGCGGAACAGCGGCAGCTCGACCGGCTCCCAATCGTCGGGCGTCTCACCCTTCGGCGCTTCGAGCACGCCGTCATAGACGAGGTCGCGCGAGCGCAGTTCCGCCTCGGCCGCTTCCGGCTTCTTGGCGGCCTGGAGTTCGGCCTCGGACGCGAACACCTCGTGCTCGATCCCCAGCAGCGCGAGATCGGCGCGGATCATCACCATCATCGCGGCGACCGCCTGCGTGCGGAAGATCACCAGCCATTCGCTTTCGGGGGCACCGACGTAGCGATCGCCGAATTCCTTCGCGAGCGACTGACCGACGGGGACGAGATAATCGCCGGGATACAGGCCCTCCGGGATCTCGACGGTCTCGCCGAGCGCCTCGCGGTAGCGCAGGTGCACCGAGCGGGCGAGCACGTCGACCTGGCCGCCAGCATCGTTGACGTAATATTCGCGGATCACCTTGTGGCCGGCGAACTCGAGCAGGCTGGCAAGCGCATCGCCGACCACCGCGCCGCGGCAATGCCCCATGTGCATCGGGCCGGTCGGGTTGGCTGAGACATACTCGATGTTGACCGTGATCCCGTCGCCCTGCGTCGAGCGACCGTAATCGGCACCCGCCGCCGGGATTGCCGCCAGTTCGGCACGCCAGGCGTCGTCGGTCAGCTTCATGTTGATGAAGCCGGGGCCAGCGACGCTCGCCGAGGCGACGTCCTCGAGCCTCGCCAGTTCGATCACCAGCGCATCGGCCAGCACGCGCGGATTGGTCTTGGCGGGCTTGGCGAGCACCATCGCGGCGTTGGTCGCGAGATCGCCGTGGCTGGTGTCGCGCGGCGGCTCGACCGTGACGTTCTTGCGGTCGAGGCCGTCCGGCAGCGTGCCCGCCGCGGTCAGCGTGTCGAGCGCCGCATCGATATGCGCGGCAAAACGGGTGTAGAGCGTCATGGCAAGTCCGGATCGATCTGGGAAAACCCAGCCAATAGTCGATGATGCGTGCTAATAGAAGGCATCGGAGAGAAGCCATCCTCGTGACGTTCAATGCCATGCTGCGCGATGCCGGCATCGATCCACGCGACGTGAGTCTGTTACGGCACCAGACGCGGCGTAACGGCATGACGCCGCATGACCTGCGCAGTCAAAGCCTTGTGCGGTTCGAACGCTATCAGGCCACGCAGCAGGACCGCCCGGTATTCCGCAACCCGCGCTATTGGGCGAGCTTCGTGTCGCCCGACGATCACGAGACGGTGTTCGTCGGACTCTATGCTGTGAATATGCGACGCGACCATGTGATCGACTGGCCGGACGATCTGGGCGCCACTGCGGACGCGGCCGCAGTCGGAGCGGGCAAGGATGTGCCCTATTTCTTCTGGCACACTGAACTGAAGGACGTGCTGCGCGACCAGATCGGCCATCTGCGGATCGAATGGGGCGACAGCCTCAGAAGCTGGGCGCAACACGCGGCGCACAACGACAAGCGCATCGTGCCCGGAACCCGCGCACCGACCGACGCCACGGCGCACCGCCTTTCCGTACTGGGCTTCACACAGACCCACGCGACGAAAAAGCTGACTCGGTTCGATCGGGGGACCGTCACGCTGTATGTGAAAAACGCCACAACACGGCTGCCGATCGTCATCCACCCCTATTACGAGACCCGGCTGGCCGAGTTACGCACGGTACCCGGCGTCACGCTCGACACGCCGTTCGGCTATTATATCAACAGCAACCTATCGGCGTTTCCGCGTTGGAGGGACGCCGGGCGGGCAACGCCTAGTCGCTACGGCATCGATCTCTCCTGCGATGACGACGCGGCATCGACAGCGCTGACCGCCTTCCTCGACGCCAATGGCACGATCCCGACCCCCGATGGCCCTGTAATCATCGGCGGTCCGCCGAACGCCGAGCGCACCCAACGCGAGACGCTGCGGCTGGCGCGAATTGGCCAGGGGCGGTTTCGGCGCGACCTGTTCGAGATATGGGGCGGACGATGCGCGGTCAGCGGTGTCGCGCTGCCCGAATTCCTCCGCGCATCGCATATTCTCGCTTGGCAGCATGCGATCGATACCGAACGGCTCGATCCCTATAATGGCCTATTGCTCGGTGCCCATCTCGATGCGCTGTTCGACGCGTATCTGATCGGATTTGACGACGATGGGCGCCTGTTGCGGTCGACCCAGGTCGGGCAGGACATGCTGGCGGCGGTCGGGATTGAGGCATCGATCGCGCGGCTTGGCGCGATCGATGCCCGTCACCGCCCCTATCTCGCCCAGCATCGTGCGCGGATGCGCTAGGCGCGCGCCAGCCCCCCGATCGCCGCGGTCCTCGCGCTCGCGGGGAACAGCGCGGCCATCGCCCGCGCTGGCTCAACGCCAAAATGTGACGATACCGCGCCACCAATGAACGCATCCAGCTGCATCGTCGGCTTCAGGTCGCGTGCCTCGTAGAGCGCGGCGGGGGCGAGGCCAGGCCAGTCGGATACTACGCGGCCCCCCTTCACGCCGCCGCCGAACAGCATCGCAGACGTGCCCGTGCCATGATCCGTCCCCCCGGTGCCGTTGACGGCCACCGTGCGCCCGAACTCGGTTGCGACCAGGACCATGGTGTCTGCCCATAATAGCCCGAGCCCCGCCTGTAGCGACGCGATCATCGCGTCGAGACCTTTCAACTGCGCGGTGAGGCGGCCGCGTTGACCGGTGTGCGTGTCCCAGCCGCCGGTCTCGATCATCGCGATCCGGGCGCCGGTGTCGGGCTTAAGCAGTCGCGCGGCGAGCGCGCCGGTCGCGGCGGCATTGCGGCCGCCGTCCTGCGCGAGATCGCTGGTGAGTTGCCGCGTGGCCATCGCCTCACTCCACAAGCCGTGGAGTTGCTGGTCGCCGTCGTAGAGCATCGCGACGCGTTGCAGCAGGTCGTCGGACGCGGCGGGCAGGCTCGACGGCGCATAGGATGCCACCTCGCGCCGCCCCCGCAGCGCCATCGGCACGGTCGCCGCCACTGCGATCGCGCGCGCCTCGTCCGCAGGCAGCACGCCGAGTAGTCGGTTGAGCCAGCCGTCGCGGACCTGGTACGCGCTGGTCCCACCCGTCTCGAGCACGTTCTGCCCATCGAAATGCGAGCGATCGCGGTAGGGCGAGGCGATCGCGTGCGCGAACAAAGCTTGGCCCTGTTTGTAGAGACCGGCGCTCGCGGTCATCGCAGGGTGGAGCGTGAACATGCCGTCGAGCTTGGTACCCGTGGCGAAGTCCGCCGCGAGATCGCCGCGTACGCCTGCAAAGGCTGGATCGCCGACCGCACCGATCGTGCCGAGACCATCGGCGGCGCCGCGCTGGATGATGAACACGAACCGCTTGTCGGTCGCCGCGCGCGCAAACGCGATGCGCGGCGCGAAGGCGGACGCCAGCACGCCGAGCGTACCGGTCGAGAGGAAGGAACGGCGGTCGAGCATGACTATCTCCGCAGCGATTCGGGGGCGACGAGCAACAGCGCGAGCGCCTGTGCCGGGCTTTCCGCGCGCGACAGGCCCTGCGCGGTGGTGGGACTGAGCGCGGCGGGGAACAGCTTCGGCGCCAACGCCCGCGCATCGACCGGCCCGGCGCGCGCCGCGAACCGCTCCGCCGCCTCGACCCGTCGCTTGATCGCGTCGGGCCCCGCCCAGGCTGCGGCGACGTCGTCGTAGCCGATCGGCTGCCCCGGCTGCCAGATCGGCTGGCCGAGCTAATTCATCATCCCCACCGTGACGCCGGGCTTAACGACGGTCGTGCCGAGCGCGCGCTGTGTCGAGACATACCATTCCCATGGCGACTTGAACTTCACCGGCTTGGCCACCCAGGCCTCGGGCGACGCGACCAGCGCGCGATAGACCGTCGGCAGGTCGCCGCCCGATTTCAGGAACGCCGTCTTCAGCCGCGCGACCATCGCCGGGGGCGGCGTATCGCCGGCGAAATGCCGCGCGAGCTTGATCGCGACGTGAGTCGCGGTCGCGGGGTGGACGGCGAGATCGGACAGCACCGCCTGCGCCTGCGCCTCCCCCGCCGCGGGATAGAGCTTGCCCATCACGGTGCGATCGCCGGGCTGGTGGACGTCGTCGAGGAACAGGAAGGCGCCCGCGCGCGAGTCATCCTGGATGCGCGCGCCGGGACCGCGGCCGATGCCCGCGACCGTCCAGCCGGTCATCGCCCGGGCGAACTCGGTGACGTCGGCCTGGCTGTAGCCGCTGCGGACGCCGAGCGTGTGCAATTCCATGATTTCGCGTGCGAGATTCTCGTTCAGCCCGGTGCGGCGCCGGGTCTTTCGAACGGCGAACGGGCTGTCGGGGCCGATCGACACCGCCTGGTCGAGATACAGCAACATCGCCGGATGCCGCTCGACCGCGTTCAGCATGTCGGCGAAACTGCCGAGCACATGCGGGCGGATCGCCTCGAACTCCATCGGCCCGGCGAGCGCCATCACCTCGAACTTCTCGGTCGAGACCGCGAAATGGTTCGCCCAGAAATGCACGAGTCGCTCGACGAACGGTGCGTCGCCGGTCAGCGCCGCCATCGTCCGTGCCGCGACCGCCGCGCCGTAATCGTTGCGGCTCTGCTTGCCAATCAATTGGCGCGCCTCCTGCCGAGCGGCCGTGCCTAGATCGATCGCACCCGGCATAGCGGGCGGCATAGCGGGAGCCTGCATCATCGCCGGGGGCGCAACGCCTGGGGACTGCGGCGCGGGGCTCATCGCGCCGGACATCGTCGAGGCAGCGATGACAGGTTTCGGGTCCATGCCACCCATCGCCTTCGGCGTGCGCGGCCCGAACTGCGCGCGGATCGCCTTTTCCTGCGCATAATAGGCGACGAGGCCGACCGAGATGCCGGCCGTCGAGGGGGCGCTGGCGATCATGGCTGGGCGTGGCTCGAACCGTTCGCACTGCGCCAACACCCACTTCGCCGGATCGCCGGATACGGCATCACTTGGGCCATCCCCCGGCCTTGCGCCGAGACCGAACCGATTGAGCGCGATACTGGAAGCAGACACGACACTCTCCTTCGGCGTTGGATTTAGGCGCCAAATGTCGTGGAAGTATGTCGCCTCCGCCGCTCGTCGCATCGGCGGCGCGGTTCATCGTTGCACGCCGTGCAATCGCGACGGATAGGTTTGCAATTGCAACCCATGCTGCACCGCAATATCTCGCTGACTCGAGAGTTGGGTGAAGACCTGATCCGGCTCGACGCACTTCGGGAGATACGATCATGCGCACGACCATCAAGATCATCGCAGCAGTCGCCGCCGCCCTCACCTCGACGATCGGCATGGCCGCCGACGCGAAGCAGAGCTTCGTCCACGAGGGCAGCACGTATGTTTATACCACGACGCAGGACGGTGGCCGCCAGGTCATCGACGGTCGTCGCTATCCGTCAGGCCAGAAGTTCCACCTGATCGTCCGCGGCGATCGCGTGTCGGGTGTGTCGGGCGGCGTACCGGTCGCGTTCAAGACCGCAGAGGCCAATGGCGCTGCCGGCGGGATCGCCTCGGTCGCGCGCTGAGCCGACTGGGTTTTAGTGATTGCAGCGGCGGTCGGACTTCGGTCCGGCCGCCGTTTTTGCGTTTGGCTTCGACCTACCACAACACGTCCGTCATTCTGACGAAAGTCAGGATGCAGAGCCACTGAGGATGTCGTTCGTTACCCTGGGTCCTGACTTTCGTCAGGATGACGGAGGGGGAGCCGGCTACGTCTCCCTCAGAACCCCTCGGGCAAGTCGATCGGGCCGACCAGTTCGCGGTAGCGCGATACCGCATACCGATCCGTCATCCCCGCGATGAAATCCGCGATATGCCGGCTGCGGTCGGGATCGTCGGTCGGTAGCCGCTCGCGCCATTCCTCGGGGATCGTCGCCGGATCGTCGCGGTACACCGCGAACAGCCCCGACACGATGCCATGCGCCGCATCCGCCGCCGCCAACTGGCGTGGATGATGATAGAGATTGGCGTACATGAAGCGCTTTAGGTCGCGCTCCGCCTCGCGCATCTCGGGCGAGAAGCCGACCAGGCACTGCCCGGCGGCGCGGACATCGTCGACGCTGGTGACGCCGCTCGCCGCGATCCGCTGGCGGGTTTCGGCGATCAGGTCGTTGACCATCGTGCCGATCTGCGTGCGGACGAGTTCGCCGACCAACCGCTTCGGCGGGACGTCGGGGAAGCGGCGGCGCACATCGTCCCAGCCGCCTGCGACCAACGGCACCGCCAGCAACTGGTCGAGCGTCAGCAGCCCCGCGCGCAGGCCATCGTCGATATCGTGATTGTCATACGCGATATCGTCGGCGATCGCCGCGACCTGTGCCTCCAGCGACGAAAAGCTGGTCAGCGCGAGGCCGAACTCGGCATCCGCCGCGGCGAGCGCCCAGCCCGGATGCCGCACCGGCCCGTTATGCTTGGCGAGGCCCTCGAGCGTTTCCCATGTCAGGTTCAGGCCGTTCCACATCGGATAGGGGCGCTCGATCGTCATCAACGTGCGCAGCGTGTGGCCGTTGTGATCGAACCCGCCCTGCCCGGTCAGCGCCGCCTTCAGCGCATCCTCGCCGGCATGGCCGAACGGCGGGTGGCCGATGTCGTGCGCGAGGCACAACGCCTCGGTCAGGTCCTCGTTCAGCGCCAGCGTCCGCGCGATCGTCCGGCCGATTTGCGCGACCTCCAGGCTGTGTGTCAGGCGGACGCGGAAATGATCCCCGTCGGGCGCCATGAACACTTGAGTCTTGTGGCGCAGGCGACGGAAGCTGATCGAGTGGATGATCCGATCGCGGTCGCGCTGAAAGGCATCGCGCGGCCCACGCACGGACCCGTTCTGTTCCTCTTGAAGCCGTCCTTTGCTGCGCGCCGGGTCCGATGCCCAGGGCGCGCGGTAACTCACTTCGCCGGCAACTTCGTGATGATCTCGCCGGGATCGCTGGTGAAGGTGAACGTCGAGACGCCTTCCTTGGCGAGCTGATTGACGAAGGTGCGCGCTTCCGCATCGGTCTTGAACGGCCCGGCGAGCACGCGGTTGGTCGCCTTCCACGGCGCGGTCCAACCGGCGCGGGTGCCGAACACCGTCGGTGCCTTGGCCTTCGCCTTCTTCCACGCCTTGGGCAGATCGCCCTCGGTCGCGCCGGTCGACACCTGCACCCAGGTCCGCGCGGGATTGGCGCGCGCGATACGCTTTTCCTCCGCCGCAGCCTTGTCGGCAGCAAGCTTCTCGGCGGCGGCGGCCTTCTTCTCGGCGAGCGCCTTCTTGTCGGCGATCGCCTTTTTCGCGGCGGCTTTCTTGTCGAGCGCCGCCTTCTTGTCGGCTGCGAGCTTATCCGCGGCCAGGGTCTTCGCGGCGATCGCCTTGGCGGCTGCGTCGCGCTCGGTCTTGGCTTTCGCCTCGGCGAGCACGCGCTCCGCGTCGTCGGTGACCGGAATGGCGGCGGGCGTCACGACGGGTGCAGGATGCATCGGCGCGACGTCGAGTTCGGACGCGGGGATCGACAGACCCGCGACGATCCGCGCGAGGATCGAGTCCTCGCTCGCCGCGACCGCATGCGTTCGCGGCGATCCCGTGGCGGCCACTGCGGTCGAGGCTGGCGCGGGTGTGGACGAACTGGAAAATCCAGGCGTCGGCGTTGCGGCGCTGGCACTCTGGATGGGCGCGTACTGCTGCGGCGGGACCTGCAACGGCGGCTGCTGTATCGATGTCGGCTGCGTCGAAACCGAGGGCGACGCCGACGCCGCGAGCGCATTGGCCGCGCGTGTGGGATCGGCCCGTGCCTGGGTCACCGGGATCGCCGCCATCTGCGTGGCTACGCTCTGGGGGAGCGTTCCCGCCGTCGAGGGCGCGGGTAGAACGCGCGCGACCGAGGTTGCCGGTACCGACGCTGTGCTAGGCGGGATAGTCGCCGCAACCACGGAATTCGTCTCCGCAGCCGGCGTGGTGCGGGCGCTCTGGACCGCGACGGTCGGTGCGGAATAGCTCGGCTGCGGTGTAGGCTGGACCGTGCGAGCCGGAAGCGGCTGGACCATCTGCATCGGCGCGGCTGCGAGCTGGACCGGCGCAGCATAGGGGGCGGGAGCGGCAGTGACAGTACGTGGCGCGGTGGTAGCCACGGGCGTGCGCGTGGCCGCAGCCATCTGGACTCGGTCGGGCTTGGCACGCCGGTCGCGCTTGTCCTTCTTGCCGGTGGTCGCGGCGACGGTCGGCTGCGGCGTCACCGCGGCCATCATCACCGGTGCGGTCGGGTCGGCGGCAAGCATGCCGAGCGGCGGCGCCATCCGTGCGTCCGCGAGACGCGCCGGCGTCGCATGGACCTCGCCGAAATGCACCGCGAATGCGCGGTCGCTGGCTGGCAGGGTCGGCAGGCGCTGGAAAAAGGGTTGCAGGCCTTGCGCGGTCCCGCGCGGCATCATCGTGGTCGCGATCTTCTCCGCGCCGGCGACGTCGCCGTTCATCGCGATGATGAACGCGCGCGAGCGCCACGCGCCACGGTCGCTCTTGAGCAGGAGCGGGTTGAGCTGCTGGATCGCGAGGTCGGGCTTGCCCGAGATGCCGAGCGACAGTGCGTAGCGCCTGATGGTCTCGTCATCGGGCGCATCGCGAAGAGCAACGCGGTAATCGCGCTGCGCTCGATCCTGCTGGCCGATCAGGTCGTAGGCGAGGCCGCGGTCGGCGGCGAAATTGCGCGGGTCGAGGCCGAGGGCCTCGGCCTGCGCATAATAGCGTAGCGCTTCGCCCGGACGCTCCGACCTTACGAGGATCGAGGCCATTCCCGCTTTTGCCCGACCATCGCGCGGGTTCACCTTTTCAGCGCGCGCGAACAGGGCTGCGGCACCGCTGAGGTCGCCGAGGCCCATCGACAGGTCGCCGGCCTTGATCAGTGCGTCGATGTTGCGGGGGTTGCTCGCAAGCTGGCGCATCACGTCGCCGAGCTTGTCCGCGTCGGTCGTGCCGGGGATCGCCTGGACGACGGCTTGCGCGGACGCGGCGCAGGGCACGGCCGCGAGCACAAGTGCCAGCGCGGCGGTCAGGAGATGATGGGACGAGCGGGTCATGAGGATCATCTGTCTAGACGCCAGCCCGACCGAACCGGCAATGTCTGCGGCGCATGCGCGCGGCGAACTGGGCTGGGGCGGCGACGAGTGAAGCGCCGAGGAGTGAGCAACGGGTGAGGGCTACGATCTGCGGAGACGACATCTGTGATCTTGGAAAAGCGTTCGTTCCGAAACGCCGCCTCCCCGGCGGAGGCCGGGGTCCAGTTGGGAGACGGAGTTAACGATGGAAAGCGCTCCGTTACATCAACCTTGCCAACTGGGCCCCGGCCTCCGCCGGGGAGGTGACGATGTTGGAAACCAATATCCCCGATCAACCCATCTCGTACCGCCGTTCTCCCGCCAAACCGAGAGAACGGCGCCCAGACTTACTGGTTGTTCTGCCGATGCAGAAAACGCGGGATGTCGAGCGGATCCTGGGGAGCCGCTTCGCCGTCTTCCTTCGCCGCGCCGCGTGCCGCATTCGACATGCGTTCGAACAGCGTACCACCCAGCTTCACGCGCGGTGCGGCCGGAACCGCCTCGGGCGCTGCCTCGGCCCCGGGAGCGAGCCAGCGGCGACGTGCACCACCCTCATCGGCAGCCGGGGTCGGTACCGGAATAGCCGGCGCGATCGGCGCACGCGCCGGCGGCACGGCCGATGCCGAGGCCGGACGCGCGATCGGACCACGACCATAGGGCTCGTCGCCATAGGTGCGCGGTGCCTGTGCCGCGTAGGTCGGCGAGGTATGCGTATGCGGCGTAGGCGCGGGCGCCGGTGCCGGAGCAGCCTGCGGAACGATCGTCTCGGCGCCGAGCACGAGTTCGTCATCGGACTTCGACGGCTCGACTTCCGACGACGCGTTCAGGTCGAGCGGCTCTTCGTCGGCGGACGAAGCAGCGGGCGCGGCCGACGAGGCGGCAGGCTCGCTCGGGCGGAACGAGGTGTTCTCGTCGGTCTTGCGCGCACCGAAGCTGAACGAACGGGTCGGCTCGGGTGCAACTTCCGGAGGACGCGCATCGGCATCGATACCGGTCGCGACGACCGAGACGCGGATCTTGCCTTCGAGCTCCTGATTGAACGCCGAGCCCCAGATGATGTTCGCATCGGGATCGACCAGGTCGCGGATGTGATTCGCGGCTTCGTCGACTTCGAGCAGGCGCATGTCGTCGCCGCCGGTGATCGAGATGATGACGCCCTTCGCGCCGCGCATGCTGACGCCTTCGAGCAGCGGGTTCGAGATCGCCTTCTGCGCGGCCTCGAGCGCGCGATTGTCGCCGCTAGCCTCGCCGGTGCCCATCATCGCCTTGCCCATCTCCTGCATCACCGAGCGGACGTCGGCGAAATCGAGGTTGATGAGGCCCGGCATCACCATCAGGTCGGTGATGCTACGGACGCCCTGCTGGAGCACCTCGTCCGCCATCGTGAACGCTTCCTTGAAGGTCGTGTTCGCGTTGGCGATGAGGAACAGGTTCTGGTTCGGGATGACGATCAGCGTGTCGACATACTTCTGCAGCTCGTCGATGCCGCCCTCGGCCGACTTGGCCCGACGATTGCCCTCGAACGCGAACGGCTTGGTCACGACGCCGACCGTCAGGATGCCCATGTCGCGCGCCGCCTTGGCGATGACCGGCGCTGCGCCCGTGCCCGTGCCGCCGCCCATGCCGGCGGTGATGAAGCACATGTGCGCGCCTTCGAGCATCTTGGCGAGCTGGTCGATCGTCTCTTCGGCGGCCGCACGGCCGATCTCGGGACGCGAACCGGCGCCGAGACCTTGCGTGATCTTGGTGCCGAGCTGGATCCGCTGCGGCGCGGTCGACTGCTTCAACGCCTGCGCGTCGGTGTTCGCCACGAGGAAGTCGACGCCCTGGACGTCGGCCCGCATCATGTTGGCGATCGCGTTGCCGCCAGCGCCGCCGACGCCGATCACCGCGATGCGGGGGGCCAGATCGTCCACTTCGGGACTAAGGAATTCGATGCTCATCGCCGTTCTCCGCACAACCCGGTAGATACGCTACGGCCGGGCCCCTGATTAATCTGTGTGCACCAACGTCACGGCCTGTTCCAGCCGAAATAACGCCAGACGCTTCGAAACTCTTAATAATTCGCGCGCGCCGCCTGAATCAACTTGCGGACCATGCCCATACCCTTTGGCCGATGCACCGTCGTCCGCTGCGGCGCGAGCCCGCGAAGGTCGATCGGGTTGGTCGCCGCATAGAAGGCCAACCCCGCTAGCGTCGCGAACGCCGGTCCGCCATGCGCCTCTGGCAAGGCGGTCAGCCCGCGCGGTCGACCGATCCGCACCGACCGCCCAAGCGCCTGTTGCGCGTAATCCGCGATGCCCTTCAGCTCAGCACCACCGCCGGTCAGCACGACCTGACGCCCGACCGGCCCCTCGAACTTCAGCTTGGTGAGTGCATTGCGCACCTCGCCCATCTGATGCTCCAGCCGCTGGCGGATCACGCCGATCAGCTGCGCCTTGGTGATCTGAGCCCCCTCGCCCGCGCCGTCCTCCGCGGAGATCGGCATGACCGGGATCATGTCGTGATTATCGCGGGGCGATGCGTTGGCCGATCCGTGGAAGCACTTCATCCGCTCGGCGTTCTGACGCCGCGTGCCGAATGCGCTGGCGATATCATCCGTAATGTCCGCCGCGCCCATCGGGATCGACGTGAGCCCCACCAGCATACCGCCCGCGAACAGCGACACGTTGGTGATGCCCGCGCCCATCTCGACCAGCGCGACGCCGAGCTCACGCTCCTCCTCGCTGAGGCAGGCAAGACCGGTCGCGACCGGCGAGGCGATGATCGACTTCACCTCCAGATGCGCCGACCGGACGCAGAGATCGAGGTTGCGGACCGGCGAACCGTCCGCCGCCACGACATGGATATGTACCCCCAGCCGGTCCGCATGCAGACCAAGCGGCGTCTTCACCCCCGTCAGCCCGTCGAGCGTATAGAGCGCCGGCTGTGCGTGGAGCACCATGCGGCCCTGCGGATCGATCGAGTTGCGCCCCGCGGCGAGCAACGCATCGATATCCTGCTGCTCGACGCGGTGGCCGCCCAGCTCGAACTCGACCTCGGCGACATCGGACACGAGCCCACCGGCCGAGAACCCGACCCAGACATTCTCGATGTTGATGCCAGCGATCCGCTCGGCCTGCTCGACCGCCTCGCGCACCGCCGCCTCGGTCGTCGCCATGTCGGCGATATAGCCGCGCTTGACCCCGCGACTCTCGCGCTGGCCGGTGCCGAGCACGATCAGCTCGCCCCCGTCCCCCTTCTGCGCGATCATCGCCGATACCTTCGACGACCCGATATCGAGCGCCGTGATCAGCCCTTCCGGTGCCACCTTTGCCATGTCATCCCTCCCCGCCCGTTACGTTCGCGCCCGCCGTTTGCGACGGAGTATTCGTCTCTGTAGTGCCCGTTGTCGGCACGCTCGCTGGTGCCGGCACGTCGACGCTATGTGCCAGGCTCGCGCCCGGCTTGCGCGCGACCAGTTTGGTCGGATCGCGCATGTCGAACCGGATCCAGCCCCGCCCCAGCAACGGCCGCGCGCCGTCCAGTTCGGCGAACTTCACCAGCGCGCGCGGCGCACCGTCTTCGGGCAGCGCCAACGTCTCGCCGCTCTCGAACGTGAGATCCCAGCGCCGATTGCCGACCCAGGTCGCCGCCTTCACGCGCGGCTTCAGCGCAGGCGCGGCGGCGAGCAGCGTCTGGTACGACGCCTCCTGCCGATCCGCGCCCGGCCCGATCACCAGCGGCAAATTCGGGATCGCATCCGGCTGCACCGGCTCCAGCAGCACGCCCGACGAATCGATCAGCGTGAGTTGGCCATTGTCCTGCCACACCGCGGCGGGCGTGCGCTCGACGATATCGACGAGCATCGTGTTGGGCAGCCGCCGCGAGACATGCGCATCCGCGATCCAGCCATAGCGCAGCAGTTTCTGCCGCACCGCCTCCAGGTCGACCGACAGCATCGACGTCTGGTTCTGCTTGTCCTCCAGCGCGACCGCATAGACCGACATCCGGTCCATCCGCTTGAGGCCGGTCACCTCGATCTGCTCGACCTTGAAGCCCGCGCGCCCGGCACCCTCGGCCACCGCCGCGCCGATCATGCCGGGAATGCCGACCCACGTCGCCGCCGCGATCGCCACCGCACCGCCCGCGCCGAGAATCGACCACGTCGCGATTTTCTTCAGCGTGTCCTCGCTGACCGGGAGCATCCCGACCAGCCGGTCCATCACCGACACCTTCTTGACCGCGACCTTCCGCCGCGGGGCGGGCCGCTTGGGGGGCGGACCGCGCTTGATCGTGCGGCTCATGGAGAAGGATGGTCCTGAAGCGCTTCGTCGACGATAGCCTGGACCAGCTCGGCATAGCTCATGCCGATATGCCGCGCCTGTTCGGGGACGAGGCTGAGCGGAGTCATCCCCGGCTGCGTGTTCACCTCGAGCAGGAACAGCCCGTCGACGCCGCGCTCGTCATCCCAGCGGAAATCCGATCGCGACGCGCCCTTGCAGCCGAGCAACCGGTGCGCTTCGAGCGCGAGGCTCTTGCAGGCGTCGGTGATCTCGTCGGGAATCTCCGCCGGGCAGACGTGGACGGTCATCCCATCGGTGTATTTCGCGTCGTAATCGTACCAGCCGCTCTTGGGCTTCAACTCGGTCACGCCGAGTGCCTTGCCGCCAAGCACCGCGGTCGTAAGCTCGCGACCGCGAATGTAGGGCTCGGCGAGCAGTTCCTCGAACTCGCCCCACGGCCCGACGCTGTCGCGCGCGATCGGATTGCCGTAATTGCCGCTGTCGGTGACGATCGCCACACCGACCGACGAGCCCTCGTTGACCGGCTTCAAAACATAAGGCCGAGCCATCGGATCGCCCTCGAACAGATCGGCCGACTTGACGATCCGCCCACCCGGCATCGGCACGCCCGCGGGGACGAGCAGCAGCTTGGTCAGCACCTTGTCGATCGCGATCACCGACGTCGCGAGGCCAGAGTGCGTGTAGCGCAGGCCCATCAGGTCGAGCAGACCCTGCACCGAACCGTCCTCGCCGGGCGTCCCATGCAGCGCATTGAACACCAGGTCAGGCTCGGCCTCGGCGAGCTTGGCGGCAACATCCCGCCCCATGTCGATCCGCGTAACCCGGTGGCCGAGCGACTCCAGCGCATCCGCACAGCCATTACCCGACATCAGCGAAACCTCACGCTCCGCCGACCAGCCGCCCATGAGCACCGCGATGTGAAGAGCCGCGCTCACTGCTCCCCTCCCGCCTGCGGGAGGGGTCGGGGGAGGGGTTGATGGGCAATGCCGGTATCCAGACCGCCCTCCCCCGACCCCTCCCGCAAGCGGGAGGGGAGGTATTCACCCACCCGCTGGATTTCCCACTCCAACGTCACCCCCGAATGCGCCTTCACTCTGTCCCGTACCTCTTCACCCAGCGCCTCGATCTCCGCGCTCGACGCGGACCCGAGGTTTAGCAGGAAATTGCAATGCTTCTCGCTGACCTGCGCATCGCCGAGAGTCAGCCCCCGACACCCGGCCGCGTCGATCAACGCCCAAGCCTTGTGGCCGTCAGGGTTCTTGAACGTCGACCCCCCGGTGCGCGAACGGAGCGGCTGCGAAGCCTCGCGCTCCGCTGCGATCCGGTCCATCTCCGCCCCGATCACGGCAGGCTCGCCGGGCGTGCCGGAGAACACCGCTTCGACCACCACCGCGCCTCCTGGCAGGTCCGAATGGCGATAGGTGAAACCGAGCTTTTCCGCAGGCCAGACTTCGACCGAACCCTCGCGCGTGACGACGGTAGCCTCGACCAGAATATCGCTAACATCCCGTCCATAAGCACCCGCGTTCATCCGAACCGCGCCACCAACAGTTCCCGGAATCCCGCGCAGAAACTCAAGCCCGGCAATCCCAGCATCTCGCGCAGCACTGGCAACGGTAATCCCCATCGCCCCTGCGCCTGCTCGAACGCGACCGTCCTGCACCGAAACCTTCGCCATCGCCTTGGGAAGCCGCACCACGACCCCCGGTACGCCGCCGTCGCGCACGATCAGGTTCGAGCCGACCCCGACTGGCAGCACCGGTGTAGAAGGATCGAGCGTCTTTAATAACTCGGCCAGATCCTCAACATCCGCAGGTCGGACCAGCCACTCGGCCGGCCCACCAGTACGAAACCAGATAAAGTCCGCCAGACTGCCATTGGCCGTCAGAGACCCGCGCAAATCCTCCCCGGCACGGGGAGGGGGACCGCCGAAGGTGGTGGAGGGGGGCCCGCCCAAAGCGTTACGCTCGCGGACAGCCCCCTCCACCATGCTTTGCATGGTCCCCCTCCCCGTCCCGGGGAGGATCTGCGACGCACCACTCACGCCAGCACCTTTGCGCGCTCGGCAGCAATCGCATCGGCAAGGTTAGCCGCCCACTTAGTAATGTCGCCAGCGCCGAGACACACGACCATGTCGTCCGCCTCGATCGTCGCCGCCAGTTCCACCGCCAAAGCATCCGCGTCCGCGACCACACCCGCGAACCGGTGCCCGCGCCGCTTCAACCCCTCGACCAGAGCCGCCGCGTCGACGCCCTCCACAGGCGCCTCGCCCGCGGCATAGACCGGCGTCACCAACACCCGATCCGCGTCGTTGAACGCCGTCTGGAAATCCTCCATCAGATTGCCGAGCCGCGAATACCGATGCGGCTGCACGACTGCGATCACGCGACCCTTCACGCCCTCGCGCGCCGCCGCCAGCACGGCCCGAATCTCGACCGGGTGATGCCCGTAATCGTCGATGATCGTCACGCCAGCCACTTCGCCTACCTTGGTGAACCGCCGCTTCACGCCCCCGAACTTGGCAAACCCCTGCTGGATCGTCGCATCCGCGATCCCCAGTTCCAGCGCCACGCCGATCGCCGCCAGCGCGTTCTGCACATTGTGCCGCCCCGGCATCGGCATCTCGATCCCCGCAATCGTTCGCGTCGCGCCATCCCGCTCGCGCACCACGCAATCGAACCGGTTGCCGCCCGGGATCGGCGTAACCTCCACCCCGCGCACGTCTGCCTGCGCCGAGAAACCGTACGTTACGACCCTACGATCGCGCACCCGCGGCAGGATCCCCTGCACCTCCGGATGATCGAGGCACAGCAGCGCCGCACCATAGAACGGCACGTTCTCAACGAACTCGACGAAGGCATCTTTCACCGCGTCGAACGAGCCGTAATGGTCGAGATGCTCGGGATCGATGTTGGTGACGACTGCGATCGTGCCGTCGAGCCGCAGGAAGCTGCCGTCGCTCTCGTCCGCCTCGACCACCATCCAGTCGCTCGCGCCCAGCCGCGCGTTCGAGCCGTACGAATTGATGATCCCGCCATTGATGACCGTCGGATCGACCCCGCCCGCATCGAGCAAAGCCGCCACCATCGACGTCGTCGTGGTCTTCCCATGCGTGCCGGCGACCGCGACGGTCGACTTCAACCGCATCAGTTCGGCGAGCATTTCCGCGCGCCGCACTACCGGTACGCGCGCGTTGAGCGCCGCCTCCACCTCAGGGTTCGAGCGCACGATCGCGGTCGAGACGACCACCACCGCGGCGTCGCCGATGTTCGACGCCGCGTGACCGATCGCCACCGGAATGCCCTTGTCGCGCAAACCCTGCACGACATAGCCCTCGGCCACGTCCGACCCCTGCACGCGGTAGCCGAGGTTCTTCATCACCTCGGCGATGCCCGACATGCCGATCCCGCCGATGCCGACGAAATGGATCGTGCCGATATCCGTTGCGACGCCCCTCATGCGAACTGCGCCTTTGGCTTCGAGGGCGCACCGACCGGAATGCGCGACAACGGCGCGTCGAGGCTCTCGACCAGATCGGCCAGATCGCTCGCCGCATTCGGCCGCCCGCAACTCCGCGCACGCCCCGCCGCATTCTGCAACGCCGCTGGATCGAGCCCGAGTTTCTGCATCTGCTTGGCCAGTTCCACTGCGGTAAAGTCTCCCTGCGCGATCGTCCGCGCGCCGCCCGCCCGCGTGATCTCGCGCGCGTTCACGGTCTGGTGATCGTCGGTCGCCCCCGGCAGCGGCACGAGGATCGCCGGCCGCCCCGCCGCGGTCAGTTCCGAAATGGTGGAAGCCCCCGCGCGGGCGATCACCAGATGCGCCCACGCCAGTTGCTCGGGCATATCGGGCAGATACGTCGCCAGTTCGGCCGGAATATGATGCTCCGCGTACTTCGCGCGCACCGCATCGATATCCTCGATCCGCGCCTGATGAGTCACCTGCAACCGCCGGCGGAACGTCACTGGCAACATCGCCAGACCGTCGGGCACGACCTGCGACAATATGCTCGCCCCCTGGCTCCCCCCGGTTACGAGCACGCGAAAGATCCCATCCTCCTCCAGCAACGGATACGGTCGCGAGCGCAGCGCCAGCACGGCCTCGCGCACCGGATTGCCGACCAGATGCGCCTTCCCCAGCAACTTCGGCGCGAGGCGCTCGGTCGGCTCGGACGAGGTCGCAATCGCATCCACCCGTCCCGCGACGAAGCGATTCACGCGACCCAGCACCGCGTTCTGCTCATGCACCGCGGTCGGGATCTTGTCAGCGAACGCCGCCAGCAACGCCGGCAACGCAGGATAGCCACCAAAGCCGATCACCGCGGCAGGCTTGAACGTCCGGTACAGCTCGCGCGCCATCGCCCGCCCGCGCCACATCTCCCGCGTGGCCCGAGCCCAGCCGAGCGGCCCACCGGTAAAGCGCCCCGCCGGCAGGACATGCGTCTGGATATCCTCGAACAGCCCCGGAAACCGCACGCCGCGCGCGTCGCTGACCAGCGCGACGCGGTGGCCACGCTTGGACAGTTCGGCCGCGAGCGCCGCTGCCGGGACCATGTGTCCCCCGGTCCCACCGGCTGCGAGGACGTAATGCTTACTCATTCACCACTCCAGCGGACGACATAGGGGCTCCGCGTGAGAAACGGATTGCGCCGGGTAAACGCCAGCAGCAACCCCATGCCGACCGACAACGCGATCATCGACGACCCGCCATAGCTGATGAACGGCAGCGTCATACCCTTCGACGGCGCGAGGCCGGTGTTAACCGCCATGCTGACCAGCGCCTGCGCGCCGAACTGCGTGGCGAGGCCCGCCGAGGCCAGCAGCTTGAACTCATCCTGCTCGTCCAGCAGCTTAACGAACACGCGGACGACGATCGCGAGGAAGATCACCGCGATCACCGAACACGCGATCAGCCCGAACTCCTCGCCGATCACCGAGAAGATGTAATCGGTATGCGCCTCAGGCAGGCCGAACTTCGCCGCACCGGCGCCCGGCCCGGTCCCGGTCCAGCCACCCGCCGTCAGCGTGTTATGCGCCGCATTGGTCTGGAAATGATCGCCCGCGCCCTCGCCCTCGACCCCCGGAAACAGAAACGCATCGATCCGCGACCGCGCCACGCCGTAGAAGATATAGGCCGCCACCAGCCCGGCCGGTGCCATCGCCATGAGCCCGAACATCACCTTGGCCGGCGTCCCCGCGATCATCAGCAGCGTCATCCACACCGTGCAGAAGATGATCGTCTGGCCGAAATCGGGTTGCAGCATCAGCAGCACCGCGACGCCCCCAGTCATCGCGCCGGTGATCAGCACGGTCGGCAGCTCGGCATCCTTCGCGCGCAGCGACAACAGCCACGCGACCGTGACGATGAACAGCGGCTTCAGGAACTCGGAAGGCTGGAACTGCGCAAAGCCGACGCCGAGCCAGCGGCGTGCGCCGTTCGCCTCGACCCCGATGAACGGCGTCACCATCAGCATCAGCACGAACAGCGCACACCCGCCGATCGCCATCCGCCGCGCCATCGACACCGGCATCATCGACACGCCGAACAGCACGGGGAGCGACACCCCGACCCACATTAATTGCCGCCAGAAATAATAAAGTGGCGCAATCTTGTGATGCTCGCCCGAATAGCGGACCGCGCTCGCCGGCGACGCCGCGGCGACCGCGATCAGCCCGATCGCGATCAGAAACAGCGTCAGCAACAGCAGCATCCGGTCGATATCCCAGAACCACGTGCCGAGCGGCGACTGATCGCCACGCCCGCCGCGTCGCTTCATCTTCGCGACGATCCCGTTCTTCTGTCCGGACACACCCATATCCATGGTCCCAGCGCGCATATCGGTCATGCCAGCGACTCCACCGCGGCGCGGAAGGCCGCCCCGCGCGCTTCGTAATCGCGAAACTGGTCGAAGCTAGCACAAGCGGGGGATAACAACACCGTGTCGCCGGGACGCGCGTTGGCGGCGGCGCTGCGGACGGCGGCGTCGAGCGTGCCGACGTTATCTACGGGCATCGAGTCTTTCAGGATTTCGGCAAATTTTGGGCCAGCCTCGCCGATCGTGTAGGCGTGGACGACGTGGCCGAAGGCGGGCTTGCAGGCGTCGAGGTCGTCGCCCTTCGCGCGCCCACCGACGATCCAGTGGACCCTGTCGAACGCGGCGAGCGCCGGCGCTGTGCTCTCGGGATTGGTCGCCTTGCTGTCGTCGACATAGGCGACGCCGCCATAAGACGCGATCTGCTGCATGCGGTGCGGCAGGCCGGTGAAACTAGTGAGGCCACGATCGATATCGACCTCGCTCACGCCCAGCGCTTTCACGACCGCGATCGCGGCGAGCGCGTTCTGGGCGTTGTGCGGTCCCTGAAGCGCAGGCCAATTGCCTTGGAACAGGCATACGCCCGGCGCGATCTTGGTGAGATGCTCGCTCTTCGCCGACAGCCCGCGCGCGATCAGCGCGGATGGTGCGTCACCGATCCCGATGACCGCGTCATGCTCGGCCGACTGCATCGCGAATAACCGCGCCTTTGAGGCGGCATAGCCCTCGAACCCGTCGTAGCGGTCGAGATGGTCCGGCGTGATGTTGAGCAACACCGCGACATCGCAATCTAGGGTCTGCGTCAGGTCGATCTGGTAGCTCGACAGCTCGAGCACGTAGACGCCGCCCTCGGGGAGCGGTTGCTGTTCGAGGATCGGCAGGCCGATGTTGCCGCCCATCAGGGTCGGGATGCCGGCGGTCTTTAGGATGTGGTGGACGAGCGCGGTGGTGGTCGACTTGCCGTTGGTGCCGGTGATGCCGACGACCTTGTGTGGGGGGAGGTCCGCGCGGGCCTGCGCGAAAAGTTCGATGTCGCCGATGACGGGCACGCCAGCTGCGCGAGCGGCGGCGGCGAGCGGGTGCGTGTTCAGAGGCACTCCCGGCGATACGACCAAAGCGTCGAACCCCGAAAGGTCCTCCAACGGCGCGACGATCAAATCCTCCCCGGCACGGGGAGGGGGACCGCCAGCCGCAGGCTGGGGGTGGAGGGGGGCGTCCGCAAGCGCGACGCCTGGAACAGTCCCCCCTCCACCAGCAGAGCTGGTCCCCCTCCCCGTACCGGGGAGGATTGCGTCACGCCGAGCCTCATCCGAATCCCAAGCGACAACGCTCGCGCCACCAGCCACCAACGCCCGCACAGTCGCAGCCCCCGACCGCGCCAGCCCCAGCACCGCGTAGCGTTTCCCGCGCCAAGCCTTCGCAATAATCACCGCAACTTCAACGTCGAAAGACCGACCAGCGCCAGCACCAGTGCGATGATCCAGAAGCGGATCACCACTGTCGCCTCGGCCCAGCCGAGCTGTTCGAAATGATGGTGGATCGGCGCCATCCGGAACACGCGCTTGCCGGTGCGCTTGTAGAAGAACACCTGGATGATCACCGACAGTGCCTCGATCACGAACAGCCCGCCGATGATCCCCAGCACGATCTCGTGATGCGCGACGACTGCGATCGTCCCAAGCGCACCACCGAGCGCCAGGCTCCCCGTATCGCCCATGAAGACCGCCGCCGGCGGCGCATTGAACCACAGGAATGCGAGCCCTGCCCCAACGATAGCCCCGCAGAAGATCGCGAGTTCACCCGCACGAGGGACATGAGGAATGCCGAGGTAATCCGCGAACTTCACGTTCCCGACGAGATACACGATCACCATGAACGCGACGCTGGCGATGATCACCGGCATCGTCGCCAGCCCGTCGAGCCCGTCGGTCAGGTTCACGGCGTTACCGAACGACACGATCGTGAACGCCGCGAACACCGGGAAGAACCAGCCGAGATCCAGATACATGCGCGAGGTGAACGGCAGGTACAGGTGCGGACCGTTCTGCGACATGATGATCGTCGCGGCGACGCCGGCAATGATGAACTCGAGCAACAACCGCGTCCGCCCGCTGATCCCCGCGGTGCTCGCCTTACGCACCTTGTCATAGTCGTCGAGGAACCCGATCGTCCCGAAGCCCAGCGTCACGAACACGCACGCCCAGACATACGGATTGCTCAGGTCCATCCACAGAAGGATCGCGAGGCACATCGAGGTCAGGATCATCAGCCCGCCCATCGTCGGCGTGCCGCGCTTCGACAGATGCGACTGCGGGCCATCGGCGCGGATCGGCTGCCCCTTGCCCTGCCGTACGCGCAGCCAGCCGATGAACTTCGGCCCGATGATAAGGCCGATGATCAAGGCGGTCGCGACGGCACCACCGGTCCGCACCGTCTGGTAACGGATGAGGTTCAGCAGGCCGGGAAACCCCAGATGCTCGGCGAGCCAGTACAACATTCAGTTAATCCCGCCTTTGAGGCCAGCTTGAAGACCAGCCACGACGCGGGCGAGGCCCACCCCGTTCGATCCTTTGACGAGCACGACATCGCCCGGCGCCAGGATCGTCCGTAACGACGCGAGCGCGGCCGCAGCGTCGCCCACATGGACGGTTTCGATCTGTCCCTCAAGCACCTGCGCAAGCGGCGCCATCGCTTCACCGACCAGCAGCGCCATTTCGACGCGCGCGGCGAGAATCGGCTTAGCGAGGCCGGCGTGATAGTCATCGGAGCCTTCACCCAATTCGCGCATTTCGCCGAGTACCGCGATGTGGCGGCCGGGTTCATGCCCGAGGACGCTGAGCGTCGCGCGCATCGAGGCTGGGTTGGCGTTGTAGCTTTCGTCGATCACCAGCGTCTGGCCTTCGCCAACGGGCACCAGCGACCGTGCACCGCGACCTTGCAGGCCACCGAGTTCGGCCAGTGCCAGCCCGGCGAGTCCGAGATCGCCTCCGGCCGCCTGCACGCACGCCAGCACGCCGAGCGCATTCGACACCCAATGCGCGCCCGGCTGCGCGATCGTGAAGCTCAGCTCGTGCTCGGCCCCCTGCCCCATCCGCGCAGTGACGAACGTCCCGCCGGTCGGCAGCCGCATCGCCTCGATCGCGCGGACATCGGCACCCTTTTCGCTACCGAACGTGACGATGTGCGCGGCATGTGGCGCAGCATGGCCGAGCAGCCGATCGCGATGCGGGCTGTCATAGGGCACGATCGCAGTCCCGTCCGGTTCGAGCCCGGCAAAGATCTCCCCCTTGGCATCGGCGATCGCGCTCTCGTCGGGAAAGAACGCGGTATGCGCAGGCGCGATCGCAGTGATCATCGCGATGTGCGGCCGCACGAGCTGGGTCAGCTCGGCGAGTTCACCGGCATGGTTCATCCCCATCTCGAACACGCCGAACTTCGCGTCCCGCGGCATCCGGGCGAGGCTCAGCGGGACGCCGGTGTGGTTGTTGTAGCTCTTGACCGAGCGGTGCACATCGCCGGGGGCTGCGCGGTCGAGGCAGGCGAACAGCGCTTCCTTGGCGCTGGTCTTCCCGACCGAACCAGTCACGCCGATGATCTTCGCGGACGAGCGCGCGCGGCTGGCGGCGCCAAGCGCGTTTAATGCGGCAAAACTGTCCGCCACGAGCACGTGCGGGTGGTCGCAGGGTTCGGAGACGATCGCGCCCGCCGCGCCTTGTGCGAAGGCCTGATCGAGGAACAGGTGTCCGTCGCTGGCCTCGCCCTTCATCGCAACAAAGAGATCGCCGGGCCCAACTTCGCGCGAGTCGAACGCAACGCCAGTGACGGCGAAGTCACCAGACGCCACACCACCGGTAGCGGCCGTGATCTCAGCCGAAGTCCACAAGCTCACTGCTCCCCTCCCGCTTGCGGGAGGGGTCGGGGGAGGGGCTGACCAAACAAACCGGACGCCAGTACGTACGTCGCGCCCTCCCCTAGCCCCTCCCGCAGGCGGGAGGGGAATGAAGATGTCGTCGCCCTCACGCCGCGCACTCCCGCGCAACCGTCACATCATCGAACGGCAGCACCATGTCGCCAACGATCTGGCCCTGCTCGTGTCCTTTACCGGCGATCAGCACGATATCTTCAGGCCCAGCCTCGCGCACCGCCGCGCCGATCGCCGCGCGCCGGTCGCCGATTTCCTCGCCCCCCCGCGCGCCCTTCAGGACGTCGCAACGGATCGCGCGAGCGTCCTCGGTCCGCGGGTTGTCGTCGGTGACAATCACGCGGTCGGCGTGCTGCACCGCGACCTGCCCCATCGTTTCGCGCTTGCCGGTGTCGCGGTCGCCGCCCGCACCGAACACCACGATCAACTTTCCGCCAGCATGCGGTTTGAGCGCGGCGATCGCTGCTTCCAACGCATCGGGCGTATGCGCATAGTCGACGTAGACCGGCGCGCCAGACTTCGCGATCACCGCGCGTTCCAGCCGCCCGCGGACCGGCTGCAACCGCGCGAGGTTGGCAATCGTCGAGCCCACATCGCCACCGGTTGCGATCACCAGTCCGGCCGATACCAGCGCATTCGCCGCCTGGTAGGCGCCGATCAGCGGCAAGGTGACCTTGTACGTCTGGCCGTCAGCCTCGATCGTCAGTCCCTGTCCGAGTAAGGTCGGATCGCGGCCCACCAGCCGCAAAGTCTCGCCCTGCGTCCCGACAGTGACCAACCGGTTGCCACGTTCGCGTGCCAGGTCGATCACCCGCGCCGATTGCGGATCGTCAGCCCACACCACCGCCGCACCGTCCGTCGAAAGCACTTCGGAGAACAACCGGATCTTGGCAGTAAAATACGCGGCCATGTCGCCGTGATAGTCGAGATGGTCGCGGCTTAAATTAGTGAACGCCGCGGCGGCCACCTTCAGCCCCTCGGTCCGATACTGCGTCAACCCGTGGCTCGACGCCTCGAACGCGAGGTGCGTGACACCCTCACGCGCAAGCCCCGCCACGTTCGACAGGAACGTCACCACATCCGGCGTGGTCAGCCCGGTCGTCACCCGCTCGTCCGCCGTCGTAACCCCCAGCGTCCCGATCGACGCCGCATGAAACCCCGCCATCCGCCAGAGCTGCCGGGTCATCTCGACGCACGACGTCTTCCCGTTGGTCCCGGTAATCGCCACCGACGTCTCGGGGAACGGCGCGAAGAACTTCGCCGCGAGTTGCGCGAACCGCTCGCGAGGGTTGTCGTCGGCGATGTACGTGGCGCCCTCGACCGTCAGCCCCGGCCGCGCGACCACCGCGATCGCGCCCGAGCGGATCGCGTCCTCGATGAAATCCTCGCCGTTGACGCGCGCGCCTTCGAACGCGCCGAACACCGTGCCCGGCGCGACCTTGCGGTGATCGATCGCGAACCCCGTCACCTGCGCTTCTTCCGTCCCGTCGGTCAGCGCTGCGAGTTTCATGCAATAGTCCTCATTGCCCGGTCGGCTGTGTACGCGACGGGTCCTGCCACAAAGTCGGCAGGATGTCAGACTCGTCGATGTCGCGGTGCGCGTCGGGCACCACGCCCAGGATCGCACCGACGCGCGAGATCGTCCGTCCGACGACTGGTGCGGTGTTGTACGCCGCAGTCTTCCACCCGCCTGTCTCCTTGGTGCCGAGCGGAGAATCGAGCATCGCGAGCACGACATACCGTGGTCCATCCATCGGAAACGCCGCGGCAAACGTCGCGACGTTGCGCGAATGATCATACCCGCCCGACACAGCGGCCTCGGCCGTCCCGGTCTTGCCACCGACGCGGTAGCCCGGTGCATCGCCCTTGCGACCCGTGCCGCGCTGCACGATCAGCCGCAGCATCTGCCGCATCCGCGCGCTGGTCTGCTCGCTGATGACGCGACGACCGGCAACCGCATGCCCCGGCGCGACCTTCAGCAACGTCGCCGGCCGCCAGATCCCGCCATTGACCAGCGCCGCATACGCGCTCGCCAGATGCAGCGGGGTCACCGCGATGCCGTGCCCGTAGGCGGTGGTCATCGTCGTCGTGCGCGCCCAGTATTTCGGCCACAACGGACGGCCCTTCTCGCGCAGTTCGATATCGGGCTTGGTATCGAAGCCCAATTTCTTGAACATCGCCTGCATCTTCGCGGGCCCAACCTCGTCGGCGACGCGCGCGGTAGCGATGTTGGACGAATAGATCAGCGTCTCGGCCATGTTCAGCCACCGCTTCGGATCGCCGCGCTCGTCGTGGATCGTGAAACGCCCGACCTGGAGCGGATGCGTCGCGTCGAACCGCCGCGCGAACGACGTCACGACGCCGGTATCCATCGCGGTCGCCATCGTGATCGGCTTAAACGTCGAGCCGAGCTCGAACACGCTCTGCGTCGTGATATTGCGGAGCTGCTCGCTGCCCGACATGCCGACGCGGTTGGGATTGAAGGTCGGCAGCGAGACCATCGCGATCACCTCGCCGGTCGAGACGTCGAGGACGATGCCGCCAGCGCCACGGGCCGAAAACGTCGTCATAGCGCGGCCGAGTTCGCTCTCCATCGCCGCCTGGACGCGGTTGTCGAGCGACAGCGCGACGGGCGTGCCGTTCAGCGCCGGGTTGGTCAGCCGCTCGTCGAGGACACGCTCCATCCCGCTCATGCCGTGGCCCGCGGTAGACAGGAAGCCGAGCGCATGCGCCGCCATCGTCGACTGCGGATACAGTCGCTGCGTATCGCGGTCGAACACGATCGCGGGCTCGCCGATCGCGTTGACCTGCTCGACCAGTGCCGGCGACGCGCGTCGCTGGAGATAGATGAAGCTCTTGCCCGACGTCAGCAGCGCATAATAATGCGCCTGGTCGCCCGCCTCGGGCATCAGCGCGGCGAGCTTGCTGGCGATCTCGGTCGGATCGCCGATCAGCTTCTTCGGGTGCACCGCGATCGTCCACGCATCGATCGTCCGCGCGAGCGGCGCGCCGTTACGATCGACGATATCGCCGCGTGCCGCGATCGCCGCCGAGCGCGCCTGCGGATCGGCGAGCGACGCCTGCACCGCCAGCATCCCGAGCCGCCCGACCACCACCAGCACCGCTGCTCCGAACAGGAACATCAGCATCATCAGGCGCGTGTGCGCCGTCGCCACCAGTGCATGACGCTGGTTGGCGCTACGTTGCTGCGAGACGGGCCGGGCGACCAAGGCGGTCACCGCCGCTTACGGCTCTCGGAGCGGGCGCCGCTCATGATGTCGCCCAGCGTCGTGTCGGACAGGAGCTTGCGGTCGAGCATCGCCACTGCCTGCGGACGGACCTTCGCGACGGCGGCGAGGCGTTCGGTCTTGGCAGCGCGGACGAGTGCGGCCTCGGCCGAGCGCGGCGTCGATACCGACGCGCGGATCACGACCGGCTTGAGCGCGGTCTTCGACGCAGCCTGGATCGCGACGTTCATCGCGCGCGGTGCGCTGACCTGCGCCATCTGCACCGGAGCAAGCTTCACCACGGCAGGAGCAGCGGTAACCGGCACGATCGACGTGGAGACGACGGACCCCGCCCCCGACGGCACCAGCAGCGCGGCGGTCTGGACCCCGTCGGCGCGCAGGCTGTTGACGTCGAGCGCCGCGAGCGCGGCCTCGCTCACGACGAACTGGCCGGCGGTTGGCGCCGACAAGGCCAGCGTGTCGCCATTCCAGCGCTCGAGCTGCGCAAGATTGCCCCGCGTGTCGAACTCGGTTTCCAGCGCGCGGATGTCGCGCTGCGCGGAGCGGATCTGACCATTGACCGCCTCCAGCTTCTTGCGCTCAGCGGCGACCTGCAGCGACACGAGGTAGAAACCGAGCACGACGGCTACGCAGCCCCCGAACCAGCCCACACCCTTCATCCGATACGCCGCCGTCATGTCGTCACCTCTTCCGTCCAGGGTTGCGCGGAGGTCCGCCGCGCCGTCCGTAATGTCGCCGAGCGCGCACGCGGGTTGCGTGCGATCTCGGCCTCGCCGGCGCGAACACCGCGGCCGACATGAGAAAAACTAGGTTCCGCAACGGCTTTCACCTGCGGAAGATGACGCGAACCTGAAGGCGACCCACCGGACCGCGTGCGCAGGAAGCGCTTCACCATCCGGTCCTCGAGGCTGTGGAACGTCACGATCGCGAGCCGACCGCCGGGCTTCAGCACGCGTTCGGCCGCGAGCAATCCGTCCGCCAGTTCGCCCAGCTCGCGGTTCACATGAATGCGGATCGCCTGGAACGCCCGCGTCGCGGGGTCCTTCTTGTCGTGCGCCTTGTAGCCGAGCGCGCGGCGGACGATGTGCGCCAGCTCGCCGGTCCGCGTCAGCGGGCGCGCCGCGACGATCGCGCGGGCCACGCGACGCGACTTGGGCTCGTCGCCGTACTGATACAGCACGTCGGCGATCTCGTTCTCGTCCGCCTCGTTGACGAAGTCCGCCGCCGACATGCCGGCCTGCGCCATCCGCATGTCGAGCGGGCCATCCGACTGGAACGAGAAGCCGCGCTCGGCCTGGTCGAGCTGCATCGACGACACGCCGATATCGAGCGTCACGCCGTCGACCGGCGCGAGGCCACGCGCTTCAAGCTCGGACGCCATCGCCGAGAAGTCCGCGGCGATCAGGGTCAGGCCTTCTTCGGCTTCTTCCATGGCTCGACCATTGGCAATCGCGTCTGGATCGCGGTCGAACGCGACGATCCGGGCACCCGACTTGAGCAGCGCCAGCGTATAGCCGCCCGCACCGAACGTGCCGTCGACCATCGTCTCGCCGGGCTCGGGGGAAAGCGCGGCCAGGACTTCGTCGAGCAATACCGGGATATGCGGAGCTTCAAGAGTGCTCACAGCTGCACCCCCTTCTCGGCCATGTAGAAGCGCGCCATCTCCTTGACGACGGGGGGCATGCCGTCGGTGGCGATCAGCGTCGCGGGGTCCCAGATCTCGATATAATCGAGCACGCCATAGAAGAACGCATGGCCCTTGATGCCGGCGTAGAAGCGCGGGAACGCCGGCATGATGAAGCGACCGGAGCCATCGAACGGCACCGCTTCGCCCGACGCGGCGGCGCGCTTGATATTGTAGTCGTACTCGCCATTCTCGGAAGGATTCTCGGATTCGCGGCGATCGAGGCGCTCGGCGAGGATGTCGACGTAACCGGGATCATACGCGACCAGGCAGCGATTCTTCTGATGCGCGCCGATGATGATGGTCCCGCCGTCCTTGCCGTTCGCCTTGGGCGCATTTGCCGAGAGCATCGTGCGGAGTGCCGAGGGGATGGCTACCCGGCCCTTGTCGTCGACAAGGCCGATACCGTCTCCTTGATAGCGACCCCGTACCGACACGCCAAAACCCTTCGAACTGGCGCGCACGCTTCACCGCCTCGAAAAGCAGCCATCGCTACGTTTCGACCGCGTTTTCAGCGAACGATGAAAATGCCCCTGTATTAACCTCCATCTACCATAGAGCTTCGGGGACGCAACGGGATTTTTGGGGATTGTAGGGATTTGCGACGAGTTTCGCGCGCCGGTTTGGAGGGAATTCCGTGCAGATCGGGTTCCATCGGCGTGGCGGTGGCGATCTGGGCGGGGGATTTTCGGGGATAGGGTTACATCGGTGCGTGTAAGTCAGCGTATCCCGCCACCCAGGCCCGCCCTCACCCAGCCACCGTCACCCCAACCATTCGTCACCCGGCGAAAGCTGGGGTCTCATCGCAAGGCGTGCGCCATCTGCCCCGCGGGAGACCCCAGCTTTCGCTGGGGTGACGAGCTAGGTCGAGGTGACGAACCGGGCCGCGACGTCACCCGGCCATGCCCGCACCAACCATCCGTCACCCCAGCGAAAGCTGGGGTCTCATCGTAAGGCATGCGTCGCCTGCCTCGCGGGAGACCCCAGCTTTCGCTGGGGTAACGAGCTAGGCCTAGGTGACGAGCCGGGCTGCGACGTCACCTGGCCATCACTTACTTAGCCAGGTCTCACCCAGCCATGGCCTCACCCATCCATCCGTCACCCAACCACCCGTCACCCCAGCGAAAGCTGGGGTCTCATCGTAGGGAGTACGTCATCTGCCCCACGGGAGACCCCAGCTTTCGCTGGGGTGACGAGCTAGGTCGAGGTGACGAGCCGAGCCAGGTCGAGGCGACGGGCCAAATCGATCGCGAGGCCCGTCAAACCGAAGTTGCGGTCACAAAACCAAGGCCAAACCCTATGGCGCAGGCGCCTGGGCGTTCGCGCTCGGGGCCACGCCCATCTCGGCCAGTGGCTCCCCCGCACTCTTCGTGTCGATTACGTTCGAGACCGCCATGTTGGCGACCACGTCCGCTTGTGCCGTCCCCGCGGTCGCGACCGGACGCTCGCGGCTGGCCGATCCGATGATCGCACTCGCAAGGCCGATCAGCAGCACGACCGCGGCGAGGCCGATCATCCCGACCTTGATGCGCTGCATGCTCTGCGAGGGTTCATGGTTTAGCTTCATCTTGCCGCGCCAGGATACCCGACCGCCGCGCCGCTGTCGATTCCCGCGCATGACGTCGCTCACCCGAGCCCCTTCGCCTCACGCCACGCCGGGTCGTACAAGGTCGATAGGTAGCGGAATCCGGTGTCGCACAGAATCGTCGCGATCCGCTTGCCTGGTCCCAGATGTCGCGCCAGCGCCACCGCGCCCGCGACATTTATTCCCGACGACAGCCCGAGGCACAGCCCCTCCTCGTCGAGCAGACGGCGGACCCAGGCATAGCCCTCCTGATCGGAAATCCGGAACTGCGTGTCGATCGGCGCGCCCTCGAGATTGGCGGTGATCCGCCCCTGCCCGATTCCTTCGGCGACCGACGATCCCTCGGACTTCAGCTCGCCGTGCGCATAGTAATTATAGAGCGCCGCGCCGTGCGGGTCGGTCAGCGCGATGCAGACACTCTCGTCCTTCGCCTTCAACCCGAGCCCGACGCCGGCGATCGTCCCGCCGGTTCCTGCGGCGCAGGTGAAGCCGTCGATGCGGCCTTCCATCTGCGTCCAGATCTCCTCCGCAGTGCCGACGATATGCGCGCGGCGGTTGGCGGTGTTGTCGAACTGGTTCGCCCACACCGCCCCCGGCGTCTCCTCGGCGATCCGCCGCGAGGTGTGGACGAAATGGCAGGGCGAGGAGAAGGCCGCGGCCGGGACGAGCACGAGTTCGGCATTCAACGCGCGCAGGGTGTCCATCTTCTCGCGGCTTTGCGTCTCGGGCATGACGATGATCGTCTTGTAGCCCTTCGCATTGGCGACCAGCGCGAGGCCGATCCCGGTATTGCCGGCGGTCCCCTCGACGATCGTGCCGCCGGGCTGGAGCAAGCCGCGCTGCTCGGCGTCCTCGACGATGAACAGCGCCGCGCGATCCTTCACCGACGCGCCGGGATTGGCGTATTCGCACTTGCCGAAGATGTCGCAGCCGGTGGCGTCGCTGGGTCCCTTCAGCCGGACGAGCGGGGTGTTGCCGATAAGGGCGAGCGTGTCGGGTGTCGTTTGCATGGACTGTATGTGGCGTCCCCAGCGACACCGGGCAAGCGAGCGAAACTTTGTCGTATCAAACCGCCAACCGCATGAACCCATCGACCGCCGAATTTAGGTCTCCCGCTTGATCTATGTTACATCGACGCCTCATCTCTGGGCGGAGGCAAAGCATCGTGGAACCGTATTTGAACGTCCGCGCGCTTCTCGACGAAGCGCTGCGCCTCCTCGACGGACTTGGCGAGACGTTGATTGCCGCGCATCTGATGACGCCGATCGCGGTGCTCGACGACCGGATCGATTCGCTTGGCGACACGCCGGATTTCGTGCCGCCCCATATCCGGTAACGCCGCCGTCGCGAAAACGCCACGGCTCGTCGTCAGGCAAAATCGGCGCGGCGAACGTCTGGGCGAACGAAAGGCCATAAGCCTTGACGCTCCATGCTGCATGCGCGAAGCGAGGTTCCGCTATGAAAATCCTCCCCCTCTCCGCCGTCGCCGCGCTGCTCGTGCTGGCCGCCTGCAACTCCAAGCCCGCTACGCCCGAGGTGCTGGACAGCAATCCCGATCCGATGGCCAACACGCTCGCCAACGCCGCGCCGGTCGAGCTGCCGCCGGCGATCAAGTCCGAGGCGACGCTGCGCTGCAAGGACAACAGCCTGCTCTACGTGACGTTCTTCCAGGGCGACAAGCAGGCGGTGGTGCGTACCAAGAAGGACGGCACCCCGACGACGCTGAAGTCGGATGTCGCCGGCGCGCCGAAGACCGCCGAGGGCGGCTGGTCGATGACCGGCAGTGAGACCAACGTCACGCTGACCGCGCCGGGCAAGTCGGCCCAGATCTGCCACGCGTAAGTCTTTGGCGTTTGTTCGTTCCGAAACGGCCGGCGGATCATCCGCCGGCCGTTTTTCTTTGTGCCGCGCACTCTTGCCCTCGCCGCCGCGGACCGGCACGCTGCCGCGATGGCAACAGTTGCGATCTACAGCCTCAAGGGTGGCGTCGGGAAGACGACGCTTTCGGTGAACCTGGCGTGGTGCGCCGCGACCCTGTCCGCACGCCGCACCTTGCTGTGGGACCTCGACCCGCAGGCCGCCTCGACCTGGGTGCTGGGCGGTGCGGGCAAAGTCGATCAGGCGCAGGCGATGTTCTCGAAGGACGTGCCGGTCGCCAAGCAGGCGCGGCCGACCGCCTACCGCCACCTCGACCTGATCGCCGCCGACGCGTCGCTGCGCGGGCTCGACCAGCTGTTCCACGATCTCGACAAAAAGAAGCGGCTCGCGAAGTTGCTCGCAGACCTGAAGACCTATGACCGCGTGATCCTCGACTGCCCGCCCGGCCTGACCGAGACCGCGGACCAAGTGATGCGCGCCGCCGACCTGATCGTGATTCCGGTGATCCCGTCCCCGCTCTCGACCCGCGCCTATGACGCGGTCGTCGATCATCTCGGCGGGCGGACGGCGTTGCTCCCGGTGCACGTCATGGTCGACAAGCGCCGCGCGCTGCATGCCGAGGCCCTCGAACGGCATCCCGACTGGCCGGTCATCCCGATGGCGAGCGGGATCGAGTCGATGGCGGTCAAGCGCGCCCCGGTCGGCGTGTTCGCCCCGAAGTCGGCCGCGGCGCAGGCGTTCGCAGATCTCTGGCGCCGGATCGAACACCGGCTGACTGCATGAGCGACATATTAGACCCGCAACTCGTCCTCGGCGCCTATTCGGTCGGCGTGTTCCCGATGGCGGACAGCCGCGACGCCGCCAGCGTCTACTGGGTCGAGCCCCGCCGCCGCGCCGTCCTCCCGCTCGACGGCTTCCAGCTCTCGCGCTCGCTTCGGAAAACGATCGTCGCCGACCGCTTCCAGGTCACCGTCGACACCGCCTTCGACCGCGTCGTGCAATTGTGCGCCGAAAGCGTCGAGGGCCGCCCCGAGACGTGGATCAACGACGGCATCGAACGCGTCTTCCAGACGCTGCACGCGATGGGGTTCGCGCATTCGGTCGAATGCTGGGACGGCGGCAAGCTGGTCGGTGGGCTCTACGGCCTGTCGCTCGGCCGCGCATTCTTCGGCGAGAGCATGGTCAGCCGCGCGACCGACGCGTCGAAAGTCGCGCTCGCACACCTCGTCGCCCGGCTACGCGCGGGCGGGTTCACGCTGCTCGATTGCCAGTTCCAGACCTCGCACCTCGCCTCGCTCGGCGCGATCGAGATCGACCGCGCGGATTACGTGGCGTTGCTGGGCGCGGCGCTCGACGGTGCGCTCAAGCCGTCGTCCGCCGCCGGGGCGGCCTCGGCAGCCGGTGATTTCCGTGCGCTCGATCGCTTGGCGGGCAAGGCTTCGGCCGGCGGCGCGGTGTCGGGGCCGGTCGCCGGGAAGGTCATCGCGCAGCTCTTGGTCCAGACGTCGTAGATCGGATGCTGCACCGCGTTCAGCGCGGGGCGTTCCTTGTACAGCCAACCCGAAAACGTCCGCCGCCAATGCGCGTCGACGCCGCGCACCAGCACCTGGACGAACGCGCCGGTCAGTTGTTCCTGCTCCCACGGCGCGGTCTGCTCACACGCGCGAAGCCGCAGCACGACATCGCCCATCCGAGTCGCCTGCCCGGGCCTCAGCGTCACTTCGCGGGTTTCGCCGTTACGCTTGTTGAGCAGGCCGAGCACCGCGACGCGCTGCGCCATCGGCGTGCCGCCATTGGCGATCGCGGCGGCGCCGGTATCGATCGTCTCGATCGAGGAATTGCCGGCGTCATCGGGCCCGGGCAGGTCCTGCTGGACCGCGGCAACCGGAGTCGCAGGCGTGGTAAGCGCGCGGTATCCGAACCAGCCGCCCACCGCCAACGCCACGACCAACACGGTCGCGGCGAGCCAGCGCATGATCACCCTTCGGGCGTCCAGGCTTCGTAATCGCCCGTCGCGGCGGCACGCTTGCCACCCTTTTCAAGCGCACCCGATGGCCGATAGGCCAGCGCGGTGCCGGTCATGTTGGGCACGGCGGGCTTCTGCCAGGCGCGGATCGGCGGCAATGCGCGATCGGGCACATCGTCGACCTGGTGATGCAGCCAGCTGAACCACGCCGGCGGCACGCGGCTCGCGTCGGTCGCGCCCTGGTAAATCACCCAGCGACGCGGGTTGCCGGCGGTGTCCTTGCCGCCCTGGTAATAGACGTTGCCGAGCGCGTCCTCACCCATCTTCGCCATGCTGCGCAGGCCGAATTTGGTGCCGAGGGTGGCGCCGTTCCACCACGTGAATGTCGATGCGAGAAAGCCCATGACGGGCGCTTAACCCGAGTGGGGGCGGGCTTCAACCTCGATGATAGGGGAATACAGCCACCGATGCCGTCAGGATTGATCCCCCCCCGCAAAGGGAGGGGGCTGGCGAAGCCAGTCGGAGGGGTGACGCCCCCTCGATAACGAACTCCCCCTCCGTCAGCCCAAGCATCCTCGGACCGTAATCACTCGCCCCCATTATTCCGCCACCCCCACTATTCCGTCACCCCAGCGAAAGCTGGGGTATCCCCGTTGGCGAGCGCTGGCTTGGAACGGGGAGATCCCAGCTTTCGCTGGGATGACGAGCTTTTGGGAGAGCGTTTTTTGCCCACCCCGGAGGAAGCGCCTACTTCGCCTTGTCCCACGTCACCAGATCACCCTCGGCGATCCCCAGTTCCGCAGCCCGGCCGCCCATCAGTTCCAGCACCGCCCCGACCGGTTCCCCCGACGGAATCGGCGTTTCCGAGAACGGCACCGTATTCTCGGCGATCCGCGCGATCGTGCCGTCGGCGCGGATGTAGATGATATCCAGCGAACTCGGCGTATTCTTCATCCAGAAGTTCGCGACCACAGGCGCGCCACCGGCCGGCGGATAGGGCCAGAACAGCATGCCGCCATCGGGCTTCAGGTCGGTACGGAACATCAGCCCCCGCGCCTGCGCGTCGAGCGTCTTCGCGCTCTCGACCGTGAACGCATGCATCCCGTTCGTGCTCTTGATCGTGAGCGCGAGTGTGCCGTCCTTGGTCACCTCGGTATCAGCGCCGCTATTCATGTACGCGACACCCCCGGCGCCGGCGCCCAGCGCCAGCACCGCCGCCAACGCGGCCTTGGCAGTGAAACTCATCCCAGATCCTTTTCGACCGCAACGGCCAGCGGCCCCTTGCGCCCGTCGACGACGCGCACCCGCAACGGTTGATCGGGTTCGACCGATTCGATCCCGGCGCGGCGCAGCGTTTCCATGTGGACGAAGATATCGCTGCCATCGGCGCCGCGTATCAGAAAACCATAGCCCTTCAAACGGTTGAACCATTTGACCGATGCCGCTTCGAACGGTCCGGCGGCGTCGATCATCGCGATCGGATCGATCCGGTCGGGTGACGACGGCGCACGGACCGTCTCGTCGACCGCGTTGGTCATGTCGATCGAGACGATCTCGCGTGCCTGGAACCCGCGGCCGCGTTGCACCGACAAGGTCTCGACTCGCGCGCCTTCGGGAAGGCTGCGGCGGCCATGGGGTTGCAGGACGGAGAAATGCACCAGGATATCGCCGACGGTCTCGTCGTCCGCGACCGCGAACCCGAAGCCGCGCGTCACGTCGAACCATTTGATGACCCCGCCGATGGCACGGGCCTCCGGCACGACACCGCCGACGATCACGGCACTCACGCGCTCCCCGCCCCCGAGGCCGTCCCCCACGAGGCCGCCGCTCGTGAGACCGCCGCTCGTCAGGCCGCCGCCCACAAGACCACCGGTCGCGAAGCCACCGCCCGCAAGCGTCGTCGTTCCCACCTCCACTGGCCCCATTTCTACCGGCATGTCAGCACCTGCTGCGTGTCGTTACGCATTGTTACACCCCTGAGCGCCTTGCTAGCACGGTTCGTCGCAGTCGCAATGAATCCGTTGTCGTGTTCACTCGAAATCGAGCAACTCGGGGGTGTCGGACGGCGGTGCAGCAACAATTTTGCGTGCGAGATCGAACCTGTGCCCCGCGCGCAGCATTCCCGCGAGCTGCTTTTCGTGCAGCTTCCGGTCGCCCTCGCCACTGCCATACGGCCCGATTCGTTTGCGCCGTGCATAGGCCAGTGCCGATTCGACTGCGCGGTCCGCGATCGCCGGCGCCACCGACTCCGCATCGCCTTCGTCGATGCCGGCCTCTCGGAATGCGCCCGCAACCCGCCGTGCCCCCAAGCCACGTCGCTGCATCGCAGCAGCCCGTTGTTCGGCGAAGGCGCGGTCATCGACATAGCCGAGATCGGCCATCCGCTGTGCGAGGTCGCCGGGCTCCGCCAGCGCCGCGCCGGTGCCCCCGTCCCAGCCACGCTCGCGGATTTTGCGCATAAGATAATCGGTGAGCCGCCCCCGCGTCGTCGCGAATCGCTCGACATAGCGCAACGCCATCTGTTCGAGCGCCGCGGCATCGAGCGGTCTCGGCGCGGGACGCTCGCGGGCCCGTTCCTTGCCGCTCTCCTTGCCGCCGCCCTTCCCGCCGCCTTTGCCCCAGCTCTTGCCGCCGCGCCGCTTCGTGCCACCGCTTTCGTCGAACGCGTCGTTTTCCGGGTCGCCGGCATCCGGCGACGAGGGAAACGCGTTGCTTTCGCTGTGGCTATCATCGGTCACGCCATCATTGTGCCACACTGGCACCCGAAGTTGAACGGCTAGACTTAAGATAGGTGTGGTGTGCGAGCACCGCGACCAACCAAGGCAGGAACTGCGATGACGACCGACACGGCCAACAAGGACGGCACGACCGTAGCGGCAATCGTTGCGACGCCGACCGAAGACGCCCTGCCGCGTCGTTTCGCCGATTTCGGTACGCTGGGCGAAGCGCTGGACTACGCCGCCAGCGGTAAGCGTGGACTTAACTTCCACGACGCGCGTGGCACATTGTCGCAGCCTTACCCCTATGCGCAACTCCGTACCGATGCCCGCGCGATGGCCGACCGCCTGATCGCCGCCGGCGTCGCGCCTGCCGACCGCATCGCGCTCGTTGCCGAGACAGGCCCCGAGTTCGCCGCGCTGTTTTTCGGCGTCGTCTATGCTGGCGCATGGCCCGTTCCGCTGCCGCTGCCGACCTCGTTCGGCGGTCGCGACTCGTACATCGAACAGCTCCGCGTCCAGCTGGCGAGCTGCGATCCGAAGATGCTGATCTTCCCGCCCGAACTGGCGCAGATGGCCGGCGAGGCTGCGCGCCTGTCGGGTACCGTCGGGATCGACTGGTCCGAGTTCGCGATGCGCGAGGCCCCCGTGGCAACGCTGCCCGAGGCCAAGCCCGACGACATCGCGTACCTGCAATATTCGAGCGGCTCGACGCGCTTCCCGCACGGCGTCGTCATTACGCACGCCGCGCTGCTCAACAACCTTGCCGCGCACAGCCACGGCATGGAAGTGTGCGACACCGATCGCTGCGTGTCGTGGCTGCCCTGGTATCACGACATGGGGCTGGTCGGTTGCTTCCTGTCGCCGATCGCCAACCAGGTCTCGACCGATTATCTCAAGACCGAGGATTTCGCGCGCCGCCCGCTCGCCTGGCTCGATCTGATCAGCCGTAACGAAGGCACGACGCTCAGCTATTCGCCGACCTTCGGCTACGATATCTGCGCCCGCCGCATGTCGTCGCAGACCAAGGCGAGCGACCGCTTCGACCTGTCGCGCTGGCGCGTTGCGGGCAACGGCGCCGACATGATCCGCCCCGACGTGATGCAGTCGTTCGTCGACGCGTTCGCCGATGCGGGCTTCAAGGCCAGCGCGTTCCTGCCGAGCTATGGTCTCGCCGAAGCGACGTTGGCGGTATCGCTGATGCCGCCGGGCGAAGGCATCCGCGTCGAACTCGTCGAGGAAACGCAGTTGTCGGGCGGCTCGCGCGGCGGGGACCGCCCCCAGCGCTACCGGGCGATCGTCAATTGCGGCAAGCCGGTCCGCGACATGCGAATCGAGATCCGCGAGGAGGACGGCACGCCGCTCCCCGATCGCGCGATCGGCAAGGTGTGGTGCAGCGGCAAGTCGGTGATGGTCGGCTATTTCCGCGACGACGCCGCGACCGAGGCGTGCATGGCGGATGGTTGGCTCGATACCGGCGACATGGGCTATATGTCGGACGGCTACATCTACATCGTCGGCCGCGCCAAGGACATGATCATCGTCAACGGCAAGAACCACTGGCCGCAGGATATCGAGTGGGCGGTCGAGCAGCTCCCCGGCTTCAAGGCCGGCGACATCGCCGCGTTCGCGATCACCACGCCCGGCGGCGAGGAAACCCCCGCGGTACTGGTCCAGTGCCGCAGCTCGGACGAGGCCGAACGCCTGCGCCTGCGCGACGAAATCCGCGAGCGCGTGCGGTCGGTGACGGGCATGAACTGCCTGATCGAACTGATCCCGCCACGTACTTTGCCGCGCACGTCGTCGGGCAAGCTCAGCCGCGCCAAGGCGCGCAACCTGTATCTCAGCGGTGACATCAAACCGTATGATATTGCCGCCTAACAGGCCGACCGCGCTAAAAATGATCGTGTTCTGGTTAGATTTGACCAAAACGACAGCAATTAGATCCAGTTTGGTGTGATGCATACGTTCCGCTAACTAACGCGTGGTTATGCCATTGGCGTGACCAAGACCCCGCCTTCCGCGTCGAGCCGCATCGTCGTCGACCTCGCCACGCTATTGGCGATCCGCGAAGGCGGCGATCCGGTCGTCTGGGGCCGGATCCGCGCGGCGCAGTTGTTCGCCGGGCGCCGCGTGGCGCTGTTCCTGCTCACCAGCAACATCGTCGCGATGCTGGCGATTGCGTTCCTGCTGCGAGGCGTCGTGCCGCATTGGCAGATCGCGGCGTGGGCGGCGCTGGTCGCCGCTGCGGCGGTGTGGGTGGGGTTTCGCCGGCTCGCCACCGATCATCGCGGCGACGGCTATGCGAGCCTGCGCCAGCTTCGTCACACGATCTGGGACGGCTTCGTTCTTGCGCTCGTCTGGTCTGCGGTGCCGGTCTTCTTCTGTACGCATGCACCGACCGGGACGACCGCGGGGCTGGGTCTCACGCTTGCCGTGCTGATGGCGGCGGCGGCCCTGGCGATGGCGCCGCTCGCACCCGCGACGCTCGTATTCCTGGGTTATCTTGGTGTGGCAATGGCCATCCAACTCGCCTTCGCCAGCAGTTTCGCCGCCGCGCTCGGCCTGTTGCTGTTCACCGGTTTGCTGATGGTGGCGTGCATCCATCGCGCGCGCGCGCTGATCATGCTCCGCGCGAGCGAGATCGTTCTAGACGATCGCAACGAGACGGTCAGCCTGTTGCTCGGCGAGTTCGACGGCACCGGCGCCGACTGGCTCTGGGAAACCGACGCGACCCGCCGCGTCGTCAAGGCCAGCCCGCGGTTTGCCTTTGCGTGCGGCCTCGATCCGGCCAGTATCAATGGCCTGCCGCTGTTACAGCTGCTGGCCGGCCCGAGCTGGGAAACCGGCGAGTTCGATACCGCATTGCGCACTTTGGCCGAGCGGCTGAAACGGCGGGAAAGCTTCCGCGATCTGCGCCTTCCCGTCCAGATTGGCGGGGAGGATCGCTGGTGGAGCATGGCAGCGTCGCCACGTTTTGACGATCACGGCGAGTTCTACGGCTTTCGCGGCGTTGGCTCCGACGTAACCGAACAGCGTGCGTCAGCGGACAAGATCAACCGGATGGCGCGCTTCGACACCCTGACCGGCCTGCCGAATCGACTGATGGTCAATGAGACGCTTGTGAAGGCGATGGCCGATGCCGATCGATGGGGCGGGCGCTATGCGTTCATGATGCTCGATCTCGATCGCTTCAAAGCGGTCAACGATACGCTTGGCCATCCGATCGGCGATCGACTGCTTGGTCGTGTATCGGAGCGGATCCACGCGCTGATGGGCGTCAACGAGACCTGCGGACGCCTGGGCGGGGACGAATTCGCGGTGGTGGTCCGCGACGCGAGCGACGCCGCCGCGGTCGAGCGGCTTGCCGAGCGGATCATCGCCTCGCTGTCGCGTCCCTATGAGATCGACGCCCATACACTCCATATCGGTGCCAGCATCGGCCTTGCGATCGGTCCGCGTGACGGCCGCACTGCCGACATGCTGATCCGTTCGGCCGACCTCGCACTCTATCGCGCCAAGGACGCCGGACGCGGCGTGTTCCGCCGGTACGAACCAGAACTTCACGTTCAGGCGGAAGAGCGGCGGATACTCGAAATGGCTTTGCGCGACGCCATCGAGAAGGGCGAGATGCACCTCGTCTACCAGCCGATCGTCGAGACCGACAGCGCGCTGCCCTGCGGTTTCGAGGCGTTGCTGCGCTGGACCAGCGCCGAATTCGGCTGCGTATCGCCGGCCAAGTTCATTCCGCTTGCCGAGGAAACCCGGCTGATCGGTCCAATCGGCGCCTGGGTGGTCAGGACCGCCTGCGAAGAAGCCGCGCGCTGGCCATCGGACATGCGGATCGCGGTCAACGTGTCTGCAGACCAACTCCGCAATCCGAGTTTCGTGACCACGATCGCGTCGGCGCTCGCGAGCACGGGCGTGTCACCCGAACGGCTCGAGCTCGAAGTGACCGAAGGCGTCTTCATGCATGAAGGTCTTGGTGCGACGCAGATTCTCGATCGTGTGGCCGAACTCGGTGTTCGCCTCAGCCTCGACGATTTCGGCACAGGTCATTCCTCGCTCGGCTATCTCAGCCGCACGCGCTTTTCCTCGCTCAAGATCGATCGCAATTTCGTGCGCGACGCGGCCTGCGGCGTGCGCGAGGCCGTGGCGATCGTCCGCGCCGGGATCGCCCTTGCGACGAGCCTCGGCATGGCCACCACGGCCGAGGGTATCGAGACCGAAGCCGAACTCAGAGCTCTACGCGATCTCGGCTGCACCAATGCGCAGGGGTTCTATTTCGGGCGGCCGATGTCAGCCGAGGACGCACGCACGCTCGCCAACCGTGGTTGGAAAGATGCGGTCGCCGCCTGATCGCTACCTGGCCAGCGGACGATAGCAGGCCCGGCGCGAGCCGGACCCACCTCCCGAATACGCGCGATCAGCGGCGGCGTTCGCGTCCCGCAAAACTTACCAGGCTTTCCGCGCCATCGGCCGAAACCGCCGAGATGCCGACGAAATTGTCGTCGACCGGCACCTGCGACAGCATTGTCTGCGGATTGGGTCCGGTCGCTGCCACCTCGCGCACATCGGTCCAGTCCTGGACATCGTTGCGACGCCAGCGAACCCTGTACTTCACGGCGCCCGGCACTGCGGTCCACTTGATCGTCGTGTCGCGCGACAATGCTCCGGCCATCGACACGTCTTCGGGAGCCGCGGGTGCCGCTGCGATCCGAGCCAAGGTCGCGACGTTGATCGCCGTCACCTTGGCGAGATACGGAAAGTCCATGCCCTCGATCGTGTCGCCATAGACCACGCCCTTCTCGGTGCGGAGATCCTGATGCTGGCGGTCCCAGTTTTCGGCCGCGACCGAAAACCGCACGGCGGGATAGCCGAGTTTCAGAAATGGCTCGTGATCGCCGCCGCGCCCGAACCGGTCCGGGCGGCGATCGAGCATCACGTCGAGCCCGCCCGGCACATCGCCTGCGACTCCGTCGATCATCTTGGCCAGCGACCGACTGGGGCCATCATCCTCGCCGCCGTCCGCACGACGCCCCTGTTGCGCGGCCAGATCCTCCGAGGCGCGGATACCTTCGGAAAAGACCCGGACCTTGTCGGCAACGCGGACGCCGCCCTGCCCGACGGTGTTGCCGACGATATCGTTGTTCAGCATCGCCGAGACCGACCAACCACGCGCCTTGGCAGTGTCGGCGAGCAATTCGGCACCCCAAAGGCCCTGTTCCTCGCCTGAGAACACCGCGTAGACGATGGTCGCGTCGAACTGCCGTTGCGACAGCAACCGTGCCGCCTCCAGCACCAGCGCGACGCCGGACGCGTTGTCATTGGCGCCGGGCGCGTCGGAGGTGGCGTTCATCACGTCGGTCACGCGGCTATCGATATGCGCGCCGACGATCACCACGCGGTTCGGGTTGCGGCCCTTCTGGATCCCCAGCACATCCTCGACCACGACGCCGGCCTGTGCACGCGGCCCGGTGAACGAGCGGGCGATCCGGTCGACGACGATACATCCGCCACACGATGCGCCGATCTGCGTGAATCGCTCTGCGGCCCAGGTCCGAGCCGCGCCGATCCCCCGCCTCGGATCGGTCGTCGTCGACGCGGTATGCCGGGTACCGAAACCGACCATCGTCGTGACGTCCGCCTGCAACCGTTTCACAGACGGTGCGGGCAATGGCGTTGGAGCAGGAAGCGGGGCAGCGGCAGCGGCAGCGGCGGCAAGCAGCGACGGGAGAGCGTATATCGACATTGGCAGACCGTGCCGCGATCGGCACCGCTGCTCAAGCCAATAGTAAGGCACCGGTCGATCAGCGATAGCGGCAGGCTTACCAAGCTCCGCTTTGATGTCAGAACCTTACAAAACTCGAATTGGTCGAAAACTGATCGAAGTATGATAAATTTTTCATATTTATGCTAAACATATGATTGTCTTGAGAGGACGATCGATGATCATCGGGCATTCAGTATCGAACAGTGACGGTGTCATACAGGCGATCGACGGCCCCGTCGCAACACTGCTGCAGCGCGAGCGAGATCAACTTATCGGTATTTCGTATATGTCGATCACACATCCCGACGATCTTGCGCTAAACTTGGCGAAGGTCTCCGCACTCCAGGCCAACGGACAATCCGCAAAAATCCGCAAACGCTATATCGGTGGCAGGGGAGACATCATCGCAGTGGACGTTCAGGTTTCCCGGGTGATGGGATCCGATGGTGGCCATCTGGTCGGAACCTTGTCGACGATCGACAACATCCTCGATCAAGACCCCGCGCCCTATCGACTGTGGCGTCGCGCTCGGGAACTCCTAGATATCATGCGCGCGCGTGACGACATCCTCGGGGCGGACCTGTTCGCCGATCACGCCTGGACGATCCTGCTGCTGACCTATGTCGCCGAAGCCGAGGGCCGGATCGCGTCGATCGCGACCGTCGCCAGCCATATACCGCTATCGCAGACCACGATCGTTCGTTGGCTGCGCGTGCTGCAGTCCAAGGCGCTCTTCGAACCGACGCTTCCCGGCATCGATGCGCTACAACTGACGCAGACCGGTATCGACAAGGTGGAATTGTTGCTGGATCAGAAGATCGCCGTACCCGTCGGCTGATCGACCTTCTTAGCGGCATCAACGACACTGGCCGCTATCGCCAACGGCCCGCCCCGGGCGCTCAGCTCAGCCGATCGATCGCCTCGCGCGTCAGCGAGCCCGGGATGATCATCACCGGCACCGGCAGCGCGCCCGCATCGGCGCCGGTGAAATGCGCGATCAGTTCGCCCGGCGCGCCGGTCGCCGCGGCGCCGAGCACAAGCGCAGCTATCTCCGGGTTCGCCTCAATCATCTCGCGGATGATCTTCGGCCCCTCGCCTTCACGCACCGTGATCGACGGACGCAAGCCTGATTCCTCCAGCAACGTCCCCGCCGCACCCGCGACCAGACCCTGTGCGTGAAGGTGCGCCTCCTCCTCGATCGTCGCCTGGACGCCTCCGAACGCGATGAACTCCTGGGGCGGGATCACGGTGAGGATCTCGACGCCGCCGCCGGTCTTTACCGCGCGCCGTGCCGCGAACCGCAACGCAATGCCCGCTTCCGGACTATCGTCGATAACCACCAGATAAATGCGCATTTTAGCCCCCGTTATTGCCGGTAATTGGGCCGAGGCGGTTAGATACGCAAGTGCGGCGGGGTTGACCCGAGCGGACGAGGGCGCGAGTAGGCATGCCGTTACGTCACGCCCTGGGGAAATCCATGTCGATCGAGATCAAGATGCCTGCGCTGTCCCCGACCATGGAGGAGGGTACCCTCGCCAAATGGTTGATCAAGGAGGGCGACGTCGTGAAATCCGGCGACCTGATGGCCGAGATCGAGACCGACAAGGCGACGATGGAATTCGAAGCCGTCGATGAGGGCACCGTGGTGAAGATCCTCGTCGCCGAGGGTACCGACAACGTGAAGGTCGGCACCGTCATCGCGATCATCGCGGAAGAGGGCGAGGATGCGTCGTCGGTCTCGTCGGCACCCACTAAGAGCGAGACGCCCGCGCCCGCCGCGAAGGAATCGGAAGCCAAGCCCGATCCGACGGACCCGAACAAGACCGGGACCGAGGCCAAGCCGGTCGAGCGCACCGAAGCGTCGGCCGAGGATCACGGTCGTCCCGACGACGCCGGTGCGGCGAAGCCCACCGCCAGCGGTGACCGCGTTAAGGCGAGCCCGCTCGCGCGCCGTCTTGCTGCCGACAAGGGGATCGATCTCGGTGCCGTGTCGGGTTCGGGGCCGAAGGGTCGCATCGTCAAGGCCGACGTCGACAACGCCAAGCCGGGTGCGGCGCCCGTTGCTGCGAAGACCGAAGCTACTGAGCCGACCGCCGTTGCGGCCCCCGCACCTGCCGCAAAGCCTGCGACCGTGCCCGACATCCCGCACGAAGCGACTAAGCTCAGCAACGTGCGGAAGACGATCGCGCGTCGCCTGACCGAGTCGAAGCAGACCGTCCCGCACATCTACCTCACCGTGAACATCCGCCTCGACGCGCTGCTCAAGCTGCGCGGCGAGTTGAACAAGAGCCTCGAATCGCGCGGCGTGAAGCTGTCGGTCAACGACCTGCTGATCAAGGCGCAGGCCGTCGCGCTCATGCAGGTTTCGACCTGCAACGTGATGTTCACGCCGGACCAGCTGATCACCTTCCAGCGCGCCGACATCTCGGTCGCGGTGAGCACGCCATCGGGTCTGATCACGCCGATCATCGTTGGTGCGGACACCGCCTCGCTGTCGTCGATCTCGACGCAGATGAAGGACCTCGCCGCCCGCGCTCGCGACGGCAAGCTCAAGCCCGAGGAATATCAGGGCGGCACCGCCTCGATCAGCAACATGGGCATGTTCGGCATCACGCAGTTCGATGCGGTCATCAACCCTCCGCAGGCGATGATCCTCGCGGTCGGCGCGGGCGAGAAGCGTCCGTACGTCGTCGGCGACGAGCTCACCGTGGCGACCGTCATGTCGGCGACCGGCAGCTTCGACCACCGCGCGATCGACGGTGCCGACGGCGCGCAGTTCATGAAGGCGTTCAAGCACCTCGTCGAGAACCCGCTGGGCATGCTGGCGTAAGCTCGAAAGCATGACCGCCGCACCCCGCACCCCCACCCCGCTCGTGCTGAGCGAAGTCGAAGCAGGTGAGTCTGACACCCTTCGACTTCGCTCAGGGCGAACGGGGGTGTGCGGTTCGGCTTCGACATGAAGAAGACGACCATCGAGATCCTGCACATCCTCGCAGGGCTCGCGGTTGCCGTCGCGATCACCTGGGCGGCGGCATGGTCCTACCCGCTCGGGCAGGACGTGATCTGGGCGTGCGGGGCCGCGGCGATGGTCGCGACCGTGCTGATGGGCGTGGGGCCATTGCGCCGCGCCCGTCGTCTCGACAGAACTACCCGCAGGAGTGAAGCGTGACCGAATTGCCGCCTGAAAAGGCCCCGACGATCCGCGTCACCGCGATGCCCGCCGACGCCAACCCGTATGGCGACATCTTCGGCGGCTGGTTGATGGGTCAGATGGATCTTGCCGCCGGCTCGGTCGCGTCCCGGCGCAGCGGCGGTCGTGCCGTCACGATCGCCGCGGACGCGATGAAATTCCACATGCCCGTCGTCGTCGGTGACGAGGTCTCGGTCTACGCCGAACTGATCGCGGTCGGCCGCACCTCGATGACGATCGAGGTCGAGGCGTGGCGCCGCGCGCGCCACAGCAACGACAGCTGCAAGGTGACCCAGGCGCGTTTCATCTTCGTGGCGGTCGGCGACGATCGCAAACCGCGGCCAGTGCCGCCTTCTGAGACCGGCGTGTGACATATGCTTCAGCTGCCTATCCGGCTACCGCCACAGAGGCTTTTGATCGCTTTTGGAACCATGGCATCGGGGTAACCGAGGTAGGAAGCGTCGCCTATTTCGGCTTACACCGAGCAAGAACAAAAAAGAAGTTTACGAAGTCTGATTATGACTTCGATAAAGTTGAACGCGCCGTTGAAGAAATGTTACTCGCGAGAATAGTCGATAATTTTCAAAGCTACGTTGTCGACCTGCTGTTGAAGATTTACCTGGTTAGACCAGAGATCGTACCAAAAGGCAGCGTGACATACCGAGAGCTGTTTGGATCTGCGGATATTTTAGAGCTAAGAAAAATTGCTATCGAAAAGACCGTATCGTCGTACGGATACATGAATATCGTCGATCTTAGCGACGAAATTAAAAAGTCTCTATCATTCCCCATATTTGATCATTGGTTAACCAAGCGTCGGGTGAAAAGAATAGTCGAAATTAGAAATCTCATTGTGCACAACAGGTCAACGATAAATAAAACCTTTATCGAGAAAGTTGGATGCAAGCATGACCGGTTTGGATCTCAGGTCTCCGTGCCCAATGCGGTAGGGGTTTTGCGCTATCTTGACGCGTTGGCGAATGACATTGATTGCCGGGCAGCTGTAAAATTTATGAAAGAAACGGTTTCGAATGGCTGATACCTATGATCTCGTCATCCTCGGCTCGGGCCCCGGCGGGTACGTCGCCGCGATCCGCGCGTCGCAGCTCGGCCTAAAGGTCGCGATCGTCGAGCGTGAGCGGCTGGGCGGCATCTGCCTCAACTGGGGCTGCATCCCGACCAAGGCGCTGCTCCGCACGTCCGAAATCTATCACTATATGCAGAACGCCGAGAGCTACGGCCTCAAGGCGGACAATGTCGGCTTCGACCTTGCCAAGATCGTCGACCGTTCGCGGAAGGTTGCCGGCCAGCTGAACGCGGGCGTGAAGGGCCTGATGAAGAAGAACAAGGTGACCGTCGTCGAGGGCGTCGGCACCGTGACGGCCAAGGGCAAGTTGAGCGTCAAGCAGGGCGACAAGACCGTCGAGCTCGAAGCCAAGAACATCATCGTCGCGACCGGCGCGCGCGCACGCGACCTGCCGTTCGCCAAGGCCGACGGCGAGCGGATCTGGACCTATCGCCATGCGATGGTGCCGACCGAGATGCCGACCAAGCTGCTGGTCATCGGCTCGGGCGCGATCGGCGTCGAGTTCGCCAGCTTCTATAACGACATGGGCGCCGACGTGACGATTGTCGAGATGCTCCCCCGCATCCTCCCCGTCGAGGACGAGGAAGTGTCGGCGTTCATGGACAAGGCGCTGTCGAAGCAGGGCATCAAGCTGCTGACCCAGACCGGGCTCGAAGGTCTCGTCCCCTCGGCAAACGGTGTGACCGCCAAGATCAAGGCGAAGGACGGCAAGGTTTCGGAGGAGACCTTCAGCCACGCGATCATCGCGATCGGCATCGTCCCCAACACCGAGAATATCGGGCTGGAGGCCTTGGGCGTCGAGACCGACCGCGGCCATATCAAGACCGACGGCTATGGCCGCACTAACGTCGACGGCATCTGGGCGATCGGCGACGTCACCGGCGCGCCGTGGCTCGCGCACAAGGCCAGCCACGAGGGCATCATCGCGGTCGAGAAGATCGCCGGCGGCTCGCCGCACCAGATGGACAAGGCCAACATTCCCGGCTGCACCTATTCGCGCCCGCAGGTCGCATCGGTCGGCATGACCGAGGCGAAGGCGAAGGAAGCCGGCTACGAGCTGAAGGTCGGCAAATTCCCCTTCATCGGCAACGGCAAGGCGATCGCGCTGGGCGAGGCCGAGGGCTTCGTGAAGACGGTGTTCGACGCGAAGACCGGCGAGCTGCTCGGCGCGCACATGGTCGGCGCGGAAGTGACCGAGCTGATCCAGGGCTATGTCGTCGCGCGCCAGCTCGAGACGACCGAGGCCGAGCTGATGGAAACGGTGTTCGCGCATCCGACACTGTCCGAGATGATGCACGAGAGCGTCCTCGCCGCCTATGGCCGCGCGATCCACTACTAATGCCGGTATCCTCCCCCGCCAGGGGGAGGTGGCAGGCGCTTGCCTGACGGAGGGGGCGGAAAGGGAAACCTCCGTTCCGCATCCTCCCCCTCCGTCGCCTTCGGCGCCACCTCCCCCCGGGCGGGGGAGGATCAGAGTTCGAGCATGCCCCCTCCCCGACATCCCGACGAAAGTCGGGGCCCAGGGGTACCACCCGCAACGCTCTTGGCTCCGACTCCTGACGATCGTCAGGATCACGTTGCGAGATACCCAACCAACCGACCAGACCGGGCAAGCCATCCCGTTTCGGCCCTAACTCTCTTGACCCTCGCGCACGAGCCTCCGAAAGGTCGCCTTGCCCCGACGTCCTGTTCTCAGGATTTCGCGGCGCATGAGCCACCGGTGCAGGACCCGCGAATGTCGATCGACCCTGCCTCCCGCCTCACCCCGCGCCACATCGCGCTCGTTGCGACGGCGCTGTGCGTGGCCTCGCTCGCGCTGTTCTGGCCGGGGGTCGCGATGTACGACACCGTCGCGCAATATAAGCAGGTCCTGTCGGGGGTGTACGACGACTGGCATCCGCCGGCGATGGCGCGCGCCTGGGCGCTGCTTGCACCGCTCGGGTCGGCTGCGACGCCGATGCTGGTGCTGCAGCTCGGCACCTACTGGCTCGGCCTCGGCCTGATCGCCGCCGCGCTGGCGCGAGCGGGGCGCAGCCGCAGCGCGGTGGCGATCATCGTCATCGGCCTGTTGCCACCGTTTCTCGGGTGGCAAGGCGTCGTCCTCAAGGACGCGCAACTGACCGGCGCGATGCTCGGGGCATGCGGACTCGTCGGCTGGTACAGACTCTCGCACCGCCCCATGCCACGCGCACTCTGGGTCCCGACCGCATTGCTGCTGGCCTATGCGGTCCTCGTCCGCGCAAACGCCGTCTTCATCGTCGTGCCCTTGGTGGTGACGCTCGCTCCCCGCCCCGCCGGAACCGTCGCCAAGATCATCACCGGCCTGATTGCGGTGGTCGTCGTCCTAGGCGTGGCGCCGGTCGTCAATCACCAGATCTTGCGCGCGCAACGCAGCGGCGTGGAATCGACGCAGGCGTTGTTCGATCTGGCCGGCATCGCCGCGCGCGTACCCGACGGGACCGCAATCGGCCTGACCCGCGCCGAAGCCGAAACCGTGGTCGCGCGCCACTGCGCCTCGCCCTTCTTCTGGGACCCGCTCGGCGACGACGCGCATTGCGGAACGACGATGGCGCGCCTCCGGGCGCTACCCGCCGGTACGCTCTACCAGACACTCGCCGGATCGGCGCTGCATCATCCGATCGCCTATGCGGCGCACCGGTTCGCGCATCTGAACTCGACCGATCGCTGGCTGGTCCCGTTGCACTGGCCGAGCGCAGCCCCCCCGACCCTGTCGGAGCCCAACACGATCGGTCTCGCCAGTCCGAACGCCGCCGCCCGGCACTGGGAAAGCCTGACCGCCATGATCGTCGAGACGCCGCTGGGCTGGCCGATCAGCTGGATCGTGATCGCGGTCACCGCGCTGGCGACAGGCCTGTCGCGTCCCCCCCATCCGGCCCGCGATCCGGTCCGCGATCTTGCCACGGCGCTACTCGTCTCCGCGCTCGCCCTGGAAGCGAGCTTCGCGGTCCTCAGCATCGCGTCGGACCTGCGCTATCACCTGTGGCCGATGATCGCGACCGCGGTGGCGGTGGTTTTGCTGGCCGATCGCGCGCCGCCCCGACACATCGCCCGCGCCGGTATCGTCATACTGCTGCTGGTACTGGCTAGCGGCGGCGGCGCGCGGGTCCTGTTGCCGCCGCCGCCGCAGACCTATGCGGGTATGTTGGGTTGATTGCCGGTGCCCAAGAGAGGCGCGTGACGCTGTACATCAGGGCGATCGGCATGGCGTCGTGCGGAAGAGATCACACCGTGCCGTCGCATCCGAACCGGACGAAACACGCCGCTTTCGCTTGCCTCCTCAAACCAGTCATCCTAACTTAGATCATGCTAACACGTTCTCAAACCGCTGTTTCGCTGATGAAGATGGCGCTCGCGTTGCTCGACCGCGACCGGGCCGATCTGGCCGCCTGTCATCTTCACCGTGCGATCGAAGTCGCCGAGGACGATGTCGAGATCGGCAGCATTGCCACCAGGTATGCCGCCGCAACGGAGCCAGTCGACAAGTCGATCCGCTGACTCGTCCCAAGCGTGTGATCCTGTTGCCGCATCGCTGACATCCTGCCTAAAAGGTCCGCATCGGCCGGGCGGTGATCATCGCACACCCTCGGATCACTGTTCTGCCGAACACAGATTTCGCGCGAACAACCCGTATAGTCTCCACGGCGCGCTGCGCGTATTCGAGCGCACTAGCCGGTTAAACTATAGTATACCGGGTCTATTGATCCCCATCAGCACGATTCACGATCTGTATATGGGTCTTATACCGACGCACGCTCGTTACGACGCTGAACCATAAAGGGGACGCTCGGCTCGATCATGCGTATCGCGATTATCTCTCATCTGAAGCATGCGATCGTCGAGCCGTTTGCCGGTGGACTCGAGATGCACACGCATCTTCTTGCCACCCGGCTTCGCGCGCGTGGCCATGATGTCGTGTTGTTCGCGTCGACCCGGTCCGATCCCGCGACCGGGTTGACCGCGATCTGCGACGAGACCGCGCTGATGGCGACCGGCGTCGCGGAAGCGACCGACATCGCGTTCTTCCGCGAACATCACGCCTATCTGCGGCTGATGTCTGAGCTGCGTCGCGGCGGCTTCGATATCGTCCACAACAATTCACTGCATTATCTGCCGGTTGCGATGGCGGATACGTTGCCGATGCCGATGGTCACGACGCTGCATACCCCGCCATTCTGCTGGCTAGAGAGCGGCATTCGGTTGTGCCGCGCCGAAGCGACCCGGTTCGTCGCCGTATCGGAGGCGATCCGCACGATGTGGTCGCCGATCGTCCCGATCGACCGGGTCGTCGGCAACGGTATCGATCTCGACCGCTTCCCCTATCGGGCCGTCCCCGACGCCGATCCCTATCTGGTCTGGTATGGTCGCATTGTCCCCGAAAAGGGCCTTCATCTGGCGATCGCGGCGGCCCAAAAGGTCGGGCTGCCGCTGCGTATTGCCGGTCCGATCTCCGATCCGGACTATTACGCCGAGGAGGTGGCCCCGCATCTCCGCGATGCCGTGCGCTATGTCGGCCATCTCGATCACGCCTTGCTATCGTTGCTGATCGGAGGTGCCCGGGTATTCCTGTGCACGCCGTGCTGGGACGAACCGTACGGGCTGGTCGTTGCCGAGGCACTGGCGTGCGGCACACCGGTCGCGGCATTCGCGCGCGGTGCGATCCCGACCTTGCTCGATGACGGTAGTGGCGTGCTGGCGACGCCCGACGATGTCGACTCGCTTGCCACCGCAGCCGTACGGGCGATGCACCTCGCCCGATCGGACAGCCGCGCGCGCGCCGTTGCGATCTGCGATGCCGAAACGATGATCGACGGTTACGAGGCGTTGTATGCCGAGATGTGCGCGGAAATGCGCGCGAAGACTGCTGCTCCGCCCATGCCCGTGCCGATCCCGGAACCGCTGGCGTCGGCGATGTGGCCTGCCCTGGCCGCCAGCAGACCCGCGCCTGCTAACCGCGCGCTGCGCCGATGATGCCGTTCTGCGTCTGCGTACCTGCCCGCAACGAAAGCCTGCGCTTGCCGATATTGTTTGAGGCACTTGCCGCGCAAACGATCGGCGGGCGTATCCCGATTGCGCTGTGTATCAACAATAGCGACGACGACAGCGTCGGGGTCATGAGCAATGTCGCGATACGGTACGCCGGTCGGCTGGACATCGTGGTCGAGTCTCGCACCTTTGAACCCGCGTTAGTACATGCCGGGAGCGCGCGTGGCCACGCCATGGAGATGGGATATCGCCATGTCGTTGACGGTGGGATTGGCGGCGGCGGCGGTATCGGCGGCGACGACCGCGGCGGCGTGCTGATTTCCACGGACGCGGATTGTCGTCCTCCCGCTGGCTGGCTCGCGGCCAACCTCGCCGCGATCAACGCAGGTGCGGATATCGTTGGTGGACGGATCGTCCTCGACGACGCGGAGCCGATCGATGCGGCGATCACCGCGATGCGCGAACGGTTCGATCGATATTGGGCCGCGGTCCGCGCGATCGAGGACGCGGTCGACCCATCCCCGCACGATCCGCCCCCGCGTCACGGCGACCATACAGGGGCAAGCATCGCGATCGACGCAGCCTTGTACCGCATGATCGGCGGGGTCCCGCCAATCGCATCGGGCGAGGATCGATCGATGGTCATCGACGCGGTCGCAGCGGGCGGGCGGCTGGTCCATCCGCCTTCGGTCTGGACCCGCGTGTCGGCGCGCACCGAGGGGCGTGCCGCAGGGGGCATGGCGCTCGCGATGGCCGAACTCGCAGCAACGCTCGATCGGGGCGCGGATCCGTGGGTACCTGCGTTCGAGCATTGGCGGACCCGTGCTCATTGGCGGCGTGCAACCCGCCACGCACACGGCGTCGCGGCGATGCTGGCACGCGAGGCGGACCTGCCGCCGATGCCTAGCGACATGCCCCTGCCCCAATATCCCGGCGCGATCTCGATCGAGCCCGCCACGTCCTTGCTTGCATCATGAGCCGACGTCCGATCGGCTATTACGTCCATCACCACGGCGCCGGACACCGCATGCGAGCGTCGGCGATCGCGGATCATGCCGACGGGCGAATCACTTTGATCGGCACGAACATCGCCGGGCGGAGCGGTGCCCACCGCTATGTCGACATTCCGGACGACCGGCTTGCTTGCGGGTTCGACGGTCGCGACGATGCCGCGGATCGGCCCGCGGCGCTGCACTATGCACCGCTCGACCATGACGGCATACGTCGCCGGGTCGCGGCGATCACGCACTGGATCGCCGAACAGCAACCCGCGCTGATGATCGTCGACGTATCGTGCGAGATCGCGATGCTGGCGCGGCTGGCGTCGGTACCGACCGTGTACGTCAGGCTCGGCGGCCGGCGTGACGACGCCCCGCATCATGACGCGTTTCGCGCCGCGATCGCGATCGTTGCGCCATTTGCCGAAGCACTCGACGATCCGGCCACCCCCGATTGGGTCCGACGAAAGACCGTCTATGCCCCCGGCCTAGTCGACCGTGTCCGGACGACATCGATCGAACCCCGATCGGTCCTTGTCGTTAGCGGCAGGGGCGGCTCGGCGATCGATGGCACGGTCTGGGCCCGCGCGGCGCGTGCCACGCCCGACCGTATGTGGCGGATCATCGGCGATTGCCCGCCAGTCGTCGACGCGCCAGCCAATCTCGAGCAATCAGGCTGGGTCGACGATGCCGCGGCGTGGATCGCACGCGCCGCGATCGTCATCGGCAGCGCAGGGGACGGCGTGGTCGGTGCGGTGCTGGCGGCACGCCGACCGTTTATCTGCCTGCCGGAGGATCGACCGTTCGCCGAACAGCGATCGAAGGCCGAGCGACTGGTCGCGGCGGGTGCAGCGTTGATGTGCGACGATGCCGCCGCAGCGGACTGGCCGATGCTGCTGACGCATGCGGAACGGCTCGATTCCGCCGCGCAAGCGGCGCTCGACGACCCGGATGGTGCAGCCCGTCTGGCAGCGTATGTGATGGCCCTGGCCGATGGAGAGCGCGGATGAGCGAACGAATGACGACGGTGCTCGACGATCCGCTGGTCGCTGCGCTCGCCAAGCTGGGCGAACGCTATGACGCGGAGCGCGCGCATCCCGCCGACAGCATCGCGCTGCTCGCGGAGGCGGGTTTGCTACGCCGGTTCGCCCCGGTCGAATCGGGTGGCGAGGCGTTTGCCGATGCCAACGCCCGCCATCGCGCAATGTTCGACGCACTGCGTCGGGTCGGTCGCGGCGATCTGAGCGTCGGTCGGTTGTTCGAAGGTCATGTCAACGCGATGGCGCTGTTCGGCTGGTATGCGACCGCCAGCCAGAAGGACTGGCTGCGCCGCGTGCTCGATCATGGCGCCGCGTTCGGCGTATGGGCGACCGAGCCGGCGCCAGGCGTCGCGTTGATCGAGAATTTGGGCGGGCGAACATTGCAGGGCGCAAAGAGCTTCGCCAGCGGCGCAGGCGGGATCGCCTATGCGATCGTCACGATCCAGCCCGATAGCGGCGACCGCCGACTGGCCATCGTCGGCGCCGACGATCCCGACCGGACCGATGCCAGCGGCTGGCGTGTCCGGGGCATGCGCGCGAGCATGAGCGGCGCCTATGATCTGAACGGCTATCCGATCGACGAGGATGCGCTGCTCGGCCAGCCCGGCGACTATGATCGCGAACCGCGCTTCACCGCGGGTGCGTGGCGGTTCACCGCGGTCCAACTCGGCGGGATCGAGGCGCTGCTGGCGGAGACCCGCGCGGCGCTCTCGGGGGCGGCACGCGCCGATCCGCTGGCGCGCGCGGCATTCGGGCACGCGGTCGTCGCAACCCGTACCGCCGGGCTGTGGGTGCGCGAGGCGGCGGTGCGCGCGGCGCGCGAGGATGCCGACGCGGCGGCGTTCGCACGGATGACCCGCGGCGTCGTCGAGCGCGCCGGGCTCGACGTGATGGAGCATGCGGCACGGCTTGTTGGCACCCGCAGCACGTTCGAGGGGCAGCGTATCGACAAGATCATCCGCGATCTCAGCCTGTACCTGCGTCAGGCAGGGCCCGACCAGGTCCGCGACGCCGCCGTGCGCGACTGGATCGATCATGATTGCTGGGGCGAGGATCGCCTGTGGTAGGCATTGCCCGCCCGCTCGCGACGAGCAGGTTCGCACGCGCGCGCTGGCTGGTGCTGGCGCCGCATGCCGATGACGAGACGCTGGGCGCAGGTGCGCTGGTTGCCGAGGCGGCGGCCGCACGTCGCCTTGCGGGGGTCGTCTACCTGACCGATGGCGCCGGATCGCACGACGTGGGCGGCGCCTGGCTGGCACGGGTGCGGCGGCGTGAGGCGGCGTTGGCGGTCCGGCGGCTGGCCGGACGCGATGCGGCGTTGCCCGTGTTCCTCGACTGGCCCGACGCGCATCCCCATCGCCCCGACAGCGCGGCATGGCGCGCGACGGTCCGGCGCCTTGCATCACTGATCCGCTCACGTGGCGTCGATGCGATCGCGGTCACCGGCGCCGACGAACCACATTGCGATCATACCGCGTTCCGGACGATCGCGCTCGCCGCAATCCATGCCGCCCGGCGCTCGGTGACGATATTCGACTACCGCGTATGGACCGATCCCGCCGTGCCGCCTGCGCGTACGACATTCCGCACGCGCCCGATGCCGGTCGGCCAGCGCCGCCGGGCACTCCTGGCGCATCGCAGCCAGACGGGTGCAGCCTATGGCGCGGGCTTTCGCCTCGCGCGGACCGCCTGGCGGATGCCGGCGGAGGACGTCCTTCATCTGAACGGAATTGCCGATGCCCGATAAGCCGCCCCATAGCGGGGGCAGCCTGGCCGCCGCCTATTTCGAGGACATTTTTGCCGCTGACGACGATCCGTGGTCGCTCGCCAGCAGCCCATATGAAGCGGCCAAGTTTGCGCGCACCATCGCCGTGCTGGACGATCGTCGCTACGCCGCCGCGCTCGAGATCGGCTGTGCTCACGGTGTGCTCACACGGCAATTGGCGCCTTTATGCGACGATCTCCTCGCCATCGACATTGCCGCGCAGGCGATCGATTATGCACGCAAGCGGTGCGAAGGCCTGCCGCAGGTCCGCTTCGAGAAGGTCGTTTTCCCCGATCAGGTTCCCGCGACCAACGCGCTCGATCTCGTCCTACTCTCCGAGGTCGTGTATTATTGGAGCGATGACGACATCACCACCGCCGGGGCGTGGTTACGGGCGCATGTCGTCCCCGGCGGACGGATATTGCTGGTGCACTGGATCGGCGAGACCGACTATCCGCAGACCGGAGACGCGGCCGTCGACAAGATATCCGCGACGCTCGGCGACGCCATCACGGTCGAGCGGGCGGAGCGGACGACATCGTACCGACTGGATCTGTGGACCCGGCGGTAGGGAAGCCAACGAGCTATGGTCGACAGCGATCGGTCACATCGCGGCGTGGAATGTGCGAGCCGACGCGGATGGTAGATCCGCCTCGCCTTGCACAAATGCGCGGCGAAGTGCGGTGGTGCCCCTGGCCGGAATCGAACCAGCATGCCTTGCGGCAACCGATTTTGAGTCGGTCGCGTCTACCAATTTCGCCACAGGGGCAGCGGCGGGTTGGCTAGACGAAGCTTTCGTTTGCCGCAAGCTGTCTTGATCGGAAAACGTATCGGTTCAGTTTCTCGGTGGCTGGCGACGATAGCTGAGCGCTTCGGCGATGTGGATGCGGCCGACGGTGTCGCTGCCGGCGAGATCGGCGATCGTGCGACCGACGCGGAGGATGCGGGTGTAGCCGCGCGCGGTAAGGCGCATCGCCTCGGCGGCTTGCGCGAGCAGTTTCCGGCCGGCTTCGTCGGGCGTGGCGACCGCATCGAGCAGTGCCCCATCCGCCTCGGCATTCGTACGCACCGGGTGATCGCGGTAGCGGTCGGACTGGATCGCGCGGGCGGCAGCGACGCGGACGGAAACCTCTGCCGAGCCTTCGGTTGGTGGCGGTAGGATCAGGTCTGCGGCGCTGACCGCCTGGACGTCGATGTGGAGGTCGATCCGATCGAGTAGCGGCCCCGAGACCTTCGCCTGATAGTCTGCTGCGCATTTCGGGGCTCTCGCGCAGGCCAGGCTCGCATCGCCGAGGTGTCCGCACCGACACGGGTTCATTGCCGCGATCAACTGCACGCGAGCAGGAAACGTGACGTGCGCATTGGCGCGAGCGACGCTGACCGTTCCGGTCTCCAAGGGCTGGCGGAGCGAATCGAGGACGGCGCGTTGGAACTCCGGAAGTTCGTCCAGGAACAGCACGCCGAGATGCGCGAGGCTTACCTCCCCCGGCTTCACCTTCAGCCCGCCGCCGGTCAGCGCGGCCATCGATGCGGAATGATGCGGGGCGCGGAACGGGCGCGTGCGGGTCAGGCGACCGCCGGAGAGCGTGCCGGCGACCGACTGGACCATCGACACTTCGAGCGCCTCGGCGGGGTCGAGCGGCGGCAGGATGCCGGGCAGGCAGGAGGCCATGAGAGACTTTCCAGACCCAGGCGGACCTACCATCAATAAATTATGTGATCCCGCAGCGGCGATCTCCAGCGCGCGCTTGGCCGTCTCCTGCCCTTTGACCTGCCGCAAGTCCGGACCGTGATCGGCCTGCTCGGCGATGCCTGGCTTGGGCGGGCTAAGCAGACCGTGGCCTTTGAAGTGATTTAGCAGCGACAGCAAGTCGGGCGCGGCGATCACTTCGATCTCTCCAGCCCAAGCCGCCTCCGAGCCTTGCGCGGCGGGGCAGACAAGCCCCTTCCCCACTTCCGAGGCATGCAGCGCGGCCAGCAGCACGCCCGGCGACGCTGTGATCCTAGCGTCGAGACCGAGTTCGCCAACGATCACGTAGTCCGCCAGGGCTTCGGCATCGACCACCCCCATCGCGGCCAGCAACGCGAGCGCGATGGGTAGATCGAAATGCGATCCTTCTTTAGGCAGATCGGCGGGCGACAGGTTCACCGCGATGCGTTTCGGCGGCAGCGACAGCCCCATGCCTGCGATCGCACCACGCACGCGTTCGCGGCTTTCGCCGACCGCCTTGTCCGCAAGGCCGACGACGTTGAACGCAGGAAGTCCTGGAATCAGTTGCACTTGCACCTCGACGGCGCGCGCTTCGAGCCCCAGATACGCCACCGTCGCCACGATCGCCGCCATGCCCGCTCCCCCGCGACACGACGTCACGCCTTATTCATACCCGATTTGCCATGTCTGCAAGGACGCGCGGCCCAACGCCGTCGATCCGCGCCGTCTTGCCATCCTAATACACCGGACCCACATGCCTTCCGTGAAAGCAGTCCGCTCCCCCGTCCTCCGCTTCGGCCAGTTGCTGCTCGGGATGCTGTTGATCGTCGCAGCGCCACTCCTTGCGCCGTTGCCAGGACCGGCGGGCATCTTCCTGTTTGCGGGCGGGATGGTTCTGGTCCTGCGCAATTCGCGCTGGGCGCGGTTGAAATGGGCGCGGCTCAAGCGGCGCTGGCCGCGGACCGGGCATTTCGTCGACCGGATGATGCGGCGACAAAGCGCGATGCGGCGCCACGAGCGGACGAAGGCGTCGAAAAGCGCTGCTGCCAAGGCCGGTGCGAATTGACTTACCCGCCCCGTTTCCGTAAGCGCCCAGCCATCAAGGCCGTCCCTGTGGCGGCCGTTTTCTATTTGATGACCTAGGGAATGACCAATGAAGCGGACCTTTCAGCCGAGCAACCTGGTACGCGCACGCCGTCACGGCTTCCGCGCACGGATGGCGACGGTCGGCGGCCGGGCAGTGATCCACGCACGCCGCGCCCGCGGTCGCAAGAAGCTGTCGGCCTAACTATTCTCGACAAACGCCGCGATTTTCTCGCGGCGAATGCGGGGAAGCGCGCACCGATGCCGGGATTCGTCCTGCTCATGCGCCCCCGCGATGACGGTGACGCGACGATGCGAATCGGCTTCACCGTGACCAAGAAGATCGGCAACGCCGTCGTCCGGAACCGCATGAAACGGCGGTTGCGGGCTTTGGCGCGCGAGCTGTTGGCGGAACGCGGTGTTGCCGGGGCGGATCATGTGTTGATCGGGCGTAACGGCGGGGTCGAGCGGGATTTCGCTTTGTTGCGGAGTGAGCTGGGCAAGGCGTTTCGTAAGGTTACGCCGCAGGCTGCTGATACCGCACCGGCGCAAGCCACCACCCCGGCGAAGGCCGGGGCCCAGGTGGGAAAGCGGCCGTGATTCAGCACCGCCATTCGTTAGCGACGTCCCCCAACTGGGCCCCGGCCTTCGCCGGGGTGGAAATGCCTCGCTCGAAGCGGCTCTCTTGGCCTTTGTTCTCCCGCAAACGCGGGAGCCCAGTCTGGGTCCCCGCCTTCGCGGGGAAACAATCTCGGGGCGCGCAAGCCTTGGCTGCACCATGCTAGCCCGCCTCCTCATCCTCTTCGCCCGCGGCTGGCAACTCGGCCCCTCGCTCGTCCTGCCGTCGAGTTGCCGCTACGATCCTTCGTGTTCCGCCTATGCAATCGAGGCCGTTGGGCGCTATGGCGCGCTCAAGGGGGGCTGGTTGGCGGCGAAGCGTATTGCGCGGTGCCATCCGTGGGGCGGGTACGGCCCCGATCCGGTCCCAGAGCTGAAGCCTAAAAAATTGAAAGACGCCGCCCTGTGAAAGACGACAAGCAGAATTTCGTGCTGTTCGCGGTGATCGCGGCGCTGATCCTGTTCGGATGGCCGCTGATCCAGGGCAAGTTTTTCCCGACCGCGAATCCGCCGGTCACGAAGATCGAAGGTGGCAAGACCAAGGCCATCGCCAACCCCGCCGCCGATCCGGCCGCGGACGGTGCCGCCGCGATCGGCGATCGCAACGCGGTGATCGCCAGCACGCCGCGCATCCGTATCGAGACGCCGCGCGTGTCCGGTTCGATCAACCTCAAGGGCGCGCGGATCGACGATCTCGTGCTCAAGGGCTATGACGAGACCGTCGCGAAGAACTCGCCGCCGATCCGCCTGCTGTCGCCCGCCGGCGCGCCCGACGCGTATTTCGCAAGCTTCGGCTGGCGCGCGCAGGGCCTGACCCCGCCTGCTGCCGACGCCGTCTGGACGCCGTCTGGCGCAACCACGCTGACCCCGACCACGCCGGTCACGCTCGACGCGACCAACGCCACGGGTCAGCGCTTCCGCATTCAGATCGCGGTCGACCAGGATTACATGTTCACGGTCCGCCAGACCGTCCTGAATGCCGGCACTGCGCCCGTCCCCGTCGCCACCTACGGCCTCGTCAACCGCGTCGGCATCTCGAAGGATCCGTCGTCGATGACGATCCATGTCGGGCCGATGTCGGTCGACAATGGCGGCGCGCATTACCGTCCGAACTACAAGGACATCGACGAGGCCGCGCAGAAGTTTACGACGACCGGCGGCTGGCTCGGCTTTACCGACAAATACTGGCTGACCGCGATCATCCCCGATCAAGGCCAGGCGTTCGACGGCCAGTTCCGCGCCGGCGCCAACAAGGCGTACCAGGCCGATTACGCGCTCCAGCCCAAGCAGGTCGCACCCGGCCAGGCGATCACGCAGACCTCGCGCTTCTTCGCGGGCGCGAAGGAAGTCCGCCTGCTCGATCGCTATTCGGATCAGGCCGGCGGCGTCGCCAAGCTCGACTACGCGATCGACTGGGGATGGTTCCGGATCGTCGAGAAGCCGATCTTCTATTATCTCGACTGGCTGTTCCGCGTGATCGGCAACTTCGGCGTCGCGATCATCTTGCTGACGGTAACGATCCGCGGCCTACTGTTCCCGATCGCGCAGCGCCAGTTCAAGTCGATGGCGGCGATGCGCGCGGTCCAGCCCAAGGCGAAGCTGCTCCAGGAAAAGCATAAGGACGACAAGGTCCGCCTGCAGCAGGAGACGATGGCGCTGTACAAGGCCGAGGGCGTCAATCCGCTCGCCGGCTGCGCACCGACGCTGCTGCAGATCCCGATCATGTACGCGCTGTACAAGGTGCTGATGCTGACGATCGAGATGCGTCACCAGCCGTTCGTCGCGTGGATCAAGGATCTGTCCGCGCCCGATCCGCTGACGCCGCTCAACCTGTTCGGCCTGCTGCCGTTCACGCCGCCGCACATGATCGCGATCGGCGTGGTACCGATCATCCTCGGCATCAGCATGTACTTCCAGTTCAAGCTGAACCCGACGCCGATGGACGACACGCAGAAGCAGGTCTTCAAGCTGCTGCCATGGGTACTGATGTTCGTGATGGCGCCGTTCGCGGTCGGCCTCCAGGTTTACTGGATCACATCGAACTGCCTGACGATCATACAGCAGAAGCTGCTCTACGCCCGCCATCCGGGCCTCCAAGCGCCGGTGACCAAGTGAACGACGTTTCCAACCCCGGCGCGAATCTGGGCCCCGACCTCGAGCAGACCGACGCGCCGTTCACGCCGGAGATGCTGGAACATGCGCGGAAGCTGTTCGCGGGGCATGTCGGCTTCCTGAAGTCCGCGCCGACGCTGGAGTTTCTCCCCGATGCGTCGGTGCCGGAGGTGGCGTTCGCGGGCCGCTCGAACGTCGGCAAGTCGTCGCTGTTGAACGCGCTCACCGGGCGCAACTCGATGGCACGCACGTCGAACACCCCGGGCCGCACGCAGGAGCTGAACTTCTTCGACGTCGGCGCGCCGCTCGCGTTCCGGCTCGTCGACATGCCCGGCTACGGGTTTGCCAAGGCGCCCAAGGACGTCGTCAAGAAATGGCGCTTCCTGATCAACGACTTCCTGCGCGGGCGTGATGTTCTCAAGCGTGCGCTCGTGCTGATCGACTCGCGTCACGGCATCAAGGACGTCGATCGCGAGATCCTCGAGATGCTCGACAAGGCGGCGGTCAGCTATCGCATGGTGCTGACCAAAGCAGACAAGATCAAGGCGTCCGAGCTGGTCGAGGTCACCGAGCGCACTGCGATCGAGGCGCGCAAGCGTCCCGCCGCGCATCCCGACATCCTCGTCACGTCGAGCGAATACGGCATGGGCATTCCCGAACTGCGTGCAGCAGTCGTCGAAGCGGTCAGCTAAGCGATTCGGTCTTCATCGATCCTCCTCCGCAAGTGGGAGGATCGAAGGTCGGTATCGACCGGCACACTGAGAAACAATCGACTTTCGATCAATCTAATATTTCCGCCTGACACGGTCCGTCAAACTTCGTAGCCTCTCGTCAAAGGGGATCGTGGGTATGCGTAGGACATTGGTGGGGCTGTTGGCGATGACGGCGATGCTGTCGGGCTGTGGCGGCAGCGATAACGGCTCGATCTCGACGGGCGGCAGCACGCCTTCGCCAACGCCTACGAGTACCGCGGGCTGTTCGCTCCGCGAACGCCAGGACTGGGCCGCGGCACAGCTTCGCGAATGGTATCTGTTCCCCGATACGCTGCCCGCCAGCCTCAGCCCGGCGGCGTACACGACGGTCGACGACTATATCGACGCGCTGACCGCCACCGCGCGAGCGCAGCGCAAAGATCGGTATTTCACCTATCTGACGTCGATCAAGGAAGAGACCGCCTATTATAACGCCGGGTCCAGCGCCGGGTTTGGATTCCGACTCGCGCTGGATCAAACCGGCCAACGCCTGTTCTCGGCGGAATCGTTCGAGGGCGCGCCCGCTCTTGCCGCCGGGATCGATCGCGGGACGGAGATTTTGGCGATCGGGACGACGGCTGCCAATCTGCGCACCGTCAGTGCGATCGTCGCCGCGGAGGGTACCGCCGGACTGACCGCCGCGCTTGGCCCCGATACCGTCGGAACCTCGCGGGTCCTCCAGATCAACGACGCCGCGGGTACGCGTACCGTCACCGTCGCCAAGGCGGACTTCTCGCTGTTGCCGGTGTCGACTCGCTATGGTGCGAAGGTCATCCAGGATGGTGGGCAGAGCGTCGGCTACATCAATCTTCGGACGTTCATCAAAACCGCGGAACCCGCGCTGAAGACGGCGTTTGCCGATTTCCGCGCGAAGGGCGTGACCAAGGTCATCATCGATCTGCGCTACAATGGCGGCGGCCTGATCGAGACGGCGGAGTATCTAGGGGATCTGCTCGGTGGAGCGCGGTCGACATCGGAGGTCTTCGATTACGTCACGTTCCGTACCGAAAAGGCCTCGAACAACACGACGCGGTTCTTCGCACCGCAGCCCGAATCGATCGCGCCAACGCGGATCGCGTTCATCGGCACCGGCGGAACGGCGTCGGCGAGCGAACTCGTGATCAACGCGTTCACGCCGTATCTGCACACCAACGCCGGGCTGATCGGCACCAACACCTATGGCAAGCCGGTCGGGCAGATCGCGCTCGACAAGGAAGCGTGCGACGATCGCCTACGCGTGGTGGCCTTGGCGACGCAGAATGCCGCGCGCACCGGTGATTACTATGATGGGCTCGCCACCAAGGTCGAGGCGTCCTGTCAGGCCTCGGACGATATCGGCTATCAACTCGGCGATCCGCTCGAATCGTCGACGCGTCAGGCGCTGAACTTCCTGGCCGGGCGCAGTTGCACGCCGATCACCGGCGACGCGAGCGCACGGTCGTTGCGCACGTCGGAGCCACGGCGCGACCTGCTGATGCCGGATCGGCCCGGCACCGCGCAGCGTGAGGTTCCCGGCCTGTTCTGACCGCTGGAGCCAAGAGGGGACGGCGAGCGAGTTGCCTCTCGCCGCCCCCTCGCCTAGCACCGCGCGCATGAAACTGATCATCGGCAACAAGGCCTATTCCTCCTGGTCGCTTCGCGGCTGGCTCGCGTGCAAGCAGTCCGGACTGCTGTTCGAAGAGGTGGTCGTGCCGATGTACGACGCCGATTGGGAAAAGCGCCGCTCGGGCGACGAGTTCGCGCCGTCATCGGGCAAGGTGCCGATCCTGTGGGACGGCGACGCGGTGGTGTGGGACAGCCTGGCGATCGTCGACTATCTCGCCGACAAGGTCGGGCGCGACCGCTTCTGGCCAGAGGACAATGCCGCGCGCGCGATGGCGCGGTCGATGGCAGCCGAGATGCATTCGAGCTTTGCCGCGCTGCGTCGCAAGCACAGCATGAACGTGCGCCAGGTGTTCCCCGCGCAGCAACCCGACGATGACGTCCTGATCGAGTTGCAGCGGATCATGGAATTATGGGCCCAGGCGCGCGCGCGCTTCGGTGGCGGGGGCGATTTCCTGTTCGGCCAGTTCGGCGCGGCGGACATCATGTTCGCGCCGCTCGTCACGCGGATCGTCACCTATCAGCTGCCGATCGCCCGTTTTGCGGCAGGCTATATGCAGGCGATGTTCGAACATCCCTTCATGCAGGACTGGATCGCCGCCGCGCAGGAAGAGGAATGGGTCCTCGAACAATTCGAACAGCCGGTTGCGACGCCCGCTTGATCGGGACAACACGATGATCGACCCCGTCCAACTGACCCAAGCGCTGTTGCGCGCGGACAGCGTAACGCCCGCGCGGGGAACCGTGTTCGACGTGCTGGAGGCAGCGCTCGTGCCGATCGGCTTCGCGGTCGACCGGTTCGTGGTCGGTGAAGCGCCCGACGGCCCCGTCGAGAATCTGCTCGCGACACGCGGCGCAGGTCCGCGGCATCTGGCGTTTGCCGGGCATGTCGACGTCGTTCCACCCGGCGACGGCTGGACCGGATCGCCCTGGTCCGGCGAGGTCCGCGGCGGACTGCTGTACGGACGCGGCGCGGTCGACATGAAGGGCGCGGTCGCCGCCTTCGCCGCCGCCGCCAGCCGCAGCGATGCGGGAACGCTGTCGCTGATCATCACGGGTGACGAAGAAGGGCCAGCGACCTACGGCACCGTCGCGCTGATGGAGCGGATGGCGGCGCGGGGGATCGTGCCCGACCTGTGCCTGGTCGGCGAACCCACCTCGACCGCACGGCTCGGCGACATGGTGAAGATCGGGCGGCGCGGCTCGGTGAACATCTGGATCGACGTCCCGGGGCGCCAAGGCCACGTCGCCTATCCGCATCTCGCCGACAATCCAATCCCGCGGCTGATCGCGATCCTCACGGAGATTGACGCCGTGGTGCTCGACCAGGGCACCGATTGGTTCCAGCCATCGAACATCGAGGTCACCGACATCACCGTCGGCAACCCCGCGCACAACGTCATTCCGGCCAAGGCGTCCGCGCGGCTCAGCATTCGGTTCAACGACCGCCACCTTGGCGCGGATCTGATCGACCGCATCCGCGCGATCGCCGAGCGCCATGCGCCGGGCACGGTCGTGACGGGCAAGGTATCCGGCGAGGCGTTCCTGACCGAGCCGGGTGCGTTCTCGACGCTGCTGTCGGATGCGATTGCGGATGCAACCGGCATCACACCAGAGCTGTCGACGACCGGTGGCACCTCCGACGCGCGGTTCTTGTCGAAGCTGTGCCCGGTGGTCGAGTTCGGCTTGGTCAACGCGACGATGCACAAGGTTGACGAAGCGGTCGCGGTCGAGGATCTGCGGACGCTGACGGATATCTATGCAGGTGTGATCACGCGGGCGCTGCGGTAGCGCGCCGACGCAGGTCCCTATCGCCTAACGACCCCGCCGTTCCCTAGAACCGATCACTCCCCGCGAATACCGTCACCCCAGCGAAAGCTGGGGTATCCCGTTTGACGGGCGACGCGGGCGACGGTGAAATATCCCAGCTTCCGCTGGGATGACGGAATTGGAAAGGTCGAGAAACCTCCGCCTACTCGCCCCCCCGCCCACGGCGCAGGACGATGTACAACGCCCCCTGTCCGCCGTGTCGCGGATGCGCGCCGCGGACTGCGGCGATCGAGTCCGCGTGACGCGACCCTGCCAGCCAGTCCGCCACCGCCGACCGGATCGCACCGCGCGCATGCGGGCGTTCGCTTTCGGGGCGGGGTGGCTTGCCCGTCACCAGCAGCAGCACCCGGTCGCCGCGTGCGATCGCCCGGCCGAGCCCGACGTCGAGCATCGCATGCGCCGACGCCAGCGTATGCCCGTGCAAGTCGATCGAACTGTCGGGACTGACCACGCCGCGCGTCAGCCGCTTGTCCCAGCCGCCATCGAGCGTGTTCGCGGTGATCGGCTTGGCAACCGGCCGCGGTGCCGCCACCGGCTTCGCACCCGGTCGGCTGGCGAACGGTGTTACCGCGGTACGAACGATGGGCTTTACCCGCCCCATCGGTGCAGGGGGCAGCGGCACGACCTTGCCATTGGGTCCGATCACCGGTTTCGGTGGAGGCGGCAGCGGCGGGGCGCGCTCTGGAATGCGGATTGCGACCGTGCGCATCGGCCGGACGCTCGCCATCACGCGTGCCCAGAGCTGCGCCTCCTCGGGGGTGAGGGGGTCAGGGTTGAGGGGTCGACCCGCCATCTTGCGCCCCATTCGCTAGACCGTTGAACCGCTGGCTGTTGAGGCGCTGGACGGTACCGATCGGCAGCAACAGAAACGCGGTGCCGCGCCCCGCCATGCCGCCCGCGGTCGACTCTGCCGCCGGCCCTGCGCCCCAGAACGTGTCGAAGCGGTTGCTCCCTTTGATCGCGCCGCCGGTGTCCTGTGCGACCCACAAGCCACTTGCATCCTGCCGATCGAGCGACAGGAACACCGGTGCGCCCAACGGCACGAACTTAACGTCCGCCGCGGCACTGACCTGGCCAGTCACCGGCAATCCGAGCGCCCCCAAAGGCGCGCCCTCCAACTCGCGGAAAAACACGAAGCTCTTGTTCTCGCGCATGATCGCCTGCCCCTCGGCCGGATGCGCGTGCAACCAAGCGACGATCCCCTGCATCGAGGTCTGTCCCGGTTGCAGAAGCCCGCGCGACTTCATCAGCGCACCGATGCCGGTGTAATCGCGGCCATTCTGCGTCGCGTAGCCGATCCGCAGGATCTCGCCATCGGGCAGCCGAAGCCGTCCCGACCCCTGGATCTGGAGGAAGAACAACTCCACCGGATCGCGCGCCCAGGCGAGGATCGGTGCACGCCCGGAGATAGCGCCCTGCTCGATCGCGGTGCGGTCGTAATAGGGCACCAGATTGCTGCGATCGACACGACCGCGAATCTTCTTGCCCTTCAAGCTTGTCGAGAACGCGCCGAGATCGACATCGATCAGATCGTTCGGCCGCCCGTAGATCGGCGCATAATCGTCGCGACGCTCGAGCGAGCCGGCAATCTCGGGCTCGTAATAGCCCGTCGCGAACGCCTTGCCGTCACCGACCTGGACCGCCTCGAACCACTGCGTGAAGAAATTCCGCGCGCCACCGCGGGGGACGGACGCCGCCGCCGCACAGGCCGGCTGCCAATCGGCACCGCGCGTCAGCCCCGACGCATCGTTGCGGCGCATCAGCGACGGGCAACTCGTGACGAAAGCCGCGAGCGCGGACTGCGCCTGCGTATCGTCGATCGGCAGGCTCGCTATCGCCGGACCAGCGGTGATGCCGGCGGACGCCGCGTTGACGGGGGCCGCAGGTGCAAGGACGGGAGCCGGTAACAGCGGCACCGCGCCGACGATCCGCGCGGGCATCTGAATGCCACGGATGTTAGGCGAGGCTCCGGTATCACGCGACGGGTGGACGCGGACCGGCTCGCGCGAAGGCTCTCGGTCGGAATTGCCGCCGCGATCGACCGGCGCGGGGCCTGCACGCGGTGGCTCGACGCCGCCGACGCACGCGCTAAGCGCCAGAGCTAGACCCAGTGCGCTAAGCCCCGCCCCCCTGAAACGCACGGTCACGCCTCGTCGGTGTCGGCAAGCTTCCAGTTCGGATCGCTGCTCTTCAGCGTCCGTGCGAAGGTCCAGACGTCGTGCGTCTCCACCGCGTCGGTCAGCGAGCCGGCCAGTACATTACCCTCGCCATCACGCGTAACGGCAGCAATATCCGCGTCGAACCGCACCGTGATCCGCGCGTCGCGACCCGACACGCTCGCATCCGAAATTACCGCACGCTCGATCGAGACAAGACGGTTGTCGAGCACTTCGCCCGCCGCAATCCGGGCCGCAATCGCCTCGGCAAAGGCCGTCCGGACATCGTCTTCGGCCAGATAGCCCAGTTCTTCCTCGTCGCCCTTCCAGAACGCCTCGAGCACCATGCGGTACGCCGCCTGTGCGCCTTCGAGGAACTGGTTGACGTCGAACCCGGGTTCGGCGGCGACGATCGAACGCAGGCCTGCTTCGGCGCGCGGCTCGATGTTGCGGCTGACGACCTCGCGCGGCTCTGGCGTCGCATCGACCGTTCGCGGAACTGCGGCAAGCGCAGGCCGGTCTTCGGCTGCGCGCGGCAAGGGCTGTTCATGCCCCGTCCGCTTACCGAGCACGCTGTACAGTCGCATCGCTAAAAAGCCTGCAACCATCGCGAGAAGTACTACGTAAAACAACCGTGCCTCCGATCTTCGGGCTAACATAGGCCAAAGCTGCGCTTATTCAAACCCGCGCCCGTTGAAACGCCCCTCGGGCACTGCTAATCGCACCGCCTCGACCCAATGGAACGCACGAGCATTCCGCTTCGGTCCCATCTTTGCGCATTTCAAGGACATGACGAATGGACGATCAGGACAACGGCATCACCATGCCGGACCAGGCTATCGCGAATGGCGAGGACACGATCCCAGCCGCCGGGCTGATCTCGCAGTACGTCAAGGATCTGTCGTTCGAGAACCCGAACGCTCCCGCGGTCTACCAGAACCAGACCCCGCCGGCGATCGACGTGCAGTTCAACATCGGCGCGGCGCAGGTCGGCGACGAGGTGCATGAGGTCGTGCTGAAGATCGACGTCCGCGCCGAGAGCGAAGGCCAGGTCGCGTTCATCGTCGACCTTTCCTATGCAGGCCTGTTCGGACTGCGCAACATCCCCGCCGAGCATGTCCAGCCGTTCCTGCTCGGTGAGGCACCCCGCCTGCTGTTCCCGTTCGCCCGCCGCGTGCTGTCGGATGCGGTGCGTGACGGTGGTTTCCCGCCGCTGCTGCTCGAGCCGATCGACTTCGGCCAGCTGTACCTGACGCAGTCGGAGCAGGCCGGCATCCAGCCGAACGTCGGCGACTTCGGCCAGGCCTGATCGACCGGAGGCGGAGCGTAATTAGATGAACCTGACCAAGGCGCTGGGATCGGTCGGCGGGCTGACGCTTGCCAGCCGGGTCCTGGGGCTGGTGCGCGACTCGCTGTTCGCGCGGTTCGTCGGTGCCGGCTTCGCGTCGGACGCGTTCCTGATCGCGTTCCGCCTCCCCAACATGTTCCGCGCGCTGTTCGCGGAGGGCGCGTTCTCGGCCGCGTTCATTCCGATGTTCAATCGGAAGGTCGGCGACAAGGATGGCCGCGGGCTGCCCGACGGGATCGCGTTCGCCGAGGACGCGCTGTCGGTGCTGCTGCCGACGCTGATCCTGATGACGGTGCTGTTCGAACTCGCGGCGTGGCCGATGACGTGGCTGCTGACCTTCGGGTTCAATGGCGCGAGCGCTGAGCGGTTCGACTATGTCGTCCATCTGTCGCGGATCATGTTGCCCTATCTGCCGCTGATCAGCCTCGTGTCGCTGCTCGGCGGTATCCTCAATTCGTTGCACAAGTTCTGGATCAATGCCGCCGCGCCGATCCTCCTGAACGCCACGCTGATAGCCGCGCTGCTGCTGTTCCACGAGCACCAGCCGTTGCTGACCGCACGCAACCAGGCCATCGCGGTGACGATATCGGGGGCGTTGCAGCTCGGGTGGCTGATCTGGGCGTGTCGCGCGTCCGGCGTGAAGCTTCGCCTCAAGCGTCCGCAGCTCAATCCCGACGTGAAGAAGCTCATGTCGCTGATCTGGCCCGCCGCCGCCGGGGCTGGCGCGGTGCAGATCAACCTCGTCGTCTCGACCGCGCTCGCCGCCGCGTTGCTGCCGGCAGGATCGGTTTCGTACATCTATTTCGCAGACCGGCTGAACCAGTTGCCGCTCGGGCTGATCGGCATCGGCCTTGGTACCGTCCTGCTTCCCACGATCTCGCGCCAGCTCGGCCGCGGCGAGGATGCGGAGGCGATGACGACGCAGAACCGCGGCATGGAGCTTGCGCTGTTCCTGACTCTCCCCGCCACGGTCGCGCTGATCGTGTGCGGCGTGCCGATCGTCGGCGCGCTCTTCCAGCACGGCAAGTTCGCGTTGGAGGACAGCGTACTGACGGCGCAGGCGCTCGCCGCCTTCTCGATCGGGCTGCCCTCGTACATCCTCGTGAAGGTCCTCACACCCGGCTATTATGCGCGCTCCGACACGCGCACGCCGGTGCGCTACGCGACGATGTCGATGGTCGTGAACCTCGTCCTCAACCTCGCCTTCATCAAGCCGCTCGGCCATATGGGGCCGCCACTCGCCACCGCGATCGCGAGCACGGTCAACGTCGCGATGCTGTACCGTACGCTGGTCCGTCGCGGGCACTTCACCCCCGACGCGCGGCTGCGCAGGCGGACGTGGCGGCTGCTGGTCGCCGCGCTGATCATGGGGGTCGTGATGTTTTTCCTCAACGACCTGTTCCAGCCGTTCGTGACCGGCACCAGTATCCAGCGCTGGGGCGCGATGCTGGTGCTGGTTACCACCGGCGGGGTGGTCTATGCGATCGCGACATTGCTCACCGGCGCGTTTCGGTTGGGCGACATCTCCACGCTTCTGCGTCGTTCCAAGTAAGGTTTTTCCATGCGCGTCGTGTCCGGCATCAAGCCTACCGGTAATCTCCATCTCGGCAATTACCTGGGGGCGGTGAAGCAGTGGGTGACGCTGCAGGACGACGTCGCGGCGCAGGGCGGCGAGTCGATGTTCTTCATCGCCGATCTCCACGCGCCGACCGAATGGATCGCGCCGGCGGAATTGTCGTCGCACACGATCGAGGTCGCCGCGACGATGATCGCGGCAGGGATCGATCCGGCCAAGTCGATCCTGTTCAACCAGGCGCGCGTGCCGGCGCATAGCGAGATGGCGTGGCTGCTCAACACCGTCGCGCGCGTCGGCTGGCTGAACCGGATGACGCAGTTCAAGGACAAGGCGGGCAAGAACCGCGAGGGCGCGAGCGTCGGGCTGTACGACTACCCGGTGCTAATGGCGGCCGACGTTTTGCTCTACAACGCGACCCACGTGCCGGTCGGCGAGGACCAGAAGCAGCATCTCGAACTCGCGCGCGACATCGCGACCAAGTTCAACGGCGACTACGGCGTCGACCTGTTCACGCTCCCCGCGCCGCTGATCAGCAAGGCGGCGCCGCGAATCATGAGCTTGCGCGATGCGTCGGCGAAGATGTCGAAGTCGAACCCGTCCGAGCAGTCGGTGGTCAAGCTGATCGACAGCGACGACACGATCGCGGACAAGTTCCGCAAGGCGAAGACCGATCCGGACGTGTTGCCCGCGACGGTCGAGGAACTGGGCGACCGCGCCGAAGCGCGCAACCTGCTGACGATCTACGCGGCGTTGGCGGACAGCGATGTCGCGACCGTGCTCGGCGAGTTCGGCGGCAAGGGCTTCGGCGCGTTCAAGCCTGCGCTGGCGGATCTCGCGGTGGCCAAGCTCGGGCCGATCCGTGACGAGATGGTGCGGTTGCTGGATGACCGCAACGCGGTGACGGCGGTGTTGCAGTCGGGCGCCGAGAAGGCGCGCGCGCTGGCGGCACCGGTGTTGAAGGCGACGCAGGACGCGATGGGGTTGCAGGTCTAAACCCCTGCCCGCGACCTAAGCCCTGTCCGCGAGCTAAGCGCTGCCCGTCACCTAACAATATGATCGTCACCCCAGCGAAAGCTGGGGTCTCCCCCGTTGCACGCAACACCCGCCACACGACTAGATCCCAGCTTTCGCTGGGATGACGGACTTGGGGTGGGGTTCAGCTAGGGTCAGGACCCATTGATATGAGAGGCGCGATCTGATTCAGGCTCCGTGAGGAGAGCGTGGATGAGCGACCTGTACTGGCTGACGGATGAGCA
>NZ_SLYF01000007.1:0-315567 GCF_004343105.1 Sphingomonas sp. PP-CC-3A-396 | reverse complement strand
CACTCGTTACGACCGCTGCCCAACTGTCTTCTTCTCTGCCGTCGCGCTCGCGGCCACCGTCATCTTCTGGCTATGACCAATGAGTCCTGACCCTAGGATCAGCTAGAAAGCATGTTCCCCCGCGAAGTCGGGGGTCCAGTCTGGGCGCCCGCCTTCGCGGGAGAACAAGAAATCGTAGGCTGGCCTAGCCTTCCAGCTCGCGCATCAGCACGCGAACCGCGGCATCGATATCGCGGTCCGAGTCCCGCAATTCCTCGATCTTCCGCACCGCATGAATCACCGTCGAGTGATCGCGCCCACCGAACTTTCGCCCGATCTCCGGCAGCGACCGAGTCGTCAGCCGCTTGGCCAGGTACATCGCGATCTGCCGCGGCCGTGCCACAGCGCGCGCGCGACGCGCCGAAATCAGGTCGAGCGGCTTCAGTTCGAAATGCGCCGACACGAGCTTCTGGATCTCGTCGATCGTCACGCGCTTCTGCGCCCCGCGCAGGACCTCACCCAACGTTGCGACCGCGAAGTCGAGGTCGATCGTGTCGCCGGTCAGCTGCGCATACGCCACGACGCGGTTGAGCGCGCCCTCGAGCTCGCGGATATTCGCGTGAATGCGGCTCGCGAGCAGGTCGAGCACGTCGGTCGGCACGCGCATTTCGGGCAGGTCGACCAGCTTCCGGTCGAGGATCGTCCGGCGGAGCGTCAGGTCGGGCGCCTTGATGTCCGCGACCAGCCCGACCGACATCCGGCTGACGATCCGCGCCTCGACGCCTTCGAGCGCCTGCGGGCAGCGGTCGGCGGAGATCACCAGCCGCTTGCCCGCCGCCATGATCTCGTTGACCGTGTGGAAGAATTCTTCCTGCGTCGCATCCTTGCCGGCGATGAACTGGAGGTCGTCGATCAGCAGCAGGTCGGCACCGCGCAGCCGCTGCTTGAACGCATGCGTATCGCGTGCGCGCATCGACGCGACGAAGTCGTACATGAACCGCTCGGCGGACATGCACAGCACGATCGCGTTCGGATTATGCTCGAGGAACGCGTGACCGATCGCGTGCATGAGGTGGGTCTTGCCCTGCCCCGTGCCGCTGTGGAGGAACAACGGGCTGAACCGGACCGGGCCTGGCTCGGCGAGCACCTTGGCCGCGTTGAACGCGACCTTGTTTGACGGATCGACGACGAATCGCGCGAACGTGTAACGCGGATCGAGCGGCGGCCGCTCGGCCGGCACGCCAACGGGCGCGGAGGCCACGACCGGCGTCGGCGCAGGCTTCAGCGAAGGATCGACGCCGAACTTCATCGAAACCTGCGCAGGCTCGGCGACCGGCTTGGGAGCCGGCTTGGCCTCGACCGGCACCGGATCGGCGACGGGCTTCGCGGGAATGGCGTCGGCGACCGGCTCGATCGCGAGCACGACGGGCGCGCGACCCGGCGCCCGGGTCTCGATCTGGACGGTGCGGACGTGGGGCAGGATCTGCTTGAATTCGAGCACGAGTCGGTCGGCATAATGATTGCGGACCCAGTTCGTCATGAACGCCGACGGCAGCGCCAGCCGGATCGTGTCGCGATCGTCACCCGGAACGAGTTCGATCGGCTTCAGCCACTGCTCGAACAGCCGTGCCCCCGCCGACTCGCGCAAGGATGCACGCACGCGGGCCCAGGCCTTCTCGGCCTCGGTCGCGTGTGTCATTGATCCTTGCCACTTCGTCACGCGCACGCTTCTCCGACCCCGCGAGATTGCTCGCGCGGGTGATATAGTCCCGACAGAAAATGGTCCCCCCGACGACCCCAAGGGTCATCCGGCATCTTCGCCCTGTGTGTTTGATGCAGCGGTGGAAACCACCGTCGCTGTGAGCCCCGTTATGAAGCGATCGGCGATCCGGGCAAGACCCCGACACGTCACATTTTCGAAATAAAGCGGGTTGACTTGATCAAGCCGCGGAAATGCGTCGATATTTTTATAAGTGGCTGTGTTTACGTATTTTTTGCGAATTCAATCATTCCATGACTTGACTTCGGACCACTCGAATCGCGGGGAATCCGTGGGTTACGCACCGTCGCACTTGGTTCCCTTCGCAGACGCAAAAAACCCGCCGGGAATGTCCCGACGGGTGATCCGCTTTCGACAGTGATCGGTCGCTTATGCGAGCCCGGTCACGGCCTTGGTCAGACGCGCGAACTTGCGGCTCGCGGTGTTCTTGTGCAGCACGCCCTTGGCGACGCCACGCTGCAGCTCAGGCTGTGCGGCCGCGAGTGCGGTGGTCGCTGCGCCCTTGTCGCCCGAAGCCAGTGCGGCCTCGACCTTCTTGATGAAGGTACGGATACGGCCGACGCGGTTGCCGTTCACTTCCGCGCGACGGTCGTTGCGACGGATACGCTTTTTCGCCTGCGGCGTGTTCGCCATGAAGCCCTCTGGATGTTCGAATGAATAAAAAGGGGCGCCGGATTGCTCCTACGCCCTCTCGAAGCCGCGGCCCTACCCACTTTGTCCTAGATCGTCAACCGCGTTGGCACTTCGGACACCAGAACGTCGAACGCCCGCCCTCCGTCCGCCGCTTCACGGTAGCACCGCATTCGCACGGCTCGCCTTCACGCCCATAGACGCGCCACTGCTTCGAGAAATAGCCGAGCTCGCCGTCCGGCCGGACATAATCACGTAGCGACGAGCCGCCCGCGAGGATCGCGGCGGTGAGCACCGTCCGAATCGCCTCGACGAGTCGCTCGAGTCGAAACAGCGATATCCGCCCCGCCGCGCGTGACGGCGCGATCTTCGCCATGTGCAGCGCCTCGCACACATAGATGTTGCCGAGCCCCGCGACGATTCGCTGGTCGAGCAGCATCGCCTTGATCGACGCCCCCCGCCCTTCGAGCGCCTCCAGCAGATACGCGGCGGTCAGGTCGGGCCCGAGCGGCTCCGGCCCCATGCTGAGGAACGGTGGGTAATGGGCGATGTCGTCCGTCGCCCACAGATCGAGAAAGCCGAATCGCCGCGGATCGTTGAGCGCGACCGTACGCCCCGCTGCGGTGCCGATCAGCAGGTGATCATGGGCGAGGAGTTCACTCGGATCGACCCGCCAGCGCCCCGACATGCCGAGATGGAACACGAGCGTATCGCCGCGATCGGTATCGATCAGCCCGTATTTCGCACGCCGTCCGAGTTGCGTAACGGTCGCCCCGGTCATCCGCTGGCGCAGGTCGACCGGGATCGCTTTCCGCAAGTCGGCGCGGCGCGGCTCGACCGAGGTCAGGCGCTGGCCCTTCAGCACGGGCTCCAGCCCGCGCACGGTGGTTTCGACTTCTGGTAATTCTGGCACGGTTTTCAGCTAGGTTGCGTTTGCTCGCGCCACAAGGCGCGGCTAGAGCGCAGGATATGAACGACTTGATCGCGCCCGCGCCCGCACTCACGCCCGATACCGTCTCCTTCGGCTACGAAGACATCCCCGCCACCGAGAAGACCGCCCGCGTCGGCGGCGTCTTCTCGAACGTCGCGGGCAAATACGACCTGATGAACGATGCGATGTCGGGCGGCATGCACCGGCTGTGGAAGGACCGCTTCGTCCGCCGCGTGAAGCCGCGCGAAGGCGAGCAGATCCTCGACATGGCCGGCGGCACGGGCGACATCGCGTTCCGCATGGAGCCGTCGGGCGCATCGATCACGGTCGCCGACATCAACCCGCAGATGCTCGAAGTCGGCATGCAGCGCGCGCAGAAACGCGGCATCGACGGCCTGGTCTGGACCGAAGCCAATGCGGAAACGCTGACCTTTCCCGACAAGTTCTTCGACGCCTACACGATCGCGTTCGGCATTCGGAACGTGACGGATATCCCGAAGGCTCTGCGTGAGGCGCACCGCGTCCTGCGGCGTGGCGGGCGGTTCTACTGTCTCGAATTCTCGACCACCGTCTGGCCCGGGTTCGCCGAGGTATACGACGCCTATTCGCACAAGATGGTCCCGAAGCTCGGCCAGCTGCTCGCACAGGACGCCGACAGCTACCGCTACCTGATCGAGTCGATCCGCCGCTTCCCCGACATGCCGAAGTTCAAGGGCATGATCGCGAATGCCGGCTTCGTGCAGACGAAGGTCGAACCTCTGCTGGGCGGTTTGGTCGCGATACACTCGGGGTGGAAGATCTAGTGATCACGCGAAGGCGCGAAGGCGCGAAGAGTGGTTCACGCGGAGACGCGGAGACGCGGAGAGTAAGTGGGCGCGAAGGCGCCAGGTTTCTCGCGCGTCAGCGCTTTGCTGCCGCTATGTTGGTTATGAAAAGCCACAAGCGCGGCGAGGCGCCACATCTCTGCGCCTCCGTGCCTCCGCGCGAACCACTTCTTCTTTCTCTCCGCGGCTCCGCGTCTCCGCGTGAACCAATTTCTCTTCGCGCCTTCGCGCCTTCGCGTGAACAAACCCCTTCTCAAGGCGCTCGACCACAGTGACCGCCTCAACCACCCACGTCTGGCGACTCCTCAAATGGGGCCGCATCCTAGCCCGCCATGGCGCGCTGCGCGGCATCGAGCGTGACCCCAACACGCCCGCCCCCGTCCGTCGCCTCGCGCGGATCGCACGGTTCGGCGCACGCGTGCCGGCAGTCCCGCGGTACGCCGATGCGTTCCAGGCGATCGGCCCCGCGGCGATCAAGCTTGGCCAGACGCTCGCCACCCGCCCCGATCTCGTCGGTGAAGACGCCGCGCACGATCTGCTCAGGTTGCAGGACCAGCTCTCCCCCGTCCCCTACGCGACGATCGAGGCGGCGATGCTGGCGAGCTTCGGCAAGCCGCTGGAAACGCTGTTCTCGCGCATCGAACCGATCCCGGTCGGCGCCGCGTCGATCGCGCAGGTCCACCGCGCCGTTACGACGGATGGCCGCCAGGTCGCGGTGAAAGTCCTGCGCCCCGGCGTCGAGGATGATTTTGCGCGCGCGATCGACACCTATAGCTGGGCGGCAGCGCAGCTTGAGGCGCTCAGCCCCGAGGCCATGCGCCTCCGCCCGCGCCTCACGATCGAGACGTTCAAGCGCTGGACGCTGCGCGAACTGAATTTCCGCCGCGAAGCCGCCTCGGCCTCCGAACTCGCCGAGGGCATGACCGCCGAGCCCGACTTCGTCATCCCCGCGATCGACTGGGCGCGCTCGACCGCCAAGGTCATGACGATCGAGTGGATCGACGGCATCAAGCTGTCCGATCGCCCCGCGCTCGTCGCCGCCGGCTACGACCTTCCCGCGCTCGCGCAGACACTGGTCCGCGCGTTCCTGCGCCAGGCGATCGCCGACGGATTCTTCCACGCCGACATGCACCAGGGAAACCTGTTCGCGCTGCACGGCAACCGCATCGCCGCGATCGACTTCGGCATCATGGGCCGGATCGACCGGCGCGCGCGCGTTTGGCTCGCCGAGATCCTCTACGGCCTGATCACCGGCAATTATAAGCGCGTCGCCGAGATCCATTTCGAGGCGGGCTATGTTCCCGCCTATCACGACGTCGGCGAGTTCGCGACGGCGCTTCGCGCGGTCGGCGAGCCGATGCGCGGGCTGCCGGTCAAGGACATGTCGATCGGCATGATGCTCGACAGCCTGTTCTCGATCACGCGCGATTTCGACATGGTGACGCAGCCGCACTTGCTGCTGCTGCAGAAGACGATGGTGATGGTCGAGGGCGTGGCGACCAGCCTCAACCCCGACATCAATTTGTGGGAAGCCGCCGAGCCGTTCGTCCGCGACTGGATCCGCGGCGAACTCGGCCCCGAGGCGATGATCGCCGACCGACTGATCGCCGACTTCCAGACGCTCACCCGCCTGCCCGAGTTGGTCCGGCGGATCGAGGCGCATTACCCTGCGCCCGGTGGCGCGCCGCCGACGATGCCGCTGCGCGAAATCGAGGTCATCCGGATCGGCGGTGGCTGGCGCTATATGGCGGTGGCGCTCGCAACCGCGTTGACCAGTGTGGGTGCGACCTGGCTCTTGCTGCGGTGATATCCGCCTGCCGGACCGGATGATGCGCCGTCCCGTAGCGCCTTTGTGGCTGACGAGACCGTCGCGGTTTGCGGCGATGTCGCAGTCGGGTGCACGCGCGACGCTGGCGGTGTTCGTCATCGCGATCATGGCGACGTGGCTTGCCCTTTCGGTACCGACCGCGCCCCGCGCAACCGGTGCCGATCACGGCACGGACATGGCGCTCTACGTGGGGATCGTCGACGGTGTTCGGCACGGCGGCCCCTATTATGCGGTCGCGGCCGATGCGATGCGCGCGGGCAACTATCCGATGAAGCCGTTCGTCACGATGCGCCTACCGACCCTCGCGGTCGTGGCCGCAGCGTTGCCCGCCTTCGCGGTCGTCGCCATGCTGTACGCACTGGCGACCGCGACGTTGATCGCCTGGTATCGCCGCCTGCGCCCCGCGTTGACCCAGCCGGCGCTCGCCATCGCGATGATCCTGCTGCTCGGCGGAATGCTAGCGTTCTTCCAGGCGGGCCTGGTGCTGTTCCACGAGATCTGGGCAGGATTGCTGATCGCGCTGTCGCTCGCGCTGCGTCGTCCAGGCTATTGGGTCGAAGCGGTCGCATTAGGCCTTGCCGCCGCGCTTGTCCGCGAGACCGCCGCGCCGTATCTCGTGTTGATGGCGGTCTTCGCGCTCGTCGAAGGAAGCCGCCGTGAGGCCGCCGCCTGGATCGGATCGCTCGCCATCGTCGCGATCGTTCTGGTGCTCCACGCGCATGCCGTGTCGCTCGTCGTGCATCCGCTGGATCCGTCGTCGCCGGGCTGGGCCGGCATGCTCGGGGTCGGCTTCGTCGTCCGCGCGATCGTCGATGCCTCTGCGCTCAGCCTGTTTCCGCTCGTGGTTGCCGCGCCGATAGTCGGTATCGCGGCGTTCGGCTGGACCGCCTGGCACGATCCGCTCGCCGGGCGGATGGCCGCGCTGCTCGCCGGCTATGGCCTGATGCTTGGCCTGTTCGGGCGGATCGACACATTTTACTGGGCCTTGCTGATCGCGCCGGCCTCGCTCGTGGGGATAGTCTTTGCAGCCGACGGACTGCGCGATCTGGTACGAGCCGCGAGCGACGGGCGACGCATTACGGTCCGCCGCGTAATACGCTAAGACGCCGTCCATGACGCGTATTCTCCTGATCGTCGGCGGCGGGATCGCCGCCTACAAGGCCGCCGAGCTGATCCGCCTGCTCAAACGCGATGGCCACGCGGTACGCTGCGTGATGACCGAGGCAGCGCATCATTTCGTCACGCCGATGACGCTCGCCGCGCTCAGCGAGGACAAGGTCTACACGACGCTGTGGGACCTCAAGGACGAGGCTGAGATGGGCCATATCCAGCTCAGCCGGCAGGCCGACCTGATCGTCGTCGCGCCCGCTACCGCCGACCTGATGGCCCGCATGGCCGCGGGCCTCGCGAACGATCTCGCGACGACGCTGCTGCTCGCCACCGACAAGCCGGTGCTCGTCGCGCCGGCAATGAACGTCCGCATGTGGGGCCATGCCGCGACCGTCCGCAACGTGGCGCAGCTTCGCGCGGATGGCGTCACGGTGATGATGCCCGACGAAGGCGCGATGGCGTGCGGCGAATACGGTCCCGGCCGCCTGCCCAAGCCGCCCGCGATCGTCGCCGCGATCGAGGCCTTGCTCTCGCCTGCACTGCCGAAGCGCCTTGCGGGCCGCCACGTACTCGTCACCGCCGGACCGACTCACGAGCCGATCGATCCGGTGCGCTACATCGCCAACCGCTCGTCGGGCAAACAGGGCTTTGCGATCGCCGCAGCGCTGGCACGGCTCGGCGCACGCGTGACGCTGGTCGCGGGCCCGGTGACGCTGCCGACTCCACACGGCGTCGACCGGATCGACGTCGAGACCGCGCGCGAGATGGCGCACGCGGTGGACCGCGCGCTGCCCGCCGATGCCGCGGTCATGGTGGCTGCCGTGGCGGACTGGCACGTCGAGTCCTTCCAGCAGAAGATCAAGAAGGGCGATGCCACGCCGACGCTGACGCTCGCGGAAAATCCCGATATTCTCGCGACTTTGGCGCGCAGCCCCCACCGCCCTCGCCTGCTGATCGGGTTCGCCGCCGAGACCGAGCGCGTCATCGAACACGCCGTCGCCAAGCGTATCCGCAAGACCGCAGACTGGATCGTCGCCAACGACGTATCGGGCGACGTGATGGGCGGCGCCGACAACAGCGTGCACCTCGTCACCGCCGCGGGCGTCGAGAGCTGGAAGCGCATGCCCAAGGACGCGGTTGCCGCACGACTGGCGGACCGCATCGCCGATGCGCTAGAAGCCGCATCATGATCCGTATCGAACTGAAGCGCCTGCCGCATGGCGAGGGCCTGCCTTTGCCCGCCTATGCGACCGAGGGTGCCGCCGGGATGGACGTCGTTGCCGCCGAGGCGTTGACGCTCGCCCCCGGCGACCGAGCCGCGGTCGCGACTGGTTTCGCGATCGCCATTCCCGCAGGCCATGAGGTGCAGGTCCGCCCCCGCTCCGGCCTCGCGCTGAAGCACGGCGTCACCTGCCTCAACACCCCCGGCACGATCGACAGCGACTATCGCGGCGAAGTGAAGGTGATCCTCGCCAATCTCGGCCAAGCCCCATTCGAGATCGCACGCGGCGACCGCATCGCGCAACTGGTCCCCGCGGTCGTCCTCCGCGCGACGCTCGCCGAAGTCGATACGCTCGACGACACCACCCGCGGCGCAGGCGGCTTCGGATCGACCGGGCGATGATCGCCGCGTTTCTCCTGCTGCTTCAGGCCGTCGCCCCGCCAGGCGTCGCGACGCAGGTCGCGCCGGCCGCACCATCTGCCGCCATGCCGACCGCCAGCGTTCCCCTGCCGCCGCAGGATTGGAGCGGGCTGCCAATTCTTCCGATCCGCCGGTCCGCGACGATCCAGGCGAACACCTCGATGTACGTCCACGGCGAGGTGATGGCGGGACGCTGTGCGAAGGCGGTGCGGACCGCGCAGGGCTGGACGCTCACGCTCGACCTCGCCGTCCTCGCGACGCCGCAGGGCCGGTTTCGCCGCGTGACGCCGCGCGCGATCGATTGCCCGACGGTCGAGCAATATGCTGCCGGCGTACTCGTCGGTACGCCGCGCGACGCGATCGACCTCGACGATACGCAGACCGACACCTGGTATCGCACCAGCATGACCTTCACCTGGGCAGGCAGCTGAACCGCATGATGCTCTCCGACGACGAGCTCGTCCGCTACGCCCGACACATCGTCCTGAAGGAATTTGGCGGTACCGGTCAGGCGAAACTGAAGGCGGCCAGCGTTGCAGTCGTCGGCGCGGGCGGGATCGGCTCGCCCGCGATCCAGTATCTCGCCGCGGCGGGCGTCGGCCAGATGATCCTGATCGACGACGACAGCGTCGAGCCCTCGAACCTTCAGCGCCAGACGATCTTCACGACCGCCGACACCGGCCTCGCCAAGGTCGAGGCCGCCGCCGCCGCCGCGCGCCGGATCAACCCGCATGTCGAGATCGCCGCGCATTGCATCCGGATCGACCCCACCAACGTCGCGGACCTGCTGGCCGGGGCGGACGTCGTGCTCGACGGCTGCGACAATTTCGCCACCCGGTTCTGCGTCGCCGATGCCGCCCACGCGCTGCACATCCCGCTGGTCTCCGCGGCGGTCGGCCAGTTCGAAGGCCAGCTCGCCACCTATCGCGGGTGGGAAGCCGACAAGCCGTGCTATCGCTGCTTCGTCGGCGAAGATCCCGAACGGGCGGAAACGAGTTGTGCGGAGGACGGCGTGCTCGGCCCCGTCACCGGCATCCTCGGCAGCCTTGCCGCGCTTGAAGTGCTCCGCTCCATCGCGCCCTTCGGCGACGATCAGGCGGGCAAGCTGCTGCTCGTTGACCTGCTGGCGCTGCGGTTCCGCACGATCCGGTTGCCGAAAGACCCCGGTTGCCTGCGGTGCGCGCCCTCGCCGATGATCTGAAAGCGACTATAGGCCCTTAGACCGGCCGCGACGTCCATCGCCGATTGACTCCGCCGCCAATTCCGCTAAGGCGCGGGCTCGTTCGGCGGGCTTGCTCGTTGAACTCCGTCCGAGACAGTGGGTGCACAGGGTTTGCCGGTGCTTAATCTCCCACCTAGACGGGGAATGAGATTTTGCGGAGCGTCTCGTGTGCCTGCCCTCTCCCATGCCCCATCGACGAGACACCCCGGAAGCGCGGGCTTGTCTGCGCCTCCGGTTAGTAACCGGGTTCCCTGCGCAAGCGGTGAACTCGTAAAACGTGGAGAATGGCATGGATCGTGATCAAAAGACCGCGGCCGTAGCCGAGCTGAACCGCACCTTTTCCGAGGTCGGCGTCGTCGTTGTCACGCGCAACCTCGGCCTGACCGTCGCACAGTCCACTGTGCTGCGGAACAAGATGCGCGACGCCGGCGCGACCTACAAGGTCTCGAAGAACAAGCTTGCCAAGATCGCAATGGACGGCACCGACTACAGCTCGCTGGGCGACATGCTCACGGGTCCGGTCGGTCTGGCCAGCTCCATCGATCCCGTCGCGGCCGCCAAGGTGGTCGTGGAATTCGCGAAGACGAACGACAAGTTCGAAATCGTGGGTGGGGCGATGGGCGCGACGACCCTCGACGTCGACGGTGTGAAGGCGCTCGCAACGCTGCCCTCGCTGGACGAACTGCGTGCCAAGATCGTTGGCCTCATCGTGGCACCCGCCACGAAGCTGGCAACGATCACGCAGGCTCCGGCAGCGCAGCTCGCGCGCGTGCTTTCCGCCTACGCGGAGAAGGAAGCCGCCTGATCTTGCAGGCCTTTCGTTACCTTTTTGAACTGATGGGGCACGAGCCCCGAGATGGAGATTTATCATGGCAGACCTGAACGCGCTCGTTGAGAGCCTGAGCGAACTGACCGTTCTCGAAGCAGCTGAGCTTTCGAAGCTGCTCGAAGAGAAGTGGGGCGTTTCGGCCGCAGCAGCGGTCGCAGCACCGGCAGCAGGCGGCGGCGCCGCTGCTCCTGCAGCAGAAGAGCAGACCGAATTCGACGTCATCCTGACCGGCGACGGTGGCAAGAAGATCAACGTCATCAAGGAAGTCCGTGCGATCACCGCGCTCGGCCTGACCGAAGCCAAGACGCTGGTCGAGTCGGCTCCCAAGGCCGTCAAGGAAGGCGTGTCGAAGGACGAGGCAGCCAAGATCAAGGCTCAGCTCGAAGCAGCTGGCGCGACCGTCGAGGTCAAGTAAGCCGCAGCGGGAGAGACGGGCCATACTGGCCCGCACTCCCGCAAGGCCGGCCGGCGGCATTCATGCCGACCGATGAAGCAGGGGCTTTGCCCCTGCTGGCCGCAGCTAAGAAAAAGGGCGGCCCCAGCGATGGGGTCGCCCTTTTTCGTGTCTGGTGATGGTGGGTCGTCTTGCGTACGCGGGCGTAGCGCGCGGAACCTGTGCTTCGATACGAGCCCTCGATACGCTTCTACGAAGCTACTCGGTCTCTACTCAGCACGAACGGGGGAGAGCTAGCGACGTCTCGCTTCCCGCCCCCCTTTAATTCACCGCTCGAACGTCGCGGCATGCGGCCGGGCGGCGACCGTCGTGAACATCTTTGCGGGGGCATCCAGCCAGAACGGTGCGAGCTTGGCGGAGTCGACGCGTTCGATGCCGACGACCCACGCGCGGGCGGTCTGCGCGTCGTCACCGGCAGTGGTGTAGAGGATATTGGTGGCGACGACGGGGACGAACATCGGGCGGTTGGCAGCGGTCATGGTCTGGATCGCCTCGCGCGCGATCGCAACGACGGTGCGGATCGTGCGGGTCTCGCCAGGCGCCAGCGCGAACGGTGGCGTGGCCGGGCGGCCGATCGGAGCGGCATTGAACTGGGCGAGGTCGGTGTCCTGACGAGCATGCGCGGTCAGCAGCGCGATGCCGGTGCGGATCGCTTCGGCGGCCACGGTGCCGGTGTTGGTGACGACGAGTTCGCACTCGACCGTCGCGCTCAGCAGGTTGAGACCGGCGCGCAAGGGACGGAGGTCGCAGGTTACGCGAGCCCGCGGAACGGCAGGCGGCGGCGGTGGCGTTTTTGCCCGCGGTTCGAGGAATTTCGGCGCGGCCGCCGCGGCCACGGGAATTGCGACGGACGTAGCAGGCGCGACCGGGACCGCTATAGGCTCGATCGATGAGGCGGGGCCGACGGCGGGTTCCGGCGCAGCGGCGGGCTCAGGCGCGAACGGCTCCGGTGTCGGCTGGACGACGGTTTCGACCTCTACGCGGTCCTGCCTACGGCCGCGGGGTTTGCGGCGGAGCAGCCAGAGCGCGCCGATGACTACGATGACGACTGCGAGCGAAAGCCAGAGCGGCATCGCCCTGCCCGTCTCTGGTGCAGTGACCGTCGATTGTGTCGTTGCGTCGGGCGTGGGCGTAGGTTGCGGGACTGTGGGTTGCGGGGCAGCGACTTGCGGGCCGGACTCCGTCGATTGAGCTTCCGACGGCGGCGGGGCCGATGCCGGCTGGGGCGTAGGAGTCGCTATCGGCGCGGGTTCGGTGGAGCCCGATGAACGTGTCGGCTCGGTCGAGGTACGGGCTTGCGACGGTTCGGATTCGTTGCGCGCGGCGGGCCGTGTAACGACGGCTTTTTCCGCAGCAGCTGGTTCCGCAGCGCGGGAACGCGATGCGCGGCGGGACGCGGGCGTCTCGCTCGGCAGGACAATCGTCGGCGCGTCAGGGATCGGGACCGCGGTGCTGGTCTGCGGCGCTGGGTTCGCCAAGCCCTCCAGGCCACGGACCGGCGCGGTCTGCTCGGTCTGTGCCGTTGCCGGACTGGCCGATGCGAGCATCGTCATGGTGGCGAGCAGGGCGGCCAGCGCCCCGCGATCGGTCGTCATTGTCGAAAATCCCCTGCGCGCGGTCGTCGCGGCGTTGTGGGCGGGGGAGGCTGAACACGGCCCGACGGCAACCCGCGTTGCGACGAGTTGCGCCTTGGTAGCGGTGAAACGCGGCTGGCGTAACGACGTCAAATATTAATCCTCCCCCGCCAGGGGGAGGATTCGGAAGGCGAGTCTACTTTGGTGCGATGACCACTGCCCCGCCCTTCATGACGAAGCTGGGATGCTCTAGCTCGCGGACATCGGCGAGCGGATCGCCATCGACTGCGACCAGGTCGCCGAAGCGGCCGGGCTGGATCGCGCCGACGTCCGCTGTCCTGCCGAGCGCCTGCGCCGCGCTGGAGGTAGCCGCCTGGATCGCCTCGATCGGGGTCATGCCCCATTCGACCATCTTGGCGAATTGCAGCGCGTTGTTGCCGTTGGGGTAGACGCCGCCGTCGGTGCCGAACAGCATCTTCACCCCGGCGGCATGCGCCGCGCGGAAGGTCTGGCGCTGCTTGAGGCCGACCTGACGTTCCTTTTCGAGGCTCTCCGGGAAGACGCCGTTCTTGGCACCTTCGGCGAGGATATAGTCGTCGTCGTAGATATCCATGTCGAACCATGCGCCGCTCGCCTTGGCCAGCTTGAACGATTCGGCGTCGGCGAGGCTGGCGTGTTCGATCGTGTCGACGCCCGCGCGCAATGCGTCGTTGATCCCTTCCGCGCCGTGCGCGTGGACCGCGACCTTCAGCCCAAGCATATGCGCTTCCTCGACGATCGCCTTGATCTCGGCGAGGCTGATCTGTTGCGCGCCGACGGCGTCGGTCTTCGAGAGGACGCCCCCGGTCATGCAGACCTTGACCACCTCGGCACCGTATTTGCGGATCGTCCTCACGGCGCCGCGAAATTCGTCGGGGGTGTTGGCGATCTGCGGATGAGGCACCTGGATCGAGGGCGGGAACTCGGTCGCGTCGCAGTGGCCGCCGGTGGCGCCGAGCGCGTAGGTGGCGGGGACGATGCGCGGACCAGGGACGTAGCCGCGCTCGATACCCTGCTTCAGCGCTACGTCGTCGTAATTGGCCGAGCCGACGTTGCGCACGGTGGTGAAGCCTGCGTCGAGCGTCTTACGTGCATTGGCGACGCCGACGACGGTCCAGAAATTGTCCGTAAATTCGAGTTGGCGGTAACCGCTGAGCGTCGGGTCGCTGGTCAGATGGACGTGCATGTCGATCAGGCCGGGGAGCAGCGTGCGTTCGCCCAGATCGACGCGTTCGGCACCGGTGGGCACGGCATCGCCTTTGCGCCCGACTGCGGTGATGCGGCCATCGACGATCGTCACCTGCGGATTGTCGACGCGCTTGCCGGCAAGGACGTCGATCATGTGCGCTGCGGTGACAACGACGGTCTTCGCATCGGCATTGGCGGCGGTCGTCGCGAGTAGCGTCGCGATGAGAATGCGCGCGATCATGTAAGTCCCTTCCCCGTGTTGCGCGCTGTGTGCGGTACCGCGGGCGATCGAGCAAGTGCCGCGTCTTGCCCTATTCTCGACACCGGTTCAGGCCATCTGTGATGCTTCCGACGACGAGATCGCCCGTGATGATGCTTCGATTTCTTCCGTTCTGCGCGCTGGCTGCTGCGCTGGTGCCCTTCGCTGCGCGCGCCGATCCGGCACCGTTCGACCTGACCGGGCCCAGCCTGCGCGTCGGCGTGACGCACGGCACGACGACGTTGCCGATCGCGCAGGTGCCGAGACTCGCGACCGGCGACCGCGTGTCGATCGCGGCGGATCTGGCCATCGGCAAGAAGGACGACGGCGCGCGCTACCTGCTGGTCGCGGCGTTCCTGCGCGGCGCTACCGAACCGCCGCCGAAGTCGTGGTTCTTCAAGGCCGAGACGTGGAAGGCGAAGAAGAACGCGCTGGCGTTGACGGTACCGGAGGGCGCGCGGCAACTGGTGGTGTTCCTGGTGCCCGAAAGCGGCGGGTTCGATGCCGTCGTGTCGGCGGTGCGCAAGCAGCCGGGGGCGTTCGTGCGTGCGGTGCAGGATCTCGACCAGGCGTCGCTGGATCGGGCGCGGCTCGATGCGTTTCTCGACGGGATCCATGCGCTGGAACGGACCCGGCCGGAGCGGATCGAGGCGGTCTCGCCGCTGCTGTCGCGCAGTCTGGCGATCAAACTGAAGGCGGAGTGCCTCGATCTCGCGGCGGATCTGCAAGCCTCCTGCCTGACGCAGAGCCGCGATTCGCTGGTGCTGGCGGATGGGCAGAGTTCGACGCTGGCGGATACTCTGGTGGGGGCGCCGACCGATCTGGCGCTGCAACTGAGCGCGACTCCGGAGGGCGGGCTTGGCTATTACAGCCCGTATATCGGCGTGGTGCGCGACCTGGCGAAGATCTTCGGCGCGTTCCAGACGACGCAGTTCCGCTATATTCCGGCACTGGCGCGGGCGCATGACGATCGGCTGGCGCTGCTGCTGAACGCGGCGCCGTCGTTCGCCAGCCCGAAGTCGGTGATGGTCGTGGCGATGCCGGTGATCGAGACGGGTGCGCCGCAGACCCCGACGATGCGGCGCGCGGAGGCGGACCGGCTCGTGTGTGCGGCAAAGCCCGATCTGGTGCTGCCGGTCGAGGGGGCGCCGCTGATCTATGCGACCAAGTTCGCGCACGACATGAGCTTGCGGGTGACGACGCCGCAGGGGGGCGTGGTCGAACTGCCGGTGCAGGCGGATGCGGAGCGTGGGGGCTATGTGCTGGATCAGGTCGGGATGCAGACCGCAGGCTTGAGCAGCGTGACCGATGCGACGTTGCACGGGCGCTGGGGCTTCACGCCGTTCGACGGGCCACGGTTCCGCTTGCAGGTGCCGCGCGCCGGCGGGTGGACGATGGTCGATACCGATCCTGAGAATTTGGTGGTCGGGCGCGACAATCCGGTGGCGTTGGCGGGGCCGACGCCGAGTTGCGTCGAGGCGGTGACGCTGACGAGCGCGGCGGGCGACGTGCCGCTGGCGTGGACGACGACCGGCGACCGGATCGGATTGACGCTGCCGCTGGCGAAGACCGCGCCGGGGAAATTGACGCTGCTGGTGAAGCAATACGGGGTCGAGGCGCCGGAGCGAATCGCGCTCACAGCGCTGGCCGAGGCGGGGCGGATTGATGGCCTCACGCTGTATGCGGGCGATGCGGCGGGAACGCTGGCGGGAACCCGACTGGACCTAGTCGCGTCGATGACGGTCGACGGGGTCGCTTTCAAGCCGGGCGAAGTGGTGCGCGCGGACAAGGGCGATCTGCTGGGATTGACCGCGGATGCGACGCCGACGTTTACGCCGGGGCAGGCGAAGACTGCGCTCGTGACGCTGACCGACGGGCGGAAGCGATCGGTGAAGTTCACCGTCGCGGCGGCGCGGCCCAAGGCGACGCTGATCGCCAAGAGCGTGGTTGCGCAGCCCTCCCCTGGGCTTCCCGTCGTGCTGGCGGGGGATACGGCGATCGCGCAGGATGCCCGGATCACCTTCTCGCTGCGTGCCGAAGGGACGACGCGGTTCGCGGCGGGGGACAGCGTCGAGATCGGCGCGGTCGCCGGCGGGGCGACGACCAGCGTCGCGTCGGGGCGCGGGCTGACCGTGCAGGACGAGCGGATAGCGGTGGTGTCGGTTGAGCCGGGCAAGGCGCTCGGCGTTTCCGCGCATGGGCCGCTGCGGTGGCGGCTGGTGCAGGACGGCGTTGCGGGCGACTGGGTGCCGTTGACGAGCCTGGTACGCGTGCCGGCGCTGACCGGGGTTACGTGCAACGACGTGTGCACGCTGGCGGGGACCGACCTGTTCCTGATCGATTCGGTGGCGGCGAATGCGGGGTTTGCGGATACGGTTCGGGTGCCGGAGGGGTTTACCGGGGCTTCGCTGACCGTGCCCAAGCCGGTTGGCGGGGCGCTGTATCTGAAGCTTCGGGATGACCCGGCGGTGGTGGCTACGGTGGCGGTCAAAAGCTGACGTTCGACCGCCAATCCTCCCCCGCAAGGGGGAGGTGTCGCCGAAGGTGACGGAGGGGGAGGACACGGAACAGCGGTTTCCCTTACCTCCCCCTCCGTCTGGCAAGCGCCAGCCACCTCCCCCTGGCGGGGGAGAATTTCAAGATCGGGTCCCACCTCGCCCCAAGTTTACGGGATCAAGCGATCGGCGCGCAGTTCCGCGAACAGATCGAAGAACGCGTCGTCGGTCGGCTGGTATTCCTTGAACCCGAGCCGCCGGCTCTTGCCCATGTCCGTCACCACCTCGATCGGGCGGCCGAGATCGGCGTCGGTGTGCCACGGCGAGGCGAGGCGCGACAGGTCGGCTTCCGCCAGACCTTCGCGCGCGACGATCTGGCGCCAGATGCCTGCGTCATCCTTCATCTGCTCGTCGAGCGTCAGGATGGTACCGTCGAACGGCGCCGGTTCGATCCCGAACCATTCGGCGATGCGGCCCCACATCCAGCTCCAGCGGAAGACGTCGCCGTTGACGACGTTGAACGCCTGGTTGCGCGCCTCGGGGGTGGTCGCGGCCCAGATGAGGTGATCGGCGAGCATCGTCGCGCTGGTCATGTCGGTGAGGCCGTTCCACTGCGCGGCCGAGCCGGGAAAGCGGAACGGGCGGCCGGTCTCACGGCACAGCGTGGCGTAGACGGCGAGCGTGGTGCCCATGTTCATCGCGTTGCCGACTGCCTTGCCGATGATCGTGTGCGGGCGGTGGACGCTCCAGCCAAAGCCGTCGCGTTCCGCCGCCTCGAACACGGCGTCTTCCTGCGCGTAATAGAAGTTCTCGACGTCGAGGCGGCCCTGCTCCTCGCGAAACGGGGTCTGCGGGAGGACGCCTTTGCCGTAGGCCTCGAACGGTCCGAGGTAATGCTTGAGGCCCGTCACCAACGCGACGTGGCCGACGCTGCCCGCTGGCGACAACGCGCCGAGCAGGTTGCGGACCATGCCGCCGTTGACGCGGATGTTCTCTGCCTCGCTATCCTGGCGCGACCAGGTGGCGATGAACACCGCGTCTGGCTTGAGGCCGGTGAGCGCAGTTTCGAGGCTGGCGGGATCCTGGAGGTCCGCCGCGATGGGCTGGACGCCGTCCTGTTCGGTCGGGCGCCGCGCGAGACCGTGGACGGTCCAGCCCGACTTCACCAACGCCGCGGCGGTCGCGCTGCCGACGATCCCGCTCGTTCCCACTACCAATGCCGTCTTGGCCATGTGCAATTCCCGTAATCTAGATGATCTGTTCCGATCCCAAACGCGCTGTATTTTGGAAGGGATCCATCGGCGGCCGTTTGCGGTGGCGGCGGGCGGGCGATTGTCGCTATGGGGCGCGGATGACCGCATCGGATCTCCAGAGCCTGTTCGTGACCAACCTCGTCCGGTACAATAGCGGCGACCGGCGGCGGTGGCGGCTGATCGTCGGCGACGTGAAGGTCTACAGCCTCGCGACGCACGCGCATTGCAACTGGGCGGTGACCCCGTCGGGCAGCGCGAGCGAGGTCGACGCGGTCGAGCGGCTGGCGGACCGGCTGCGCGAGGATCACCCCATCATCACCGCCGGCTGACGGCTTTTATCTACGCAGGAGCGACACATGGCGAAGCAATATTGGGCGCAGATCATTGAACTCGATGAGGAAATGACCGCCGCGACGATTCCGGGCGCGACCGATCACGAGGATGCGGCGGATTCGCTGGTGGCGGATTTCGTCGGCGCGATGGGCGGCGAGATCACGTCGGGCGCGGTGCGCGTCTGGATGCAGGGCGGGGTCGAGAAGGTCTATGACTGGAAGGCGGACTTCACGATGCCCGACATGGACGAGATGGGCGACGAGGACGAGATGGAAGTCGAGGGCGAGATCGAGCTGACCGAGCGGGTTTGAGCGCGAACCGCATGTAGATAAACATACCACCCCGGCGATGGCCGGGGCCCAATTGGCAAGGCCGGCATAACGGAGCGCGGCCCTTCGTTAGCGACGTTCCCCAATTGGGCCCCGGCCTTCGCCGGGGTGGGCTCAGGGGACGGTTTGCCCTGCCGGGGCAAGTTCGTGCCAGCTGTGGTCGTCGTGCGCGAGGAGGGCATCCGCCGCGGCGGGACCGAGCGTGCCCGCCTCGTAGGGTTCCGGCTTACTCGCATCATGCGCCCAGAGGTCGAGGAACGGTTGTACCGCGGCCCAGCCCGCCTCGATCGCGTCCGCCCGCTGGAACAGCGTCTGGTCGCCGACGAACAGGTCGTAGATCAGCGACTCGTACCCGGTCAGGTGACCGATATCGAATTCGTCGGCGTACCGAAAATCGAGCGCGATCGGCGCGGTTGCCACTTCGAGCCCGGGGCGTTTGATGTTGATGTCCATGCTCAGCCCCTCGTCGGGCTGGATCTGGATGATCAGGCGGTTGGGCGGCAGCATGTCCGCCGCCGCGCCGGGGAACGAGGCGAACGGCACCGGCTTGAAGGTGATCGCGATCTCGGTGTCCCGGCACGTCATCGCCTTGCCGGTGCGTAGGTAGAACGGCACGCCCGCCCAGCGCCACGTATCGACCATCAGCTTCAGCGCGACATAAGTCTCCGTCCTGCTGTCGGGCGCCACGTCGGGCGAGGCGGTGTAGGCGGGGACGTCGACCCCCTTCACCTTGCCCGCGGTATATTGCCCGCGGACGCCGTTGCGCTTCGCCTTGCCGGGCGAATAGACGCGGACGGCTTTGAGCACCTTGCCCTTCTCGTTGCGGATCGCCTCGGCATCGAAGCTCGCGGGTGGCTCCATCGCGACCATCGACAGCAACTGGAACAGGTGGTTCGGCACCATGTCGCGGAGTGCACCGGTGCCATCGTAGAACTTGCCGCGGGTGCCGACGTCGACCGTCTCGGCGGCGGTGATCTGGACGTGCGCGATGCAGTCCGAATTCCAGACGCGCTCGATCATCATGTTGGCAAACCGCGCAGTCATAATGTTCTGCACGGTCTCCTTGCCGAGGAAATGGTCGATCCGGTAGACCTGCGCCTCGGACACGCGCGCGAGGATGCGTGCGTTGAGATCGCGGGCGGAGGCGAGGTCGTGGCCGAACGGCTTCTCGATCGCGATCCGGCGGAAGCCGTGCGGCGTCTCGGTCATCAGGCCGTGGTCGGCGAGCTTGTCGACGATCGTCCCGAAGAACTTGGCCGGCACCGCGAAATAGAAGGCAACGTTACCGTTCACCCGCGCCTTGAGCTGCTCGTAGACGTCGTCCTTGGTGAAATCGCCCTGGAGATAGCCGACGCGGTCCTTGAGCCGCGCCCAGGCGTCGCCCTTCTCGCTATCGCCCTCGCCGCCCTTCGCATCGAAGCTGCCGAGTGCGTCGCGGAGCGACTGGTCGTTACCCTCGTCGATACCGACGCCGAGCACATGGAAATCGTTACCGACCAGCCCCAGGCGGGTCATATTGATCAGCGCCGGCATCAACAGACGGCGGGTCAGATCACCAAAGGCGCCGAAAATCACGAGCGTCGTCGGCGGTGCGGGCTTCACGGACTTGCTCACGAATTCGCCTCGGACATGCATCGACCCTTTCTTCGGTGGTTCCTTCAAACAGCGTAGCGGGCGCCGATGTTCCCGACACCCATTTCCAGGGTGGCATTTCCGGGTGTCATTTCAGGGCAGCGTTTCAGGTGGCAGTGAGGATGTTGTCCCCGAAGGCGCGCGCGTCGACCTCCGCCCAGTCGAGTTCCTCCTGCAGGCGGCGATACACGTCTTCGGCCACCTCGCCCTTGTCGCGCATCTGGTGCAGCACGACCCGCTGGCAGGCGATCATCTCGAGGTGGAGTTCGTCGAATTCGGAGGTCGCCTGCGGATCGTCGGCTTCGGCGGTGACCTTGCTCGCCGCGCCATAACGAAAGCGCAACGCGTCCGCCGCCTCGCCCGCACGCGCCGGCAGCACTGCGAGCCCGGCATCGATCAGTCGCTTGCGTGCGGGTGCGATCTCGTCGGCAAGCCCGGTGTCCTCGCCGAGATCAAGGCGGCGGATCAGCGGACCCAGCGTCAGTCCCTGCAGCACGAGCGTGCCGATCACCACGCCGAACGCCGCCAGCACGATCAGGTCACGGCCCGGCACCGACCGTGGCAGCGCGAACGCGGTGGCCAGCGTCAGCAGGCCACGCATCCCTGACCAGGACAGGATCACCGACGCGTTCCACGGCGGCGGCTTGGGCAACCAGGACGGCGCATAGCGATTGGCGATACCGCCTTCGACAAAGCGGACGAGAAACACCCAGGCGATCCGCGTCGCCAGCACGGTGGCCAGGACCGCGGCCGCAAAGCCGATCGCGGGCCAGCGCTCCGCGCTCGGCAGCCGGATCAGGATGTCGCGCGATTGCAGCCCCATCAGGGCGAAGGCGATGATGTTGAGGACGAGGACCGCGGCCGACCAGACCGCGGCGCTCTGCAACCGGTCGCGCGCGGGCTGTTTGATCGGGCGGCGCTGCGACACGATCATGCCAAAGGTGACGACGCCAAGTACCGGCGAAATGTGGAGACGCTCGGCCATCAGCCAGATCCCGAACGTCACGGCGAAATCGGCGAGGCTTGCCCCCAGTGTTCGTGCGAACAGCGGCGTGACGCGAAGATACGCCCACGCCGCCAACGCACCGAAGACGATCCCGCCTGGCACCGCAGCGGCCAGAGCAAGCGGCGTGACGGGCGTATCCGAATGCGTCGCGAACGCACTGGCGAGCCCGAACAACAGCAGCGCGGTGGCGTCGTTGAGCAGGCTTTCTCCCTGCAGCAGCAGCAGGCCGCGACGGGGAATGCCGACTTCGCCCAGTACCGCTTCGGACGCGGCCGCATCGGGCGGCGCGACGATCGCCCCCAGTGCGAACGCAGCCGCGAGCGGCAGCCCGCCGAGCGTCACGCCGACCAGCGCGACCGTCGCCGTGGTGACGAGCACCGCGAACACCGCCAGCGACAGAAGTGGGAACCAGAACCGCCGCAACGCGCGCGGACTGGTGTTGTAGGAGGCGTGAAGCAGCGCCGGGGCGATGAACAGCGCGAGCGCCAGATGCGGTTCGACCGCGATCTTCGGCGCGAACGGCAGCATCGCAAAGCCGAGTCCCGCCACGGCGAGCAACGTCGGATACGGGACGTTCAGCTTGCGCGCGAGGACCAGCAGGACCAGCGCGGCGAGCAGGATGATGTCGAGGGATTCGAAGAGTTGCACCGGGGCGCAACGGTCGGCGCCGCGCTATGGGCCCGATCGGTGCTTAGCGACAGGGTCTAGGGCCAACTGCCGTTCGGCACTTGCGATCCTCCCCCTCTAGGGGGAGGTGGCACCGAAGGTGACGGAGGGGGCGGATGCGGAACGGCCGCTGCCCTTTCCTCCCCCTCCGTCTGGCAAGTGCCAGCCACCTCCCCCTGGCGGGGGAGGATCGCTGGGTTAGTTTTGCGGGCGCGGGTCCGGGGACTGGGTCGTCGTTACCCCGCCGCCAAGGGCGCGGTAGAGTTCGACCGAGTTGCTGTCGCGGGTCAGGCGCGCGGCAAGCAGGCTTTGCTGCGCGGTATAGAGCGAGCGCTGCGAGTCGAGCGTGTTGAGGAACGTGTCGATCCCCGCACGGAACCGCAGTTCCGACAGCTTGAACGCACCTGCCGCATTGTCGCGGAGCGAGGTCTGCGCCTGCAACTGCGCGCCGATCGTGCCGCGGCGGGCAAGCGCATCGGCGACTTCGCGGAAGCCGGTCTGGATGCTCTTTTCGTACGTGGCCACCGCGGCATCGCGCGTCGCCTGCGCGTAGCGCAGATTGCCCTTGTTGCGGCCGAAGTCGAACAGCGTCTGGCTGACCGATGGCGCGACCGACCAGTTCTGCGATCCGTTGCCGAACAGGTTCGACAGCCCGAGGCTGATGGTACCGAAGGCGGCGGTCAGCGAGATGTTCGGGAAGAACGCCGCGCGCGCTGCGCCGATATTGGCATTGGCGGCGATCAGCTGATGCTCGGCCGATGCGATGTCCGGACGACGTAGCAGCACCTGCGACGGCAGGTTGGCGGGCAGGTTCTCCAGCGTCGGGCTGGTCGTATCGAGCCGGGCCGGCAGCATGTCCGCGGTCAGCGTCGTGCCCGCGAGTAGGTTCAACGCGTTCTGGTCCTGCGCGATCAGCGTGGTCGCGTCGGCGATGTCCGAGCGGGCCTGATCGTAGCTGGTGCTCGCCTGGCGCACTTCGAGTTCGGATGCGATGCCGATCCGGAAGCGGTCCTGCGTCAACTTGACGGTCTGGCCGAACGCACGTTCCGTATCGCGCGCGATCTTTAGGCGATCCTGGTCGGCGGCCATCGTCAGCCACTGCGTTGCAATCTCGGCGATCAGCGACACCTGGGCGGCGTTACGGTTTTCCTCCGCCGCGAAATACTGTTCCTGCTGCGCCTGAGTGAGGTTGCGGACGCGGCCGAACAGGTCGATCTGCCACGCCGATATGCCGACGTTCGCCGAATAGATGTCGGCACGACCGCTCGAGACGACGCTGGACCCGGTCCCGCCAGTCCCGCCGCCGGTACCGCCCGTGCCGGTACCGCCCGTACCAGTACCGCCCGTTCCGGTGCCACCCGTTCCGGTGCCACCCGTCCCGGTGCCGCCGGTACCCGTACCGCCCGCAAGCCCGCCGCCAACCGCGCCGAACGGCGACTTCTGGTAGGTCGCGCTACCGCTTGCCGCGATCGTCGGGAAGAGGTTCGAGCGCTGGACGCTGTATTGCGCGCGAGCCTGCGCAACGTTGGCGACCGCGACGCGGAGGTCGCGGTTGTTTTCCAGCGCGGTGCGGATCACGCGGCGCAGGCGGTCGTCGGTGAAGAACACCTCCCACGACGTGTCCGCCGGCATGATCGCGCCCGCCGCGTCGGTGGCGGCATAGGCGGGCCCTGAAGGCGTCGCCGCCGGCACGGACAGTTCGGGCCGGACGTATTTCGGGGCGAGATTACAGCCGGCGAGCGTGAGCCCGGCGGCGAACGTCAGCGCGGTGCGGCTGGAGATTTTGGTCGAGAACATCTGGATCAGGCCTCCTGCGGCCGCTGGTCGTGGGGGGGCGTGGTGCCGCCGTCACGGTTGTCGTCACGGTTGCCGTCGCGGTCGGGCACCTGGTCGCGGTCCTGCCCCGAGCCGGCCTTGTCCTGCTTGAAGACGCGCTTCACGAGCAGGAAGAACAGCGGCACGAAGAAGATCGCGAGGACGGTCGCGGACAGCATGCCGCCGACCACCGCCCAGCCGATCGCGTTCTGGCCGCCGGCGCCGGCACCGCTCGACAAAGCGAGCGGCAACACGCCGAAGATGAACGCGAACGACGTCATCAGGATCGGGCGAAGGCGAAGCTTGGCCGCCTCGACCGCGGCATCGGCCGCGTTCATCCCGTCGCCCATCTTCTCCTCGGCGAACTCGACGATCAGGATCGCGTTCTTCGCCGCCACGCCGATCGTCGTGATCAGCCCGACCTGGAGGTAGATGTCGTTGTTGAGCCCGAAGATCATCGCCGCGCCGACCGCGCCGAGGACGCCGAGCGGCACCACCAGCAGGACGGCGATCGGGATCGACCAGCTCTCGTACAGTGCCGCGAGGCAGAGGAACACGATCAGCAGCGACAGCGCATAGACCGTGGTCGACTGACCCGAGGACAGGTTTTCCTCATAGCTGAGACCGGTCCATTCATAGCCGATGCCGGGCGGTAGCTTGGCCGCCATCTCTTCCATCGCCGCGATCGCCGCACCGCTGCTGACGCCAGGCGCCGGCGAGCCCATGATCTCGAACGATGCGACGCCATTGTAGCGTTCGAGGCGTGACGGACCGTAGTTCCAGCTCGTCGTCGAGAAGGACGAGAACGGTGCCATCGCGTTACTGGTCGTGCCGCGGACGTAGAAGTTGCCGAGATCAGCGGGCGACGTGCGGAACGGTGCGTCGGCCTGCACGAACACCTTCTTCACGCGACCGCGGTCGATGAAGTCGTTGATATAGGCGCCACCGAATGCGGTGCTGACGGTGGTGTTGATGTCTTGCTGGCTGAGGCCGAGTGCCCCTGCCTGCGCCTGGTCGACGTTCAGTTTCAGCTGTGGCGCATCCTCAAGACCGTTCGGACGGACCTGCATCAGGCGCTTGTCCTGGCTGGCCATGCCGAGCAGCATGTTGCGCGCTTCGAGCAGTTTCTCGTGCCCGACGCCGGCATTGTCCTTCAGCATGAAGTCGAAGCCGTTGGCGTTGCCGAGTTCCTGCACGGCGGGCGGCACGAAGCCGATCACCATACCGGCGCGGATCCCGGCGAGCGCCTGGTTGGCACGGGCCGCGACCGCGGCGACGCCGTTCTCCGCACCGCTGCGATCTTCCCATGGCTTCAGCTGGATGAAGGCGATGCCGACATTCTGGCCCTGGCCGACGAAGCCGAAGCCGCTGATCGTGAAGATGCCTGCGGTGTTGGCCTTCTCGTCGATCATGAAGTGATCGCGGACCTTGTCCATCGTCCGTGCGGTCTCCTCCATCGGCGTACCCGACGGCATCGATACCTGCGCGAACATCACGCCCTGATCTTCCTCGGGGAGGAAGCCCGACGGCAGGCGCAGGAAGATGAAGGCCATGGCGACGACGATCACGGCATAGACCAGCATCGTGCGGACCCAGCCCTTCTCAACGCGGCGCAGGCCGTTGCCGTACTTGCCGACGCCCTTGTCGAAGGTGCGGTTGAACCAGCCGAAGAAGCCCTTCTTCTCGCTATGACCTTCCTTCGCAGGCTTGAGGATCGTCGCGCAGAGTGCGGGAGTAAGGATCAACGCGACCAGCACCGAGAGCGCCATCGACGACACGATGGTGATCGAGAACTGGCGGAAGATCACGCCGGTCGAGCCGCTGAAGAACGCCATCGGCAGGAACACCGCCGACAGAACAAGACCAATGCCGACCAGCGCGCCGCTGATCTCGTCCATCGACTTCTTGGCGGCTTCCTTCGGGGAGAGCCCTTCTTCCTGGATCAGACGCTCGACGTTCTCGACGACGACGATCGCGTCATCCACGAGCAACCCGATCGCCAGCACCATGCCGAACAGTGTCAGCGTGTTGATCGTGAACCCCGCGACCTGAAGCACGGCAAGCGAGCCGAGCAACACGACCGGGACAGCGATCGTCGGGATCAGCGTGGCGCGGAAATTCTGGAGGAACAGGAACATCACGAGGAAGACGAGGACGATCGCCTCGATCAGCGTGTGGATGACCTGCTCGACCGACAGCCGTACGAACGTCGAATTGTCGATCGGGAACGCGACCTTGACGTCGGGCGGGAACTGCTTGGCGATCCGGTTGACCTCGGCCTTGACCAGCTTGACGGTGTCGAGCGCGTTCGCACCCGGTGCCAGCTTCACGCCGAAGCCTGCCGCCTGCTTGCCGTTATAGCGCGCCTGGAAGCTGTAGTTCTCCGAGCCCATCTCGACGCGAGCGACGTCCGACAGGCGTACGGTCGCGCCGCTGGTCGCCGAGCGGACGATGATCGCGCGGAACTGTTCCGGTGTCTGGAGGCGCGACTGTGCGGTCACGGTGGCGTTGAGCGACTGGCCCTTCACGGCAGGCAGACTGCCGACTTGCCCCGCCGAAACCTGAGCGTTCTGAGCGGTCAGCGCAGACGTGATGTCGGTGACGGTGACGCCGAGGTTCGACATCTTGAACGGGTCGACCCAGATCCGCATCGAATATTGCGCGCCGAACACCTGCGTGTCGCCGACGCCCTTGATGCGGCTAAGCGGATCCTGGAGCTTCGAGGCGATCATGTCGCCGAGATCGACCTGGTCGTGGTCGCCATTCTCGGAATAGGCGGCGATGATGAGCAGGAAGTTGGCGGTCGCCTTGGTCACGCGCAGACCGGCCTGCTGCACTTCCTGCGGCAGGAGCGGCGTCGCCTGTTGCAGCTTGTTCTGCACCTGGACCTGCGCGATGTCGGGGTCGGTGCCCTGCTCGAAGGTGAGCGTGATCGCGAGGTTGCCCGAGCCGTCTGAGGTCGAGGCGAAGTAGCGAAGGTTGTCGATGCCCTTCATCTGCTGCTCGATGATCTGCGTCGTCGTGTTCTCGAGCGTCTGTGCGTCGGCGCCCGGATAGGACGTCGCGACCGTCACCTTGGGGGCGGCGATCTCAGGGAACTGGGCGATCGGCAGCGACCGGATCGCGAGGATACCGGCCAGCATCAGGATGATGGCGATGACCCATGCGAAGATGGGTCGATCGATGAAATAGCGTGACATGGGCGGTTACTTCCCGGCCTGCGCGGAACTGTTGCTGGTCGCACCGGACGCGTCGCCGCCTCCGGGTGCAGCGCCGGGCGCACCGCCAGCCGGCTTGGCGACCTGCTGCGGGGCGGCAGGCTTGACGGTCGCGCCGGGACGCAGGTTGAGCAGGCCCTCGACGATCAGCTTGTCGCCGGGCTTCAGGCCGCTGGTGACGATCCACTTGTCGCCGATGACGCGATCGGTCGTCACGTTACGCTGTTCGACCTTGTTCTGCGCGTTGACGACCAGAGCGGTCGCACCGCCGCGCGGATCGCGGGTGATGCCCGCAGTCGGCGCCATGATCGCCTGGCGACGAGTTCCTTCGACCAGCTTGGCACGGACGTACATGCCGGGCAGCAACAGGCCGTTGGGATTGGGGAACGTCGCACGCAGCGTCACCGCGCCGGTGGTCTGGTCGACGGTGACTTCGGCGAACTGCAGGCGACCCTCGATCGGATAGGTCGTGCCGTTCGGCAGGATCAGCTGGACGCGCGCGCTGCCGTCACCGCGCGTCACGCCGCCGCTCGCCATCGCCTGCTTAAGATCGAGCAGCTGCGCCGCCGACTGGACGACGTCGACATAGACGGTGTTGGTGCGCTGGATCGTCGCGAGGGGGTCGGTCTGGCCGGTCTGGACCAGCGCGCCGACGGTCACGAGCGAACGCCCGATGCGGCCCGAAATCGGTGCCTTGATGCGCGTAAAACCGAGGTTGACGCGCGCCGACTGGACCGCTGCCTGCTGCGCCGCAACATTTGCGCGCGCCTGTTGTGCGGACGCGGTGGCGTTGTCCGCCTCCTGCTTGCTGACCGCGTTCAGCTGCACGAGCTGGCCGTAGCGCTGCGCCTGGAGGCGGGTCGCGTTGATCTGCGACTGGGCCGCAGCGAGCTGCCCCTGCGCGCTGGCGAGTGCGGCGCGATAGGGGGCGTCCTCGATCGCGTAGAGCACCTGGCCCTTGCTGACCATCGCGCCCTCGGTGAACAGCCGATCGCGGACCACGCCGCTGACCTGCGGACGGACTTCCGACGTCTCTACCGCGGCGATACGCCCGGGGAGCTCGGAGGTTAGCACGACCGCTTCCTCACCGACGGTAACGACGCCGACGGTCGGTGTAGGCGGAGGCGGCGGAGCCTGCTCCTTGCCGCAAGCCGACAGCAGGGCGAGCGCGAAGAGCGCCACCGATCCCTTGAGGTTCAATTGCTGCATGTTAAGCATCCCGACGTCCGTGCAGATTAGGTTCACCGGAATGAACGTTCATTCCGCTTGCTTGCCCGCTAGGATTGTGCGAGCGGCCGGTCAACCAAAAAACGCGTCGGGAATATAGTTTTGAGTGCAGTGCAGCATGAGATGGGAAGCCGGGAGCGCATCGTCGCCGCAGCTCGTCATCTGTTTGCGACCCAAGGGTTTCACCAGACGCCGATGTCCGAACTGGCCGTTGCGGCGGGTGTGTCGGTCGGTCAGATCTATCGCCTGTTTACCGGCAAGAACGCCGTGATCCAGGCGATCGTGATGGAAGATGCGGCGGCGAAGATGGCCGAATTGCAGACGATGAACGACTCGGTCAAATCGGAACGATTCTCGATCGAAGAAGGGTTCGTCGAACTGGCACGGCGTGCGTTGTCGAAGGGTGACGAGGCGCTCTCGTTCGAGATCATGGCAGAGGCGCATCGCAATGCCGACGTCGCCGACACGATCGCCGACCTGTGCCGCGATTTCCGGCGGATGATCCGCGAGCTCGCCTGCGTCGCCAACCCGGACTTGCAGGAGAATGAACTGGAAGGCGCCGAGGAGCTGATCCTCGCCTTCATGTTCGGGCTCGGCCACCGGACCCTGTCGCGCCCGCGGCTGTCCGAGGACCAGACGGCGCGGTTGACGGGACGGATGATCCTGGCCGCGGTACGCGCTCTATAGGTGCGACGTTTGCGAGCACGATGATCGCTCCTACATAGCCCCTGCCCCCGACCGATGCGGGGCGGACCACGGCTAGGAAGCGACATGACCAGAACCGTCCTCATCACCGGCGCGACCTCGGGAATCGGCGAGGCCGCCGCGCACGCGTTCGCGAAGGCGGGATGGCGCGTGATCGCGACCGGGCGCCGTGCGGAGCGGCTCGATGCGCTGGTCGCCGCGCTCGGCGCGGACAAGGTCCACGCGGCGGTCTTTGACGTGTGCGACGAGCGCGCGCGTGATGCCGCACTCGACGCACTGCCCGAGGCGTTTCGCAACGTCGACCTGCTCATCAACAATGCCGGACTGGCGCTGGGGACGAAGCCCGCGGACCAGGCGGACGTCGATCAGTGGAAGACGATGATCGCAACCAACGTCACCGCGCTCGTATCGCTTACGCACAAGATGTTGCCGGGGCTGATCGCGCGGAAGGGTGCGGTGATCAACATCTCGTCGGTGGCGGCAACCTATCCGTATACGGGTGGCAATGTGTACGGCGGCACCAAGGCGTTCGTCGAACAATTCTCGCTCGGGCTTCGATCCGATCTCCATGGCAAGGGCGTGCGCGTCACATCGATCGAGCCGGGCATGATCGAAACCGAATTCACGCTCGTCCGCACCGCCGGCGACCAGGCCGCCTCGGATACGCTGTATGGCGGTGCCGATCCGATGACCGGAGGCGACCTTGCCGCGACGCTGTTGTGGATCGCCGAACTGCCGCCGCATCTGAACATCAACCGGCTCGAGATCATGCCGGTGAGCCAGTCGTTTGCAGGGTTTCAGGTGGCGCGAAATAGCTGAGGGACAGCGCCCCTCGTCGAACGCCGCGAGCTATGAGCTTTTTACAATCGCTGGCGTGCAGCGCTGAGAGCTCGCCGCCCATCGCGTTGGGATCATTGGGCTTTTGAGGTAGGTGTCGATCACGATACGCGATCGATCGACGACGCGAACTATCACTTAACCATGCCGCCCGTATGCAGCGTCATGACCCACCGCCCTACCTCCGCGACAGATAGACCTCAAAATGGATCTATTCCGACCGGGCCTGAGCGATCGTCGGACGGCGTGCCATCCGCACTCGCCATCTTGGACATGCTGCCGGGGCTGGTCGCGTATTTCGATCGGGACCTGACCTATCGCTACGCCAACGCGACCTACGCAGCGTGGCGCGGGATCGCGCCCGACCAGATCGTTGGACGGCATTGTCGCGAGATCGTCGGCGAGGGTAACTTTCCGACCGTGCTGCCGCGGTTGACCGAAGCATTGGCCGGCACACCCGTGACGTACGAATATACGCTGTTCGATGGGGGCGACGCGCGCCGCGTCCAGGGAAGCTACGTCCCCGATGTCGATGCCGAAGGGGTCATCCGTGGTGTCGTCGTGCTGGTGACCGATATCAGCGTCCGGCGCGATCTCGAGGCCCGCATCGCCGAGAAGGAGATCATGTTCAACGATGCGTTCGAGCATGCCCCTGTCGGCATGGCGGTCACCAATGCCGATGGGCGGATGGAACGCGTAAACGCTGCGTTCGCCGCCATGCTCGGGCTAACGGTCGTCCAGCTTGCGGGTCTCGATTTCCGGACGATCACGCATCCCGACGATCAGGAGGCCGACGCACGGCTGTTCGCCGAGGTCGTGGCAGGCGGGCGGGACGACTACACGCTCGAAAAGCGCTATATTCACAAGAACGGCGAACCGGTCCATGCGTCGCTCGCGGTATCGGCCGTCCGCGCGCCCGACGGCGCGCTGATCCGGGTAATCGCGCATATCCAGGACGTCACCGAGCGACGGCGCGCCGATCGCGCGCTCCAAGAGATCAACGCGCGGATGACGCTGGCCATGGAGGCGGTACGCGGCGGCTTCTGGCACATCGATGTGGAAACCAAACGGTTCGAAACCTCCCCGAGTTTCTCGCGCTTTGTGCGTGGACCGGAAAGGTCAGGGCCGATCGATCTCGATACGTATGGCGACTATATCGCGCCTGCCAACCGCGATGCGGCGTCGGTCCAGACCTTGCTCGACGGTGAGATCGACAACGCCTCCGTCGAATATGAATTGTCGACGATCAATGGCCCGCGCTGGATGCGGTGCGATCGCAAGCTGCTTCGGGCCGCCGATGGCAGTCCGTTGCGGATCGTCGGCGTGACGATCGACATCTCCGAAGATCGGGAACGCCAGTTGCGCGCGGTCGTCGCCGCGGAAACGGACCCGTTGACGGGATTGCTCAATCGCCGCGGTCTCGATCAGCGCCTCGCGCAGACCAGTCCCGGCGTGGCGGTCGGCATCATCGCGATCGACCTGGACCGGTTCAAGGCGATCAACGATCGCTTTGGGCATAGTGTCGGCGATACGGTTCTGGTCGAAGTCGCGAGACGCCTGCGCGGGGCCGTCCGCGCCAGCGACCATCTCGCGCGTCTGGGGGGCGACGAGTTTGCCGTCCTGTTGCCCGACGCCGACGACGCCCGGCTGTCCGTCGTCGCCAATCGTATCGAACGCGCATTGTGCGAGCGGATGACCAGCGACGGCATCACGCTTCCGGTCGGAGGCAGTGTCGGGGCGGTGCTTATGGATGGCTCGGCGACCAGCTCCGCCGTGCAGAACTTCGCTGCAGCCTGGGGACGCGCCGATGCGGCGCTATACGCAGCAAAACGTGATCGCACCGCGCGCAGTATCCGTCTGGTCTAACTTATGTTATGCGCATGGTGACTAATATTCACATTCACTTAAGTCATATTTGACAGAGTGTTGCCATGACTAAACCGGTAAACGAAGCGGCGCGGCTCGATGCTCTCAGACAGCTCGATATCCTCGACAGCCCTCCTAGCGAGAGTTTCGACCGTATCACGCGGATGGCGAGTCAGATTTTCGGGCTGCCCGTCTCCGCGATCTCGTTGACCGACGACGATCGCCAGTGGTTCAAATCCCGGGTCGGTATCGAGCACACCGAACTCAGTCGCGACCGTGCACCGTGTGCAGAGGTCGCCGAGACCACCAAGCCTCTCGTCATCCCCGATTTACTCGATCATCCTTTCTATGCCTCGAGCCAGCTCGCTAGCTCGGGCACCCGGTTCTACGCCGGGGCGCCCCTCACGACTCGCGATGGCTATGGTTTGGGCTCGTTGTGCGTGCTCGGCTCGGAACCGCGGACCGCAACCACCGCCGAGATGGGAGCGCTGCGCGATCTTGCGGCGATGGCGATGGCGCAGATCGAGCTGCAACATGCATTTGGCCGGATCGATCCGATCAGCGGGTTGCCGAACCGCCAGCAGTTTCTCGACGATCTCGCCGACCTGACGCGCGATCACTGCGGCGAGCGCCGCCTGCTGGTGATGCTCGATCTGGCGAGGACCGATCAGATCGACAACATGACCCGCGTGCTCGGCTCCGAGCATGTCGTTGAAATGGTCAAGACCGCCGCGCTGCAACTCCGCGACGCATTGTCTGCAAATCGTCGCGCGTACCATGTCGCAGCGACGCAGTTCGTGTTCTTCGCCGAACCCGATGTCGATGATGCCGCCTATGTCACGCTGCTGACGGACAAGGTCGCGGAGTGCAGCGTGAAATCGTCGCTGCGTTTTGCCACCACCGGTGCGGTGGGCGTTGCGCCGATCACGCTCGGCATGGTCGAACCGACCGACGTCTTGCGGTTCGCACACGGTGCCGCGCAGGATGCGCGGGCTCAGGAAGCCACCGTCTGCTTCTTCTCGTCGGCGAACGACACCGCGCATCGCCGCCGCTACGAACTGCTGCGCGACTTCGAGGCGGCGTTGGCGAGCGAGGATCAGCTGAGCCTGGTGTATCAACCCCGGGTCGACCTGCTGTCCCGCCAATGCCTGGGTGCCGAAGTGCTGTTGCGCTGGACGCATCCGGTACTGGGCGATGTGTCGCCCGCCGAGTTCATCCCGCTGATCGAACAGACCTGGCACGCCAAACCGCTGACTCACTGGGTCGTCGATCGGGCGCTGGAACAACTCGGTCGCTGGATTGCCGAAGGCTTTACCGGTAATTTGTCGATCAATCTGTCGGCGAACAATCTCGAGGAACCCGATTTCGCTGCGCGGGTCCAGCTGCTGCTGCTCAAGCACCGGATCCGTGCCGAGCGGATCGAGCTCGAGGTCACCGAGAGCGCGATCATGCGGAACGTCGCGCAGGCGCGCGAACAGCTCGCTGCCCTACGGGACGCCGGGGTGCGCCTGGCGATCGACGATTTCGGCACCGGCTACAGCAGTCTCGCCTATCTTCAGCAATTGCCCGTCGACGTCGTCAAGATCGACCAGAGCTTCATGCGCGATCTCGACGCCACCATCAGCGGCGGCGACGAACAGACGCTCGTCCGAACGATGATCCGGTTATCGCACGAACTCGGCTACCGCGTGGTCGCCGAAGGCGTCGAGACCGAGGGCGTCGCCGCCTGCCTCTCGACGATGGAGTGCGACGAGGCGCAGGGGTTTCTGTTCGCGCGACCGATGCCGGCAGAGCCGTTCCACGCATGGTGCATCGCGCATCCGGGGGATCCGGCGACAACGCCCCGCGCCGCCGCCTGAGCCTCGCAGCCGGCCGATACCCTGGTCAGGCGCCGCTGACGTCGGCGATGAACAGATAGCCCTTCCCGCGGACCGTACGGATGATCTCGGTCCGGTCGAAGGCTGCCAATTTGCGGCGGAGACGGCTGATGTTGACGTCGATCGTGCGATCCTTCGACGACGTATCCGCACGCCCCGACAGCGCGATCATGTCTTCGCGCGTGTGGACCGCGTGGGGATGCGTGACAAAGGCATCCATCATCTGGAACTCGCCCTCGGTCAGCGAGACGATCTCGCCGCCTGGCGCCTGCAACGACCGCATCCGGCAATTGAGCGTCCAGCCTGCGAACCGATAGGTCGTGTGGAATCGCGGCATGTCACCCGCCTCGACCATCCCACCGATGTCCGCACCGAGGGGCACCGTCCGATTGCGCCGCCGCAGCACCGATCGGATCCGCGCGAGAATTTCGCGCGGGGTCGATGGCTTCGTCACGTAATCGTCCGCCCCCATCTCCAGGGCGACCACGCGGTCGACCTCGCTCGACAAGGCCGACAGCATGATGACACCGGGCGGATCGTCGGACTGGGCAAGCCCGCGCAGGACGGACAGGCCATCCTCACCGGGCATCATCATGTCGAGGATGACGAGATCGCAGGGCCGCTGAACGAGACGGGCGCGCAACGCCGCCCCGCTCGACACCGCCTCGACGCCCAACCCGTTATCGACGAGGAACTCGGTGAGAAGCTCGCGAAGACCGGGGTCGTCGTCGACGATGATGACCCGGGCCGACTGGTAGCCGGCATCGTCCGCGGGCTCGTGGCTCGCGTCGTCCTGCCACGCGGCGATGTGCGGCGGGCGGGCGGATACGGGTTCGTAATGTTGGGAAACGTTCATCGCCGGCGACTTTCGGGGAGAGGGAGACGGTGAGCCATGCGTCCTGCCCTGCACCCGGTGTTTGTCCGGGATGTTTCCCGATGTGACACCGCCCGCGCCGCTTTGAAACACTGGAGGGCTGGTGTTATCCTAACCTATGTTGCTGCAACGAAAAGATGCGGGACGACGCGCTTTGGCGCATGCAGAAATATCGCGAACACACGCGCCCGCTAGGATCGCCGCATGATGCCGAACCCTGCCCCCGAATCGCTCGCCCCGGCCCCTGACGGCGTGGTGCCGAAGCCGACGCTGCTGGTGGTCGACGACGATCACATGATCCGCACGCTGCTGGCGCAAAGCCTCGGCATGCATGGCTATAACGTCGAGACCGCGACGAGCGCGCAGGAGATGGACAGCGTGCTGGCGCGCCAGTCGGTATCGCTGATCCTGCTCGACGTGATGATGCCCGGCGAGGACGGCCTGTCGGTCTGCCGTCGCCTGGCGCGTGCGGCCGGGCCGCCGGTGGTGATGCTGAGCGCACTGGGCGCGGAGCCCGATCGTATCCTGGGGCTCGAGATCGGCGCCAGCCACTATCTGACCAAGCCGTGCAGCCCGCGCGAAATCCTCGCGACGGTCCGCGCGGCGTTGCGCGCGCGCGAAATCCAGGACGCCAGCGAGGGGCGTTCCTACGGTTTCCTCGGGTGGCGCGTCGATTTTGCCGCGCACGAACTGTTCGATGCGGAAAATACGCTGATCGATCTTACGGATGGCGAGTTTGCGGTGCTGCGTGCGTTTGTCGAGCGGCCCCGCCGCGTTTTGGCGCGCGACGCGCTGCTGGAGGCGGCACGCGGGCCCGATACCGATGCCTTCGACCGCGCGATCGACGTCCAGGTCAGCCGCCTGCGCCGCAAGCTCCGCTCCCGCGGTGACGACATCATCCGGACGATCCGCAACGAAGGGTATTTCTTCGTGCCACGCGTGGTCCGGCTGTGAACCAAGCCGTGGACGCTCCCCGAAAGCCGATCGGCAACGATACCGGCCGGGACGCCGTGCCCGCGCGCAATCTGCAACGATCCTGGCCGCTGTTCCTGCGAATCTTCGCGCTCATGCTGATCACCGTGCTGCTGGTCCAGGTGCTGAACTTCGCCACGCTGCTGTTGATGCCGCCGCCGACGCCGATCATCTTCACCACCACCCGGATCGCGGCGTTCGCCCGCACCGGCGTCGATCCCGCCAAGCTGCTGAAGACCGAGATTGCGACCCGCGCGCCCAACCCGACCGACAGTCCGCGCGACCGACGGCTGGGCGCGATCATCGCCACCGATCTCGGCCTGCCCGCGACCGCGGTCGTCGTCGAGGCGGAGCGGTCCGGACGCCCGATGTTCGCGGATGCGCTGCGCCCGCCGATACCGATGGGACCGCCGATCGGACCCCGTCGGCATCATAATTTCGCCGCGCTGGAGAATGCGCTCTTCGGTCCGTTCGTTGTCTCGATCGATGTCGGTGGCGGCAGATGGCGCGTGATCCGCCCGACCAGCGCGATCATGGGCCCGTGGCGAATCCGCATCATCCTGTGGTTTCTGGTCGCGCTGGCCGTCGTTGCGCCGATCGCCTGGGCGCTTGCCCGACGCGTGGTCAAGCCGATCGGCCAATTCACGGCAGCGGTCGAACGCCTCGGCCGCGATCCGCGCGCGGAACCGCTGACTTTGATCGGCCCGCCCGAGATCGCCGAGGCGGCAATCGCCTTCAACGTGATGCAGGAGCGGCTCAATCGCTACGTCGAGGATCGCACGACGCTGATCGCCGCGGTCGCGCATGACTTGCGAACGCCGTTGATGCGGCTCTCGTTGCGGCTCGAAAAGGCGCCGGAGGACATCCGCATCGCCACCGAGGACGACATTCAGGAAATGAGCCACCGGATCGGTGCGGCGATGGCGTTCGTCCGGGACATGACACGGCATGTTCGTCGGCAACGCCTGGATCTGCGATCGCTGGCGGAAAGCGTCACCGACGAGTTCGCGGACCGCGGCGACGACGTCGTGCTCCAGATCGGCGATCCCCTGACGATCGAAGGCGATGCCCCCTCGCTGAAGGCGTTGATCGGCAACCTGGTCGGCAATGCGATCAAATACGCCGGTCATGCCGAGGTGCTGCTGTACCGCGACCGCGACACGGTGGTCATCGAAGTGCAGGACCGCGGCCCCGGCATGCAGCCCGACGACCTGATCCGTGCATTCGAACCGTTCTTCCGCGCCGAACAATCGCGCAACCGCGATACCGGCGGGATCGGACTGGGTCTCGCCAGCGTCCGCGCGGTGGCACGTGCGCATGGCGGCGATGCGACACTCGATATGCGCCCCGAAGGCGGGTTGCGAGCCCGCATCACGCTACCAGGCTAACCGTTTTTGTCCGGCGACATGCAAGGAGTTCCTATGCGACGCGTAATCCTCATCGGGCTGGCGGGCGCACTGGCAGGCGCGCTGGCAGGCTGTGCCGCCGACCTCCCGCGCCCCGGCGATCCGTCCGAGCGTGGCCGCGGCCAATTGTTCGTCAGCCCGATGGGCGAGCCGTTTCGCACGATCCTTCGCCCCGGCGCCGCGCAAACCCTTTGGTTCGCTGGGGCGGATGCGGATGGCGACGGACGCCTTACGCTGACGGAGTTCCAGCACGACGCGATGCGCTTTTTCGCGGTGCTCGATCGCGGCAAGGACGGGGAAATCGACCCGGACGACATCGCATTTTACGAAAACGTCCTCGTCCCCGAGATCCGCGTCGTCGGCGGCCGCCGCATGGCCGAAGGAGGCGGGCGGCGTGGCGATGACGGGGGCGGTCGAAACGGCGGCGGTCAAAACGGGGGCGGCGGCGGCGGTGACGGCATGCGCTTTGGCAATGGTGGTTCCAGCAAGACTGCCGTGCCCCGCGAACGCCAGGGTGCGGCGCGGTTCGGGTTCTTCGACTTTCCCGAGCCGGTCATTACCGCCGACCGCGACGGCAACCGCGGGGTCGACGCCAGCGAATTCACGAGTACCGCGACGGTTCGTTTCGCGGCATTGGACCGCAACCACGATGGCGCGATAACGCGCGGGGAATTGCCGCGCGCCGGGGCCGAGACATGGCGCAACGGATCCGATGCGCCGGTCGAACCCGACCGCGACAGGGACCCCGAAAAACCCTGATAACGAAGGTTCATCGAGGTCCCGTCAGTTGAGCATCGTCCTACTGGTCGCTGCCCGGGCCCTTTGGCAGTTGCTGTGACGAACCTGCGTGCGACGGCACGCCGCCAGCCGCTGGGCCGTCGAGGAATGGGCCACCGTCGGGATCGCGCATCGGGCCACCCGGCATGGCCCTCATCATCGGCGGTCCCATCGTGGAGGGGCCCATCATCGGGGGTCTCATCATGGGAGGGCCCATCATCGCGGGGCCGTGACGTAGACGCATCAACGCCTCGAACGCGGCGCGCTGTTTCGTATCCAGGCCATCATAGAAGCTTCGCGCCGCGGCGATGCGCCGGGTGTCATCGGCCGCGCGCTGTGCCGTCATCTCCGTCATGCGTTGCAAATGCTGCTCGAAACCGTCCGACGGCATCGCCTCACGCATCTTGTCCCCGTGCGGCATTGCCGGCGGCGGTGCGAATGACTGCAGAAATGCGTCGAGTGCCGGACGTTGCGCCGCCCGCAGCTGCAGCAGAAGCGCCATGTCGTCCGCCTCGCGCCGTTGCAGCGTCACGACGTCGATCCTTGGTGGCCCCGCCCGCTCCGTCTGCGCACTGGCAATACCCGGCATTCCCATAAGCAGTGCAAGCATCGGCACTATCCTTGGCGTCATGTCTTTCCCCTTTTGATAATGAATTCGGGCATCTCAGCCGAGCAGTCCGGAGATGACCCAGCGTCGGCTGACCGCCGATTTGACGATCGTCGCACCGCACCGACGACAAGCGGATCGCTGGATCGGTTCGCTCAGGACATCCCGGTGACGCGAACGCGGCGCATGACGCCCGATCGCGCATTCGGGCGACGATATTGACTGGTGCTGCATGAAACTGCCCTCCGAGATCCCCGGAGGCAGTTTTGCGCGCCAATCTTGTCCGCAGTATTTCGAGGACACACCGATGCTATGCCTGTCGAGGGCACCATCCGAAACGCGGAACAATTGATCGGGCGTGCAAGATCGTGGCCTGCGCCGCGCGCGCACGAACGCGTGGCGTCAGGCTGGTTCGGCCGAAATCTCGAGGCGCTTGCCGGCAAAATCTTGCGCTGCGACCGTGTCGATCTGGCGCTCGATTCCCCGCGTCAACGCGGCCGGAACGCGTACCGCAAAACCGCGATCGACCAGACCTTCGACAGCCCACCGGACGCAATAGTCCGCAGCGACGCCGATGACCGTGACGTCGGTGATCCGTTGCGCGGCAAGGCGATCGAAGAACTCTTCGCGGGGAATCGTCCGGCTCGCATCGCGTGCGTCTTCGATCGCGAGCCCCGGTTCGGCCCACATGTCGAACACCCCCTTCTCGATCCGCCATGCCGGGATCGCCGGATCGAGCAACGCCACATCGAGCATGTTCTCCCACCCTCGCGTCCCCCGGACGCAGTGGATCGGGAACATCGCCGCCTCGGGCGACGCGGCGTAGGTTTCGCGGAAATGCGTGTCGAAGGTGAAGAGGACACCTAAGGTTTCACCGGGCTTCAAAGCCGACAGCCAAGCCTGCATCGGCGCCACCAGTCCCTCGGCCCCCGCGACGCTCAGCGCGCCGTCCGCCGCCATGAAATCCCACTGCGTATCCACCACGACCACGAACCGCGCCATCGCCCGTCTCCTTTGGCCGCTGCTTGACACACTCCCGTCATCTCGGACACCCGCAACCCCCAAGCAACGCAGGAGCCCGCGCGCATGGCCGTGACCGATATCGCCACCCGCACGTACAATCACAATTTCCGGCTCGATCCGATCGTGCGCAGCCTGCTCGACACCGATTTCTACAAGCTGCTGATGTTGCAGATGATCCGGCAGGTCTATCCGGACGTGCATGCCACCTTCGCACTGATCAACCGGACCAAGACGGTGCGGCTGGCGGAGATCGTCGACGAGGCCGAACTGCGCGCGCAGCTCGATCACGCCCGAACGCTCAGGTTCGCGAAGAAGGAGCTGATCTGGCTCGCGGGCAACAGCTTCTACGGCAAGCAGAAGATGTTCGGACCCGAGTTCCTCGCCTGGCTCGGCGAGTTCCAGCTGCCCGCCTACGACCTGCGGAAGGTCGATGGGCAGTACGAGCTGCATTTCGACGGTCCGTGGACCCACACGACGATGTGGGAAATCCCCGCGCTGACAATCATCAACGAGTTGAAATCGCGTGCGGCCCTGCGCGATCGCGGCCGGTTCGCACTCGATATCGTCTATGCGCGCGCCAAGGCGAAACTGTGGGAGAAGGTCGAGCGGTTGCGCGAGCTGCCCGATCTCGTCCTGTCGGATTTCGGTACGCGGCGGCGGCACGGGTTCCTGTGGCAGCGCTGGTGCGTGGAGGCGCTCAAAGAAGGTCTTGGCGACCGGTTCATCGGCACCTCGAACGTGCTGCTGGCGATGGACGCGGACCTCGAGGCGATCGGCACGAACGCGCACGAACTACCGATGGTCACCGCCGCGCTAGCCGAGAGCGACGCCGAACTGGCCGACGCGCCGTACCGCGTGCTCGAGCATTGGCGGCAGCATTATAATGGCAACCTCCTGATCGCGCTGCCCGATGCGTTCGGGACGACCGCGTTCCTGCGCAACGCGCCGCACTGGCTGGCGGAGTGGACCGGGTTCCGCCCCGACAGCGCGCCGCCGATCGCGGGGGGCGAGCAGATCATCCGCTGGTGGGAGCAACAGGGCGTCGATCCGAAGACCAAGCTGCTGATCTTCTCCGACGGGATGGACATCGACACGATCGAGCAGGTGTATGGCCATTTCCATGGGCGTGTGCGGATGAGCTTTGGCTGGGGGACCAACCTGACCAACGATTTCCGCGGCTGCGATCCCGATGGCGCGGCGGCGCTGGAGCCGATCTCGCTGGTCTGCAAGGTGATCGAGGCGAACGGGCGCCCGGCGGTGAAGCTGTCGGATAATCCCGCCAAGGCGACCGGCGAACCCTCCGAAATCGCGCGCTATTTGCGCGTATTCGGCGAAGCCGATCGGGCCGCGGCACCCGTGCTGGTCTAACCCGCCAAACGTGGCATCCGCGCAACACAGCAAGCACATTTTGCAACAAAATTGTTTCACATGGCAGTATTGCCTTGCTTCGTTACGCCCCTGAGCCATCATTCGTATACAAAATATAAGAGCGGATGCCGTGCGGAAACACGAACAGGGGGATGGTTCATGCGTGCAGTGAAGACGTTCAAATATTCGAGCAGATATGCCAGCGTCGGTGGTTTGGCCCTGGCGACGATGGTCGCAGTGGCGCCGGTCCACGCGCAAACCGTCACGACACCCGCGGCGGAGGCCACGCCACCCGTTGATCAGACCAGCGGGGAAGAGATCGTCGTCACCGGATCGCGTATCCGTCGCGATCCGCTGTCGCAGCCTTCGCCGGTCATCACGGTCGATGCGGAATCGATCCAGCGGACCGGGCTGTCGTCGGTCGCCGACGTGCTCCAGCGGCTGCCGAGTGCGGCCGGGGGGCTCAATTCGAAGGCCAATAACTCGGGGAACATCGGCAATCCGCCCGACGGCGGCGGCGTCGGCGCCGGGTCGGCGGAGATCGATCTGCGCTATCTCACCGCCAAGCGGACGCTGGTGCTGGTCGATGGCCTGCGCTTCGTCAACGGCGCGTCGGCGAGCGGGATTCCCTCGACGGTCGATCTCAACACGATCCAGGTCGGCTCGATCGAGCGGATCGAGATCCTCCAGTCGGGCCAGTCGCCACTCTACGGGTCCGACGCGCTGGCCGGCGTCGTCAACATCATCACCAAGTCGCAGCAAAAGGGGCTGAAGGCCTCCGCGCAGTTTGGTACGTTCCGTCAGGGCGACGGGCATACGCAGGACTACAACGTCAGCTACGGGATCCAGGCGCCGCGGACGAGCGTGGTGTTCGGCGGGAGTTACGTGAAGCAGGAAGCGGTCCGCACCGGCGACCGCGCGATCTCGCAATTCCCCAACCCTGGCCAGACGAGCTGCACCGATCCGATCGGCGGCTGTTCGAGCGCGACGGTGAACGGCTATGTCCAGCTGACCGGCGCAGCATTGACGTTGAAGTCGGCACCGATCCTCGGTCGGCCGCGCTACGACGCGGCGAACCCGACCGGCGCGAACAGCGACTACCGTCTGCTCACGACCTCGGACCGATTCAACTTCGCACCGTTCAACTATTTCCTGACGCCGTCGGAGCGCTACGGCTTCTTCGTCAGCGCCAAGCAGGAGCTGACCGACAGCGTGAACCTGCGCGTGAAGATGAACTACACGCGGCGCAATTCACAGAACCAGGCGGCGTTCCTGCCGCTGTTCGTCGGGCCCGATGCGGGCAACGGCAATCTGCTCGACACGATCTCGATCGATGCGACCAACCCGTATAATCCGTTCGGCTATACGCTGTCGGCGGGCGGCGCGGGCAATGCGCCGGCGAATTACTCGACGGTGCGTCGTCGTCTCGTCGAAGCGGGGCAGCGCACCTATACGCAGACCGTCGACACGATGTCGGCGACCGCGACGCTCGATGGCTCGTTCATGGTCGGCAGCCGTAAATTCTACTGGGATGCCAACGCTGTCCTGGGCTTCAACGATGCCAAGCAGCTGTTCACCGGCAACATCAATGCGGCGTTGCTGCAACAGGCGCTCGGCCCGGTCGCGAATTGCACCGGCGCATGCGTCCCGTTCAACATCTTCGGCGGGGCCGGCTCGGTGACGCCGGCGATGCTCGCCTATATCGCATTCGACGAGCGCGCGCGCAGTTCGCAGAGCCTGGAGGATTATACTGCCAACATCTCCGGCGACCTGTTCAACCTGCCCGCCGGCCCGGTCGGTATCGCCGCAGGGTATGAGCACCGCGTTCAATATGGCAGCTTCACGCCCGACCCGCTGATCACCGCAGGGCTTGGCGCGGACATTCCGGCGCAGCCCGCGCGCGGCCATTTCAACTCGGACGAGGTCTATGCCGAGCTGCGCGTGCCGCTGATCCACGACACCCCGTTGATCCACTCGCTCGAAGTCGGCGGCGCGGTGCGGCATTCGAACTATTCGACGAGTGGCAGCAACACGACCTATACCGGCAGCGGCCTGTGGAAGCCGGTCAGCGACCTGCTGTTCCGTGCCTCCTATGCGCAGGGGTTCCGCGCCCCGAGCATCGGCGAGTTGTTCGGGGCGGAATCGCGGTCGGATGCGCCGATCGACGATCCCTGCACCAACGTCGCCGGGTCGCCGTATCAGAGCTCGGCCACGGTGCGGGCGAACTGCACCACGAACGGCGTACCCGCGAACGGCAGTTACCAGGAGCCCAATGGCGGCCAGCTGGGCGTGCTGACCGGCGGCAACAGCGCGTTGAAGCCGGAAACCTCGCGGACCTGGCTGTTCGGCGGCGTCTATGCGCCGAACTGGGCTCGAACCAGCGGCTTTGCGAGCCAGCTGAGCCTCGAGGGCAATTACTACGACATCAAGGTGAGCGACGCGATCGCACCGGTCGCGGCACAGCTAACGCTGAGCCGGTGCGCGGAAACCGGCGATGCGCTGAGTTGCGCGGCGATCACCCGGACCTCGAACGGATTGATCTCGCGGATCAATGCGCAGTTGCAGAATATCGGCGGGATCCGCACGCGCGGTGTCGACGTGACCGCGATCTATCGCTCGCCACGCACCTCGGCGGGGACGTTCGGGCTGTCGCTCAACGGCAACATCCTGTTGAAATACACCGAGACGTTCCCGGCGGCGACGGGCTTCACCACCACCGACTACCGCGGCACGACGCGCGGCTTCCCCGACCAGTCCTACCCGAAGTTCAAGGGCAATGCGGTGGTCGACTGGGATATCGGCGCGGCGCGCGCGTCGTTCACCGGGCGCTACATCAACAGCGTGAAGGAAGCCGATGGTAAAAAGCTCGACAGCACCTTCTACGGCGACGTCCAGCTAACGTTGGCGCCGGGCTGGCTGGAGAACCGGTTGGGCCTGACGATCGGCGTCAACAACGTGTTCAACCAAGACCCGCCGGCCTGCTTCAGCTGCACCGGGCCGAACTATGATCCAACCACGTATGATGTGCCGGGGCAGTTCGGGTATATCCGTCTGTCGTGGGGGCTTTGATCCCGCGGGCGTGATCTAGTGGGGAAGGCAGTCCGCCGATGGCGGGCGGACCGCCTCCCGTCATCCTGATGAAAATCACATTCAGAGTAACGCGCGACGTCCTTTGTAACTCTGGATCCTGACTTTCGTCAGGATGACGGGAACTCAGTCCTCGACGAGCTTCATGAAGCGGCGTTCTACCGGGGCCAGCACCGGGCCAAGCTCATGGCCGCGCTTCACTACCGCGCCGCCCTCGCCGATCAGAGCCCACATGCCCTGTTTGTTGCGCAACGACGGGCGTTTCTCGATCCTGAATTCAGGCCGCTCGGCGGCGCGACGGAAGGCGGCGAAAACGGCGGCGTCCGTGCCGAGATCGATCGCGTAATCTCGCCAATGCCCCGCTGCGACCATCCGGCCGTAGAGGTCGAGGATCCGGTTGAGTTCGAGGCGTTCGAAGCCGACCTGCGTCGCTTTGGACGGTATCGGAAAGGGTACGACGCCCATCAATTATCCACCATCATGCGCGGTCGCGTCGATCCTCGGGAAGACCATCGGCGAGCAACGCGTCGAGCCGCTTGCGCATCGTCTCGAGCTCGCAACGCATGATCTCCATCTTCTGCGTCGCGGGATCGAACGACTCGCTGCACGGCGTACCATAGGGCACGAACCGCGGCATCTCGGGTGCGTTGCCACCCTCGATCGTGGTCGCGCGGGCGGGGATGCCGACCACCGTCGTCCCCGCCGGCACGTCGCGCGTAACGACCGCGTTGGCGCCGACGCGCGAGCGCTTGCCGAGCGTGATCGGCCCCAGCACCTGCGCGCCCGAGCCGATGATGGCGCCGTCGGAAATGGTCGGATGGCGCTTGCCCTGCACGCCGTTGTCGGGGCTGGTACCGCCAAGCGTGACGCATTGGTAGATCGTGACGTCGTCGCCGATTTCCGCGGTCTCGCCGATCACGACGAAGCCGTGGTCGATAAAGAAATTGCGGCCGATCGTCGCGCCGGGATGAATGTCGATCGCGGTCGTGAAGCGCGACCAGTGATTGACGCAGCGCGCGAGGAAATAGAGTTTCGCCTTGTACAGGCGGTGCGCGATGCGGTGATAGCCGAGCGCCCAGACGCCAGGGTACAGCATGATTTCGGCGCGCGAATGCGGGGCGGGATCGCGGGCGCGGATCGAATCCAGATAGGCCAGTAATCCGCTCGACATCCGCAGTCCCCTTCGCGATTTCCGTATCTAGGGTATCGAACGACCGATTTCCAGAACCGGGCGCAAGGGCCGCCTCAGGCCCCCACATCGGACTGCCGGGATCGGGGTAAAGCCTATCTTTGTTGTGGGATAAGCCCGCGCGTTGCACTCTGTGCGCGATATTGAGGGGATGCCGATGTTCGACCTGACGACCTTGAGCTTCGAGACGCTGTTGCCGTTCATCCTGGTCGGGTTCGCCGCGCAGATCGTCGATGGCGCGCTGGGGATGGCGTTCGGGGTGATTTCGAACACGTTGCTGCTGTGGGTCGGCGTGCCACCGGCCGCGGCGTCGGCTGGCGTGCATACCGTCGAGACCTTCACGACCGCTGTGTCGGGGATCAGCCATGTGCTGCACAAGAACGTCAACTGGACGCTGTTCCTGCGGCTGATGATCCCGGGCGTGATCGGCGGCGTGCTGGGCGCGTACGTGCTGTCGAACATCGATGCGAGCACGGCGAAACCGTTCATCCTCGCGTATCTGACGTCGATCGGCGTGTACCTGTTGTACCGGGGCTTGCGCTATCCGCCGAAGCAGAAGGAGCCGAAGATCGTCGAGCCGCTCGGGCTGGTCGGCGGGTTTCTCGACGCGGCGGGCGGTGGCGGTTGGGGGCCGGTGGTGACGTCGAACCTGCTGGTGCAGGGCGCATCGCCGCGCACCACGATCGGCACGGTCAACACCGCGGAATTCTTCCTGACCGCGACGATCTCGGCGACATTCATCACGCAGCTCGGCTGGGCGGCGTTTACGCAGGCCACCGTGGGGTTGCTGATCGGCGGCGTGCTGGCGGCCCCGTTCGGCGCGATGCTGGCGAAGCGCGTGCCGGCCAAGACGCTGATGGTGTTGGTGGGGGTGATTCTGACAATCACGAGCTTGTTCGGGCTCTACCGCGCGATCTGGCACTGACCAAACTCCCCTCCCGCTTGCGGGAGGGGTCGGGGGAGGGGCGCGCCAGATACGACCCCGAACTTGGGGTCAGCCCCTCCCCTAACCCCTCCCACAAGTGGGAGGGGAACAGCCCGAGCTTGGGGCCAGCCCCTCCCCTAACCCCTCCCGCAGGCGGGAGGGGAACAGAAGTCACAGCGTTGCGTGGACCGTGGCGACTGCCGCCATCACCGCGCCGATCCGTACCGACGTCTGGATCGCTTCCGCGGTCACGCCGGCCTTCTTCAGAATCTGCTCGTGGCTGTCGATGCACATGCCGCAGCCGTTCATCGCAGATACGGCCAGGCTGAAAAGCTCGAAATCGACCTTGTCGATGCCGGGCTGGCCGATCACGTTCATCCGCAGCTTGGCGGGCATGTTGCGGTATTCCTGGTTCCCGGCGAGGTGCGTGAACCGGTAATAGACGTTGTTCATCGCCATCACCGCAGCGGCTGCGCGCGCCGCATTGGCGGCCTCGGGCGAGAGCTTCGGCGCGCATTCGGCCTCGGCGGCCTCGACCAGCGGCTTGTAGCCCGAGCCGTGCGCGCAGGTCAGCAACAGGCCGTATTTGCGCTGGTCGGTCAGATGCGTCTCGTTCAGCAGCGAGCCGACGTTGAGGCGGATGTCTTTGGCGTAATCGGGCAGTTGCCCAGCGAATTCCTTGAGTGACATGAATGGGTTCCAGTCCAGAAAAGCGTCACCCCAGCGAAAGCTGGGGTCTCCCCGTTACGAAGAGACCCCAGCTTTCGCTGGGGTGACGGAAGAAAATGGGAGCGGGCGTTCAAGCCCGCTCCCAATAGATCAGGCAGCGAGCTGGAGGACGTCGTCGCCCTTGTTCCAGTTGCACGGGCAGAGTTCGTCGGTCTGCAGCGCGTCGAGCACGCGGAGCGTCTCGGCGGGGTTGCGGCCGACGTTCAGGCCGTTGACCTGGACCGCCTGGATGACGTTGTCCGGATCGATGATGAAGGTCGCGCGGAACGCGACATGCTCGTTCTTGTCGACGATGCCGAGCGCGTCGGCGAGCTTGGCGCCGTTATCCGCGAGCCACGGGAAGTCCGCGGCAGCGAGGTCCGCATCCGACTTGCGCCAGGCGAGGTGGACGTGCGCGGTGTCGGTCGACGCGCCGATCAGCACGGCGTCGCGGTCCTCGAAATCGCCGCGGATGTCGCTGTAACCGACGATCTCGGTCGGGCACACGAACGTGAAGTCCTTCGGCCAGTAGAACAGCACCTTCCACTTGCCGGGATATGCCGTCGTCAGGTCGAGCGTCTCGCCGGCGGGCAGTGCGGCAACGCCCTGCTGGACGGGAATGGTCATCGATGGGAACTGGTCGCCGATGGTCAGCATGATGGAAGCCTCCTGGAAATAAACTTGGCTCCAGGCATCCTCAAAGGCGGCGGTTAGCCCGCTCGGTTGTTGTGCATTGCGGTATAGGGGGCTGGTGTAATCGATCCAACGCTCTATTTATCATCTGATGATCGATAGAGGCGATTAATGGCTGCGACCTACCTACCCACGTTGAAACAGTTGCAATATCTTGTTGCGCTGAAGGACCACGGCCATTTCGGACGCGCCGCGGAAGCGTGTTTCGTGACTCAATCGACGCTGTCGGCGGGCCTGCGCGAGCTCGAAACGCTGATCGGCGTGGTGCTGGTGGAGCGCACCCGGCGAGTCGTACGGTTCACGCCGCTGGGCGACGGGATCGCCGACAAGGCTAGGCGCGTGCTGCGCGAGGCGGAGGAGCTCGGCGACATGGCGCGCGCCGCCGGCCAGCCGCTTTCGGGCGACATGCGGATGAGCGTCATCCCGACGATCGCGCCGTTCATGCTGCCCCGCATCCTGCCGCGGTTGCGGAAGGATTATCCGGACCTGAAGCTATTTTTGCGCGAGGAGCCTAGTGGTCCGGCGTGCGAGGGGTTGCACAATGGCCGGACCGACTGCGTGCTGCTCGCGCTTCCCTATGCGTGCGGCGAAGTGACGTCCGAGACGCTGTTCGAGGATCGTCTGTTCGTCGCCTATCCGTCGGGCGAGGAGCCGACCGCGCTGCCCGCGATCCCGGCGTCGGCGATCGACGAGACGCGGTTGCTGCTGCTCGAGGACGGGCATTGCCTGAAGGATCATGCGCTCGGCGCGTGCAACCGGCCGGAGTTGCGCGCGGAGGCGACGATGCTGGGCACGTCGCTGCACACGATCGTGCAGATGGTCGACAACGGGCTTGGCATCACGATGCTGCCCGAGATGGCGCTCAAGGCCGGCATCCTCGACAACACCAACATTACGGCCAGACCGCTCGACGAGATCAACGCGGTTCGGAAAATCGCCTTGGTCTGGCGGCGGGCGAGCCCGCGCGAGAAGGACTTCCGGTTGATGGCGAAGGCGCTGGCCGACGTTCAGTAAGCGGCTCGGCTCGCCGTGAGATTGGCACGGATGCGCAACCAACTCGGCGTTCGATCGTATGTTTCGCGAGTTCCCGCTGGAGACCCGATGATGTCGAAGACGCTTCCGCTACTGCTGATGACGAGCGCGCTGGCGCTCGCTGCGTGCAGTGGCAAATCGAAGGACGACGTGGCCAGTCCGTCGACCAATCCCGCGCTGTCGGTCCCGAACGGCCCGCCTGCGGTTGCCAATCCGACCGTCGGCGGCGTGCCGATGATGGCCACGCGGACGATCGTCGACAACGCGTCCGCCGCCCCCAACCTGTCAACGCTGGTCGCCGCGGTAAAGGCCGCCGATCTGGTCGGCACGCTTTCGGGTCCGGGTCCCTTCACCGTGTTCGCGCCGACCAACGATGCGTTCGGCCGGCTCGCACCAGGCATGGTCGATACGTTGCTGAAGCCCGAGAACAAGGCTTCGCTGACGAAGGTTCTGACCTATCATGTCGTGTCGGGGGCGATCACCGCGGACGATCTGCGTCAGCGCATCGCGGCCGGCGGTGGCACGGCGACGCTGACCACCGTCGAGGGCGACCCGATCACCGCGACGCTGGTCGGCGCGGTGATCGCGCTGACCGACGTCAACGGTAACAAGAGCTATATCGAGACCGCAGACGTACGTCAGTCGAACGGCGTCGTGCACGTCGTCAACGGCGTAATCGTGCCGAAACTTAGCTGATCGGCATGATTGTCGGGCTCGGTTCGTCGCATCGATGGCGCGGCTGGTCCGCCAAAACATTGAAGACGAGCCGATCTCATACCTACTTTTTCCTTTCGAGTTTCTAATCGTCCCACCAATTGCATTTGGAGTCGCATATGACTGTTAAGACGAACCTTTTGATTGCCGCCGCATCGAGCATCATCCTCGCCGCCGGTGCGACCGCACAGACGACGACGCCTGCGGCGCCCGCAGCACCGGCGCAGACGGCGCCAGCCACTACCGCTACGCCGCAGGCAGCGCCTGCAACTGCGGCTTCGGCTGCACCGACGGCCGCGCCGACGACTACGATCGCCGCTGCGCTGCCGACGTTGCCGAACCGCGCGACGCTGACCAAGCTGGTGACCGCGGCAAAGTTGCAGACGACGCTTGCAGGCCCCGGTCCCTTCACCGTGTTCGCCCCGAGCGACGAGGCGTTCACCCGTCTGCCCGCCGGTGCGCTCGACACGCTGTTGAAGCCTGAGTCGGCACCGACGCTCGCGACGATCATCAAGTATCACGTCGTTGCCGGCGCAGTGACCTCGGACCAGTTGAAGGCGCAGATCACCGCTGGCGGTGGCAAGGCAACGCTGACCACGCTTGCGGGCCAGCCGCTGATCGCCTCGCTCGGGCCGAACGGCAACATCGAGCTGACCGACACCGCCGGGATCAAGGCGTATGTGGATACTGCCGACATCAAGGAGACGAACGGCGTCGTCCACCTGACCAACGGCATGAGCGTTCCGAAGCTCGGCTAAAAGATTGCGGGCCGCGACTTTCACAAAGGTCGTGGCCCGCATAGTGTTTTCCCGCGAAGGCGGGGACCCAGTCTGGGCTCCCGCCTTCGCGGGAGGACAACCTTTGGTTTAGGCCTCCGGCTTATCCCAGCGAACAGCAGCGGCATGATCGCCATCGCGAGCTTCGACCCAGCTAGCCGTTGCACCACGGGTCTCGCGCTTCCAGAACGGCGCATCGGTCTTTAGCCGATCGATCAGATACGCGCAGGCCTCCAGCGCCGCGCCGCGATGCGCCGTCGTCGCTGCAACGAACACGATCCGCTCCCCCGGATGCATCGGCCCGACCCGGTGCACAATGATCGCCGCACTCAGCTGCCAGCGTTCGATCGCGCCCTCGGCAACCTTCAGCAACGCCGCTTCGGTCGCACCGGGATAATGTTCGAGTTCGAGCGTACCGACGCCATCGTCCGCACGTACGAGGCCGGTGAACGTCGCCACCGCGCCGGCCCCTGCCGCCTCGGCGCGCGTCATTTCAGCCGCGATATCGATCGGCGACTGCTGGACCGAAATATGGATCATCCGCCGGTCACCGGTGGGAAGATCGCAATCTCCTGCGCCCGACCGATCGGCGTATCGAGCGAGACGAAGTCCTGATCGATCGCTGCGCGCAACCGCGAGCGGTTCTCGAACGCGCCCGCGTGTGCCTCGCTCGTTTCCGCCAACCAGTCGACCAGATCGGCCACCGTCACTACGCTCGCAGGCGGCTCGACCGACTCTTCGCCCGTGCCGATGCGCTCGCGCACCCAGGCGAAATACACCATCCGTACCGTCATTTTCAGTCCATGTGCTTCAAGCCGACGCGGAGATAATCCCACCCGGTCAGCAACGTAAGGACGGCCGCGCCCCACAGCGCGACGATGCCGACGGTATGCACCCAGACCATATCAGGCACCGCGCCACCAAGGATGATGCCGCCCAGCGACACGAGCTGCAGCGTCGTCTTCCACTTGGCGAGCTGCGACACGGGAACGGAGACCTGCACCTGCGCCAGGAACTCGCGCAGCCCCGACACCGCGATCTCACGCAGCAGGATGACCAGCGCGGCGATCACGTGGATGCCAGCGATATCGCGCGTGCCGACCAGGATCAGGATCACCGCGGCAACCATGATCTTGTCGGCGATCGGATCGAGGAAGATCCCCAGCCGCGACACTGCGCCGCTCGACCGCGCGAGGTAACCATCGAAATAATCGGTGATGCCCATCAGGCAATACAGCACGAAGGCGATGCCGTACCCCGCCTCCCAGTCGGGCCACCACAGGAACCAGACCAGCAGGGGCACCGCGACGATCCGCGACAATGTCAGGAGGTTAGGCAAGCTCAGCACCCACCACCTCTATACCGGTCGGTCGCGCGGCGAAACCGGTTTAAGCGTTGGCGTGAGCATAGCGCTGGGCTAAGGGTTTGGCGTATTTTCGCAACGATCTGGGCGATTTCTCGCATGCTCAATGCCCTCGGGTTGCTGAAGCAACGTCGCTTCCTGCCCCTGTTCACCACGCAGTTTCTCGGCGCGTTCAACGACAACCTGTTCAAGACTTCGATGGTCCTGTTCGCCACCTATGCGGTCTTCAACGACCCGAAGATGGAGGCGAACTTCAACGCGTTGGCGACGGGACTCGGCATCCTGCCGTTCTTCCTGCTGTCCGCGCTCGCCGGGCAATTGGCGGACAGTCACGACAAGGCGCGGATCATCCGGATCGTGAAGACGGTCGAGATCGGCATCATGTTGCTCGGCGCGACCGGGCTGATGGTTGCGCGCTTCGGACATCCGTCGCTGGGAATCGGACTGATGCTCGGCGCGGTACTGTGCCTCGGCGTGCATTCGACGTTCTTCGGGCCGATCAAATACGCGATCCTGCCGCAGCATCTGAAACCGTGCGATGTGCTCGGTGGCACGGGCCTTGTCGAGGCCGGGACGTATCTTGCGATCCTGCTCGGCACAGTGACCGCAGGCTGGATACCGATAGAAGGCGCCGCTGCCAGCGTGTTAATCGTCGCAGTTATCGGCTGGTTCTCCGGGCGTCAGGTGCCCCCCGCACCCCGTGAAGGCCCGCCGCTCAAGCTCGACTACAACCCGTTCACCGCGTCGTGGCGGTTGATCAGCGCGACGCTGCACATCCCGCGGCTGTTCCTGGCGATCGTCGCGATCAGCTTCTTCTGGACGATCGGCGCGGTTCTGATCATCGTCTTCCCGCCCCTGGTGAAGAACGTGCTGACCGCCGACGAGCGGGTCGCTAGCTTCGTCATTGCGGTGTTCTCGGTCGGAGTCGCGATCGGGTCGGTCGTGATCAACTCGATGCTGCGAGGGCGGATCTCGGCGAAGTTCTCGCCGGCATCGGTGATCGCGATGGGCGGCTTCGTCGTGCTGTTCTCGTTCCTGGCGCGGAACTGGACGCCTGCACCGGCGGGGCAATATTACGACTGGGCGGGCTTCATTCATCAGCCGGGCGCGATCCCCGTGCTCGCGACGCTGCTAGCAATCGCGATCACCGGCGGAATGTTCGTCGTGCCGCTCTATGCGTTCCTGACGACGACCGTCGAGAAGGACCAGACTGCGCGGACCGTCGCGGCGAACAATGTCGTCAATTCGGGCGCGATGACGATCGGTTCGATTCTGGTGATCGGCATTACCGCGATGGGCGTGACGCCGGAGGACATGCTGTTCCTGGTCGCGGCGATGTGCCTGGTCTCGGCTTGGCTGGCGCAGAAGCTGCACCGCGCGTGTGACGACGATGCCGTCGGGTGCTTGCCGACGTTGAGGGGATAACCTCACACCCAAATCCGTTCGCCCTGAGCGAAGTCGAAGGGTGAGTCCCGAAGGCAGGTGCTTCGACTGCGCTCAGCACGAACGGAAAAGCGGGGGCGTACGCCTAGAAAATGAAGCTGTAGAAGCACGTAAAGAATGCCGCAAAGCTCAGCAGGAACAGCTTCACGTCCTGATCGTCGTTCTTCGCGCTAGCGATTACCGGCGGCGGCAACGAACGGCGCAGCGGATGGCGGGCGGCTTCGTTAGTGAGGACTAGGCGTCTGGTCATGATGGAAACGTTAACGCGGCGTTTACTATTTCGACCAGCGGCAAAAATGGTTAAATATGCGCCGTCCAGGAATGGGACGGAATTGCGGCCATCCTAACGCAGATCAGCGCTTGTGCAGGACGCTGTCCTTACCGGTTTCGTGCGTATAAGCTTCGGACTTTCCCCGCGATTCTGCGGGTGCGAGGACCCAGACCATCGAGCAGATCGGCGCACTTCCCTATGTGATCGACGAAGCTGGCCACGCCCGCGTGATGCTGATCACCTCGCGCGACACCGGCCGCTGGGTGATCCCCAAGGGCAACCCCATTGTAGGCCTCGCCAGCCACGAGGCCGCCGCGCAGGAGGCCTATGAGGAAGCCGGCATCCGCGGCATCCCCTGCCCCTCGCCCGTGGGACAATTCGCCTATCGCAAACGCCGTCGCACGGGCCGTTACCGCGACATGATCGTCACCGTGTTTCCGCTCGCGTTCGTCGAGCAGGTCGACGACTGGCCGGAGCGTCATCAACGCGACACACGCTGGTTTACGCTTGATCGCGCGGCAGACGCTGTCAATGAGCCCGGCCTGAAGGCGCTGATCGCTGCCTTCCGCGAGCCGCCGATCCCGGCGTCGCTCGCGCAACGTATTTTACCCGTCGTACGCACGAGTGCGAAAAGGAGAATTCCGATGCTGGGCTGGTTCCAGTCGCTGATGCCGAAGCAGGGACGGTTCTTCGAACTGTTCGACGCGCATGCCGCGACTCTGGTCGCCGGTGCCGATGCGCTTGCACGGCTGCTCCACGGCGAAGGCTCGATCGAGGGTCAGATCGCCGAGATCGTCAAGCGCGAGCACGAGGCCGACGATATCACGCGCGAGGTGTTGCAGGACGTCCGCCGCGTGTTCGTGACGCCGTTCGACCGCAGCGCGATCACGGATTTGATCGGCGTGATGGACGACGCGATCGACCAGATGAACGGCACCGCCAACGCGATCGCGCTGTACGAAGTCACCGAGTTCTCGCCGCAGATGCGCGACATGGCCGGCATCATCGTCGAGGCCGCTCGGATTACCGCAGAGGCGATTCCGCTGCTGCGGTCGCTCGGCACTAACGCGGGGCGGTTGCACGACCTGACAGCGCGGCTGATCCAGATCGAGGGGCATGCCGACGACATCCACGACACGGGCCTGCGCGCGCTGTTCCAGGCGTCGAAGATCAGTGCGGACCCGATGACCTTCATCATCAACCGCGAGATCTACAGCAGCCTGGAAAAGATCGTCGATCGCTTCGAGGATGTGGCGAACGAGATTCAGGGGCTGGTCATCGACCATGCTTGAGGGGCAGTCATCGATAGGTGCCCCACCCCGGCGAAGGCCGGGGCCCAGTTGGGGGACGGCGATAACTGAGGACGGTGCGCTGTTACTGCGACCTCTCCAACTGGGCCCCGGCCTTCGCCGGGGTGGTGGCTTGGTTGGGCGGGCGGCAGTGGGCATCATGCCCACGTCGCAGAGCGCAATCGCATGATCCTCTCCCTCCCCCTCCTCATCGGCCTCATCGGCATCGCGCTGCTGTTCGACTTCCTGAACGGCCTGCATGACGCGGCGAACTCGATCGCCACCGTCGTCTCCACGCGCGTCCTGAAACCGCAATATGCCGTCCTATGGGCGGCGTTCTTCAACTTCATAGCGTTCGCGGTGTTCGGCCTCCATGTCGCGCAGACCGTCGGTACCGGGATCGTCCAAGCGCACGTGATCGACGCGCAGGTGATTTTCGCCGCGCTGATGGGCGCGATCGCGTGGAACGTCATTACCTGGGTGCTCGGCATCCCGTCGAGCAGCAGCCACGCATTGATCGGCGGGCTGCTCGGCTCGGGTATCGCCAAGATCGGTTTCGGCGCGATCGTCTGGAGCGGCGTCATCAAGACCGTCCTAGCGATCTTCGCCTCGCCCGCGATCGGCCTGATGCTCGCGCTCGTGCTCGTCCTGATCGTCGCCTGGACCAGCCTCAAGCTCACCCCGCTCGGCGTCGACAAGCGCTTCCGCAAGCTCCAGCTGATCTCCGCCGCGCTCTACTCGCTCGGCCACGGCGGCAACGACGCACAGAAGACGATGGGGATCATCGCCGTGCTGCTCTATTCTCAGGGCCTGCTCGGCGGCGAGTTTCACGTGCCGCTCTGGGTCGTGCTATCCTGCCAGGCGGCAATGGCGCTCGGCACGCTGTCGGGTGGCTGGCGGATCGTCCACACGATGGGCTCGAAGATCACGCGGCTGACACCGGCACAAGGGTTCTGCGCGGAGACCGGCGGCGCGATCACGTTGTTCGCCGCGACCTTCTGGGGCATCCCGGTATCGTCGACGCACACCATCACCGGCTCGATCGTCGGCGTGGGTGCGGCGCGGCGCCTGTCCGCGGTCCGCTGGAACGTGGCCAGCAACATCGTCGTCGCCTGGACGCTGACACTCCCAGCCGCCGGATTGATCGGTGCAGGCACCTATCTGCTGGTCGGGCTGTTCGTCTGAACGGCCCGCCACCCCTAAGCGACAGTCTATTGACGCAGCCGTAACCGGCTCCGACACTCCCGGTCGAGCGAAGGACAATGATCCCTCGCCGCCAGGGAGAGGACATCATGAAGACGACCTATACGGCGTTGCTGGTCGGGACTGCGCTGAGTTTCGCGACTCCGGGACAGGCACAGACCGCCAGCCCGACCAGCGTCGCGGCGAGCGAGACCTATAACCGCATGATAGTGTTCGGCGACAGCCTCGCCGACGGCGGCTATTATCTGACGCTCGATCCAACCCTGCCGCGCGATGCGGGCAGCTTCACCACCAACCCGGACCCAGTCTCGCCCGAAGTCCTCGCGGCGCGACTCGGCTTCCCGCTCGATCCGGTCTACGGCAAGGGCGGGACCAATTACGCGGTCGGCGGCGCACGCGTCACGGCGGCCAATGGATTTTCCATCCCGGTCACGACCCAGATCAGCAACTTCCTCGCCGCCGGCGGCACGTTCGGGCCGCGCGATCTCGTCTACATCCAGGGCGGCGGGAACGACTATTTCGCGTTCCAGGCGGCGGGCAGCACCAACACCGCGATCCTGACGACGGCGGCAACCCAGCTTGCCGCGCAGGTCAGCCGGCTCCAGACGGCGGGCGCCACGCGGATCGTCACGCTCGCGGTCCAAACCGGCGGCGCGGCCGGGCTCCAGCTGTTCAACCGGACCTATGCCGCGGCTTTGGCGGCGGCGAACGTCAACGCGCTGTATTTCGATACCGACCGGCTGTTCGGCGAACTCGTCGCGAGTCCAGCGACCTATGGCTACACCAACATCACCGGCGTCGCCTGTACCGTGCCGTCGTCGCTCGCCTGCACGCGCGCGACGCTCGTCTCGCCCAACGCCAACGAGACCTATATCTTGGCCGATAGCGTCCACCCGTCGGGCAAGACGCAGCGCATCCAGGGGCAGGCAGTGGCCAGCCTCGTCCAGGCCCCCGACCAGATCGCCGGGCTCGGCTATGCCGCACAAGCGATGTTCCGCGGCCAGCGCGACCTGTTCGAAGGCGCCGAGCGCGGCGGCGCGCAGCGTAGCGGCCATGCGCTGTCGCTGTTCGGCAGTGCGGGCTATCATTATTACGCGAGCGGCACTTCCGCCCAGCGCGTCGGGATCACCGAGCGCGGCTTCAGCGGTACCGCGGGTGCCGACCTCGCGATCGGCGACGCGTCGGGAGTCGGCGCAGCTGGCGGCTATTCGGACGGCACCGGCGACTTCAAGGCCGGCGCGGGCACCTACAAGCCACGCGCCTGGTCGGTCAGCGGCTACGCGCGCGGCGAACTCGGCCCGGTGCGCCTGCTTGCGGACGGGACGTACGGCGAGATCGACTATCGCTACATTCGCCGCACCGTCCAGCTTGGCCCGGCGATCCGCTCGCACGAAGGCGAAACCGACGGCACCTATGTCGCCGGCCGCGTCACCGCCGCGTTCGATCTGATCACGCTCGGCGGCGTGGCGTTCGGCCCCGACCTCGCTGCGCAGTACGACCGGGTCCGGATCGCCGGCTATGTGGAGACCGGCGGGCTCTCGACCGCGGCGGCATTCGGCAAGCAGGAGATGAAAAGCCTGACCGGCCGGTTCGGCGCGGTGGTCCGGACCGTCCCGGGCGAGCTGGTGCGGTTCTTCGCCCGCGCCGGCTACGAGCGCGAGTTCGACGACGATCCGCGGACGCTGACGCTGACCCCGACGGGTGCGCCGATCAGCTTCACGAGCACGGTGGAACGCGCCGATCGCAGCTATATGAGCTACGCGATGGGTGTGGACGGCAACGTCGCAGGGCAGTTGTCGCTCCGCGCTGGTGTCGCCGGCTACGCGTTGCGCGACGACCGCGACAGCGTCTCGGCGTTCGCAGGGCTATCCGCCGCGTTCTAGCTGCGTGGCGACGGTGTTCGGGATGTGGAGGCGCCGCGTCCCGAACACCGTTCGAGGCGGGCTGAGGCAACAGGCCAACCTCGTTTCCGTCAGACCTGATCGCGCTATCTGGGACAACGGTCCAATCGACCGGTCATCAACGGAAATGGTGGAGCCGAGGGGGATCGAACCCCTGACCTTTCGCATGCCATGCGAACGCTCTCCCAGCTGAGCTACGGCCCCATTCCCGTTGGGAGGCGGGTCACTAACCGGACCCGCCCGGGTTGGCAAGCGGCGTAAATGCCGCCTGCCAAATTTATTGCGCTTAACGCTCGTGCTCGTCCTGCGGCGTCTCGACGCCGAGGTCGTCGTCGCCGCCGAGATCGACTTCGTCGTCCGCCGACGGCTCTTCGTCCTCGCCGGTGATCGAGGCGATGTCCTCTTCCTCGTCACCCTCGAGATCCGCGTCGGGCTTCTTGGTGTCGGGCTTGGCGACTTCGAACGGCAGCGGCTGCTTCGACTTCAGGATGGGCTCGGGCTCCCACGCATACCCGCATTCGATGCAGGTCACGGGGTCGGCTTTTTCGAGGTCGTAGAAACGCGTCGCGCATTTCGGGCACGAACGCTTCGTGCCCCATTCCGGCTTGATCATGCCGATAGAACCTTTCGGATGAATGGATTGCAGGGGGATACCCTCGCAAAGTGGGCGCGCCTTGCCATAGCGCAAGGCCACTGTCAAAAGCCCGGCCCCATGGCACACCCCCTCCCCACTTCGATGGACGTCGTCGCGCGCGGTCCTTTGATCGGTTCGATCGCAGTCCCCGGCGACAAGTCGATCAGCCACCGCGCCTTGATGTTCGCAAGCCTCGCGGTCGGCACCAGCCGGATCGAAGGGCTGCTGGAGGGCGAGGACGTGCTCGCTACGGCCGCAGCGATGCGCGCGATGGGCGCGACGATCGAGCGCGGCGAGGACGGCATCTGGACGGTGGACGGGGTCGGCGTTGGTGGGCTGCTTCAGCCCGAGACGGCGCTGGAGATGGGCAATTCTGGCACGTCGACGCGGTTGCTGATGGGCCTCGTGTCGAGCCATCCGATCACGTGCACGTTTACCGGCGACGCGTCGCTGTCGGGTCGACCGATGGGGCGGGTGATCGAGCCGCTGTCGCAGATGGGGGCGGACATCACGTCTTCGCCGGGCGGGCGGCTTCCGTTGATGGTGCGCGGGATCTGCCCGGCGGTGCCGATCGAATACACGCTGCCGGTCGCGTCGGCACAGGTGAAGTCGGCGATCCTGCTGGCCGGACTCAACACGCCGGGGATCACGCGGGTGATCGAGCCGGTCGCGACGCGCGACCATAGCGAGCGGATGCTGACCGGGTTCGGCGCGAAGCTGACCGTCGAGGAGACGAACCAGGGCCGCATCATCTCGATTACGGGCGAAGCGGATTTGAAGCCGCAGGATATCGTCGTGCCGGGCGATCCTTCGTCGTCGGCGTTCTGGCTAGTCGCGGCGTCGATCGTGCCCGGGTCGGATATCGTCGTCCGCAACGTCGGGCTGAACCCGACGCGGATCGGGATCGTCACGGCGTTGCGGATGATGGGCGCGGATATTACCGAGCTCGACCCGCGCACCGTCGGTGGCGAGCCGGTCGCCGACCTGCGGGTGCGGCATGCTCCGCTGGCCGCGATCGAGGTGCCGGCCGATCTCGCGCCGAGCATGATCGATGAATATCCGGTGTTGTTCGTCGCCGCCGCCTTTGCGGCCGGCACGACGATCGCGCGCGGCGCACACGAGTTGCGGGTCAAGGAATCGGACCGGATCACGACGATGCGGATCGCGCTCGAAGCGTGCGGGGTTCCTTGCGAGGAGTTCGAAGACGGCATGGCGATCACCGGGTCTGGCGGCGCGGCGATTCGCGGTGGCGCTCGGATCGCCTCGAAACTCGACCACCGCATCGCAATGAGCATGGTCGTGGCTGGACTTGCCGCCCGCGAGCCCGTCACGATCGATGATGTATCGCCGGTGGCGACGAGCTATCCCGTGTTCTTCCGGTCGCTCGATGCGCTTACCGGCCGGGGGAATTAAGATGATCATCGCAGTCGACGGTCCGGCGGCATCGGGCAAGGGCACGATCGCGCGTGCCTTGGCCAAGCATTACAAGCTGCCGTATCTCGATACCGGGCTGTTGTATCGGGCCGTGGCGTTGAGCGTGGCGCGGATGGGGCTCGATCCGGAGACGGAAGCCGACGCGGTCGCGGCGTGCGATTTCAGCGATGCGCTGTTGAGCGATCCGGCGTTGCGCGACGACGATATCGGCGCGCTGGCGTCCGTTGTGTCGGCGCATCCGCTGGTCCGCGCGGCGCTGCTGCACCGGCAGAAGCGGTTCGCGGCGCAGGAGGGTGGCGCGATTTTGGATGGGCGCGACATCGGGACGGTGATCGCGCCGGATGCGGATGCGAAGCTGTTCGTGAAGGCTACGCCGAATATTCGGGCGCAGCGGCGGCATGCGGAGTTGCAGGCTCGGGGCGGGACTGCGAGCAAGGATCGGGTGTTGGCGGATATTCGGGCTCGGGATGCTCGGGATAGCGGGCGGTCTACCGCGCCGTTGGTGATGGCGGCGGATGCTGCTTTGCTGGATACTAGTTTTTTGTCGATCGAGGCTTCGGTGCAAAGGGCGGTGGCGCTGGTGGAGGCGCAGCGGGCGAAGAAGGCCGCTTCGGTTTAAGCCTTCCCTCCATTCCTGTTGGCCCCACCCCGGCGAAGGCCGGGGCCCAGTTGGGGGACGTTGCTAACTGAGGGCAGCGCTAATTTACTGCAACCTTTCCAACTGGGCCCCGGCCTTCGCCGGGGTGGTTGCCCCGGGGGGTGACGTAAACTTGTTTCCCCGCGAAGGCGGGGACCCAGACTGGGCTCCCGCCTTCGCGGGAGAACAAGGAAGCGGGGGTTGCCGCCCGTTATAATCCCCGTCGCCTACAGCTCCGTCACCCCCCTGCCCTAAAGCGCAGTAACCAGCGCGACCGCCCCGAACACCACCCCCGGCGCATTCGCCACGACGATCGGCCAGTCCCGCTTGTCCTTCAGAAACCCATACCCGACCCACAGCGCGCAATTCACCATCGTCGCGAACGGCTGGACCACCGATCCCTTCTGACCTGCAAGGTTCAGCATGATCTGGTCGATGTACGACAGGTACATCACGATCGCCGTCACGGTGGCGACCCAGCCCAGCACGAGAATGCCGCGTTCGTTCAAATCTTCGCTCCTGTTGTGAGCGCCCCCTAACGAAGCAGCAGTGAACTTGCTCCGAGACGGGGTTTCGGCTATACGGAACCGTCCGGCGAGCGATGCTCGTGGAGGAAGGCGCGGAGACCCTCGAGTCTCACGCGCCGTTTTCGCATTCAGCGTCTACGTCCTCCGCGCCTCGTGCCGTCCGGATGCTGCGCCGGCGTTCGGTCGTCGCGGCAACGAAGGCCAAGACCAGCGGACCCAACCGCTTGGCCGGAAACAGACTAGGATTACTGAATTCTATGGCAACCCAGGTAATGCCGACCCGCGACGATTTCGCGGCGATGCTGAACGAAACGCTCGGCGACGCCGACAGCTTCGAGGGCCGCGTGGTGCATGGCACCGTGACCGGCATCGAGAACGACATGGCCGTCATCGACGTCGGTCTGAAGTCGGAAGGCCGCGTGCCGCTTCGCGAATTCGCAGCGCCGGGCCAGAAGGCTGACCTCAAGGTCGGCGACGAAGTCGAAGTCTATGTCGACCGCGTCGAGAACGTCCACGGCGAAGCGATGCTCAGCCGCGATCGCGCCCGTCGCGAAGCCGCATGGGACAAGCTGGAAACCGAATTCTCCAAGACGACCCGCGTCGAAGGCGTGATCTTCGGCCGCGTGAAGGGTGGCTTCACCGTCGACCTGAACGGCGCCGTCGCGTTCCTGCCGGGTTCGCAGGTCGATATCCGCCCCGTGCGCGATGTCACCCCGCTGATGGATATCCCCCAGCCGTTCCAGATCCTGAAGATGGACCGCAAGCGCGGCAACATCGTCGTGTCGCGTCGTGCCGTTCTCGAAGAGACGCGCGCAGAGCAGCGTTCGGGCCTGATCCTCAGCCTGGCCGAGGGCCAGATCATCGACGGCGTCGTCAAGAACATCACCGATTACGGTGCGTTCGTTGATCTCGGCGGCATCGATGGCCTGCTCCACGTCACCGATCTCAGCTACAAGCGCGTCGGTCACCCGAGCGAAGTCCTGAACATCGGCGACACCGTCAAGGTGCAGATCATCCGCATCAACAAGGACACCCAGCGCATCAGCCTCGGCATGAAGCAGCTGGAGAGCGATCCCTGGGATGGCGCGATGGTCAAGTACCCGGTCGGCGCGAAGCTCACCGGCCGCGTCACGAACATCACCGAATATGGTGCGTTCGTCGAGCTGGAAGCGGGCATCGAAGGCCTCGTCCACGTGTCGGAAATGTCCTGGACCAAGAAGAACGTCCATCCGGGCAAGATCGTGTCGACCTCGCAGGAAGTCGACGTCATGGTCCTCGAAGTCGATTCCGAGAAGCGTCGCATCTCGCTCGGCCTCAAGCAGGCTCAGGCCAATCCCTGGGAGGCCTTCGCTGCCGCTCATCCGATCGGTTCGACCGTCGAAGGCGAAGTCAAGAACGCGACCGAGTTCGGCCTGTTCATCGGCCTCGACAACGACGTCGATGGCATGGTCCACATGTCCGACATCGCATGGGGTGTTTCGGGCGAGGACGCGCTCAACCTGCATCGCAAGGGTGAGACCGTCGAGGCCGTCGTGCTCGACATCGACGCCGAGAAGGAGCGTATCTCGCTCGGCATGAAGCAGCTCGAGCGCGGCGGGCCATCGGCCGGCGGCATCGCAGCAGCAGGCGACAAGCTGAACAAGAACGCGATCGTTACCGTGACCGTTCTCGAAGTCCGCGACGCGGGTCTCGAAGTGCAGCAGGGCGACGATGGTGCGACCGGCTTCATCAAGCGCACGGATCTGGGTCGCGATCGCGACGAGCAGCGTCCGGAGCGTTTCCAGGTCGGCCAGAAGTTCGACGCGATGGTCACCGGCTTCGATCGTTCGAAGAAGCCGACCTTCTCGATCAAGGCTATGCAGATCTCGGAAGAGAAGCAGGCTGTTGCGCAGTACGGTTCGTCGGATTCCGGCGCGACCCTCGGCAACATCCTGGGCGAGGCTCTCAAGGCTCGCACGGACGCCGAGAAGAAGTAAGTCTCACGACTTAACGATAAATTGGCCCGGCATGTCTCGTACATGCCGGGCTTTTTATTGACTATCTCACTTTGGTTTTGACTACGCTCAGATTAGTGCTAACGCTTCGCAAGTTGACTTACATCAATTAGCGGAACTGCCATATGAGCGGGAAAACGAATGATTCGATCTGAACTGGTCCTCAAGATCGCCGAGGCGCATCCGGACCTGCAACCGAACGAAGTCGAGCTTATCGTCAGCACGTTTTTTGACGAGATTTCGAAACGCCTTGCAGCGGACGGACGGGTCGAGCTGCGCGGTTTCGGTGCGTTTTCAACGCGCGCCCGCGATGCCCGAACCGGCCGAAATCCGCGTACCGGCGAAGTCGTCGAGGTCGATGCGAAACGCGTTCCGTATTTCAAGCCGGGCAAGGAAATGCGCGCACGCCTGAACGTGTGACCCCGCATAAATTTCAGGATCTGGCGCCGATCGGCCGTGTTTGTCCCTGCGATGGGTTGACCCGGCGGACGGCGTCGTCTTGTTGGGGGCGTGTGCGGACGTGGCGAAACCGGTAGACGCAGGAGACTTAAAATCTCCCTCCCTAGGAATGCGGGTTCGAGTCCCGCCGTCCGCACCAACCTACCTCTAAGGGCCTGAAAACCCTCAGAAATGGCAGATTTCCGTGGCTTTCGGCCCCCACCAGGGACAAGGTGGAGGTACAAAGAGCGCCAATGGGTATCATCGTGAAACATATCCAAGTTCACAAAAAAACCGGCCGATTGATCTATCTCAGGGCCTACCCGGCCAGCTTGATCCCGTTCGTCCCAGCCGGACCTACGGGAAAGCCTCCGGCTGTCTTGAAGCTCTCTATGGGCACCAAGGACCCCGACTCGGCCCAGTTCGGTACGGCGTTCGCTGAGGCAACAGCGCGGTATGACACGATCGTCGCCAAGGCCCGGAAGGCCGCTGCCGGGACTTACGATGACCTCGACACTCCCCGAGTCGCCTACCTGGGGAAGGTGTTCGAGATTGAGTGGCTGGAGCGTGAAGGCCTGGAGCGATGGGAACAAGGCCCCGAGTGGGCGCAGCGTGTCCGCAACGGCTGGGAAGAGTGCCTGCCCGACTTCATCGAATGGCGGGGTGACGGCGACTCCGAGGCGATCGAAGCCTACTGGAGCAAGCACGCCCGGACCCTCCTGAGCGAACAGGACCTAGTGGTCGACCCAAAGGACGCGGAAGGGTTCAATAGGCTGTGCCGGGAATTGAACGACGCCGCTATCCGTGTGGGCCCTCTCGCCCTGGCGCAGCTCTCCGGACAAGCGGTGGAGCTTCCGGCCCGGCCCGCCGCACCTGAGGTGGCGGCTGGGGCCATCCGGTCCTCTCGGGTCCCCATGCTAGAGACATTCGACGAATACGCGGAAGAGTCGCAAATCAGTCCGACAACGGCAAAGGACTGGAGGCCCTGCGTCGCCCACCTAGTCACCTTCCTGGGGCACGATGACGCCGCCAAGTTGACGCGACAGAACCTCCTGGACTGGCGCAATACTCTCCTAAAGGAGACGACCAGACGGGGCGGACTCCGGCATCCGAAGACTGTACGCGGCAAGTACATCGGATCGGTCAAAGCCATGCTGTCCTGGGCGGTGGACAACAATAAGCTGAAGGACAATGTCGCCGCTGGCCTGCCTGTCAGCATCCCGGCCACCGAACAGTTACGCGAACGCTACTTCACGTCCGACGAGGCCTTGGCGATCCTGAGGGCCAGCCTGATCCCGCCGGCCAATAAGTTGACCAAGGGACACGCGTTGGCCCGCCGATGGATACCGTGGCTGTGTGCCTACAGCGGGGCCCGTGTAAACGAGTTTTCCCAGCTCCGGGCAGAGGATGTCAAAAAGGTCGACGGCCATTGGATGATGGACATCACACCTAGCGCCGGAACGGTGAAGAACCGCAAGGCCCGCCTTGTCCCGATCCATCCGCATCTGATTGACCAAGGGTTCCTTGCGGTTGTGGAGGCGCAGGGGAGCGGCCCCATCTTCTATGATCCAAGCCGCCAACGCGTTGAGGGACCGGCTAATCGCCACGTTGCCAAGGTAGGCGAGCGCTTGGGCGAATGGGTCCGAAAGGTCGTGGGGATCGACGATGAGGGCATCGCGCCCAACCACGCATGGCGCCACCTCTTTAAGTCCGCGACCTACGACGCCGGTATTGAGGAGCGCATGGCCGACGCGATCCAGGGACACGCGCCGACCACGCAAGGCAGGAAGTATGGCTCGCCGTCCCCGCAGGCCCGCGCAGAGGCTATCGAGAAGATACCACGGTTCCCGGTGGACGGCGTGTAGCGGGGCCCCTTCAGTCCTCTCCGTCGTCCTCGCTCTCGGCGGCCTGGGCAAGCTGCATCTGCAAGACGATCCCCGGCTCGTAAGCCTCCAGCGCCGCCGCTAGTTGTGAGGCTGTGGGGTGGGTTTCCATGACCGGGGCGAGCTTCCGCGCCAGTATACGCGCCCGCTTTTCGTCCCAATCGCTGGCCGTGCCCCCCGTCTCATCTTCGTGGTTCTTCAGCGCTGATTGCGCGTGCCTCCACCCCAGTCGCTCCAGCTCAGGCTCCCGGACCCCATACTCCCGGAGCTTCTTGACCACCCGCCGCATGTTTCCGACCGTCGATGTAGCGACATCGCATTGGTTAGACGTCTCCGACTTGGACAGCGCCGCGCCGGAATGGACAGTCATTCTCCAGGCTGCGTCTGCCTTGTCTTCGGCGCTCATCGAGAGGCGGTTTTTACCGTTATCGGCCAAACTCAGTCCAATGGCCCAGGCGATCCGCTCGTCCCCCACGGTGTCGGAATGTACCGGCTGGACCGGGATCGGCTTATCCCAGCGGGCGGCCCGATAGGAGGCCAGCCGATGATGGCCGTCCACCAGGAACCACTCCGACCCAAAGGACACGATCGTTACAGGGTCGAGTGCCGCCCCGCGCTTTAAGACTTGGCCCAGCCGTGCCACGTGGCCTTCGCTGCGGCCGGGAGCATACGCGATGCTATCGAAGCGGGGCTGGAAGAGCGCGGTGGCTTCGTGGATATCGTCGAGGTACAGCCGGTCCGGCGTGTCCGTGCGGTGTACCGTGGCCTTCTCTAGCTGCTGCCTCGTCCACGTCCGGGCTGATCTATTCGGGACTTCAACTCCGCCCGACCGCACTACCAAAACCGCTCTCCCTGCACATAATGCCTATACAGTATGTACACCTCAGGCCCTTGGGTGTCGAGCCGTCCCCGCCGACCCGTGGTCACGCCCCCGCCTCCTCAGCGACTCCAAGGACCCGGTAGACGCTCGCACGTCCAATTCCCAGGCGCCGGGCAATCTCCGCCGGACCGACGCCCTCAGCCTTCATCTGGCGGACCTGGGCGACGTCCACAGAGGGCTTGCGGCCCTTGTAGACCCCTGCGGCCTTCGCCTTCGCAATGCCCTCCATCTGGCGCTCCCGGCGCAACGCCGTCTCGAACTGAGCAAAGACCCCAAGCATCTGAAGGAACGCCGTGCCTGCGGGCGTGGAGGTGTCGATCGGTTGCTCCGTGGCCCGGAGGTACGCCCCACGGGTCTTCAGCGTCTCGACCAGCTCCTCCAGGTCCTTCACAGACCGCGACAGGCGATCAATCCGCGTGACCATCAACGTGTCCCCAGCCTGAAGGAAGGCGAGGATCGTATCCAGCTCACTCCGCCCGACCAGCGACGTGCCGCTCCGCTTCTCCGACCGGATCATGGTGCACCCTGCCGCCTGGAGGGCCTGCTCCTGGATCGTGCAGTCCTGATCGTCCGAGGATGCCCGTGCGTAACCGATGATGCTTGCCATGTCCCTTACTCGTCTCGTTAGGCTCTAAGATGTTCAACGAGTGAACGTCTCGTTGCCCCAAGTCAACCCTATCGAGACGGAAAAAGTGTATCACGGCATCGACTCGTACAGGTATACCTCAGCTAGACATCGGGACACGGCGGGTCTCCCCGGTCCCTCAGGGTCCCACGCCGGCCCTTGCAAGCCCATGATATGAAGTATCATCGACACACAGGCTACGGCTCCCAAGTCCAATGTCCCCATCAGTTCGCGACAGGCCCGGACCGAAACGCCAATGCCCTCCACGAAGACCGCCAGTCCCCTCCAAGTCCCTACGGTCGGCGGCGGCGCCTAACTATAGGCCGGCCTCCCGAATTGGCGGCGGAGGCTAGGACTTCAGCCATTTAGGGCCCCTTTGGGTCCCTTCCTGCACCGCTGGGTTCCCGCCGCCGGTTCGTGGTCAATCGGGTTCGAAATCGACGGCTTCGCTCGCGCGGCCACAGCGCCAGTCCGACCCTGAGTACACCCGCCGGTCCCTAAAGGATTGCTGGGGGTAGAGCCGATTATTTCCCCGGCGCCGACGTGCTCTTACTGCCCGCCAGTCGCGAAAAGGCCCCGCCGGTCCCTGAGGACGACGAGGCCGATGGCTGGTTCGCTATGCCGGACCCTGGGAAGACGTGGATTCAGGAGGTCGAGGCTTGGCTCAATGGGAGACGGAAGGGGAAGCGGATGTTTCAGCCGTAGCTAAATCGGGGGTGTCCGCTAACGCCCAATAGCGGACATCCCCACATCTGGTATGAGGGCCTATGGCAACTCGCAAATGGGTATCGATCGCGCTGGTGCTTGGCATCGTAGCTGCGTGGATCATCATTCTCTCGACTGACGAACCACGATTATCTGCGACCAGTGCAGATGGGACTTATTACAATCCCTGCTGTGGCGTTTTGACCCTGCAAGGTGGTGAATTGCGGGGCGGGAACGAAGCTGTCTCCTATGTTGTCGAACAGGATAAGGGCGGCGCTTACGTCCTGCCAAAAGCTCTTGTAAGTGTCGCCAGCAACCGGCTCGATATCGATCGAAGTGCATATCCGCTCAAGCTGCGACTTGATCGGGAGCGCGATCCGTCCAGCATTGAGGTGATGGACCGAAGCAACGCACCGTCCTATATTTTCGCACGCCGCAACGTCCGCTAACCTCTCCATATCAGACATTCAGGGCTCAGACGGTCAGGTTGCCTTGAAGGACATTGGGCTGCGCCTGCGCTGCCCAGCTTGGTACCTACGCCACCGATCGCCCTGCAGCGCGTTGGTGTCGCTTGTGGCCTCACGCTGAGAACTTGGGATGATCCATGATTATTGCGCCTCCCTCAATGTACGGGCAAACAGGCTCCTTACTGCGGGACCGGGGGCTGCATGTCTGAGTACGACTTGATACCTGAAGAAACCTACGAGGCGCTTCCACAAGAGGCAAACGACAAATTTGCTGTACTCGTGCGGGTCGCGCAGACAAACCTTGGTCGACTTCTTGATCAATCCAGCTCAGGTGACTTCTCTACGGAAATCCGCGCACAGTTCATCAGTATCGTAACTGGCATCGCAGATGCCCTTGGTGTTGAAGGCCTGCCGGACCTCGGACATGATGTTACGAATTACGATAAGTACCAGATGTTTCAGGTTCACCTCGCCGGAGTCGTCGCTCGCGTGCGCTTGCAGGGCCAGTTAGTCGCCAAGCCGCACTCTGTCGAACTCGGACGGGTAACCAAAGCGAGGATTCAGCAAGAGATCGACCAACTTCGCCTTTCTATCAGGCAATCTGATATTGAGGAAAAAAAGAAAGCTGCACTTTTCGACAAACTCGATGATCTGGAGGATGAACTTTCAAAGAAACGATTGAGCTTTGCCCGCACGATGGCGATTGCCGCGTCCATAATGACGATCGCGGGCGCTGGAACAACGGCTCTGGCGAATGGTCCTGAAGCGAAAGATACGATCACTAGGATCATAGGTTACATCGGCGCTGATAAAGCTGCCGAGGAAGCGGAAAGATTACGCCTGCAACCGCCTCCAAAGGTCCTGCCCGATTACACTACGCCTCAGGTCAAACCGCAACCTCATGGTTTCTTTAGCGATGACCTTGACGATGATGTTCCGTTTTGATTTCAACCGGTTCGCGACAACCAAGGCGCTGAGCCCCGCCAAACTCACCGCGCTTGCCCGACCAAAGTCGTAGCCTCCTTCGGGACGCCGGGGGTTCTTTTTTCGACTAGGCGGCGACTCAGCGTTGCGTAAGATACAGGGATGGAAACGGAAGAGACGAGCGAGCCCCAGTCGGCTCCCAGGGCATGGCAAACCGGCCTCGTGTGGACGATCCGCGAGGAGATCGCCCTGGGCAACCTCGTCCGTATCGTGCTGCCCGGCTCCACTGGCCCGGTGATCGTCGAGGAGGCGCGGACCGAAGAGCCCTTCGTGATCGTCAGCGACCCCAAGGGCTACCGCTACTACATCGGCTCAATGGCTGGCGTCGTCCTACTGGCTCAGCCATTCGAGGGAATGGGAGACGGCGTCTACCGGCCCCACGCCCATTGGTTTGCCATGACGATCGATGATGACGAGCCGATCGCGTATTTCAGTACAGTTGACGGAACTCGGATCAAGAAGCCCAACCGTGAGGGCGATCCGTGACTATAGGCCGCTAGGAGAGTCTCTGAGTCCCGCACGGGGCCGGCAGCTACCTCTGTGGGCCCTAGACCACGACTGCCTCTCAGTGCCCCCCAGGAGCTCCTAGTCCACCCAGGCCAGCAGGGTCTCCAAGTCCTCCCGTGTCAGCACGATCCAATGGGTCTCTGAGCCGTCCGCTGGGACCTGATCGACGACGTAAACGCCCACCCATGGAATGGCCGGCAGCACCCTCCCCCAGGTCGACCGAAGCGCCGTCGAACGCCTTTAGGGTCTCCAGGCACGCCGATGTCAGTGCGAACGATTAACCCTCTTGGGACTCCGGGTCGACTTGGTCGATTACGACGACGCCGCACCCTATGTGATCCGCGAACATGTTCCCGCCGCACAGGTGAAGCTCCAGGCCCCCTTCGGATACCTCAGCGACCAGCTCCAGGACGGCGGCGCCATCGCTTACCAGATTGTCCGCCCGATCGATCCCGCATACCAGTGCCATCATGCTCTCTCTTGCACCTCTCGGCGGCTCCCCCGCCCGGCCCCGCCTTGACTGCACGGACGAAAAAGAGGTACAAAGAGGAGGGAGTAACAGTGATGGCGGAGGGGCTGAAAGTAACGGTTTTCTGCGATTTGTGAGGAAAACGGGGTACACTCCCGCCGTCCGCACCAGCGCGGCCCTTCTTTTAACGACCTGCGTCGTGCTTGCCGCGACGCTGACGGGGTGCGAGCGACGTCGCCCCGATACCGGCGCGGTGATCGTCAGCGCGATCGGGCCCCCACCTCACATCGTCGATGCCCGCCGTGCACCGGTCGACACGCCAAGCCGGTTGCTGATCGACTCGACCGCACAGGGCCTCGTCCGGTTCGACGCCGCTGGACAGATCGAGCCTGGCCTCGCGGAACGCTGGATCGTGATCGACGGTGGCATGAGCTACATCTTTCGCCTGCGGGAGGGCGATTGGGGCGATGGCACGCCGGTGACGGCGGATCAGGTCGTAACCATTCTGAACCGTCAGATCGCACCCGGTTCGCGCAATCCGCTGGCACCCTTTCTGACCGCGATCGACGAGATCGTCGCGATGACGCCGCAGGTTATCGAAGTGCGACTCGGCCGCCCGCGTCCCGATCTGTTGAAGCTGTTCGCGCAACCCGAGCTTGGTTTGCTGCGGCTGACGCCGTCCGGCGGGAGCGGACCGTTTCGGGTTGCGCCGCACGGACGCGGGCGCGCGCCGTTGCTGCGCCCGGCCTTCGATCCCAACCAGGCCGATCCCGAAGACCAGCGGGTGACCAAGCCCGAAGAAGATGTCCGGCTGATCGGCGAACGGGCGGCACGGGCGATTGCGCGGTTCGCCCATCGGGACTCGGACCTCGTCAGCGGTGGCAGCTTCGTCGACTGGCCCCTGCTCGCGACCACCGAGATATCGCCCGCCACCATCCGCGTCGACCCTGCCGCCGGACTCTTCGGACTGGCCATCATTCGCCGCGATGGGTTTCTTGCAGATGCCGCGAACCGCGAGGCCGTGGCGGAAGCGATCGATCGCACCGCGCTGACGACGGCGATCGCTCCAGCCTGGGACGCGGCCGATCGTATTCTTCCCGATATCCTTGATTCGGCCGCGCTGCCCCAGGTGCCCGCCTGGACGCTGCTGACGCAGGACGAGCGTCGTGTTGCCGCGCGGCAGCGGGTTGCTGGATGGGGTGGCGGACCGGTGACGTTGCGAATCGCCCTCCCGAACGGGCCTGGCGCGACATTATTGTATGCGCAGGTGGCGGCCTCGCTGATCGCAGTCGGGATCACGCCGTACCGCGTCGCGCTGGGTAGCGACGCCGACCTGATGCTGGTCGATGCGGTCGCGCCCTATGATAGCGCGCGCTGGTATCTGGCAACGGCCTGCGTCGTATGTGGCGAGACCGCGCAGGCGGCGATCACCGCAGCGCGCGAGGCGCCGACGCTCGCGGAGAGGGCGCAGCGGATCGCCGCCGCGGATGTCGCGATGAACGCCGACGTCGCCTTCATCCCGCTCGCGCGGCCGCTGCGATGGTCGCTCGTATCGACCCGGTTACGACAATGGCAGCCCAATACGCGAGCCTGGCACCCGTTGAACCGATTGCGCGCCGACACCAACTGACAGCCATGACCCAACGCCCGACGCGCATAGCTCCTGGATCGATCCTCGATACGCTTCCGATGGGACGCGACGCCTTGTCGGTTCGCCGTCGTGTCGAGGCCATGGAGCGCGTGATGGAGGGGCTGGTCACGATTCCCGGCACCAACCGCAAAGTCGGCATGGACGTGATCCTCGACATCATCCCGTTCGTGGGCAGCACGATCGCCGCCGCGGTCGGCGCGTGGATGGCGTGGGAGGCCCGCAACATCGGCATGTCGAAAATTCAGATGGCGCGGATGTTCGGCAATGTCGGGGTCGACTGGGCGCTAGGCATGATCCCGTTCGTCGGCGCGATCCCCGATTTCTTCTTCCGCTCGAACACGCGCAACCTGCGGATCATCAAGAAGCATCTCGACAAGCACCATCCGTCGACGGCGACGCTCGAAATCTGACGGCGCCGTCGATCGCGGTGCGGCGGCGGCTAGCGAGAGCCTCGCCAGATCTCGAGCGGGGCACCTACCGCCAGACCACCCTGATGCACCGGGCAGCGGCGGTAGCGAAAACGCCGATCGAGGCAGATCCAGACCTCGTCCAGCCACCCCTGCTTTGTCGCGGTTACACGCATCATGTCGGCCTTCAGGCCTGGGTTGGCGCTGGCCATCGCCGCCGCGAACCGCCCCGCCGTCAGTGACGTTCGCGACAAGGCGTCCATGTTGGGGAATTTCAGTTTGCCATAGAGTGCAGCCGATTGGGCGAAGTATTTGGCGGGACGGTACCCCGGCATACAGGTGCCGTGCTTGGCCCATTCGTGCTGAAGCAGTTGTGCGGAAGGTGTCGTACAGAGATGCGCCTTGATCACCGGAGGCGGTACGAATTCCGCGTCATGACAATATTGCGGCCAGTCCTTGCCGATGCCATCGGGCCACAGCCCGTGCAGCGTAAAGCCGAACCGATTTCCCGCCGCGCACTGAAATGTCGAGCCCGTGCGACTGCCGTTGTCGCGACAATATTGCGGTGCCCATGTGATCGCCAGCGTATAGCTGCCGATCGGAATATCGCGTTTCGGCTGGCTGTCCGACAGTAGATCGGGACGAACACGCTCGACCGATGACGGCGCCGAGCATTGATAGGTCTGAGCTTGCGCCGCGACCGGCAATGCGAGCGCCGCGGCTACGAGGCTCGTTCCAGCCAATCCGCGCCGTAGACCGGACACAGGCATCGATGCCCGTGAGGTCGAATCGGCACTGATAGTTACGGCCCGACCCGACCGACCGATCGCGGACATAATCGGCGCCAGTAGGCCCTTCTCCGCGAAACGCCGCTGATCGGGCCGCCGCTGATCGGGCCAGAATATCGATGGCGATCTGTTCATTGTCTCGGCCCCCTGCCCGGTGTCGCGTCACGCATGCGTAGCCACGCGGATGAGGCGTCATGTTGTCGTGAAATCGAGCCCTATATCCGCCGCCGGTGCGGACTGCGTCAAGCGGCCGACCGAGACATAGGTGACGCCGGTTTCCGCGATTGCGCGGATCGTATCCAGGGCGACGCCGCCCGAGGCTTCGGTCGGCACCCGCCCGTCGACCAACGTCACCGCCGTGCGCAACATCGCTGGCGCCATATTGTCGAGCAACAGGTGCGTCGCACCCGCCGCGAGCGCGGGTTCGATCTGGTCGATCCGATCGACCTCGACGATGATATGCGCGATCCCTGCCGTCTTGGCGCGTCGCACCGCTTCGCTCACGCCGCCGGCAACCGCGACATGGTTGTCCTTGATCATCGCTGCGTCCCACAGCCCCATGCGATGGTTTTGCGCGCCCCCCATGCGGGTCGCATATTTCTCCAGCACGCGCAGTCCCGGGATTGTTTTCCGCGTGTCGAGCAGGATAGCGCCTGTTCCCGCGATGGCGTCGACATAGCGACGCGTCATCGTCGCGATTCCCGACAGATGCTGGACGGTGTTGAGCGCCGATCGCTCTGCCGTCAGCAAGGCTCGGCCTGCACCCTCGAGACGAAGCAGATCGGTGTCGGCCGCGACCGATTCGCCGTCCTGCACGAGACGTTCGATATGTACGCTGGGATCGAGCGCCCGGAAAAACGCTTCGGCGAGCGCCAAACCCGCCACGACGATGGGATCGCGACTATCCATCACACCGGTAAAGCGGGCATCGGCAGGAATGACGGCGGCGGAGGTGATGTCCCCAATCGTGCCAAGGTCCTCCGCCAGGGTCGCGGCGACGAACCCGTCGATATCGAACGATTCGGGCAATGCTGCGTTCACGTAGATTCTCCCAAATATTACCGACCGGCGATGCCGGCTCGATTGCCAAAAAGCGATGATGTGGACCAGCAGATACCGCCGACGGATGACTCGGAATAATTTTTTGACGATGCTGGGAACAAACGGCTGATTGGCGAGTTGCAGGACTGTTACTCAAGGATCCAACAATGCCTACGAAAACGATGGCCGATGTCGCACGCTTGAACGCTTTGCTCGATGAGGCCCTCGCATTGGCGGATGCCCTGCAAATGCCGCTGGCGGCCATCCACATCGATCAGGCGCTGTCCCAGCTAAGCCTGGATGTTGTTCCGGCCTAAATGAGAGGCATGGTCGGACGGGTCGAGGCCCGCCCGGCTCGTTTGTCCGGCGTGCACGGTCGTTATTTAGGACCCAGGTCGCCTTTCCCTACCGTGTTCGACGCCATTTCCAGCATCCGATCGAGGCTCTTCTTGGCCTGAAGGCGAAGCCCTTCCTCGATCTCGATCCGTGGGCTCAGGTCGCGCAGCGCGACGTAGAGCTTTTCCAGCGTGTTGAGCGCCATGTACGGGCAGATGTTGCAGTTGCAGTTGCCGTCCGCGCCCGGTGCGCCGATGAACCGCTTGTTCGGCAACGCCTTTTCCATCTGGTGGATGATGTGCGGCTCGGTCGCGACGATCAGCGTGTCGCCGGGCATCGCCAGCGCGTAATCGAGAATCCCGCGGGTCGACCCGACATAATCGGCATGATCTAGGATGATCGGCGGGCATTCGGGATGTGCGACGACGGGCGCATCGGGGTGCTGCGCCTTGAGCTTCATCAGCTCGGTCTCGCTGAATGCCTCGTGGACGATGCACACGCCTGGCCAGAGCAGCATGTCGCGACCGGTCTTCCGCGCGAGATAGCCGCCGAGATTGCGGTCGGGGCCGAAGATGATCTTCTGCTCGGGCGGGATCTGCGCGAGGATCGTGTCCGCCGACGACGAGGTCACAATGATGTCGGAGAGCGCCTTCACCTCGGTCGAGCAGTTGATGTAGGTGAGTGCGATGTGATCGGGATGCTTTGCGCGGAAGGCAGCGAACTGTTCGGGCGGGCAGCTGTCCTCGAGGCTGCAGCCGGCGTCCATGTCGGGCAGCACGACGATCTTGTCGGGCGACAGGATCTTCGCGGTCTCAGCCATGAACCGCACGCCGCAGAACGCGATGACGTCGGCGTCGGTAGCCGCCGCCTTACGCGACAGGTCGAGGCTGTCACCGACGAAATCGGCGAGATCCTGAAGCTCGGGCTTCTGGTAGTAATGCGCGAGGATGACCGCGTTCTTCTCCTTGCGGAGGCGCTCGATCTCGGCGCGAATGTCGATGCCGGCGAAGTTCTGGTTCAATTCCATGGTCGTATCCCGAGTTTAGCGCCCGTCTTCTAGCGACGATTCCCTAGCACGTCCTGCAACGAGCGCGAGGTGTCCCAGCGCTCGGTGGTCGCGATCGGTTCGTCGGCGAAGCGCACCGCGACGGTCGCGTCGATCCCTGCGGCCCGCAGCGGCATCGCGAAACTGCGTTCCACGGCACGGCGCGTGGCGTCGCGCGCAAGCTTGATCATCGCGGGTTCGCGGGCTTGCCGAATCAGTTCGATCTGGCCGGCGCGGCGATTGGCGGCATCGAGGTTCTTCTCGGCATCGGTGAAGGTGGTCAGGACGCCGCCCGAGCCATATTCGCGGACCGCGTTGAGATCGACCTGCGGGCCATCCGCCTCGACCGCGGGCAGGCGCACGGACAGCGTCTTGCTGGTGCCGTCCCACGCGACATCGGCCTGCGTCAGTTTGCCCATGTCGACCTCGTACCGCACCATGCCGGGCATGATCAGCGTCTTCTCGGTGGTGAAGCCGAGCTGCGACTGTTTGGAGGTCACGACCGCGACATAGCGTGCGGCGAAGGCGGACAGCCGGTTCTGCTCGCGCAGGCCCTCGAGGCTGGCGCTGGCGATCGTCGTCGGATCGGGGGTCAGCCGGTCGCTGACATAGCGCTGCACGCCCCACAGCGCGAGCAGCCCGGCGAGCACGAGGATGACGACGAAGCCCGCCGCCTTGGCAAGGAAGCCGCCAATCCCAGCGCCCTGCCGCGGTTCGGTCAATTTTTGATCTGCCATGTTTCGCCTTCCTCGATCACCAAGCCACGGTTTTGCAAGTCGTAGAGATGCGCCAGCACCGAACGCTCGGCGGCGGGAACGAGCCGCGCGTCGAGCCCCACATACATCTGCGTGACGATCCGCCCAATCGGTTGCGGGGCGGCGCGCAACAGCCGCAGGATCTGCCCCTCGCGTTGCTTGCGATGGCCGAGCATGCCGCGCACCAGCCGCTGTGGCTTGTCGATCGCCTCACCGTGGCCGGGATAATAGACCCGGTCGTCGCGACCCATCAGCTTTTCGAGGCTCGCCATGTACGCCGCCATATCGCCATCGGGCGGCGAGACGATCGTCGTCGACCAGCCCATGACGTGATCGCCTGAGAACAGCGCGTTGGTCTCGGGCAAAGCGAAGGCAAGATGGTTCGAGGTATGGCCGGGCGTCGCGATCGCCGCCAGCGTCCAGCCGACGCCGGTGATCGTATCGCCTTCGACGAGCACGCGATCGGGCGCATAGTCGGCGTCGAACGATGCATCCGCCCGCGCGCTCGCATCATCGAGAGCGAACGGCGCCGCTCCGACGATCGGCGCGCCGGTGATGGCCTGCAACGGCCGCGTCGCAGGACTGTGATCGCGGTGGTGGTGCGTGACGACGATCGCGGTGACCGGACGACCGTCGATCGCGTGGATCAGCGCGGCGACATGCGCGGGATCGTCGGGACCGGGATCGATCACCGCCAGATCGGTCGTGCCGACGATGTGCGTCTGCGTGCCGGTATAGGTGTAGGGTGACGGATTCGGCGCGAGCACGCGGATGACGAGAGGCTCGAGCTGGATCGGGAGACCGGTCGGATGCTCAGCCATGGGACCGAGATGGCCGTGATTGTCGGCGATGACAAGATCCTCTGATCAGGCGGATGTGTCGCCGTTTTTTACAGGTCAGCAGCGGCGCGTCCGGGCATTAACTAACAAATGTCGCACTAATCCGCGATAAATCGTGTTTGGCATACGCACTGCATCGTCTGCCACGTCACCGAACGCCGCGGCGTTCAAGCAGGGTGGATCGACCGCTACCGTCCGGTCTCGCGTCGATCCACCCGCCCCGGTGACATTTCCAATCATGGCCGATCGAACATGGCGCTGGCGGCTGCTTGCGACGCCAGTCCGTCACCCCAGCGGAAGCTGGGGTCTCCATCGATGCCGATGTCGCCCGCCTCATGCTGATACCCCAGCTTTCGCTTGGGCGACGTTTGTCAGTGTAGGCTGAAGGATGCGCAAAGCGGCGCGCGTCTCAGCCAGCCTTCTGCTTCACGAACAGTTCTGCCAGTTCGCCGCTCTCGTACATTTCCATCATGATGTCCGAGCCGCCGACGAACTCGCCATCGACATAAAGCTGCGGAATCGTGGGCCAATCCGAATAGGCCTTGATGCCCTGGCGGATGCCCTGGTCCTGCAACACGTCGACGCTCTCGAACTCGACTTCGAGATGGTTGAGGATCGCGATCGCGCGGCTGGAGAAGCCGCACTGCGGAAAGAGCGGGCTGCCCTTCATGAACAAGACTACGGGGCTGGCTTTGACCACTGCGTCGATGCGGGCGTTGGTGTCGTCGGTCATATCTTGGGTCATCTCTGGGTCCTCAGGAAATTGCGGTGGTAAGCTGAAGCGCGTGCAGCACGCCGCCCATGCGGCCACCGAGTGCGGCATAGACCGCCTGGTGCTGCTTCACGCGGCTCATGCCAGCGAAACTCGGCGCGACGACCTTTGCGGCATAATGATCGCCGTCACCGGCGAGATCGGTGATCTCGACCTGCGCATCGGGAATCGCGTCGCGGATCATCGTCGCGATATCGTCGGCAGCCATCGGCATGTTATTGCGCCTCCAGCAGCTGGCGACGGGCCTCGATCATCTGCTGCGCGAGAGCGCGGCGGACGGTCGCCTCGTCATGGTCGAGCCCGGCCGCGGTCAGATCGCCGACCAGTTTGCGGACGACGTCGTCATCGCCGCCGCCCTCCATGTCGGCATGGACCAGCGCGGTCGCATACGCATCGGTTTCTTCGGGGGTCAGCTTCATCTCGTGCGCGGCCCAGCCGCCAAGCAGGCGATTGCGACGCGCGGTGATGCGGAACGCCATTTCCTCTTCGCGCGCGAAATTCGCCTCGCTGGCGCGTTCGCGATCGTCGAATGTGGTCATTGCGCAGGTCCCCGTTCAGTCTCGTACTCCGGCCTGAGATAGGTCGGCGACCGCCCGCGCGCAATAATCACCGCTGCTTCGGCGGGTTGCGGTCAGCCGACCTCGACCACCAGCTTGCCGATCGCGCCGCGCGCGGCCATCTTCGCGATCGCCTTGCCGCCATCCTCGAACGCGAATGTTTCGGTCACGCGCGGCGCGATCTTGCCTTCCGCCCACAAGGCGAAAAGCGTTTCGATGTGCGCTTGGTTGGCTTTCGGATCGCGCGCGGCAAACGCGCCCCAGAAGACGCCGCAGACGTCGCAGCTTTTGAGCAAAGTCAGATTGAGCGGCAGACGCGGGATACCGGCGGGGAAGCCGACGACGAGATACTTGCCCTCCCATGCGATCGAACGCAGCGCGGGCTCGGCATAGTCGCCGCCGACCGGATCGTAGATTACGTGCGCACCGTCGCGACCGACTGCCGCCTTGAACTGCTCGGCGAGTGCCTTGGACTGGTCCTTGTCGAACGGGGCGCGGGCATAGATCAGCGTTTCGTCGGCGCCGGCGGACTTGGCCGCGGCGGCCTTCTCCTCGGACGAGACCGCGGCGACGACCTTGGCGCCGAACGCCTTGCCGAGTTCGATCGCCGCGAGCCCCACCCCGCCGGCCGCGCCGAGCACGAGCAATGTCTGCCCCGCCTGGATATGGCCGCGGTCGAGCAGTGCGTGGATCGTCGTGCCGTAGGTGAGGATCAGCGAGGCACCCTCGGCGAAGCTGCGGCCTTCGGGGAGGCGGTAGAGCTTGGCGGGGTCGGCGATGACCTTCTCGCACAGGCCGCCGTGGCCGAGCATCGCGATCACGCGGTCGCCGATTTCCCAACCAGTGACGCCTTCGCCGATCGAATCGATCGTGCCGGCGATCTCGCCGCCCGGTGCGAACGGGCGTTGCGGCTTGAACTGGTATTTGTCCTCGATGATCAGGACGTCGGGGAAGTTTATCGCGCAGGCTTTCACCGCGACGACGACCTGCCCGGGGCCGGCTACCAGATCGGGCAGCTCGACCATTTCCAGAGTTTCAGGTCCGCCGACTGCCTTCGACACCAATGCTCGCATACCCGCTCTCCACCGTCGTCCAGGGGCGATTCGATGCGACCGCCTCCTCGAATTTCGAAATCTGGGTATCCCTTGCCAGCGTCAGGCCGACTTCGTCCAGCCCTTCCATGAGACACTGGCGACGGAATGCGTCGAGTTCGAAGGTGAAGCGATCCTGGAACGGGGTAGTGACGGTCATCGTCTCGAGGTCAACGGTGACGATCTGGTCCTTGGCGACCTCAATCAGGCGGTCGATCGCTTCCTGAGGAAGCACGACGGGGACGATGCCGTTCTTGAACGCGTTGCCTGAGAAGATGTCGGAGAAGCTTGGCGCGATCACCGCGGTGATGCCCATGTCGGCGAGCGCCCACGCGGCATGCTCGCGGCTGGAGCCGCAGCCGAAATTATCGCCCGCGATCAGGATCGGCGAGCCGGCATAGCGCGGGTCATCGAAGATATTGCCGGGTTGCGCGCGGACCGTCTCGAACGCGCCGCGGCCGAGGCCGGTGCGCGTGATCGTCTTCAGCCAGTGCGCCGGGATGATGACGTCGGTGTCGATGTTCTTCGCGCCCCAGGGATAGGCGCGGCCCGAGACGGTCGTGACGGGGGTCATCGCTGTTCCGTGCGCTCCAACCCCGTGCGCTCCGGCGTGGTGCGCGCCGATGCGACATAGGCCGCTACGCCGCTGATCATCGCGCCAGCCGCCAGCAGTACGAATACCTTCTTCATGCTCGTTCCCCCATCAACTCTCTGACGTCGCTCAGCTTACCGGTCACCGCCGCCGCCGCCGCCATCGCGGGTGATACCAGATGCGTGCGCGCTCCGGGACCCTGTCTGCCGACGAAATTACGGTTCGACGTGGAAGCGCAACGCTCCCCCGCAGGGACTTTGTCCGGGTTCATCGCGAGGCACATCGAACAGCCCGGCTCGCGCCATTCGAAACCGGCGGTGATGAAGATTCGGTCGAGCCCCTCGGCTTCGGCCTGGCGCTTGACGAGGCCCGAGCCGGGGACGACGAGCGCGCGCACACCGGTCGCGACATGGCGACCGTCGGCGATCGCCGCGGCGGCGCGGAGGTCCTCTATGCGGCTGTTGGTGCAGCTGCCGATGAAGACGTGCTGGATCGGCACGTCGCGCATCGCGGTGCCGGCGGTGAGGCCCATGTAATCGAGCGACTTCTGTGCGGCCGCCTGCTTGGCGGGGTCGGCGAAGCTCGACGGCTCGGGGACGAATCCGGTGATCGGCACGACGTCCTCGGGGCTGGTGCCCCAGGTGAGGCCGGGTGCGATATCGGCAGCGTCGAGCGTGACGGACTTGTCGTAACGCGCGCCGGCATCGGTCGCGAGACTACGCCACCACGTCACCGCGCGGTCCCAATTCTCGCCGGTCGGAGCCATCGGGCGACCTTTGAGATACGCGAAGGTGGTGTCGTCGGGCGCGATCAGGCCGGCGCGCGCGCCCGCCTCGATCGACATGTTGGCGATCGTCAGGCGACCTTCGATCGACATGTTGCGGATCACGCTGCCGGTGAATTCGATGACGTGGCCGGTACCGCCCGCCGCGCCGATCTTGCCGATGATCGCGAGGATGACGTCCTTCGGGCTGACGCCGAAGCCGAGTTCGCCGTCGACGCGGACTTCCATCGTCTTGGCCTGCGACAACAGCAATGTCTGCGTGGCGAGGACGTGCTCGACTTCGCTGGTGCCGATCCCGAACGCCAAAGCGCCGAGTGCACCGTGTGCGGAGGTGTGGCTGTCGCCACAGACGAGCGTCGTGCCGGGCAGCGTGAAGCCCTGTTCGGGGCCGACGACGTGGACGATGCCCTGCTCGATCGCCATCGCGTCGATATAGTCGATCCCGAACTCGCTGGTGTTGCGGCGGAGTGCGTCGAGCTGCTGCGCGCTTTCGGGGTCGGCGATCGGCAGGACGCGACCGGCGGCGTCTTTGCGCGCGGTGGTCGGCAGGTTGTGATCGGGGACGGCGAGCGTCAGATCGGGGCGGCGGACCTTGCGGCCTGCAACGCGCAGGCCTTCGAAGGCCTGCGGGCTGGTGACTTCGTGGACGAGGTGGCGGTCGATATAGATCAGGCAGGTGCCGTCGTCGCGGCGTTCGACGACGTGCGCCGCCCAGATCTTTTCGTACAGCGTTTGTGGAGTAGCCATGATGGAGCGCGCGTTAACCGAAAAGGGGTGAGAGGCCAAGGTTCGATGTAATTTTCGGTCGCTGAGGCGGACGTGTGGTGCGATCGGGAGATGATGGTTCGCCCGCTGCCCCCTATCCGTCATGCCAGCGAAAGCTGGTATCTCGCGGTTTGGGTCGCGGTATCCGCCAACTGGGATACCCCAGCTTTCGCTGGGGTGACGGATTACCGGGGGACAGACTTCGGGGGTTTCGGACTTCGGGGGTGACGGACTTTGGGGTGGGGCGAGTCTATCGCGCAGGCATCGCCTCGTTCAGGAACGCGACGCTGTCGGCGAGCACAGGGGCCTTGCCGCGGAACGGCTTCGAGAGCGCCATCGCGACGTTCTCATGGCTCAGACCGGGATAATCGATGTGAGTCACCGGCGCCCCAAGCGCCTTCAGCCGCGCGGTTAGGTTGATCGCGTTGTGCGGCTTGACCTGCGTGTCGTCGCCGGCGGTGATCAGCAGCATCGGCGGCGCGTCCGCCCGCGCGAAGTGGATCGGCTGGGTCATCACCGGGTCGGCGGCGCCTTGCATCGCGTCGATCGCGCGTTTCGCGGTGAAGGGGTAGAAGTCGTACGGGCCGCACAGGCCTACCGCGGCCTTGATGATTTGCGGGTCGACGCCTTCAGCCTTCAGCCAGCGCTCGTCGAGCGTCAGCATCGCGACGGTGTAGGCACCCGCGGAATGGCCGGCGACGGCGATCCGGTTCGGGTCGCCGCCGGACTGTGCGATGTGGTCGCGGGTCCATTTTACGGCTTCGGCGCCGTCCTGGAGGAAGGCGGGGAAGCGGACGTCGGGCACTTTCCGATAATCGGGCATGACGACGACGTAGCCCGCCTTCGCATAGGCGCGCGCGGCGAACGCGTAGGCGCCGCGCGAGCCGTGCACCCAGCCGCCGCCGTACCAGAAGATCAGCACCGGCAGGCCAGTCTTGACGCCGCCGGACGGGCGCCAGACGTCGAGCTTCTGGCCGTGCGTGCCGAACGGGACACCTTCGCGGATGCGTGCCGTCCCGCGTCCGCCGCCCATGATGCCGTCGAGGACGCTGAGCGTGCCGGGGCCTGCGGTGAACGCCGTGCCTGCGATCAGGATCACGATCAGCGCTATGACGATCGCGGCGCGGCGCATCAGCGGCGGAAGTCCGCGGTGATCGATCCGCATGTTGCGAGGTCGGCCTCGTGGCTTTCCTCGCGCCATGTCTCTGCGAGCGCGGTCGCTTCCCATTCGCGCATTGCCGGGTGCGCGATGATCCGCTCGACCCAGGCGAGTCCAGCCGGACCGACGTCGATCCCATAGGTCCGGACGCGGAACGCAACCGGCGCATAGAACGCATCGACGGCGGTGAACTCGGCGCCAGCGAGCCAAGGACCGCCGAACTGGTCGAGTCCCTCGCTCCAGAGTTCGGCGATCCGTGCAACGTCGCGGTCGAGCGCGTCGCTGCCGGGGGCGGCGTCGACGCGGACGCCGACGTTCATCGTCCGCTCGTTCCGCAGCGCGGAGAACCCACCATGCATCTCCGCCGTGGCACAGATCGCCCACGCGCGTGCCTCGGCGTCGGAAGGCCAGACGCCGTCGTGGCGCTCGGCGAGGTAGAGGACGATGCAGAGCGAATCCCACACCGTCCGCTCGCCGTCGATCAGCACCGGCACCTGCCCGGTCGGCGAGAAGGCGCGGAACGCTTCGTAATTCACCGGCTCCAGGAACGGCTCGATCCGGTCCTCGAAGTCTATGCCGAGCGCCTTCATCAGGACCCAGGGGCGCAGCGACCAGCTCGAATAATTCCGGTTCGCGGTGACGAGAGTGTAGCCCATCAGGCGGTGTAGCGCGCGGTGGTCTTCGCGGCGATCTCGTCCGCGGTGACGCCCGGCGCCATCTCGACGAGCTTGAACGGGCTATCGTGATCGGGGCGCTGGAACACGGCGAGGTCGGTGACGATCATGTCGACGACGTTCTTGCCGGTCAGCGGCAGCGTGCACGACGGGATGAACTTGGGGCTTCCGTCCTTGGCAGTGTGGTCCATCACGACGATGATCTGCTTGACGCCCGCGACGAGGTCCATCGCGCCGCCCATGCCCTTGATCATCTTGCCCGGGATCATCCAGTTGGCGATGTCGCCGCCTTCGCTGACCTCCATGGCGCCGAGCACGGTGAGGTCGATATGGCCGCCGCGGATCATCGCAAAGCTGTCCGACGAGCTGAAATACACCGACGAGGGGAGTTCGCTGATCGTCTGCTTGCCGGCGTTGATCAGGTCGGCGTCTTCCTCGCCCGCATAGGGGAACGGGCCGATCCCGAGCATGCCGTTCTCCGACTGGAGCGTTACGGTCATGCCCTCGGGGATGTTGTTCGCGACCAGCGTCGGGATACCGATGCCGAGATTGACGTAATAGCCGTCCTTCAGTTCCTGCGCCGCGCGCGCGGCCATCTGGTTACGGTCCCAGGGCATCAGTGCATTCCTTCCTGGATGGTGGTGATGGTCGTGAATTGTTCGCGGAGCTCGGTGCCGACGCCGTCGACGATCGCCTGCAACGCGGCATCCTCGTCGAGACCCCAGGTGCCCGCATAGGCGCGCGCGGCGTGGCGGATCGTGTCGGCGAGAAGGTAGCCGAACACGGTCGGATCCTCGAGGGTGCCCGCGTCGATCAGGACGTTGCTGCCGGCGCCGTTAGTGATCCAGATGCGCGCGACCTCGACCGATTCGCTGGTGAGTTGCGCGCCCTTGTCGAGTGCGATCGCGTTGGGATGGTCGGCCATTAGCGTACGCCTCCTGTCGGGGCCCAGCGGACTGCTGGCGGGAACACCTCGTCGCGGTTGCCTTTGAGCGCGGTGCCGTAGACGGGGTTGGGCAGGACGAACCACCCTGCGCCCCATTTCGCCGCGACCGCGGGCGACTGAACCGTGGCGCGGCGGGCCGCGGGGGTCTGGCCGGCGTTGAACAGGTCGCTGAAGTCGCCGAGCTGGTCGCCGCCCATCGCGACGACGCAGTATCTCGCGGCGATCGTCGCGCGGCGGCCGTCTTTCTTCGAGCCCATCGCGTCGTCGCCGGCGAGGAACAACGTCTCGCCGTGACGCGCGGGGCCGAGGCCGGCAGATTCGATCGTGGCCTCAGTCTGTACGGCGTTGGCGGCGGAGCGATTGGTGTTGAAGATCACCGTGACACCCATCGCGCGGAGTTGCGTGAGCGCGGCGAGGGCGCCGGGGACGGGGGCGACCTGCTTGACGCCGGTGCGCTCCCAGTCCTGCCAGCGGGGATCGGACCAGGGTCGGCCGGAGGATGCGTCGTATTCGAAGCCGAGGTTGAGGAGGACCGTCTCATCGACGTCGAACACTGCTGCTTTTGGTTTGGTGCCGCAGGAGGTCCAGGTGGGGGCGGCGAGCGAGGCGCCTTTCGCGAGGACCACGGAGGTTGGCGTGCGTTGCGTGCGGACATAGCCGACGAGCGCGTTCCAAGCCTGGATGCTGACTGCCGCGGCTTCGCCCGAGGCGTAGAGATACTGCATGCCGGCTGGGACGCCGTCGACCGTGACGGGCGCGGAGACAGTCGGCGTGGCTGCGATCGAGGTCGGCGCGGACACGCTCACGCATCCCTGCAGCGCCAGTGCCCCTGCGAACGCAGGGGCCCAGGATACCGCCCGCAACGCTCGCGACCCTGTGCTCCTGCGTTCGCAGGAGAACCGAGAGTGGATCACGTGGAAACCCGCTCGCGGACGGTGCGGAACTCGATCTGCTTGTCGTACGGCGATCCGACGATCATCCGTTTCACGTAGATGCCCGGCAGGTGGATCGTATCGGGATCGAGGCTGCCGACGGGGACGATCTCCTCGACCTCGGCGACGCAGATCTTCCCCGCGGTGGCCATCGGCTGGTTGAAGTTGCGCGCGGTCTTGCGGAAGATCAGGTTGCCGCTTTCGTCCGCTTTCCAGCCCTTGATGATCGCGAGATCGGCGCGGATGCCGCGTTCGAGGATGTATTCCTGGCCGTCGAAGACTTTCGTTTCCTTGCCCTCGGCGACCTGCGTGCCGACGCCGGTCTTGGTGTAGAAGCCGGGGATGCCCGCTCCCCCTGCCCGGCACCGTTCGGCGAGCGTGCCCTGCGGACAGAACTCGACCTCGAGTTCGCCGCTGAGATACTGCCGCTCGAACTCCTTGTTCTCGCCGACATAGGACGAGATCATCTTCTTAACCTGCCGCGAGCGGAGCAGTTTGCCCAACCCCTGCCCGTCGATCCCGGCGTTGTTGCTGGCGATCGTCAGGTCCTTGACGCCCGACGCCTCGATCGCGTCGATCAGGCGTTCGGGGATGCCGCACAGCCCGAACCCGCCCGCGCAGATCGTCATGCCGTCGAACAGCACGCCTTCGAGTGCCGTCGCCGCATCGGTGTAGCGCTTGTTCGCCATGCATCCTCCTCAAATCCTGGTCACCGCATAAGGCGCCGCCAATCGCTCGGCAACGTCGCTGCGCACGACAGTTCAGTATGCGAGCATCAGGCCGGGTCGCCTCCACCGCGTCTTGACCAGCCGGCCGCTACCCGAGCAGGTGATGTACGCGTCCATGCCGTCCACTCCGCCCCAGCAGATGTTGGTGGTGAACACGTCGTCGGTGGCGACGAACTCGACCAGCTCTCCGGCGGGCGAGATCACGCTGATCCCGCATTCGCCGATCGTCGCAACGCAGATGTTGCCGCACGCCTCGACACCGAGCGAATCGAAGAACTTGTAGCCGGCGGGGCGGTAGAGTGGCGTGCCCGCGGCGCTGGCGACCTTGCCGGGCGCGACGATGTCGAACGCTATCAGGCGGCAGGTGTAGGTTTCCGCTGCGTACAACGTGTTGCCGTTGGGCGAGAGGCCGATGCCGTTGGGGTTTTCGCTCGGGAAGATCACTTCTTCGAGCTGGGTCCCGTCGGCTTTCGCGTAGAAGATCCCGGTGATGTCGCGTGCGCGGTCGCGTGATTTGCCGTGGTCGGTGAACCAGAAGCCGCCGTGCGAATCGAAGACGATGTCGTTGGGTCCTCGCAGCGCGCAGCCGAAATCGCCGTCCTTGTAGAGGATCTCGACCGCGCCGGTGGCGATGTCGATCCGCTCGATACGGCCGCCCGAATAGTCGTCCGGCTGGCCGTGCGGGGTGAGGAAGCCGTTCGTCTCGCGCCACCCGAAGCCGCCATTGTTGCAGCAATAGAGCTTGCCGTCGGGGCCGATCGCGAGGCCGTTGGGGCCGCCGCCGGGTTCGGCAACCGTCGTTTTCGTACCGTCCGGGGCGACGCGGGTGATCCGGCCGGCTTCGATCTCGACGAGGATGACGCTGCCGTCGGGCATTGCCACCGGGCCCTCGGGAAAGCGAAGGCCGTCGGCGAAGGTAGTGAAGTCGGTCATGATCCTCTCCGGGCGAGTCGGGTTGATCCCGGCTTCGATGCCAGCGTAACCGCGTCTCGACTTCGCGCGCAACGGACGGCAGGATGCGCCCATGATCACACCACGCACCGGCGGCCGTATCCTGGTCGACCAACTCGTCGCACAGGGCTGCGACCGGATCTTCACCGTGCCGGGGGAGAGCTTCCTCGCCGTGCTCGACGCGCTGCACGATACGCCGGCGATCGATCTGGTCGTGTGCCGGCAGGAGGGCGGCGTCGGATTCATGGCGTGCGCGGACGGGACGCTGACGCACCGGCCGGGCGTGGCGTTCGTGACGCGCGGGCCGGGCGCGACCAATGCGTCGATCGGGGTTCACGTTGCGATGCAGGATTCGCAGCCGATGATACTTTTCGTGGGCGATATCGACCGCGGCACGCGCGACCGCGAGGCGTTCCAGGAGATCGACTTCCAGGCGATGTTTTCACCGATCGCGAAATGGGCGGCGCGGATCGACGATGCGCGGCGGATCCCGGAATATGTCGCGCGCGCCTATGCGACGGCGATGTCGGGGCGGCCGGGGCCGGTGGTGCTGGCGCTGCCTGAGGACATGCTGCTGGATATGGTCGAGGCGGTCGATCGGCCTCGGGTCGAGCGGGTGGCGCAAGGCTGTGACGCCGACACGATGGATTTGCTTGCGGATTTGCTGACGACTGCCGAGCGGCCGGTGGCGATCGTTGGCGGGGCTGGCTGGGATGTCGCGGCGTCGGGGGCGTTCTCGACCTGGGCGGATCGTAACGGCATTCCGGTGGCGGCGGCATTTCGGCGGCAGGATGCGATTCCAAACGACTGCCCGGTTTGGGCCGGGAATTTGGGGTATGGGCCCAATCCGAAGCTGGTCGAGCGGGTGAAGGCGGCGGATCTGCTGCTGGTCGTTGGGCCGCGTCTTGGGGAGGCGACGACCGATGGCTATGCGCTAATAACGCCCGATCATCCGGAGCAGCGGCTGATCCATGTGCATCCCGATCCGGATGAGCTGCACCGGGCGTACCGTGCGGATGTCGCCGTCTGTGCGGGGATGGCGGAGTTTGCGGAGGCGTTGCTGGTGGTGGATTTGCCGCCGCGGACTGCTGGGTCGGAGGCGCATGCGGAGTGGCTGGAATGGTCTACGCCGGCGCCGCGCGATCTGGCGATGGACCTGGGGCCGTGCGTCGCGGCGATGCGCGAGCGGCTGCCGGCGGATGCGATCCTCTGCAACGGGGCAGGGAATTACTCGGGGTGGTGGCATCGGTACTGGGCGTATGCCGGGCCGGGGACGCAGCTTGCGCCGACCGCTGGGGCGATGGGGTACGGCGTGCCGGCGGCGGTTGCGGCTTCGTTGCGGCATCCGGAGCGGACGGTCGTGGCGCTGGCGGGGGACGGGTGCTTCCTGATGAACGGGCAGGAACTGGCGACGGCGGTTGCGCACGGGGCGGACATGCTGGTGCTGGTCGTCGATAATAGCGGGTACGGGACGATCCGCATGCACCAGGAGCGGGAGTATCCGGGGCGGGTTTCGGGGACCGGGTTGCGCAATCCTGACTTTGCCGCGCTGGGGCGGGCTTATGGGTGTTGGGCTGAGACTGTTTCTCGGACCGAGGATTTTGCGGAGGCGTTGGACCGGGCGATGTCGCGGAGTGGGGTGCGGTTGTTGCACCTAGTGACGGATATCGAGGCGATTACTCCGGGGACGACGCTGGCGAAGGTGCGTGGCGGCTGAGCTTCAGCACCGATGCCACCCAATGAGAAACACCACCCCGGCGAAGGCCGGGGTGGAGGTAGTGGTAGCGGGTGACTTCATCAGCGCAGCCTGTTCCCCCGCGAAGGCGGGGGTCCAGGAGCCAAGGCAAATAATGGTACTTAGCTGGACCCCCGCGTCCGCGGGGGAACGCCAATTGGGGATAGCGCACGACCGCGGCCAGCTTCAGGCGCCTGCCGTCTCCAGTTTAGCCCGCACCGCCGCCACCGCTTCCGCAGCCTTGTCGCCATCAGGACCACCGCCCTGCGCCATGTCGGGACGGCCGCCACCGCCCTGCCCGCCTAGCGTGGCCACCGCGATCTTGAGCAGGTCGACGGCGTTGTGGCTCGCCACCAGGTCCGCGGTCACGCCAACCGCGACCGAGGCGCGGCCGTCGTTGATCGCGACCAGCATCGCGATGCCGGAGCCGAGACGCTGCTTGGCTTCGTCGACCGCGCCGCGCAGGCCCTTGGCTTCGAAGTCGTTGAGCACCTGGCCAATGAACGCGACGCCGCCGACTTGTTCCGGCCCAGCCGCTTCGCCCGAGCCGCCGCCGCCGAGCGCAAGCGCCTTCTTCGTGTCGGCGAGTTCGCGTTCGAGGCGGCGGCGGTCTTCGAGGAGCGACGCAACACGTGCCGGAACCTCGTCGGGGGTGGACTTCAGGACTGCGGCGGCTTCGCGCAGGCGGTCGTCGCGGCTGATCAGATACGCGCGCGCCGCTTCGCCGGTGAGCGCTTCGACACGGCGGATGCCGCTGGAGACCGCGCCTTCGCCGACGACCTTGAACAGGCCGATGTCGCCGAGCGCGGTGACGTGCGTGCCGCCGCACAGCTCGATCGAGTAGGTGCCGTCCTCGGTCGAGCCCATCGACACGACGCGGACTTCGTCGCCGTATTTCTCGCCGAACAGCGCCATCGCGCCCATCGCGATCGCGTCGTCGGGGGTCATCAGCAGCGTCGTCACCGCGCCGTTGCCGCGGACCTGCGCGTTCACGTCGGCCTCGACCTGCGCGATGTCGGCGGGGGTCATCGCGACCGGCTGCGAGAAGTCGAACCGCAGGCGATCGGGGGCGACGAGGCTCCCCTTTTGCGCGACGTGCGTGCCGAGGCGTTCGCGCAAGGCCTCGTGCAGGAGGTGCGTCGCGGAGTGGTTGGCTCGGATCTGGGCGCGGCGGGCGACGTCGATCTGGAGCTTGACCGGGTCACCGACCTTGATCTCGCCGGCGTCGACGATCGCGTGGTGGACGAACACGCGGCCGAGTTGCTTCGACGTCTCGGTGACGTTCGCGTGCAGGCCGGCGTCGTTGGAGATGTCCCCCGCATCGCCGACCTGCCCACCGCTCTCGGCGTAGAAGGGCGTCTGGTTGACGACGATCGCGACCGTATCGCCGGTGGTGGCGTGGTCGACGCGCGCGCCGTCCTTAACCAGTGCGACGACCTCGCCCTCGCCGGTATCCGATGCGTAGCCGAGGAATTCCGTCCCGCCAGTCTGCTCGACGATGTCGAACCAGATGTCGTCCGAGGCCTTCGCGCCCGAGCCCTTCCAGGCGGCGCGGGCGGCGCGCTTCTGCTCAGCCATCGCGGTGTCGAAGCCTTCGCGGTCGACCGCGATGTTGCGTTCGCGCAGTGCGTCCTCGGTCAGGTCGTACGGGAAGCCGTAGGTGTCGTAGAGCTTGAACGCGACGTCGCCGGCCAGCGTGCCGTCGGTCATCCCGGTGGTCGCTTCGTCGAGCAGCTTCAGTCCCTTGTCGAGCGTCTGGCGGAAGCGGGTTTCCTCCTGCTGCAACGTCGCCTCGATCAGCGGACGAGCGCGCGACAGTTCGGGATAGGCGGCGCCCATCTCGGTGACGAGCGCGGGGACCAGACGGTGCATCAGCGGCTGCTTGGCGCCGAGGATGTGCGCGTGGCGCATCGCGCGGCGCATGATCCGGCGCAGGACATAGCCGCGGCCCTCGCTCGCGGGCAGCACGCCGTCCGCGATCAGGAAGCCCGCGGTGCGCAGGTGGTCGGCGATCACGCGGTGGCTGGCGGTGTTGGCGCCGTCGGTCGCGGTGTGCGTCAGCGCGCCCGACGCCGCGATCAGCGCCTTGAACGTGTCGGTGTCGTAATTGTCGGTAACGCCCTGCATGACGGCGGCGATGCGCTCGAGCCCCATGCCGGTGTCGATCGACGGCTTCGGCAGGTTGCCGACGATCTCGGCATTCTCCTGCTCGTATTGCATGAACACGAGGTTCCAGATCTCGACGAAGCGATCGCCATCCTCGTCGGGGCTGCCGGGAGGGCCGCCGAAGATGTGGTCGCCGTGGTCGTAGAAGATCTCCGAGCACGGCCCGCACGGCCCGTTGTCGCCCATCGACCAGAAATTGTCCTTGGTCGGGATGCGGATGATGCGGTGATCGGGGAGGCCGGCGATCTTCTTCCAGAGATCGAACGCCTCGTCGTCGGTGTGGTAGACGGTGGCGGTCAACTTGTCGGGCGACAGGCCCCATTCGCGCGTGAGCAGCGTCCAGGCGTGGACGATCGCCTGTTCCTTGAAATAATCGCCGAACGAGAAATTGCCGAGCATTTCGAAGAAGGTGTGATGGCGCGCGGTGTAGCCGACATTGTCGAGATCATTGTGCTTGCCGCCGGCGCGGACGCATTTCTGCGACGAGGTGGCCGTGGTGTAGGGGCGTGATTCGAGGCCGGTGAAGACGTTCTTGAACGGCACCATGCCCGCGTTGACGAACATCAGCGTCGGGTCGTTCTGCGGCACGAGCGGCGCGCTGGGCACGATCTGGTGCCCCTGCGATCCGAAATAGTCGAGGAAGCCGCGGCGGATGTCGTTCGTCGATGTCATGCGCGGGGACTTAGGCGAGCGGGGCGGTTCGCTCAAGTGAGGTGTGTGAGGAGGCTCGGTGTATCCGATTGAGCCGAAGCACGCTTGTTTCCCCGCGAAGGCGGGGACCCAGACTGGGCTCCCGCCTTCGGAGAACAAAGTAGCGGAGGCTGTGGTTCGGTAAAAGCCCACCACCCCGGCGAAGGCCGGGGCCCAGTTGGGGAACGTGGGTGACGAAGGACCGCGCTCGATTATTGCCACCTTTCCAACTGGGCCCCGGCCTCCGCCGGGGTGGTGGCGAGTGCGGAATGGCGCCTACCCTAACGGTACCTCAACCGACTTCTGCGGCTCGCCAATCCCGTTCGCGCCAATCACGCACCGCCGCACATGTGCTCCGCATCCGGCAGCGTCCACGACTCGTCTGTGCGCAGGTTGGTCGTCGTGTACCACTTGCCGCGCTGGTCGCCCGGCGGGCAGTGCGTCGGCAGCTTGGCGAGACAGGTCATGACCCGGTCGTCCACGCGCGAATGCTGGACCGCCGCGACCTGATCATAGGAGACGCCGTAGACGCCGTTCTTCAGGGTGATGCTCGATCCGGAGTCGGGGACTGGACGACCGTTGTCTTCGAGTCGTTGCGTCACGACGCCAACCGTCGTGAAGGCACAGGTGCCGACACGTGTCGGCGGACGCGTCGATGTCGCCCTGGGACCTGGCGGTGCGCTGGCGCCGAGCAGCAGGATCATCGCGATGGCGGCGTGCGGTTTCATGTCGTCCCCTTCCTCAGAGCGGTGTGTCGATCGACTTGGGCGGCACGCTGAACCATGTCGGGCCGGCTTCGGTCATGTGGAAGCAGTCCTCGATCCGCACGCCGTATCGGCCGGGAATGTAGATCCCCGGCTCGTCGGAGAAGCACATCCCCGCGGCGAGCTTGGTCGTCTCGCCGCGGACGAGGTTGACGGGTTCGTGGCCGTCCATGCCGATGCCGTGACCGGTGCGATGCGACAGGCCGGGGAGTTTATAGCCGGGACCATAGCCGAGTGTCTCGTAATAGCGGCGGACCGCGTCGTCGACGCTGCCCGCAGGCGCGCCGATCTTCGCAGCGGCGAACTCGATCTGTTGCCCGCGGGCGACTTGGTCCCAGGTCTTGCGCTGGTCGGCGGTTGCGGTGCCGTGCACCCAGGTGCGCGAGATATCGGATTGATAGCCCTGGACGGTGCAGCCGCAATCCATCAGCACGACTTGGCCATCGGCGACGCGGTGGATCTCGCGGCTGCCATGCGGATAAGCGGACGCCTCGCCGATCAGTGCGAGCGCGAACTCGGGGGCGCCGCCAAGCTTGCGGGTCGCGGCGTTCATCAGCGCGCCGATCTCGGGGCCGGTCATGCCCTTCTCTACCCGCGCGTAGGTCCAGCGATACGCGGCCAGCGTGACCTCGGTCGCCGCCTGCATCAGCGCGATCTCGGCGGGAGTCTTGATCATCCGGCAGGCGCGGACGACCGGGTCGGCGGATACGATCTTGGCGTCGGGCAGGACGCGCGCGAGACCGGCATAGGCGAAGTAGCGCACCTCCGCCTCCAGCCCGATCGGCCGCGTGGCAAGCTTCCGGTCGCGCAGGAACCCCGCGACGACGGCGAGCGGGTTCTCGTCCTCCTGCCACACCCGGACCTCGGCGGGGACGGCGAGCGTCTCGCGCACCGAGGGTTTCTCGAAGAACGGCGTGACGATGCACGGTTCGCCCTCGACCGGGAGGATCGCCAGCGTCAGCCGCTCGCTGGTGTGCCAACGGACGCCGGTGAAGTAGATCATCGACGATCCCGGCTCGATCAGGACCGCGCCGATGCCCGCCGCCTTCATCAGCGATTGCGCGCGGACCAGCCGCGCGGCGCGTTCGGCGGCATCGATCGGCCTGGTCGCGCCGGTGATGTCGGACAGCGCCGACAAATCGGGCTCGGCGGCGCGGAGGATCGCGCTGGTCGACAGCAACGGCGCCGCGATGGCGAGGCTCAGCAGGTCGCGACGCGAGGGGCTGAAGGCGGGCTTGTGGGGTGCGGTCGGCATCGCCGGACGATAGGGTCCTTGACCCGGGCGCCGCAATCCCCTTCCCTGTTAGCACTTCTCGGGAGCGATTAATGGCCAAGCGGCTAACCTATTACATCTTGTTCGGCCTCGTCGCGGGGATGGTCGTCGGCTGGATCCTGAACGCGTTGATCGACAACGGCACGCCCGAGTCCGCCGCGCGGTTGAAGGACATCGCCGGGTATTTCTCGATCGTGACGTCGCTGTTCCTGCGGCTGATCAAGATGATCATCGCACCTTTGGTGTTCTCGACGCTGGTCGTTGGGATCGCGCATATGGGCGATACCGGCGCGCTCGGGCGGGTCGGATTGCGCAGCCTGGGGTGGTTCATCTGCGCGAGCCTGTTGTCGCTCACCTTGGGGATGATCCTGGTCAACGTGTTGCAGCCGGGCGTCGGGCTGGAACTCGCGATCCCGCCGGCGACCGCGTCGAGCGGGGTCGATGCCGCGGCGTTCGATCTGGCCAAGTTCATCTCGCATATCGTGCCCGATTCGATGATCGCGGCGATGGCGGGCAACGAGATTTTGCAGATCGTCGTGTTCTCGGTGTTCGTCGGCGTCGCGATCACCGCGGTCGGCGAGAAGGCCGCGCCGCTGGTCAAGGCGATCGAGGCGCTGGTCGCGGTGATGCTCCAGATCACCAATTACGTCATGCGGTTCGCGCCGTTCGCGGTGTTCGCGGCGGTGACCGCGACGCTTGCCGAGCGGGGGCCGACCATTCTCGGCCAGCTCGGCTATTTCATGCTGACCTTCTATATCGGCCTCGCGTTGCTGTGGGCGATGCTGATCGGGATCGCGTTCCTGCTGATCGGGCCGCGGACGCGGTTGCTGGTACGGTATATCCGCGATCCGTTGATCCTGGCGTTCTCGGCGGCGTCGTCGGAGGCGGCGTATCCACGGACGCTAGAAGCGCTCGACCGGTTCGGCGTGCCGCCGCGGATCGCGAGCTTCGTGCTGCCGCTGGGCTATTCGTTCAATCTCGACGGGTCGATGATGTACATGACGTTCGCGTCGCTGTTCATCGCGCAGGCCTACGGCATCCACATGCCGATCGGGCAGCAGATCGCGATGCTGCTGGTGCTGATGGTGACGTCGAAGGGGATCGCGGGCGTGCCGCGCGCATCGCTGGTGGTGATTGCGGGGACGCTGTCGATGTTCAAGATCCCTGAGGCGGGGATCCTGCTGATCTTGGCGGTGGATCATTTCCTCGACATGGGGCGCTCGGCGACCAACGTGATCGGCAATGCGGTGGCGGCGACCGTGGTGGCGAAGTGGGAGGGCGGGCTCGACGAGCGCGAGCCAGCGGATCGGGACTTTCCGCATGCGCCGAGTGGGCATGGGCCGAAGGTCGACTTGGACAGCTACGAGAAGATCGGGCCGGGACAGGTTTGAGATGATTGGCGATGTTGAGCCGATGACGTCTCAAGGATGCGCCTTTACGCTGGCGGTCCACTGAAGAAGTACCCCCCGGCGAAGGCCGGAGTCCAGTTGGGGACGCCGATGGTGACCGCCGCGCCCCGTTACTACAACATTTCCAACTGGGCCCCGGCTTTCGCCGGGGTGGTGTTTGGGGAGAGGTCGTCTTCTTAGCCCCGATCTGGTTCCCGACTTGCGCTACTTAGGCGTAGGCGTAGGGGCCGCCTTTCTCGAGTCCTGCCTGATACGCTGGCCGCGCGTGTACCTTCGCCAGCCACGCGATCGTAGCGGGGCGGGACTCGTCAAGGCCACCGCGGCTGCGGGCGGCTTCGAGGGGGAAGCTCATCATGATGTCGGCGGCGGTCATCTCGCCGCCGGCAAACCAGGGGCGCTGCGACAGTTCGGCTTCGGCGTAGTCGAGGTGAACGTCGATCATCGGCTGGATCTTCTTGACCGCGACCTTGCCCATGATCGGGATGCGCGCGAGGACGAGCTTCAGCAGCAGCGGCGGCATCATCGAACCTTCGGCATAATGGAGCCAGAAGCGGTAGCGGAGCGCGTCGGTGCGGTTGGCGGGGGCGCCGAGCCTGCCATCGGCCTTGTCGACAAGATATTCGACGATCGCGCCCGTTTCAGCGACCACCTGGCCATCATCTTCGATCACTGGCGACTTACCGAGCGGGTGCACCTGCTTGAGTTCGGGCGGGGCGAGCATCGTTGCCTTGTTCCGCTCGTAGCGCTTGATCTCGTAGGGGAGACCGAGTTCCTCGAGCATCCAGAGGATCCGCTGCGATCGCGAGTTTTCGAGGTGGTGGACGATGATCATGCTGGGCCCCCTGTTTTTTATTCGGACGATTTGCGCGCGGTCCAGATCCAGGCGGCGGCGGGAAATTCCACCGTGTCGCCATTTAGGTACTGTTCGCAGACCCGAGTGAGACGCGCGATGTGGCACTCGCGTTCCTCTGGGGCGGCGTCGCGGATGGCGGATGCCGCGGGGCCGATGCGACGAAGATAATCGACGGCGTCGGTTACGGGGTCGGTGCCCTTCCCAGCCCGGTAGGCGAATTCGACTCGCTCGGGTGAAGCGGCATGCCAGCCTGATTTTTGCAGGATATTCGCGACGTAGGTCGGGTCGGCGAAGGCGAAGGGGCCGGGTGCGGTGGTTGCTGGCGCGTCTACATTGCCGCCGGTCGCGGTAATGGTTTCGGTGGCCCAGCGATTGGCGGCGCGGTCGGCGAAACAGGCGAAGACTAGCGTTGCGTCTGAAGCGGCGGCTTCAGCCAAAGTGGTGAAGGCGGTGACGGGGTCTGCGAAGAACATGACGCCGTGGCGGGAGACGTAGAGGTCGATTGGGGCGTGGTTCGGGGCGGCTGCGGCGATGTCCGCGCACTCGAAACTGGCGTTGGTTTGGGTTTCGGCACGGTGTTTGGCGATTTCGATCAGGTTTGGTGAGAGATCTATGCCGGTTATTTGCGCGTTCGGGAGTGCTTGTGCGGTGGCGAGTGAGGTTGCCCCGGCGCCGCAGCCTATGTCGATGATCTTGCGGGTTTGGGGGGTGGCGGCGGACAGGATCGCGGCGTTCAAATGCGGGGTCAGGTTGGTGAAGCTGCGGTCGGTTCGGCGCCATTCCGCGGCCCAGACGTCGCCTATTCTGCCGGTCCAGTCTTGGGCGGTGGTCATGGGCTGGGGTGCTTTTTGGTTGCGGTTCGGGGCGGTGGTTTGGAGTAAAGTATAGGAAGTGTAGACGCTGGCGTGGGTTTGGTGTTGCGAGATTTCGAGGGTTTCCCAAGCCTAGCACGCTGCTCTTCGTTTCCCAATTTCCCGGCGAAGGCCGGTATCCAGTCTGGGCTCCCGCCTTCGCGGGAGAACAAGAGGGTGCAAGATATCAAGCGTACATGGGCGTGTTGCCAAACACAGAGTTGATCATCCGACAAGGCTTGGCTCGGCACAGGACTCTATTTGCGGGGTCATACCAATTGGGCCCCGGCCTTCGCCGGGGTGGTATTGGGAGGTGGATTGGCGCCGTGTCAGTTCACCATGTCTTTGAACCACCCGCCGTGAGCATCTTTGGCGCAATGAGCCATGAGCCATGAACCGTGCGCGTGCCCCCCATTGCGAAGGCAATGGGTCCCTCCCTCTCCCCTGAGGGAGAGGGAAAGTAGCTTTAGGCATCGTCGCCTTCTTCGGGGCCGGCCATCATTTCCTCGGCGACCTTGTCGGTGCGCGCGCGGATCTGCTTTTCGAGGCGGTCGGCGGTTTCAGGGTTGTCCTTGAGGAAGGTCTTCGAGTTCTCACGGCCCTGGCCGAGGCGGACGCTGTCGTAGCTGAACCAGGCGCCGGACTTCTCAACCAAGCCCGCCTTCACGCCAAGATCGAGAATCTCGCCGAGCTTTGAAACACCCTGCCCGTACATGATGTCGAACTCGACCTGCTTGAACGGCGGGGCGACCTTGTTCTTGACGACCTTGACGCGCGTCTGGTTGCCGGTGACCTCTTCGCCGGCCTTGATCGCGCCGATGCGACGGATGTCGAGGCGGACCGAGGCGTAGAACTTCAGCGCGTTGCCGCCGGTCGTCGTCTCCGGGTTGCCGTACATGACGCCGATCTTCATGCGGAGCTGGTTGATGAAGATCACCATGCAGCGCGAGCGGCTGATCGAGCCGGTGAGCTTGCGCAGCGACTGCGACATGAGACGGGCCTGGAGGCCGACATGGCTGTCGCCCATCTCTCCCTCGATTTCGGCACGCGGCACGAGCGCCGCGACCGAGTCGACCACCAGCACGTCGATCGCGTTCGAGCGAACCAACGTGTCGACGATCTCGAGCGCCTGCTCGCCAGTGTCGGGCTGCGACACGATCAGTTCGTCGATGTTGACGCCGAGCTTCTTGGCATAGACCGGGTCGAGCGCGTGCTCGGCATCGACGAACGCCGCGGTACCACCGCCCTTCTGCGCTTCGGCGATGACGTGGAGCGCGAGCGTGGTCTTGCCCGAGCTTTCCGGCCCGTAGATCTCGATCACGCGGCCGCGCGGCAGGCCGCCGACGCCGAGTGCGATGTCGAGCCCGAGCGATCCGGTCGAGATGACCTCGACCTGCATGGTTTCCTTCGAGCCCAGGCGCATCGCCGAGCCCTTGCCGAAGGCGCGGTCGATCTGCGCGAGCGCGGCGTCGAGCGCCTTCTGGCGGTCGTTGGTTGCGGTTGCCATGCCGGTGTCGATCACTTTCAGATTAGCGGCCATTGATAAGCTCCCATCGCTAAAGCAAGCGCGCGTGCCATTCAACGCGTCAATCGCCATGTATTCTCTTTGTTCTTGTGGAACAAGTGGGGAACGGTGGTTTGTGCGGAAAGATTTAGGGCTTGGTCGTGGTCACGGATGCGCTGGGCACGGCGCCACGAAATCGGCCGCCTTAATATATGATCGGTCATCATCCTCGCGCAGGCGTGGATCCATAGCCTGAAGGCCAGCGATCCTATTGCGACGCCAACCAGTATGGGTTCCCGCCTCCGCGGGAATGACGGGGTGGGGGCGGCGATCTTTGATCGAAATTCGGTCAGTCTTTCTTACGAGGGTGGGCTTATTCGGGCTCGCATTTGATCAGGCGAGCGTCGTTGCGAGGGTCCACCAACCGCGGGCTTTTGCGGCGGTGGCGGCGGCGTCTCTGGCCTCGAGGGTTTCGAACAGAGCGAAGCAGGTGGCGCCAGAGCCGGACATTCTGGACAGGAGGACGCCGTGCGCTGCGTCGAGAAGGGTGCGCACTTCCGCGATTTCGGGGGCGAGCGCTAGCGCGGGGGGCTCGAGGTCGTTGCGGCCTTCGAGGGCGCGAGCGAGGAGGTCACCTTTGGAGATCGGGCCTCGGTCCTTGCCGTCCCAGGTTTTGAAGACAGCGGCGGTGGAGACGGCGACGCCGGGGTTCACGAGGAGCAGTGGCGTGCCGACGAGACCTTCGATCTCGGTAAGCGTGTCGCCCTTGCCGGTGCCGAGCGTGGTGCGGTTGGCGAGGCAGGCGGGGACGTCTGCGCCGAGCTTTGCGGCGATGTCGTGAAGGCGGGGGTCGGTTGACGGGACGCCGTGGAGTCGGGCCAGCGCTCGGAGGGTGGCCGCGGCGTCGGCTGATCCTCCGCCTATGCCCGAGGCGATCGGGAGGTGCTTTTCGAGAGTTATGGCGTGGTGGGTGTTCGGAGCGAATGCGGTGGTGAAGGCGTCTGCGGCAGCGGTTACGAGATTGCCGTTCCAAGGGGCGCTGCCTTGAGTGGCGTTGGGCAAGCCGTGCGCGTCTTCATTGTCCGTTCCCAATTGGGCCCCGGCCTTCGCCGGGGGGGTGTTGGGGGTTGGGAGGAGTGCGACGGCGAAGGGGCCAGTTATGGTGAAGCTATTGGTTTGGGCGGCTTCTACCGTGATTAGGTCGCCGTCGGTGGCGAAGGCGAAGAGGGTTTCGAGGTCGTGATAGCCGTCGGCGCGGCGGCGGCGGACGTGGAGGGCCAGGTTGATCTTGGCGGGCGCGGATTCGGTTATGGCGGGCATTGCGGGGTCTCGAGGTTTTGCGCGGACTTGGCCGGCGTTCGGCGTTGTGCATCGGCTTAGCCACAAAACATCCGTCATCCCAGCGGAGGCCGGGATATCGTGGTTTGGCAGGCGGCGCGTGCCTCTTGGGATACCCCAGCTTTCGCTGGGGCGACGGTTTTTGGGTAGTGTGGGGTCCTTCCCTCTCCCCGGTGGCAGAGGGACTTAGCGCCGGGTTTTTGGGGGGAGGCCGTTGGCGATCTTTGCGGTTATGCGTGCGGTATCGGCGGGTTCGGCGGTGAGGAGCGCGGCGCGCCAGGCGTAGCGGGCTTCGTAGTTTCGGCCTGTGCTCCAGTATGCGTCGCCCAGGTGATCGGAATTTTCGGCGTTGGTGGGTTCGGCTTGCGCGGCGGTTTCGAGCAGCGGGAGCGCACGCGCGGTGTTTCCCGAGAGGTGGTAGGCCCAGCCTAGCGAGTCGGTGATCGAGGCGTTGGTGGGGTCGAGGTGGCTGGCGCGTTCCAAAAGCTTTATCGAGGCGGGGATGTCGTCGCCGTGCTCGACTTGCGCGAAGCCCAGATAGTTGAGCGCGAGCGGTTGCGCAGGGCCTCGAGCGACGGCTTTTTCCAAAGCGTCGCGCGCTTCGGGCCAGCGGCCGGCCTGGTCGAGCGCACCGCCATATTGCAGCCACGCGCCCCATGTGCCGCCCTTGTCCCCGTCGGCGGCGATGATGCGCTGATACCAGGTCGCGGCTTCGGCGGGGTTGCCGGTGGTCAGCAGCAAGTCCGCATAGCGTTGCCAGTCGGCGGGCTCCGCGCCCTTCTGGTCGACGCGGTTCTTGGCGGCGGCAAGCGCCTCGCCATCGCGATCGGCGTTCGACAGGATGTCGATGCGCTCGGCGGCGGCGGCCGCGGCGGACGGGCCCTTCGGATCGATCTCGTCGAGGACCGCGAGCGCCCGGTCGACGACCTTGTTGCGGGCGAGCGCGTCGGCGAGGAGGATGCGCGCGCCGTCATAGCGGGGGTCGGCGCGCAGCGCGGCCTGCGTCAGCGCGATCGACAGCGGAGAGGGTTCGCCCGCGGCGAGGTCGCTGGCGAGGCGGGCGAGCAGCCGCGAGACGCCGATCGCGAGCGGTTGCTTGGCCGGCGCCGCGGCGATCAGCACGCGCGTCTCGGTGGCGAAGCGGTTGGCGACGGGGTCCTTCGCGGCGGTGGCAAGCGACGGTTCGGGGTCGCGACCCTCGGCGTGCGCGACCCAGGCGTAGAGCGAGGGCGCGAGCACCACGAGCGGGCCGGTGGCGAGCGTGGCGATGGCGGCGCTTGCAGCCTTCGTGTCGTCCTGCCGCGCGGCATCGGCGAGCGGGAGCAGCGCGGCATCGGCGGGCGCCACGCCAGCCTTGCCCAGCACCGCGGCGGCGCGCGTCGCGAGCGGCATGTCGCCCGCCTCCAGCGCCTCGCGGTAGGCGCGGATCGCGACGATGGGATCGGCAGGCGATGCCGCCAGCACCTTAGCATAGCTGGCGGCGGCGAGGTCCGGCCTGCCCGCGGCGTCGGCGGCGCGGGCTTTCAGATAGGCGGAGAGATCACCCGTCCCGGCCGTGGCGGGAGCCGCCAGGACGAAACCGAGTGCGAAGAATACTGGCTTACATATTGGGATAATTGGGGCCTCCGCCGCCCTCGGGTACGACCCAGTTGATGTTCTGGGTGGGGTCCTTGATGTCGCAGGTCTTGCAGTGGACGCAGTTCTGCGCGTTGATGACAAACTTCGGGTCGCCGGTTTCCTCGCCGACCACCTCGTAAACGCCGGCCGGGCAATAGCGTTGCGCGGGCTCGTCGTACATCGGCAGGTTGTACGTAATCGGTACCGCCGGATCCTTGAGCGTCAGGTGGACCGGCTGGTCCTCCTCGTGGTTGGTGTTCGAGATGAACACCGACGAGAGACGATCGAACGTCAGCACGCCATCAGCCTTCGGATAGACGATCGGCTTGACGAGGTCCTTGCGCCACAGGCTCTCGTGGTCGGGATGGTGGTGCATCGTGAAGGGCACCTTGATGCCCAGATGCTCGAGCCACATCGTGATGCCGGCGAGGCCCGAACCGATCAGATCGCCGAACTTCTTGACCAGCGGCGCGACGTTGCGGACGACCGACAGCTCCTTCTTGACCCACGACTTCTCGAACGCCTCGGGATAGGCGGCGAGTTCGTCATGGCCGCGCTGCGAGACGATCGCCTCGACCGCGGCTTCGGCGGCCATCATGCCGGACTTCATCGCGGTATGCGTGCCCTTGATCCGTGGCACGTTGAGGAAGCCGGCGCTGTCGCCGATCAGCGCGGCGCCGGGCATCACGAGCTTGGGGATCGACTGCAGCCCGCCGTCGCTGATCGCGCGTGCGCCGTAGCTGACGCGCTTGGCGCCCTTGAGGAGCGCGGCGATCTCCGGGTGCGTCTTCCAGCGCTGCATCTCGTGGAACGGCGAGAGATGCGGGTTGGTGTAGTTGAGCCACGTGACGAAGCCGATCGAGACCTGGCCGTTGGCCTGGTGATAGATCCAGCCGCCGCCGTTCGAGCCGTCGGTTTCGGACAGCGGCCAGCCCTGCGTGTGGATGACGCGGCCGGGCGAGTGGAGCGCGGGATCGATGTCCCACAGCTCCTTGATGCCGAGGCCGTAGACCTGCGGATCGCTGTCCTTGTCGAGCGCGAACCTGGCGATCAGTTGCTTGGTCAGGTGACCACGACAGCCTTCCGAGAAGAAGGTGTACTTCGCGTGGAGTTCGAGACCGGGCGTGTAGTCGCCCTTGTGCGTGCCGTCGCGCGCGACGCCCATGTCGCCGGTCGCGACGCCCTTCACCGAGCCGTCGTCGTTGAACAGGATTTCGGCGGCGGCGAAGCCTGGGAAGATCTCGACGCCGAGTTCCTCCGCCTTGCCCGCGAGCCAGCGGCAGAGGTTGCCGAGCGAGCCGGTGTACGTGCCCTTGTTGTGCAGGAACGACGGCGTGACGAAGTGCGGCATCTCGCTCTTCTTCGTCTTGCTGAGGATCCAGTGATGGTTCTCGGTGACCGGGACCTCGGCGAGCGGACAGCCGTCCTCGCGCCAGGTCGGCAGCAGCTCGTCGAGGCTCTTGGGATCGATGACCGCGCCGGACAGGATATGCGCGCCGACTTCGGAGCCCTTTTCGAGCACGCAGACGCTGATCTCGGCGTCCTTCTCGGCCGCCAATTGTTTGAGACGGATCGCTGCCGAAAGCCCCGCCGGACCTGCACCGACGATCACCACATCATAGGGCATCGATTCACGTGTCGTCATCATCGTCTCCCGGGGGATCTCCCCTCTTGCCCAGTCTATCCGCCCCTGCCCTTCGTTCGGGCTCGGGCCGGCACCGTCTTATCCAATATGGCGATTGCGCGAGTTGACCGCCACGTCAACCGTGCAGCATAGGTTACCGCGTGGGGGCGGACCAAACCATCGACTGGCGAAATGCTGCGGCGAGTGCGCTCGACTGGTGGCACGAGGCTGGCGTCGACACGCTCGTCGACGACGCGCCGCGCGACTGGTTTGCAGCGCCTGAACCGCTTGTCGTGCCCGCCGTGGCGCCTGCCGCACCGGCCGTGGCACCGTCTGCGATGCCGCATTTGCTGGCCGACTTCCTCAACTGGCGAAGTGGTGCGGAGGTTCCCGAAGCGGACTGGAGCGGGGTTTCGCTTTCGGCCGTGGGCCCGGCTGACGCTACGGTCATGGTGCTTGTCGATTGCCCGGACCGCGACGACGGAGATGCGGGTGCGTTGCTGAGTGGCGCTTCGGGGCGGTTGCTCGACAAGATGCTTGCGGCGATCGGCCTGACGCGTGACGAAGTACACCTTGCGGCGGTCTGCGCGAAGCGGCCGACCGCGGGGCGGATCCAGAGCGAGGTCGAGGAGCGGCTCGCGGAAATCGCCAAGCATCACATCGGCCTGGTCGCCCCCAAGCAGTTGCTTCTGTTGGGCAATGCGGCGAGCCGTGCGATCCTCGGGACGGAATTACAGGCGGCGCGCGGGCGTTTACACGGGTTTAACCATAAGACCGGAGAAACGAGCGTAGTCGCGAGCTTTCATCCGCGGTTCCTGATCGAGAAGCCGGCGGCCAAGGCCGAGGCCTGGAAGGATTTGCAGATGCTGATGCGCGGACAGACGCAAGAGGGTGTGAGATGATTCGGACTCTAGCTATCGTTCTCGGGCTGAGCGCCCTTCCCTTCCCAGCTCTGGCAGCGACCGTAGCCGGCGAGCCTAGCGGCGATGCCCGGCTCGGGACGACGCAGCTGGTCGGCGCGCCGACGCTGGAGCAGATCCCCGACCAGCTCGATGCGGGCCAACGCGAGGCGTACAAGACGGTGTTCGCGGCGATCCGCGACGGCAAGTGGACCGACGCGCAGATCCAGCTCGACACCATGAAGCCCGGCCCGCTGCACGCGATCGCGCGCGCTGAGATGTATACGGCGAAGGGCTCGCCCAAGGTCGAGATGGAGCCTTTGGTGGCGCTGCTCAACGAAGCGCCCGAGCTGCCCGAGGCCGAGCAGATTGCGCGGCTGGCGTCGATGCGCGGTGCGGTCGGCCTGCCACCGTTGCCGGTGGCACAGCGGCTGATCTGGCAGGACGGGGCGCCACGTCGCGTCCGTGCGAAGAGCCTGAAGGGCGACATGATCGCCGCCGATCTCGCGCTGAAAATGCAGCCATACGTTAAGGCCGATATGGGCCGCGAAGCGCAGTCGCTGTTGGAGAGCACGCCCGGTCTTACCCCGGAGGCGCTGACCGAGTGGCAGCAGAAGATCGCGTGGATCTATTTCCTACAGGGCGACGACGTGAACGCGCGGGTCATGGCGACCAAGGCGCAGGACGGCGTCGGCGACTGGGCGGTCCAGGGCCGCTGGGTCAACGCGCTGTCGGCGTGGCGGCAGAATGATTGTGCGAATGCCGAGAGCGGGTTCGAGGGCGTCGCAGCGCGTGCGGGCGACGTCGATCTGCGTGCGGCGGCTTTGTATTGGGCGTCGCGTGCCGACATGGTGTGCTCGCGTCCCGACAAGATCGAAGGTCGCCTCAAGGCGGCGGCGCAGTTCAGCGAGAGCTTCTATGGCCAGCTCGCGCGCCAGCAGCTTGCGATGAAGGACAAGGGCACGTCGGTCGGGGGTCTCGTCGCCAGCGACTGGAAGGTCGTCGGCAAGCGTCCGAACGTCCGCGTCGCCGCGGCGCTGGTCGAGGTCGGCGAGACCGATCTGGCCGATACCGTGATCCGTCAGCAGGCGAAGATCGGCGACCCGCGCGAGTTCGGCAATCTGGTCCGCGTGGCGGAAGCGCTGAGCCTGCCGGCGACGACCGTCTTCCTTGCGCATAATTGTCCGCAAGGGGTCACGTCGACTGCCGAGGCGCGCTATCCGACGCCGAACTGGACGCCGGACAGTGGCTGGCACATCGACAAGGCGCTGGTCTACGCGCACACGCTTGAGGAATCGCGGTTCCGCAACACCGTGAAGAGCCCGGCCGGCGCGTATGGCCTGATGCAGATCATGCCCGCCGCCGCGACAGATTTCGCGCGCGAGCGTGGCACCTCGATCGACATGAAGGCGCTGACCAAGCCATCGACCAACATGGACATCGGCCAGCGCCATCTGGAGCGGCTGCGCGATATGGCGGGCGTGACCGGGGGCCTGCTGCCCAAGGTGATCGCGGCGTATAACGCGGGGCCGCGCCCGGTCGGCGACTGGAACGCGATCGTCCATGATAACGGCGATCCGCTGATGTATATCGAGAGCATCCCGTACTGGGAGACGCGCGGTTACGTCACCACCGTGCTGCGCAACTACTGGATGTACGAAGCGCAGGGCGGCAAGAAGGCTTCGGTCAGCCGTAATGCGCTGGCGCAGGGCATGTGGCCGCGCTTCCCCGGCCTGCCGGGTGCGACCGCGGTGCGGATGGCGACCAAGCCGTACACGCAATATCGTGCCACCACGGCGCCCTTGAATGCCACCGTCGCGGTGAATGCCAGCGTCGGACCGCAGTCCACCACTGTCACGCGCGCGGACTGAGTTTCATGCCGATCGATGAAAGCCGGATTTTCCTGCCGGCCCGGATTGCCGTGCTGACCGTGTCGGACACGCGCGGGCTAGCCGAGGACCGCTCGGGCGATACGCTGGTCGCGCGTTTGACCGAGGCAGGACACGTGCTCGCCGACCGCCGGATCGAGAAGGACGATGTCGAGACGATCGTCTCGCGGCTGCACGCCTGGATCGGCGATCCCGAAATCGACTGCGTCATCACCACTGGCGGCACCGGCGTGACGGGGCGTGACGTGACCCCCGAGGCCGTGGAGCAGGTCGCCGAGAAGATGATTCCCGGCTTCGGCGAACTCTTCCGCATGCTCAGCTACCAGACGATCGGCACGTCGACCGTCCAGTCGCGGGCTTGCGCGTGCGTGTCGCACGGCACGTACATCTTCGCGCTGCCCGGCTCGACCGGGGCGGTGAAGGACGGCTGGGACGGGATCCTGCGCGACCAGCTCGACAGCCGCCACCGGCCCTGCAACTTCGTCGAGCTGATGCCGCGGTTGCTGGAGCGCTAAAAGCGCCAATGTCCCGTACGTCGCGCCAGATCATGGTGTGGCGTTCGAAACGCTCATTTCCGTAGCGCGACAAGGCAAACTTAAAATCCCTCTAAGGTTCAACGGGTTGCACCTCGTGTAGCACCGTATTAGCAAACTGGCACACTCGGTGCATTGGTCGTCCTGTAACCCGATCAGGTTGCGACACCAACGATCCGAAGGACGCTATCATGCCATCGTTCATCCTGAACAGCTTCATCGCCGCCGCCGTTCTCGTCACCGCCGCGCCGAGCCTCGCGGCCGGGTCGCAGCCGACGACGAAGCTGAAATACGATGCGAAGATGCAGAAATATTGCGTGACCGATCCGGCCGTTACCGGCAGCCACCTTCAGAACAGGACGTGCAAGACGTCGGCGCAGTGGAGCGCCGCGGGGCTCGACATGCCGAAGACCACGATGGTGGCGGCGACGCCTTCGGAAACGACCATCGCGCTGAAGTGATACGTTACGGTGCGGGTTCGAGGATCCTCCCCCGCCAGGGGGGGAGGATCGCACGATACTCGACCCGCGCTAGGCGTATCGGCTCGATCAGTTCGCTAGCAAACGCTCGGCAAACGCACGAACACCCGGACCGATATCGTCGCGCGACAACGCGATCGCCAGATTGGCCTGGATATACCCGCCCTTGTCGCCGCAATCGTAGCGCTGGCCATCGAAGGTGAAGCCGTGGAACGGCTGGTTGCCGATCAGCTGCGCCATCGCATCGGTCAGCTGGATCTCGCCACCCGCACCCTTTTCCTGTGTCTCCAGGATCCGCATCACCTCCGGCTGGAGGATGTAGCGGCCGGGAATCATCAGGTTCGACGGCGCGGTGCCCTGCTTGGGCTTCTCGACCAGCGCGGTGACTTCGGTCAGTCGGCCGTCGATCGCGCCCGGCGAGATGATGCCGTATTTGTCGGTTTCCGAATCAGGCACTTCGAGCGCACCGATGACGTTGCCGCCGACCTTATTATACGCCTCGACCATCTGCTTCATGAAGCCGGGCTTGCCGACCATGAGTTCGTCGGGGAGCAGCACCGCAAATGGCTCGTCACCGACGATATCGCGCGCACACCATACCGCATGACCGAGACCAAGCGGCTCCTGCTGGCGGACATAGACCGGCGAACCCGGCTTCATCCGGATATGGCTGATCGCATCGAGCGACTTGCCGCGCGCGCGCATCGTATCCTCAAGCTCGTACGAAATATCGAAATGATCTTCGAGCGCACCCTTGCCGCGGCCGGTCACGAAGATGATCTGCTCGATCCCCGCCTCAAGCGCTTCCTCTACCGCATATTGAATCAGCGGCTTGTCGACGACGGTCAGCATTTCCTTCGGCATCGCCTTCGTGGCGGGCAAAAAGCGGGTGCCAAGTCCAGCCACCGGAAATACAGCCTTGCGCAGTGGCTTTATAGTCATTCTGAACTCCAGGATTATAGTCGGATCGGCAATCTTTCCGGCGTGTTTATCGGTCGTTACGGATCAGTGCAAATCGGGCTGACCAATCGATCAAACGTCACGGCCGGTTAGCGCGTCATTAAACGCGATGCGCTACGAAGGTTCCATGTCCAAAATTCTCGTCATATTCGGCACGCGTCCCGAAGCGATCAAACTCTTCCCGGTTATCCGTGCCTTGGCTGAAGACCAGAGCCTGTCGGTGCGCACCTGCGTCACGGCGCAGCATCGCGGGTTGCTTGATCAGGTGTTGGCGATCGCCGATCTCGCGCCCGATATCGACCTCGATCTGATGGAGCCCGGCCAGTCGCTCGATCGCCTGACCGCGCGGCTGCTGACGGGGATCGGCGAGGTGATGGACGCTGAACGACCCGACCTCGTCATCGTCCAGGGCGACACGGCCACCGCGATGACCGGTGCGCTTGCCGCCTATTACCGCAAGGTCCCGGTCGCGCATGTCGAGGCCGGCTTGCGCTCAGGCGATATCTACCACCCCTGGCCAGAGGAAGTGAACCGCCGGATCGTCGCACCGATCGCCGCGCTGCATCTCGCACCGACCGAGACGTCGGCCGAGGCGTTGCGCCGCGAGACGATCGCGCCCGACACGATCCACGTCACCGGCAACACCGTGATCGACGCGCTGCACTGGACCAGCGCCAAGGTCGCCGCCGACCCATCGCTCGCCGCCGGGCTGGACGCGATTGCCGCACGCTTTGTGGGAAAGCGGATCGTCCTGGTGACGACGCACCGCCGCGAGAATTTCGGTGACGGGATGGCGGCGATCGCCCGCGCGATCGGACGGATCGCGGAACGCGACGACGTCGCCGTTCTCTTCCCGGTCCACCCCAACCCCAACGTCGTTTCGGTGATGGACGAAATTCTCGGCGATCGCGCGAACGTCGCCCGGATCGAGCCGCTCGATTACCCGCATTTCGTCCGGGCGCTCGGCATGGCCGACATCGTGCTGACCGATTCGGGCGGCGTACAGGAAGAGGCGCCCGCGCTGGGCAAACCGGTGCTGGTGATGCGCGAGACGACCGAACGGCCCGAAGGCGTCGCCGCCGGCACGGCACGTCTGATCGGAACCGACGAGACGCGAATCGTTGCCGAAATCTTCACGCTGCTCGACGATAAGGCCGCGTATGCGACGATGGCGCGGGCGCACAACCCGTTCGGCGACGGCCACGCCGCCGCGCGTATCGCCGCCATCGTCACGAACTTCATCGCGCCCGGGATCGTTCCCGGAGACGCATCCGAGATCGCAAAGGGACAGGACACGCATGCTGACCGAGACTGAACTCACCGTCGTCGTCATGGGCCTGGGCTATATCGGGCTCCCGACTGCTGCGGTGATCGCGCGCACCGGCGCGCGCGTACTCGGCGTCGACGTAACCGAATCGGTGGTCGAGACGATCAACTCGGGGCGCGTGCACATCGAGGAGGTCGATCTCGATGGACTCGTCTCCGGCGTCGTTGCGCGGGGAACGCTGCGCGCCTCGACGACGATCGAACCCGCGGACGTGTTCGTCATCGCAGTACCAACGCCGTTCGACGACGATCATGCACCCGACATCGGCTATGTCCTGAATGCCGCGACGACGATCGCCGGCGTGCTGAAACCGGGTGACACGATCATCCTCGAATCGACCTCGCCGGTCGGCACCACCGAACAGGTCCGCGATCTGCTGGCGACGTTGCGTCCCGACATCCGCGTTCCCGGCCGCGCCGGCGAACAGGCCGACATCGCGATTGCCTATTGCCCCGAGCGGGTCCTGCCCGGCCGCATCCTGGTCGAATTGATCGACAATGATCGCGTCATCGGCGGGATTACGCCTCGCTGCGCGCGCAAAGCTCTCACCTTCTACCGGCGCTTCGTCCGTGGCGCGTGCGTCACCACCACCGCACGGGCGGCCGAAATGACGAAGTTGACGGAGAATGCGTTTCGCGACGTCAACATCGCCTTCGCCAACGAATTGTCACTGATCGCCGACACGATGGGGGTCGATGTGTGGGAGGTGATCCGTCTCGCCAATCGCCATCCGCGCGTGAACATCCTTCAGCCGGGGCCGGGCGTCGGCGGGCATTGCATCGCGGTCGATCCCTGGTTCCTCGTCCACGCCGCCCCCGACCAGACCCCGCTGATCCGGACCGCACGCGAGGTAAACGATGGCAAGACCGACCACGTCATCGCGCAGGTGGCGGCATTGGTAGAATCTATGCCCGGCGCGCCGGTGGCGTGCCTCGGCCTCGCCTTCAAAGCGAACATCGACGATTTCCGAGAAAGCCCTGCGCTGAAAGTCGCGCAAGCCGTCGCGGACGCCTTTGGCGACCGCGTCCGGATCGTCGAGCCCTATGCCAGGACCCTGCCCGCAGCGCTTGCCGGTACCGGTGCGACCTTGATCGACGTCGATACCGCGATCGAAACCTGCCCGATCATGGTCGTGCTGGTCGATCACGACGTCTTCAAATCGATTCCGCTCGAGGAGCGCGCCGACAAGGCGGTGCTCGACACGCGCGGGATCTGGCCCGACCAGCCGCGATCGATCGTCAGCGCAACGGCACGTCCCGCGTCGCGACGACCGGCGGGATGATCGGCCGGACCGGGTTGGCCGCGATCGCCTGCGCGACGGCTTCGAGCGCGTTGGCGCGCGCCTTGGACGAGGCATGCGTACGGCTGCGGAAAAGTCCGCCATCGACCGCGCTCCCCTTGTCCCGCCAGAATTTCGGCGCGGACATCGGGTCGAACCCGGCATTGGCAAGCAGATAAATTCCGAGCAAGTCGGCCTGATCCTCGGTTTCGCGGATCAGGCGGCCATTGCGACCAAGCTCTGCCAGCAATCCGCGATTGATCTTCGCGGCGTCGAGCCGACTGCGGTGGCGCAGGATGTTGTGCGCGAGTTCGTGCGAGACGACGACCGCGATCTCGGCATCGGTATAGCCTTCGAAGAAGCGCTCGCCGATCTGGACCACCGAACCGTCTGCGCTGGCATCGAGACCGCTGCCGAGCAGAATCTCGAAGCGCGATCGACAGCCTACGACCGGAGTCACCGCGATCGCGCGACGCTGCCCCTCGCGCAGCACGGTCAGGCGCAGGGGCTGCCGCAGCGGAGCCTCAGTGATCGCCGCCTCGGCGCGATCCCGAGCCGCGGCATTCTCCGGCGCGTTCGCGGCCGGTAGTCCGGGCAGCGCAGTCTCGCCGATCGCGACCAGCGAATCGTTCGCGGCGATACCTGCACGATCCGCCGGCGCACCCGCCACCACCGCCTCGACGCCGATCAGCGATTCGAATCCAAAGACCGCCGTCGCGGTCGCGCGTGCCGCCGGGGCATATTGGCTAAGCGCATGAATCGGCATGCCGATCTGTGGCTGTAGCCTGTCGCAAAGCGGCGCATTGGCCGTCGTCAGGCGATAGGCGATCGTCGCCAGGCGGAGATCCGCAACCCGCAACGCATCAAAAAATGCAGGTGCGAGAGGGGGCTCCTTGGCAGGCGCCGCCGCGGTCAGCAGGAGAAGCGGCATCAGCCGGGTGATGAGGGTCATGATCGGGCAATAGCCGCGTTCGCCCGACACGTCATGCCTCCACCCTATGATGGCCAACGGGTCGGCGTGCGTGTGTTGCGACCCGACGCGTTACCCCGTATGCGCGGCGCTTTCCTCGGTATTGCCGTTCGATACCGTCCTCCACACATTGTCGGCATCATGATTTCCAAGCTTTTCAAGTCACGTACCGCCGCAAAAGCCCCCACATCCTTTGTGCCCGAAGGGCAGCGGATCTATGCCGTTGGCGACATTCATGGCTGCGTCGATCTGCTCGACGAACTGATTGCGCTGATCGATACGGACGAGGCGCAACGCGGGCCCGCCGATACAACGCTGATCTTCCTCGGTGACATCGTCGATCGTGGTCCGGCGTCCGCGGCCGTGATTGAGCGCTTGCGCGGCTTGGCCGAAACCCGCGGGACGGTGCGGTTTCTGCTCGGAAATCACGAGGAAATCTTTCTCGGTGCGCTCGACGGCGAACCCAAGGCGCTGCGCCTGTTTTGCCGGATCGGCGGACGCGAGACCATATTGAGCTACGGCATGGACGCCGCCGAATATGAACGGCTGGATTATGAAGAGCTCGTCCAGCGCCTCGGCGACCTGGTCCCCCCGGCGCATCGCGACTTCATGAGCGCGTTCGAGGACATGATCGTGATCGGCGACTACGCGTTCGTGCACGCTGGCGTGCGCCCCGACGCGCCGCTGGATCGGCAACGGTCTTCCGATCTCCGATGGATCCGCGATCCGTTTCTCGATCACCGAAACAAGCTCGAGAAGATCATCGTTCATGGTCATACGATGACGGACGAGGTCGACTATCGGAACCATCGGATCGGGGTCGATACAGGCGCGTACGCGTCCGGCAAGCTGACCGCACTGGGTTTGGAGGGCGGCGAAACGTGGCAGGTGCAGACGACGGGGTCGCGTGCCCCCGATGCGACGTCCTAGATTCTGGCGAAGCGCCTGCCGTTTTGGCGGGAATTTACGGTAACGAGGGCGATACGCCCCTTTCTCCGGCCTTCGGCAACGGCTATGCACCCCGGAAGGCAGATGCATGTTGCACTGCCGCAACAGTGCGGAACACTTCGGTTTCGTGCCAGTTACCGCGGTTGCCTTGGGGTTGGTTTCGTGCCAATTGCGGGGCGACGAGCACAAAGGGAGTTCATCATGCGTCTTGGGAAGTACATCCTGACCGCAGCAGCAGCCACGATGGCAGTTGCTCCGGCCATGGCAGCACCGGCAAGCCTGTCGGTTTCGAAGTCGGTTCGTTCGGGTTCGGTTTCGGCTGACAAGAACGAGCTGGCAGGCGGCGGCGTTATCGTCGCAATCCTGGCAGCGGCAGCAGTCGTAGCCGGGATCGTCATCGTTGCAGACAACGACGACAACTCGGACAGCAACTAAGTCTAACGACTTCGTTGAAGGAAATAGCGGTCTTCGGGCCGCTATTTTTTTGTCTGCGGTTCATCGCCGCCTGACGATTTACGATACCGCGCTGTACATCCAGGCTGGGCGCGCCAAGGCGTCATGCATCGAGGTTGGGAGATTCGCGGGATGGACGAACTGACGCTCGGCGTGGTCGGTATCGACTTCCCCAACACGGATCGCAGCAAGAGCAACCGGCGGATGGAGTTGCTGCTCTGCGCCCCCGGCGAGCCGGTCGAGTTGCGCTGCGAACCGAAGAACCCGCACGACGCCAACGCGGTCGCGGTGTTCAGCCTGCGCGGTATCCAGATGGGCTATCTCTCCGCCGAACGCGCGCCGCTGATCGGGCGCCGCATCCAGCAGGAGGAGCATGTCGTCGTATTCCAGGCGCTGGTCGGCAGCATGGGCTATGTCCGCATCCGCTTCGGCGGCGGTGCGCCGACGCTACCGGATCTTGTGGAAGGAGAATTGGCGGCCCGGTCGCGTAGCCGCGCCGCGCCCGTCGATCCGGACGCGTTCTATCCCGACCCCGAAGGCCCGGAGTGGGGGGCGTGAACTCCTGATCCTCCCCCCGCGGAGATATCTGGTACTTGCCGGACGGAGGAGGCACACAACAGAGGTCGTCGCCCCCTCCCCCTCAGTCGCTACGCGCCACCGCCCCCTGGCGGGGGAGGGTCACCAATCGCCTTAAATCCCCTGTGCAGTAACCACCCGCCCGGTCGCTTCGAGATCGCGCGTCAGGTCGGCGAGGCAGCGGTCAACCAGCGCCTCGTCCGAACTCCGCACGACGAAGTTCGCGCCGGTCTTGCCGTCGCGGAAGAAGGGGTAGCTCCCGATCGCGACGCCTTCGTGAGTCTTCTCGGCATCGCGCAGGATGTCAGCGACCTCGCTCTCGGCCACCCAGCAACCGATCGTCTTCGACACCACCGGGCGCCCGCCCTCCAGCGTCCCCGTCAGTGCGTCGAGCATCCCAGCCGTAATGTGCGGCACGCCCGCCATGATGAAGATGTTGCCGATCTTGATCCCCGGCGCGCCCGACACCTTGTTGTCGATCAGGTCCGCGCCGACCGGCACCCGCGCCATCCTCGCGCGCGCTTCGGTCAGCCCGCCGCGCGTCGCGTAATATTCCTCCAGCACCGCCATCGCGCGCGGATGATGCTCGACCGCGACGCCCAGCGCCTCGGCGATCGCGTCCACGGTGATGTCGTCGTGAGTCGGCCCGATCCCGCCGGTCGTGAACAGGTAATCGTTGCGGGCGCGCAAGATGTTGACCGCCTCGACGATCGCCTCGGTCTTGTCGGCTACCACGCGCACTTCAACGAGGCGGATGCCCTGCACGTTGAGCCAGGCCGCGATCTGCGCGACGTTCTTGTCCTGCGTGCGGCCCGACAGGATCTCGTCACCAATGATCGTCAGCGCGGCCGTCCAGATGCGTTCCTCTACCATGCCCCTCGCATAGCCTCGCAAAAGCGCGCCCGCCACGCTATATCGCGCGACATGACCGAATATGTAACCGTCACCTCGGACCAGCCCGACGCGCGCACCGGCGCCATCAAGCTCCATGGCCCCGCCGCCTTCGAAGGCATGATGAAGGCGGGCAGGCTCGCCGCCGAGACGCTCGACATGATCGTGCCGCACATGGTGCCGGGCGTGACGACCGCCGAGATAGACCGGTTGATCTACGACTTCATTATTGCAGGCGGCGGCGTGCCCGCGACGCTCGGCTATCGCGGCTATACGCACAGCGTCTGCATCTCGATCAACCATGTCGTCTGCCACGGCATCCCGAGCGAGAAGACGCTGAAATCGGGCGATATCGTCAACGTCGACGTCACGCCTTTGCTCGACGGCTGGCACGGCGACACGAGCCGGATGTACCTGATCGGCGACGTGCCCATCAAGGCGCGCCGCCTCGTCGAAGTCACCTACGAATGCCTGATGATCGGCATCGAGCATGCCAAGCCCGGCAACCGCATGGGCGACGTCGCCAACGCGATCCAGCGTCACGCCGAGAAGCACCGCTACGGCGTGGTGCGCGATTTCTGCGGCCACGGCGTCGGCCGGCTGTTCCACGACGCCCCCGAAGTCGTCCATGTCGGCAAGCCCGGCACCGGCCCCGAGCTTCGCCCCGGCATGATCTTCACGATCGAGCCGATGATCAACATCGGTCGCCCCGACGTGAAGCTGCTCGACGATGGCTGGACGGCAGTCACGCGCGATCGCTCGCTGTCGGCGCAGTTCGAGCATTCGATCGGCATCACGGAAGACGGCTGCGAGATCTTCACGCTGAGCCCGAAGGGGTACACGCAGCCGCCTTACGTATAGGATCAGCCGGTGGAGACGTTCTTCACCGTGCAGTCGGTGATGACGTGACCGTTATATTCGAACGATCCCTTGCCGTTCCAGTCCTTGGCCACTGCCAGCGCCACGCTGAAGTGCGCAAGATAAGAGCCGATCGCTGGTGGCGGTACCGACACGATATACTGCCCGGTCAGGTGCACGAGCAGGGTGTCCTGCCCGAACCCGGTGTGAAGGATCGCACCGGTAACATACGGGATTATCGTCGTTCCATAGGGTGGCGGTAATGCCTGCTTGATCTGCGCCGAGCCGGAGACTTGCCCGGTCACGGCATTCACACCCAGATCGAGATGAAGCGTTGGCGCACCGGCAAACCCGCCATGCTTAACGTCCAGCTTTACTATATAATATCCGACTGCCTCGGTCATGAATATTTCCTTCTGAGGATCTATGCTGATCCGCTATTGGAGTTCCACATACGAAGACTGTCGAGTCCAGCGGGATTGGGTCCGAATCGAACCGGCCGAAACCGCCGGCGTCCGTCCGACACCGTCATGCGCGACACCGCCATACGAATCTGACGTACAAAGGGTGACGCGGACCGTCCGCGCCGCTATCTGCGCCCCATGACCGAGATCACACCGCAGATCGTCGCCGACCACGGCCTGTCCCCCGAAGAATATGAGCGCGTCCTGCGCGCCATCGGCCGCGAGCCGAACATGGTCGAGCTCGGCATCTTCTCGGTCATGTGGTCCGAGCATTGCAGCTACAAATCCAGCAAGATCCACCTGATGAAGCTGCCCACCAAGGGTCCGCGCGTCATCTGCGGCCCGGGCGAGAACGCCGGCGTCGTCGATATCGGCGACAACCAGGCGGCGATCTTCAAGATGGAGAGCCACAACCACCCGTCCTATATCGAGCCGTACCAGGGTGCTGCGACCGGCGTCGGGGGCATCCTGCGCGACGTCTTCACGATGGGCGCGCGACCGATCGCCAACCTCAACGCACTGCGCTTCGGCCGGCCCGATCATCCCAAGATGCGCCACCTGATCTCGGGCGTGGTCCACGGCATCGGCGGCTACGGGAATTGCGTCGGCGTCCCGACCGTCGGCGGCGAGGTCAATTTCCACAGCGCGTATGACGGCAACATCCTGGTCAATGCGATGACCGTCGGGATCGCCGACCAGGACAAGATCTTCTATTCGGCCGCGAGCGGAATCGGCAATCCGATCGTCTATGTCGGCAGCAAGACCGGCCGCGACGGCATCCACGGCGCGACGATGGCCTCGGCCGATTTCGGCGAGGATTCGGACGCCAAGCGCCCGACCGTGCAGGTCGGCGATCCGTTCACCGAGAAGCTGCTGATCGAAGCCTGCCTCGAACTCATGGCGACCGATGTCATCGTCGCGATCCAAGACATGGGCGCCGCGGGCCTTACATCTTCGGCCGTGGAAATGGCGTCGAAGGGCGGCGTCGGCATCGAGCTGACGATGGACGACGTGCCGCAGCGCGAGACCGGCATGACGCCGTACGAAATGATGCTCTCGGAATCGCAGGAGCGCATGCTCATGGTCCTCAAGCCCGGCCGCGAAGCCGAGGCCGAGGCGATCTTCAAAAAATGGGAGCTCGATTTCGCGGTGATCGGCCGCGTCACCGACACCGGCCGGATGGTGCTGACGTTCAAGGGCGAGACGGTCTGTGACATCCCGCTCGGGCCGCTCGCCGACGAGGCGCCGTTGTACGACCGACCGCACGTGCCGACGCCAAAGCCCGCGCCGCTCGAAAACGCGCCGCACAGCAACGACATCGCCGCCGACCTGCTCACGCTGATGGGCTCGCCGGACGTCGCCTCGCGCCGCTGGATCTGGGAGCAATACGATCACATGGTCGGTGCCGACACCGTCCAGCGCCCCGGTGGCGACGCCGCGGTCGTCCGCGTCCACGGCACGCAGAAGGCGCTGGCGATGACCACCGACTGCACGCCACGCTATTGCTTCGCCGATCCCGTCGAGGGCGGCAAGCAGGCGGTCGCCGAAGCGTGGCGCAACCTGACCGCGGTCGGCGCGCTGCCGCTGGCCGTCACCAACTGCCTCAACTTCGCCAACCCGCAGCGCCCCGAGATCATGGGGCAAATCGTCGGCTGCCTCGAAGGCATGAGCGACGCGTGCATCGCGCTCGACTTCCCGATCGTGTCGGGCAACGTCTCGCTCTACAATGAGTCGAAGGCGACCGGCGGCGGCTCGGCTATCCTGCCGACTCCGGCGATCGGCGCGATTGGGTTGCTCGCCGACTGGCAGAAGAATGCGACGATCGCGTTCAAGGGCTCGGGCGACATCATCCTCGCGGTCGGCACGCGTGGGGGGCATCTCGGCCAGTCGCTCTGGCTGCGCGAGTGCCATGGCCGCGAACAGCTCGATGCCGGTCCGCCGCCGCCGGTCGATCTCGCTGCAGAGCGCCGCGTCGGCGATCTGATCCGCGAGGCGATCGCGCTGGGCCAGCTTACCGCGGTCCATGACGTGTCCGACGGCGGCATCGCGGTGACGCTTGCCGAGATGGCGCTGGCGGGCGGGATCGGCGCGATGATCGACCGCAAGCAGCCGTTCGACTGCGCGCGCTCGTTCTTTGCCGAGGACCAGGGCGTCTACATCGTGACGGTCGAGGACCATTCGCTGCTCGACTTCCTCGGTGCGGCGCATGCGGCCGACGTCGAGGCCGAGCCGCTAGGGCGCACCGGCGGCAAGCGCCTGATCTTCGAACGCCCCGACCGTGACGACGTCATCGCGCTGGATGCGTTGCGGACGGCGCACGAGGGGTTCTTCCCGAAGCTGATGGGGGTTGATGCGGCGCTGGCGTGAACCATTGCCGCGGTGGGTAATTGAGAGAGCGCCCCATCCCACCGCAAAGTTACCACCCCGGCGGAGGCCGGGGCCCAATTGGGAAGGCAGCGGTAACGAAGCGCCGCCCCCAGCCACCACCGTCCCCCGATTGGGCCCCGGCCTCCGCCGGGGTGGTCGGCTTTTGGGTCAAGGAAACAGCCTCGAACCATAGCATGTGTCCCCGCGAAGGCGGGGACCCAGTCTGGGCTTCCGCCTTCGCGGGAGAACAAGGCAGTGAGAGGTGTTGTCCAGAGGTGTCGTCCGATCGCGCTTCTGCCTGCTGTCGATGGCGCGCTAAACCTCGGTAAGTATTGTTGCTGCCGGTCCGTTCTCTGCCCGCGTTATCCCAGGCCGTCACGATAGCCTTCACCCGACATCCGTCGCTCGTCACTAAACCCAAGTCGCTCCCCACCCGAGCTCCGTCACCCATTCCTGCCCCCCGCCCCGTCATCCCAGCGAAAGCTGGAATTTCCCCATTTCGGGTCGTAGCACGCGCCAACGGGGATACCCCAGCTTTCGCTGGGGTGACGGTTGGTGCGGGCCAGAGCTGGGTCAGAGTCCCGAATACGGATACGGATACGGATACGAGTACCGGTTCGGATACGAATGCGGGTTAGACGGCGACGAACAATTACCGGCGTGTACGTATCGCCAGGGTTATCCTGTCACGATAGGCCCAGTACAGCGACGCTAGCATCCGCCCGTCGCACGGGCTGTCCTACGTCACCCCAATGTGCCAGCGTCGGACTGATGATCGAAGCAGTCCTCCCCTCCCGCACGAACCTCGTGCGTCTGCGAATGCCATGTACCCGCGAAGCGTCGAAAGAGGGCGACACTGCCCACTTGATCCGCCGCGCCTCCGCCACGTCAAGGCGCCACTACGCCGCATCCCAGCCGCCAAGACGCGCCTGCGAAACACTCCGAGAAATGCTGTGCGAGCATCTATACTTCCTACACTTCACTTTTCCCGCATGACCCCCGCCCCCACCAGGATCGCCACGCTCGACCTCATTCGCGGCTTCGCCGTCATGGGCATCCTCGCCGCCAACATCGCCGCATTCGGCTTCCCCGAATTCGCCTACATGACCCCCGCCTCGATGGGCCGGCCGAGCACGCCCGACCTCTTCGCCTGGGTCACCACCTTCATCGTCATCGACGGCAAGATGCGCGGGCTGTTCTCGTTCCTGTTCGGCGCGTCGATGCTGCTGGTGCTCGACCGCGCGGAGGGGAATGGCGACGACCCGGTCACGGTACATTTCACGCGAATGGCGTGGCTGTTCGTGTTCGGCATCGCGCATCTCTACCTGCTGTGGTGGGGCGATATCCTCGCACATTATGCGCTCGTCGGCGCGATCGCGTTCATGTTTGCACGGTTGCCGGTGCGGTGGCTGATCGCCGTCGGGCTGGCCTGCATCGCGTTTCAGATGGTCGAGCTGACGACATTGGTCGCCTATACGTTCGACCTCCATGCCTCCGCGCACAGACCGGGAGCAACCGCGCGGGTGATCGCGAACTGGCAATCTTTGGCCGAGCAATTCGGCCAGCCCTCGGCCGCGTCGGTTACGCGCGAGCTTGCGATCGGGCGCGGCGGATGGCGCGATCTACTCGCGTGGCGCTGGGCGCACGCGGTCGGGCCGATCACATCGCTCATGGTCAATGGCCCGGAGACGCTCGGGTTCATGCTGTTCGGCATGGCCGGACTGCGATCGGGGTTCCTGACCGGCCTATGGTCGCGACGCCACTATACCGTGATCGCTGTCGCCGGGATCGGAATGGGCTGGCTTGGCTATACGGCGATCGCTGCGTTCGACGTCGCTCACGGCTTCGACGCACGCTATGTCGGGCTCTCGTGGCTGGCGCTCGCAACCCCGCTCAGGCCGCCGACGATCATGGGCTATGCGGCCGCGATCATCCTGCTCGCGCGGCCGAGCGGATGGCTGACCACGCGCATCTCGGCAGCCGGTCGGATGGCGTTCTCCAACTATCTCGGCACGACGCTGATCTGCACGACGCTGTTCTACGGCTACGGACTGGGCCTGTATGGCGACCTTTCCCGCGCGCAGCTCTATCTGGTGGTCGTGCCGATCTGGCTGCTGATGCTCCTCTGGTCGAAGCCTTGGCTTGATCGCTTCCGCTATGGTCCACTCGAATGGCTCTGGCGCAGCCTCGCCCGTTTTGCGTGGCAGCCGATGCGCGGGTCTGCTTTCGCGACGAGCCGATGATGCTTGTTGCGAACGCGACGCAATTTAGCTTGCGACCGTTTCGCAATAGCTATACTCGGGTCGCAGAGCGAGGGAGCATTCATGGTCGTCTGCGTTTGCAATGCCATACGAGAATCCGATGTCCGCAACTGCGCACGCGGCGGATGCACGACGCCCTGCCAGGCGTTCCGTTCGATGGGTCGGAAACCCAAATGTGGCCAGTGCACCTCGATCGCGCGAGCGATTATCGACGAGGAACGCGCTGCTGCATAAGCGTCGCAACAGCTAAGAAACCGCAGAAATCCGCCATTTCTTGGGTTGCGGTTACGGTACGGCCAGCGCTACATGTCCTTCAGAGGTGACGGAGATATGGCCATGCGCGGCGACCCCCAAGTAATCGACTATCTGAACGAGGCGCTCAAGAACGAGCTGACCGCGGTCAACCAATATTGGCTCCATTACCGGATGCTCGAGCATTGGGGAGTCTACAAGCTCGCCCAGTATGAGCGGATGGAATCGATCGACGAGATGAAGCACGCCGACTGGCTGTCGGAGCGCATCCTGTTTCTCGATGGCCTGCCGAACTTCCAGCTGCTCGGCCGCCTCCGCATCGGCGAGACCGTCGAGGAGGTCCTGAAGTCGGATCTCGCGCTCGAAGTCGAGGCTACCGTCCAGCTCAAGGGTGCGATCTCGTACTGCGAAGAGGTCAAGGATTACATCAGCCGCGACCTGTTCGCGCGCATCCTCGCCAGCGAGGAAGAGCATGTCGACACGCTTGAGCGCCAGTTCGAGATGATCGCGCGGATGGGGATCCACAACTACATCCAGCTGAACTCGATCTCGGAGCATGACTCGCCCAAGGCGGGCGCGGCGCCTTATCTGAAGGCGTGAGCTGCGGTCGATGCCGGTGATCCGGTATCGCCTGCAGGACTTCATCCTCCCCCGCCAGGGGGAGGTGGCGCCTTAGGCGACGGAGGGGGAGGACACGGAGCAGCGGTTTCGCCTGCCTCCCCCTCCGTCTGGCAAGCGCCAGCCACCTCCCCCTGGCGGAGGAGGATTGATTTCTTTTAGTCTCCGCCGAACCCGGTCGGGATCGCGCGACGACCGAACCCACCACCGACGACAGGCTTGCGCGCGACGATCGGGTTGGCTTCGCGCTCCAGCAACGTCAGCGTTTCGCCAAACAGCGGGCGCAGGCGAACAATATGCTCCAGCGCCTCCTCAGGCGTATCCTGCAGCTCCACGCAATCGCGCGCGATCGTCTCGATCGCCTCGGCGAGATCCGCCAGCGGCTCGGCGCCGAACTGTCGCGCTTCGCCCTTGAGCGTGTGCGCCGGGATCACCATCGCCGCGGCATTCAGCGCGCGCATCGCCGCCTCGATCGCCGCAACCGACTTCACGCCATCCTCGCGGAAATAGCCCAGGATACGGACAAATCCCGCACCCAGTTCACTTCGGGCTTGCGAATACGCCGGCCAGTTGATCAAGGTGCTTCCTTCGAACGACACTGTCGCCTTCTCCCGTTGAGCAGTAGCGCCATCAAGATTTAAATCGCATCTTACCCGTTTCAGGTAAACACACTGTTGTCATACTACCGACAAGTTACGACAAAGGTCCGGTAAAATTCGTCCAAAATGATCTTTACCGTCGCGCCGGCCGCGTCGGCGACGGCGGCGAGTTCGGTCGGTGCTTGCGGATCGTCCGCCAAGACCTCGACCCGCCGCGCACCATCACGCAACGCGCGGGCGAGCCGCAGCGCCGGCCAGGGACAGCGCATGCCCCTGGCATCGATACAGACCACGCCGGACATCGCGCAGCCTAGTTGCCGCCGCCGCCCTTGCCGTTGTCGTCATACGGATTCTTAGGCGCACGGAACATCAATCGGACGGGCACCGCGCCGAAGCCAAGATCCTTGCGCATCGAATTGACCAGATAGCGTTCGTAGCTCGCGGGTAGCTGATCGACGCGCGTGCCGAAGATGACGAAGCTGGGTGGACGCGTCTTGACCTGCGTGACGTAGCGCATCTTGATCCGCTTGCCGCCGGGCGCCGGCGGCGGGGTCGCCTCGATCGCGCGCTCGAACCAGCGGTTGAGCTCGCCGGTGCCGACGCGCTTCGACCAGGCGTCGCGGGTGTCGAAACAGGCTTGCAGCAACTGGTCGATGCCCTTGCCGGTCGCGCCCGACACGGTCATCACGGTGACACCCTTCACCTGACTCAGGCCGTCTTCGAGCGCGCGCTTCACGCCGTTGAACAGCGATGATGCGCTCTCGGCAACGTCCCATTTGTTGAGCGCGATGACGAGTGCGCGGCCCTCCTGCAGCACCTTGTCGGCGATGCGGAGATCCTGCGCCTCGAGGCCGAGCGTCGCGTCGAGCAGCAGCACGACGACCTCGGCGAAGTCGACCGCGTGGAGCGCGTCCTCGACCGACATCTTCTCGAGCTTGTCCTGCACCTTGGCACGTTTGCGCATGCCGGCGGTGTCGATCAGCCGCACTTTGCGTGCTTCGCCACCGGTCGGATGCCAGTCGTAGTCGACGCTGATCGAATCGCGCGTAATGCCGGCTTCGGGGCCGGTGATCATGCGGTCTTCGCCAAGGATACGGTTAACGAGCGTCGACTTGCCTGCGTTCGGGCGGCCGACGATCGCGAGCTTCAGCGGGCCCTCATATTCATTGTCGGGCTGTTCCTCGGGCGGCTCTTCCTTGCCTTCGAGCAGCGGGAGCAGGCCTTCGAACAGGTCGCCCATGCCTTCGCCGTGCTCGGCCGACAGCTGGACGGGGTCGCCGAAGCCGAGTGCGAGCGATTCGAGGATGCCGTCTTCGCCGGCGCGGCCTTCGGCCTTGTTGGCGACGAGGAGGACGGGAACATCGGCAGTGCGCAGCCAGCGCGCGATCTCTTCGTCCAAGGGCACGATCCCAGCGCGGGCGTCGAACAGGAACAGCGCTACGTCAGCCTGCGCGACGGCGGCCTCGGTCTGCTGGCGCATCCGGCCGGGCAGAGTCTGCGCGTCGTGGTCTTCGTAGCCGGCGGTGTCGATGATGCGGAATTCGAGACCGATCAGAGACGCGTCGCCTTCGCGGCGATCACGCGTAACGCCGGGCCGGTCGTCGACCAGCGCGAGCTTCTTGCCGACGAGGCGGTTGAACAGAGTCGACTTGCCGACATTTGGGCGGCCGACGATCGCGACCACGGGGAGTTTGGACATGAGGGTGGCCTTAGCGCGTGTCGCGGCAAAGGTCACCTAGTCCCTCTCCCCGCCGGGGAGAGGGACTCGGCGTCACCTATACGCGGTGACCTTGCCCTTCTGGTCGAGCGTGTAGAGCGTCGAGTTCGCAACGATCGGCGGCAGCGAGAACGGCGTTTTCGTCTCGATCGTCGAGCTTACCGTGCCATCGGTCGGCGAGACGAAATTGATCTCGCCGCGCGAGTTGGTGAGGACCAGACGGTTGCCTGCCAGGATCGGGCCGAACCACGTGATCGCGTTGCTGCGCTTCTTCTCGTTCTGGAAGCGCTTCAGCTGCGCGATCCAGCGCGCCTTGCCGTTCGAGCGCGACAGGCAGACCAGGCGCGCATCGTCGGTGACAACGAACAGCCACTCGCCTGCGATCCACGGCGTAGAGATGCCCGCGAAGTTCTGCTCCCACAGACGCTGGCCGGTCGACAGTTCGAGCGCGACCATGCGGCCACCCTGCCCGACCGCATAGACGCGGCCGCCGTCGATCACCGGTGCGGCGTCGATGTCCGACAGGCTCGACACCGAGGTGGTGACCGAGGTGCGCGAGAGTGCATCCTGCCAGAGGATACGACCATTCTCGTAGCGATAGGCGCTGAGCTCGCCGCTCGAGAAGCCGGCGACCACGGTGCCCTGGCTGACCGCGGGGGCTGCGACGCCGAACACGCCCTGTGTTTCGAGCGTGCCCGACTGGACCCACTGAACCTTGCCGTCGGCCTGGTTGAGCGAGAAGACCTGGTTGTCCTGCGTCAGGACGTACACCGCGCCATTGGCGACGGTCGGCGAACCACGCAGCGGCGCGCCGGGCTTGGCGCGCCACAGGATCGCGCCATCGGCCGCGTTCATAGCAACGACGTCACCGACGCCGTCGGTCGCGTAGAGCTTGCCGTCGTCATAGCTGACGCCGCCGCCGAACCGTGCCGAGCGGTTGATCTTGCCCTCGGTGATCCCCGCGCTCCACAGTGCCGCGCCGGTATCGGCGGTGAACGCGTGGATCGTCGCGGTGACGTCGGTCACGAACAGCTTGCCGTCGGCGACGACCGGCGCCGCGCCGAGACGCTCGCGGTTCGAGCCGCCGTCGATTCCGGACTGCCAGAGGCGCTTGGGCTGATCGGCGAGCGCAAGCTGGCCCATCGACTTGGCGGGGTTGCCGCCGGGCTGCGCCCAGGCGTCGTTGACCGCGGGCGCGGGCAGCAGGACCTGGACGTCGGCGATCGTCTTGTCGGTCTCGACCTCGTTTTCCGAGACGAGGATCGAGACGCGGTCGCCGAGCGTCGGCGTCTTCTTGACGCTACCCTTGAAGATCCCGCAACCGCTGAGCGCCACCAGCGCGGCGACGGCGACCGTCACCCGATATGTCTTCATCATTGCGCCTTGGTATCCTCGTTTGATGCAGCCGGAGTGATCACCCTGGCCGTAGCTCCAGTGGCAACAGCATCCACGCCCAGTACGCCGGCCATCTGAACCGCACGTTGACGAATTGTCTCGGGCACGCCGGTATCGCGCGCGATCTGGCCGAACAGCGTGCCTGCCTGCTGGCGCTGGTTCATGCGGAGATACGCGATCGCGACCATCTCGCCGGCACTGCCCAGCCACGGACCACCGGGGACGGCGAGCGGACGGAGACGCTCGACGACGACCTGCGGCTTCAACGTATCGAACTCGGCCGAGGTCTGGCGAACGAGAGCCAGATCGCGGAAAGGCTTGGCCAGCGACGTGTCCGCGGCGATCGTGCCGAGCTTGGCGGCGGCGCCCTTCAGGTCGTCCTTCTGGAGCAGCACGTCGGCCTGCGTGAACAGCGCGAGCGCGCGGTAGCCATCGCGGTTCGACTTGGCGAGTTCCGCGAGCGGCTTCGACGCAGCGGCGGCGTTGTTCGCACCGAGCGAATCGTACGCAGCCTGGAGTTGCTCACCCTCGACGCCGGCAGCCTCGCCATTGTGATGCTGCCAGTAGAGGAAGCCAGCAAACGCGGCGAGCGCGGCGACGACGCCGATCGCGACCCATTTGCCCCACGTCGTCCAGAATCCGGCGAGTTGGTCGCGTCGGAGTTCTTCGTCGACCTCGCGCAAAAATGCTTCATCGGTTTTCGGCGGGAGGGCCAAGGACAGCTCCGGAATATTTGGGGGATGGACGGCGCGGACCTTAGCCGCGCCGGGACCGAAACGGAAGCGGATCAATCCTTGGGGGCGTAGACCTGCTCGGGCCCTGGGAATACGCGGCCGCGGACGTCCTCGGCATAGGTCTGCGCGGCGGTCGAGATCGTATCGGCGACATCGGCGAAGCGCTTCACGAACTTGGCGGTACGGTCGAACATGCCGAGCATATCCTCCGTCACCAGCACCTGGCCGTCGCACTGCGCCGATGCGCCGATCCCGATCGTCGGGCAGGCAACGGTGTTGGTAATCTCGATCGCTATCGGCTCGACCACGCCTTCGATCACCAGCGAGAACGCGCCCGCGTCGGCGATGCTCTGCGCGTCGGCGACGATCTTGGCGGCTTCCTCGGGCGTGCGACCGCGCGCGCCGTAGCCGCCGAGCACGTTGACCGCCTGCGGGGTGAGGCCGACATGGCCGACCACGGGGATGCCACGCTCGGTGAGAAATTTGACGGTCGGCGCCATCGCGGTGCCGCCCTCAAGCTTCACCGCCGCCGCGCCGGTCTGTTTGAGCAACCACGCTGCGCTCTCGAACGCCTTTTCGGGCGACGCCTCATAGCTGCCGAACGGCATGTCGATCACGACGACCGCGTGATAGCTGCCGCGCACCACCGCTGCGCCGTGCGCCGCCATCATCTCCAGCGTGACGGGCACGGTCGACGGCAGGCCGTAGATCACCTGCCCCAGGCTGTCGCCGACCAGCAGCATGTCGCAGTGCGGATCAAGCAGTTGTGCCGTGCGAACCGTGTAGGCGGTGAGCATGACGAGCGGCGTCTTGCCCTTCTGACGGCGGATCGCGGGGATCGTCAGGCGCTTGAGCGGGGCCGGCGTCGGGTTCGCGCGACTCGTCGCGGTGTCGAGGGTGTAGGTCGTGGACATGCGCGCGTTCTAGCGTGCGACCCTGGGCTCGCCCAGTCTTCGCAGCCTTGCCCGGTTCAAACCGCCCAACCCTTGTGCCGGGCATGGCCGACGAGCCAGAGCGTGAACGCGGCAATACCGATAATCACCAAGGGAAAACCGAGCGTCTCGCTGGCACCCTTTTGCGCGACGATATCGGTCGAGGCGAATAGCCAGCCGAACTGCACGATCGTAGCGCCGAGCGATGCGATCAGGAACGGGCGGGCGCTGGCACGGCGCATGAACAACAGCACGGCGCCGATCAGCCCGGCCAGTACCGCGGCGGCGAACAGCGGATCGTACCAGTTCGGCAACGCCGCGTAGAGCGCCCGGTCATAGGCACTCGCCCTGCCCATCGCATCAGCGCCGAGTCGCACCTGTTGCAGGCACATGAAACAGCCGACGAGCCCCCAAGCAACGAGGGCGCCCGTGGTCAGCCGAAACCACAAGGGCCCCTGTCGTACGAAGAACATGCCGCCACCCTCGTTAGTCCGGCTTGATTAGCCTGAGCCTATTGCTTTGGATCAACAGACTGCGCTTCGCAGGGGCTGCGCGCAAGGGGATGGCGTCGGACGCGCATCGATGCAGCTTGAGGACGTCGATTGCTCCGAACCGGAGAGACATCGGGAGCTTCCGACTGCGATGTCTCTCCGGGCCGTATCCCGCCGTATAAGACGTCAAACCTGAACGCGCAGTGACGATCGGGGGTGACGATCAGGAGGTGACGTTCAGGGGGTGACGACCCGGACGTAACGATCAGAACGATCGCGAGACGGTCAGGCCATAGGTGCGCGGATCGCCGGGTTGGCCGACGACGAGGCCGGTGCTGCCGGACTGCAGCGCAAGCACCTCGTAATATTTCTCGTCGAACGCGTTGCGAAGCCAGCCGAACACGTTCCAGCTGTCCTTCGCCTTGAATCCGAGGCGGAAGTTGCTGAGCGCGTAGCCGTTGATATCGGTGTAAGCCGAGCGCGACGGATTGGACGAGAAGGTCGACCGGTAACTGCCGTCATAGCCAAGATACACCTGGCCATCGAGACCGCCGAGCGTTGCCGGCAGGTCGTATTCCGCCCCGTACGAGAACGCCCATTTCGATACGCCGGGCAGGCGCTGACCGGAGATGTCGCAATTTTGCGGGCTGATGCCGCCGGCCGTACCGGGTGCGCTCGGCGTCTGGCCGGCGGTCGCGGTGGTGCCACCGGACAGTTCGGGCGGGCATGGGGCATCGACGAACTTCACGTATTTCGCGTCGGTATACGCCCCGTTCGCGTAGAAACTGAACCGGTCGGTGGGACGGAACGCCGAATCGAATTCGAGACCGCGGGTCCGAACCTTGCCGGCATTGGCGAGATAGCCGCGCAGTACGCCGAGCTGGCCGTTGGTAACGGTCGCCTGGTAATCGCTGATTTCGGTCCAGAACCCCGCGAGGTTCAGGGTGACCCGGCGGTCCAGGAACTGAGTCTTGAGCCCCAATTCGAAGTGGTTCACCTTTTCGGGCTTCACCGTAGCGGCCGACAGGATCGGGTTGTTGCTGCCGTCTAGCGGCAAGCCCGACAGGTTGATGCCGCCCGACTTGTAGCTGCGCGCATAGGTCGCATAGGCGTGGATGTCAGACGTCACGGTGTAGGCGGCCGTGATATCCCCAGAGAGGTTCCAGTTGTCGAAATCGGGCTGATAGCTCTGCGGCGCGAGCACCCCGCGCTGATCCGCGGTCAGCGCCGTGCCCGTGCCATTGGTGACGACCGAGACATAGTCGCCCTTCTTCTTGTCGTAGTTCAAGCGCAGGCCCGGTGCGATCTGGAACCGGTCGCTGACGTTCCAGGTGAGCTTCCCGAACAGCGCAGCGCTGGTGTTGGTGAAGCCGATCGTATTGCGCGAGGTCAGCCCGTTCAGCGTCGCCGGATTCTTGCCGCCCGCGCTCGTTGGGTTGAGCAGGAACGCACTTGCCGCCGGGCCCTGCACCTGAAGCCCTTGGGTATCGATCGTCTGGTAGAAATAGAACGCGCCGAGCACGTAATCGAGCGTGTGCTTGCCGTTCGAGGCGATCCTCAGCTCTTGGCTATACTGGGTCTGCTGCGACGGATTGGCGGAGACGGTGGTGATCGGCAGGCCGATGAAGTCGCGATCGTTCGACGGATCCCAGTTCCAGAACCGCCATGCGCTGACCGAGGTGATCGTCGACGCGCCGAGATCCAGATTGCCGAGCAGCGATACGCCGCCCAGTTCCTGCTTCGCACGCAACGGCGTATCGACATCGGTCACCCGGTCGAACGCGTTGGTGGACGGCACGACATAGCCCTGCGCGGCCGCGAGCGCGGCATATTGGCGGTTGAGCGGCCGCTGCGTCGCGCCGGTGCGCGCGTAATATTGCACGCAGCAATTCGGGTTCTGCTGGCCGTAGTCGCCCGACAGAGCGAGATCGAGATTGTCGGTCGGCTTCCAGTAGAGCTGCCCGCGGACGCTCTTGTTGTCCTGTGCGTTCAGATCCTTGCCGGTCACGACGTTGTGGATCGTGCCGTCGCGCTCGGTCACCGACGCCGACAGCCGGATCGCGAGTTTGTCGGGGATGAGGGGCCCTGACACCGAGGCCTTAGCCTGGATGAACTGGTAGTTGCCGGTGGTGAGTTCGATCCGCGCCTCGGGCGTGAAGCTGGGCTTGCGCGTGGTGATGTTGATCGCGCCGGCGGTGGTGTTCTTGCCGTAGAGTGTGCCTTGCGGTCCGCGGAGGACTTCGATCCGCTCGGTATCGGTGAAGTCGAACGTCGCCGACGCGATCCGGCTGTAATACACTTGGTCGACATAGATGCCGACGCCCTGCTCGATCCCGTCGTTGGTCAGGCCGAACGGCGCGCCGAGGCCGCGGATATTGGCGGCGGAGTTGCGCGGATTGGTAGAGTAGAATTGCAGCGTCGGCTGGAGCTGTGTCAGGCGGCTGACATTGTACGCGCCGGTCTCGGCCAGCGCGGTACCGCCGATGACGGACATCGCGATGGGGACGGTCTGGATGGTCTCGGCGCGGCGGCGTGCGGTGACGACGACGTCCCCGCCTCCGCCCTGCTGCTGGTTACCGAGACGGCCGTTGGCTTGCGGGTCAGCCTGCGCGCCAGCAGGCGTCGGCGGCGCGACGGGCGGCGTTGATACGGTAGCGGCCTGACCGGCAAGCAACAGCGCAAGCGTAAGAGACATGAATGTTTTCCCCTGAACCTCGCCGCGCAAAGTCTAGTAATTCAGGGGATATTCAATGCGAGCTTGTCTTGGAGCGGAGAAAGCGCGGCTTCGTGGCGCTCGTTGGTAAGGACGAAGAGCTCAAGCGTACGATCGCCACCATCCGCGAACGGCACCCGCCGCCCTGTTTCCCCGCGAAGGCGGGGATCCAGCCTGGGCTCCCGCCTTCGCGGGAGAACAAGGAGGCGTTGGCAGGTATCTCTATGAGAACGACATCTCCCTCTCCTTTTGGAGAGGGAGATGTGACTCAGACCAGGCGGCTCTGCTTGACGGCGGCTTCGATGAAGCTGGCGAACAGGGGATGCGGGTCGAAGGGCTTGCTCTTCAGTTCCGGGTGGAACTGGACGCCGACGAACCACGGGTGGTCGGGGCGTTCGACGATCTCGGGGAGCGTGCCGTCCGGGGACATGCCCGAGAAGACGAGCCCGCCCTGTTCGAGCGCTTCCTTGTACCCGGTGTTGACCTCGTAGCGGTGGCGATGACGCTCCGAAATCTCGGTGCCGCCATAGATCGAGGCCACGACGCTGTTGCCGGTGAGCTTCGCGTCATACGCGCCGAGCCGCATCGTGCCGCCCATGTCGCCCTCGGCTGCACGCGTTTCGAGGCCTTCGCGGCCCATCCATTCGGTGATCATGCCGACCACCGGTTCGTCGGTCGGGCCGAACTCGGTCGACGAGGCATTGGCGATGCCGGCGAGATGGCGCGCGCCTTCTACGCACGCCATCTGCATGCCGAAGCAGATCCCGAAATACGGGATCTTCCGCTCGCGCGCGAATTTTACGGACGCGATCTTGCCCTCTGCGCCACGCTCGCCGAACGCGCCGGGGACGAGGATCGCGTCGCACGGCTCGAGCTGGCCGGCGATGTCGCTCTCGGCATTCTCGAACAGTTCGGCGTCGATCCAACGGACGTTGACCTTCACGCGATTCGCGATGCCGCCGTGGACCAAAGCCTCGTTGAGCGACTTGTACGCGTCCTGAAGCCCGACATATTTGCCGACTACGCCGATCGTGACCTCCCCTTGAGGATTCGTCAGTCGGTCCATGATCTCGGTCCAGCGCGACAGGTCGGGCGCTTCGGCGGGTTCAATTCCGAACGCGCGGAGCACTTCGATGTCGAGGCCTTCGCCGTGATACTGGAGCGGCACCGCGTAGATGCTCTTCGCGTCGAGCGCGGGGATGACCGCGCTGGCGGGGACGTTGCAGAACAGCGCGATCTTGGCGCGCTCTGACGGCGGCAACGGGTGTTCGCAGCGGCAGACGAGGACGTCCGGTTGGACGCCGAGCGCGGCGAGTTCGCGGACCGAATGCTGGGTCGGCTTGGTCTTCAGTTCGCCGGCGGCGGCGATGTACGGGACCAGCGTCACGTGGATGCTGATCGCGTTGCCGCGGCCTTCCTCGTTCTTGAGCTGGCGAATCGCCTCGATGAACGGCAGCGATTCTATATCGCCGACGGTGCCGCCGATCTCGCAGAGGATGAAGTCGATGCCGTCGGTCTCGGCGCGGGCGAACGCCTTGATCGCGTCGGTGACGTGCGGGATGACCTGCACGGTGGCGCCGAGATAATCGCCGCGACGCTCACGCGTGATGATCTGCTGATAGATGCGGCCCGAGGTGACGTTGTCCGACTGGCGCGAGGGAACGCCGGTGAAGCGCTCGTAATGGCCGAGATCGAGATCGGTCTCGGCGCCGTCGTCAGTGACGTACACCTCGCCGTGCTGATACGGCGACATCGTGCCGGGATCGACGTTCAGATACGGATCGAACTTCCGAATCCTGACGGTATACCCGCGCGCCTGGAGGAGAGCGGCAAGCGATGCCGCCATGAGACCTTTACCGAGCGACGAAACCACGCCCCCGGTGATGAAAATGTACCGAGCCATGGGAAGAGTCTCGTAGCGTGTGTTGGGGACGAACGACAAGAGCCCCGCGGATCACGCAGGGGCCTTTTATCGGCGAATGGAGTGTTTAGTTGGCTAGCGGGACCGCGCCGTTGTCGGCCGGTTTGGTCGTGCCAGCCGGGACGCCGGCGTTCTCGGCGCCACCGGCGAACGGAGCCGCATCACCCTTGGGCTGCGCGGTCGGAACGGCAGTCGCCGCCGCCGGAGTGCGGGCGAGCGACGTGTCGATCGTGGTGGTGCGGTGATTCGCCGCGAGGACCGCGAGCAGGATCGAGAACAGCACGAACATCGTCGCGAGGACGCCGGTCGCGCGGGTCAGGAAATCGGCCGCGCCGCGGGCCGACATCAGGCCGGACGGGCTACCGCCCATACCCAGACCGCCGCCTTCCGACCGCTGCATGAGGATCACCGTGACGAGGGCGGCCGCGATGATCGCGTGGATGACGAGCAGAAAGGCGAACATTGCGCGGAAAACCCCGGAACTTTTGCGAAGGCGCGCACATAGGCGACACCGAGGTTTCGATCAACCGCAACACGGGCTCCGCATATCGCAAGCCAATCGCAAAACGACGGAAACATGACGTCCGGGGGGCGTTGTGACCCCGTAATGACGCTCATGACTGGGTATCGTGCATATAAATTCAGATGGCGGATCAACGCTGTGGCATCAATGGCAGCCAATACCTTATCGACCTGGATGACCGCTCTGGTGGATTATGTCCGCTCGGGTGAACCCGATCTGACCAATCGTCAGATGGCATTGCTACTGCTCGTCTACCTCAAACCGGGGCCGCATACGGTGCGCGGCCTTGCCCGTGCGCTGAACGTATCGAAGCCCGTTGTCACGCGCGCCTTGAACAGATTGGGTGCCCTCGGCTATCTGCGCCGGCAACGCGACGATAGCGACAAGCGAAACATCTTCGTCGCGCGCACCACCGAAGGGGCAGATTTTCTTGAAGAGTTCGGGCAATTCATCGGCGACGGCCCCGCCCCAGCCGGCTCAAACGGTCACGCCGCTCACGCTTGAGCCATTCGACGATAAGGCCCGGACCAGCTTCGCGCTGACGGGCCGCTCGGTCGACCTCGACCCGCGCACGCACGCCGTTCGCCGCGATATCGCCGATATTCGCCTCGCCGAATACGTATTCGCTCCACACTATGCGGTGCCGATGATACGGCCCGTCGCGCGCACAGCTTTGTTGCGCAGCGGACGAGACGAAGCGAGCGATACGATGGTCGACCTAAAGCCTGGCGACAGTTTCGAAGTGCTGGAAATTGCCGGCGTTTCCGCATGGGGCGTTGCGCGTCCGAGCGGGCTGGTCGGCTATGTCGAGGCGGCGGCGCTCGATCTTTCGACGACGGATGCGGCATGACCACAGTCTTCATCGATGGCGCGGTCGGCACCACCGGTCTCGAGATCCGCGAACGGCTTGCCGGGCGGACCGACATCACGCTGGCGTTGCTGGCGGAGGATCGGCGCAAGGATCCGGCGGCGCGTCGCGAGGCGCTGAACGATGCCGATTTCGTCATCCTGTGCCTGCCCGACGACGCGTCGCGCGAAGCCATCACGCTAATCGACAATGACCGCACGCGAGTCATCGATGCATCGAGCGCGCACCGCGTCGCCGCTGGCTGGACCTATGGCTTCCCCGAATTGCCGGGTCAGGCGGAGAAGGTGGCGGCCGCGATGCGCGTGTCGAACCCCGGCTGCTATCCGACCGGTTTCCTCGCGCTGGTCGCGCCACTGGTCAGCGCCGGGCTTATCCCCGCCGATCTTCCACTCAGCGTCAACGCGACCTCGGGTTATTCGGGTGGCGGCAAGGCGATGATCGCCGCGTTCGAGAATGGTGAGTCCGCGACGGCGTTCCGCGCCTACGCGCTCGGCCTCGCGCACAAGCATATCGCCGAGATGACGCAGCATGCCAGTCTCACCCACGCGCCGATCTTCGCGCCTGCGGTGGCGAACACCTATCGCGGCATGGTCGTCGAAGTGCCGTTGCACCTCCACGCCCTGCCCGGCCGCCCCATGCTCGCGGCGATCGAAGACGTGCTGCGCGCTGCGTTCGATGGCTCGAAGCTCGTCTCGGTTGCCCCCGGCGATATCGGCTCGGTCGATATCGAGGAGAATGCAGGGACCGATCGGCTGACGCTGAGGGTTTGCGGCAATGACGCTGTCGGTCATGCGCGGCTGGTCGCGACGCTCGACAATCTGGGCAAGGGTGCCGGCGGTGCCGCGGTCCAGAACCTCAACATCATGGCCGGTGTCGATCCCGTAGCCGGCCTCGTTTTCTAGGACCGGCGTTTTCCGCCCGGTCCATCGCCACATCCAGGAGCTTCCATGCACCGTAATCCCGTAGCCAAGCTGCTCCTGTTCGGCGCGACCGGCGATCTCGCACAGCGCATGCTGCTGCCGTCGCTCTATGGTCTGCACGCCGACGGGTTGCTGCCCGAGGAACTAACGATTACCGGCGCCGCGCGTCACGAGCATGACGACAAGGATTACCGCAAGTTCGCGAAGAAGGCGCTCGACGAGTTCCTGCCCGAGGATCGCAAGGACGAGAGCGCGATCGGGACGTTCCTCGACCGGATCTTCTACCAGCCGACCGACCTGTCGGATCCGGCGAGCTTCCAGCCGCTGGCGGACAAGATCGGCGATATTTCGGGCGGCTTGGCGATCTATCTGTCGACCGCACCCTCGTTATTCGAAGCTGCGATTGAGGGTCTCCACAAGGTCGGCCTGGCTGGTGAGACGGTCCGTGTCGGCCTCGAGAAGCCACTCGGCTACGACCTGGAGACCAGCCGCGAGATCAACGATTCGGTGGCGAAGGCTTTTCCGGAAGACCGGACCTACCGGATCGATCATTATCTCGGCAAGGAAACCGTCCAGAACATCCTCGCGCTGCGCTTCGGCAACTCGTTCTTCGAGCCGGTGTGGAACGCGCAGGGGATCGACAACGTCCAGATCACGATCTCGGAGACGGTCGGGCTCGAAGAGCGCGCCGGCTATTACGAGACCGCGGGCGCGCTGCGCGACATGGTCGCCAACCACATGCTCCAGTTGCTCGCGCTGATCGCGATGGAGCCCCCCGCGCGCTTCGAGGGCACCGACGTCCGCGACGAAAAGTCGAAGGTGTTCCGCTCGCTGCGCATGATCAAGCCCGAGGAAGTGCCGCACGTCACGGTCACCGGCCAGTACGGCGAAGGCGCGGTAAAGGGGAAGTTCGTCAAGAGCTACTCCGACGAACTCGGCCAACCGTCTACCACCGAGACGTTCGTCGCGATCAAAGCGCATGTCGACAACTGGCGCTGGCAGGGCGTGCCGTTCTACCTGCGCACCGGCAAGCGCATGGCCACGCGCCGCAGCGAGATCGCGATCCAGTTCAAGGCGGTCCCGCACTCAATGTTCGCAGGGCGTGGCGGGTTGCTCCAGCCCAACATGCTGATCATCCGCCTCCAACCTGAGGAATATATCCAGTTGCTGGTGATGGCGAAGGAGCCGGGGCTTGACCGCGAGGGCGTCCGCCTCCGCGAAGTGCCGCTGAACCTGAGCATGGATGCCGAGTTTGCAGGCTCGCGTCGGCGGATCGCGTATGAACGTCTGCTGCTAGACCTGATCGAGGGCGACCAGACGCTGTTCGTGCGCCGTGACGAGGTCGAGGCGCAATGGACCTGGATCGACGCGATCCGCGAGGGCTGGAAGGCCAACGCGATGAAGCCCAAGAGCTATGCCTCGGGCAGCTGGGGTCCGTCGGCCGCGATTGCGCTGACCGAGCGCGACGGCGTGACCTGGCAGGACGACTGAGTTTGGTTTCTTCCGTTCGTCCCGAGTAGCCTTCGAGCGAGGTCGAGAAGGCGTATCGAGGGATCGGCCCGATTGTGGCATTGTACCTCGATACGGGGTCTCGGCTTCGCTCGATCCCTACTCGGCACGAACGGCATTTTTGACAGCAATTTTCTGAGTGAGTTCAAGTTTATGACCGAAATCGAATGGTGGGAATATGACGACGCAGGCGAGCTCGCCAACGCGGTCGCAGGCGATATCCAGTTCGTCATCGAGAGCGCGCTCGACGCGCGCGGCTCGGCGGTGATCGCGCTGGCGGGCGGCAAGACGCCGTTCGCCGCGTATGAGAAGCTCGCCCAAGCGAAGCTCGACTGGAAGAAGGTCACGATCATCCCGGGCGACGAACGTATCGTGAAGCTCGGCGATCCGCTGTCCAACGTGACGGCGCTGGCGAAGATCTTCCTTCCCAAGGGCGCGCGCGTGAAGCCGATCGTTCCCGAAGCGATGTCGGACTACAAGGCGGCCGGTCGTTCGGCGGATGCGCTGATGCAGGACCTGCACTGGCCGCTCGACTTCTGCCTGCTCGGCATGGGCGGCGACGGACACACCGCGTCGATCTTCCCCGGCCCCGATTATGACGAGGCGCTGAGCGGTCCAAAGGAACGCCGTGCGCTCGGCGTGATGCCCGATCCGCTGCCACCCGAGGCTCCGCTCGCACGCGTGACGCTGTCGGCGGCGGCAATCGCATCGTCGAAGGCGCTGATGATCATGATCACCGGCGACGCGAAGAAAAAGGTGCTCGAGCAGGCGATCGAACAGGGGCCGTCGTCGTCCTATCCGATCGGCCGCGTGCTGGCCGAGGTCGAGCTGCCGGTCGACGTGCACTGGGCGCCGTGACGATGCTCAACGCCGTCGTCTCCGCGGTCACCGATCGGATCATCGAACGCTCGCGCGACAGCCGCGCCGCCTATCTCGCGCTGATCGAGCGCGAGGCGGCGGCGCAGGTCCGGCGCCCCGGCCTTGGCTGCGCGAACCTCGCGCACGCCTATGCCGGGACCGAGGAAGACCGCGACGCGATGAAGGCCGATGCCGGCATGAACATCGGCATCGTCACCGCGTATAACGATATGCTTTCCGCACACGCGGTCTACTATCGCTATCCGGAACTGATGAAGATCTGGGCGCGCGAAGCGGGGGCGACCGCGCAGGTCGCGGGCGGCGTGCCAGCGATGTGCGACGGCGTGACGCAAGGCTATCCCGGCATGGAGCTTTCGCTGTTCAGCCGCGACACGATCGCGCTGAGCACGGCGATTGCGCTGAGCCATGGCACGTTCGAGGGCGCGGCGCTGCTCGGCATCTGCGACAAGATCGTACCGGGTTTGCTGATGGGTGCGCTGCGCTTCGGGCATCTGCCGATGGTGCTGATCCCAGGTGGGCCAATGCCGACAGGCTTGCCGAACAAGGCGAAGGCGGCGGTCCGCGAAAAATTCGCGGAAGGGCTGGTCGGGCGCGACGAGCTGCTCGAAGCCGAGATCGGCGCGTATCATTCGAAGGGGACGTGCACCTTCTATGGCACGGCGAACACCAACCAGATGATGATGGAGGTCATGGGCCTCCACATGCCGGGCGCGGCGTTCGTCAATCCGGGCACCAAGCTGCGCCAGGAACTAACGCGGGCGGCGGTGCATCGCTTGGCGAAGATCGGCGCGCGCGGTGATTCCTACCGGCCGCTCGGACATTGCGTCGACGAGAAGGCGATCGTGAACGCCGCGGTCGGCCTGCTCGCGACGGGAGGCTCGACCAACCATCTGCTCCACGTCCCGGCGATCGCTCGCGCGGCGGGGATCATCATCGACTGGGAGGATTTCGACCGCCTCTCCTGCGCGGTACCGCTGATCGCGCGCGTCTATCCCAACGGCTCGGCGGACGTGAACGCGTTCGAGGCTGCCGGGGGCATGCCCTACGTGATCCGCGAACTGCTCGGCGAAGGGTTGTTGCACGGCGACATCATGACGATCGGCGGCGACGACCTGTCCGCGTATGCGAAGACTGCGGTGGTCGAGGGCGATACGCTCGGCTGGCGCGATACGCCGGATAGCGGTGACGAGACGATTCTGCGTCCTGCCACTGCGCCCTTCTCGCCGGATGGCGGGATGCGGATTCTCGCGGGCAATATCGGCCGCGCGTGCATCAAGGTGTCGGCGGTCGAGCGCGAGCGGTGGATCGTCGAGGCGCCCGCGATGGTGTTCGACGACCAGCTCGACGTGATCGAGGCATTCAAGCGCGGCGAGCTGGAGAAGGACGTCGTTGTCGTCGTCCGCTTCCAGGGGCCGCGCGCGAACGGCATGCCCGAGCTCCACAAGCTGACGCCGCCGCTGGGGGTGTTGCAGAATCGCGGGTTCAAGGTGGCGTTGGTCACCGATGGCCGGATGTCGGGCGCCAGCGGGAAAGTGCCTTGCGCGATCCATTGCTCGCCGGAGGCGCTGCTCGACGGTGCGATCGGGTTGATTCGCGATGGCGACATGATTCGGGTGGATGCGGTCAACGGCACGCTGGATGCGCTGGTCGACGCGGACGTGTGGGCGACGCGCGAGATGGTCGCGGTTCCGCCACCGGTGAGCGGCATGGGCCGCGAGCTGTTCGGCATGTTCCGCGGGCTTGCCGACGAGGCCGAGAAGGGCGCGTCGGCAATGCTGGCGGGGGCTGGGCTTTAGAACGTCACAGGAACCGCCGTCGCCTCAGCCACACCCCCGTCATCCCGGCGAAAGCCGGGACCTCGCGCCACGGGGACGGACTATGCGGCCTGAGATCCCAGCTTTCGCTGGGATGACGGGGGGACAATAATAATAGACGGAGGATGACATGGAAATCGTAGCGGCAGATATCGGCGGAACGCACGCCCGCTTCGCGATCGCCGAAGTCGAGAACGGCCGCGTCGTCTCGCTCGGCGAGCCGGCGACGCTGAAGACCGCGGACCACGCATCGCTCCAGACCGCGTACCAGGCGTTCGAGGCGGGGCTCGACCGGCCGCTGCCTCGTGCGCTAGCGATCGCGGTCGCCTCGCCGGTCGCGAACGATGTCATCCGCCTGACCAACAACCCGTGGATCATCCGCAAGTCGCTGATCACCGAGCGGCTGAAGGCCGACCAATGGGTGGTCGTCAACGATTTCGGCGCGGTCGGCCATGCCGTCGCGCAGGTGCCCAGCAGCGACTTCATCCACCTCTGCGGACCCGATACGCCGCTGCCATCCGAGGGCATCACGACGATCTGTGGCCCCGGCACCGGGCTCGGCGTCGCGCAGTTGCTGCGACGCAAAGACGGCTATCAGGTCCTCGAGACCGAGGGCGGCCACATGGACTTCGCCCCGCTCGACGGGATCGAGGATGCGCTGCTTAAGCGGCTGCGCAAGACGTTCACGCGCGTTTCGGCCGAGCGCGTCGTCGCCGGGCCGGGCATCGTCGCGATCTACGAGACGCTCGCCGCGCTGGAGGGCCGCGCGGTTCCTAGCCATGACGACAAGACAATCTGGACCGAAGCGATCGACGGTACCGATTCGATCGCGCTTGCTGCGCTCGACCGGTTCTGCCTCGCGCTCGGCGCGGTCGCGGGCGATCTTGCGCTGGCGCAAGGCGCGAAGGCGGTCGTGATCGCGGGCGGCTTAGGCTTCCGGATCAAGGATCGCCTGATTCGCTCGGGCTTCGACCAGCGGTTCGTCTCCAAGGGGCGCTTCCAGACCATGATGGCGGCAATGCCCGTCAAGCTCATCACCCATCCCCAGCCCGGCCTGTTCGGCGCCGCGGCCGCCTTTGCACAGGAACACACCCAATGACCGCAACTATCGCAGACATCATGCAGACCAGCGCCGTCATTCCGGTGCTCGTGATCGAGGACGCGGCCCTCGCCCGTCCGCTCGCCGAGGCGCTGGTCGCCGGCGGCCTGCGCGTGCTCGAGGTGACGTTGCGTACCGGCGCCGCACTGGAGGCGATCGCCGAGATGAAGAAAGTGCCGGGCGCGATCGTCGGCGCAGGCACCGTCGTCAACACGCAGCAGTTCGCACAGGTCCGTGATGCTGGGGCGGAGTTTATCGTGTCGCCAGGCCTCACCGAACGCCTTGCCACACCAATCATAGAGAGCGGCATTCCGTTCCTGCCGGGGATCGCCAATGCGGCGGATATCATGACCGGGCTCGACCTGGGTCTGACGCACTTCAAGTTCTTCCCGGCGGAGGCGAATGGTGGGTTGAAGGCGCTTAAGGCGCTGGCCGCGCCGTTCTATCAGTGCAGCTTCTGCCCGACCGGCGGGATCACCGAGGCCAGCGCGCCCGAGTGGCTGGCGTTCAAGCCCGTGCTCTGCGTGGGCGGAAGCTGGGTGACCGGCGGGACGATGGCCGAGATCGAGATCAAGGCGCGCGCGGCTAACGCGTTGCGGGGATAACTCCTCCCCGGCACGGGGAGGGGGACCGCGACGCGCAGCGGCGGGGTGGAGGGGGAGCGCCACGAGCGTACCGCCTGCCGTATCCCGCCACTGACGGTACGCGCGCGGTGAGCCCCCTCCACCATCCTGCGGATGGTCCCCCTCCCCGTTCCGGGGAGGATTACATCTCGCCGCGGGCTTTGCGGATGGCGTACCATTTCTTCACGTTGGCGTTGTGTTCGGCCAGCGTGTTCGCGAAGACGTGACCGCCGGTGCCATCCGCGACGAAATACAGCGCCTGGGTCTGCGCCGGGTCGAGCACCGCGTCGATCGAGGCGCGGCCCGGGTTGGCGATCGGGCCGACCGGGAGGCCGGCTTCGGCGTAGGTGTTGTAGCCGTTCTTCGCGTGCAGTTCCGACCGCAGGATGCGGCGGCCTAGCGGGCGGCCCTTGGTGATCGGGTAGATCACGGTCGGGTCAGCCTGGAGCGGCATGCCGCCCCGCAGGCGGTTGCCGTAGACCGCGGCGACGGTGCGGCGTTCGGAGGGCTTGCCGGTTTCCTTCTCGACGATCGAGGCGAGGATGATCGCCTGTTCGGGCGTCGTCACCGCGATACCGGGCTTGCGCGCGGCCCAGGCGGTGGCGAGGTAGGTCTTCATCGCCGACTGCATCCGGGTGACGACCGATGCGCGGGTGTCGCCGCGCTGAAACGCGTAGCTGTCGGGCAGGATCGAACCCTCCGCGGGTACCGGCACGGTTCCGGTCAGGCCATCCGCCTTCGTCAGCGCGTCGTGGACAAGGACCGAGGGATAGCCTTCGGGGACCACCACCAGTCGCTGGACGACCTTGCCGCCCTGCATCAGCTTGAGGATATCGGACTGGCTGGTGTGTGGCGCGATGCGGTATTCGCCGGCCTTGATCGGGGCGCTCGAGCCGAACAGGCGGGCGTAGAGACGGAAGCGTCGGGCGGAGGAAATCGCACGGGCTTTTTCGAGTTCGGTGGCGGCGCCGGCCAGCGTGCTGCCTTCGCCGATCTGTACGGTCAGCGTGCGGGCCGCTGGGCCGGCACCGCCCCAGCCCTGGACGACGAGGAACAGCGCGACGACTGCCACCAGGCCGACGATGAATCCGAAACAGCCGACCTTGCGCATTGGTACTCCTTGGATCCCCGCGAAGGCGGGGACCCAGTCTGGGCCCCCGCCTTCGCGGGGGAACAAGGTTTTTAGCGGACCTTCGTCATGACCAGCGACGCGTTGGTGCCGCCGAAGCCGAACGAATTGTTCAGCACCGCGCGGACTTCACGCTTCTTGGCCACGTGCGGCACGAGGTCCACGCCCACGCAGCTGTCGCTCGGATTGTCGAGGTTCAGCGTCGGCGGAACGATCTGATCGCGCAGCGCGAGGATACAGAAGATGCTCTCTACCGCACCAGCACCGCCGAGCAGATGGCCGATCGCCGACTTGGTCGACGACATCGACAGGCCCGAGATCGCATCGCCGAACAAGCGACGGACTGCGCCCAGTTCGAGCTCGTCGCCGAGCGGCGTCGAAGTGCCGTGCGCGTTGATGTAGTCGATGTCCTCGAGCTTGAGGCCCGACTTCTTGATCGCCATCTGCATCGAGCGGAACGCGCCGTCGCCTTCCGGATGCGGCGCGGTGACGTGATACGCGTCGCCCGACAGACCGTAGCCGATCACCTCGGCATAGATTTTCGCGCCGCGTGCCTTGGCGTGTTCGTACTCCTCGAGCACCAGCACGCCGGCGCCCTCGCCCATCACAAAGCCGTCGCGGTCCTTGTCGTAGGGACGCGAGGCCTTTTCCGGCGAATCATTGAAGTTGGTCGACAGCGCGCGGGCCTGTGCGAACCCGGCGATGCCGAGCGGGCAGACGGTGCCCTCCGCGCCGCCCGCGAGCATCACGTCGGCGTCGTCCATCGCGATCATCCGTGCGGCATCGCCGATCGCATGCGCGCCGGTCGAGCAGGCCGTGACGACGGCGTGATTCGGACCACGCAGGCCGTATTTGATCGAGACCTGGCCCGAGATCAGGTTGATCAGCCGACCGTGGACGAAGTGCGGCGAGACGCGACGCGGACCCTTGGTGTGGAGCACGATCGATTCGCTCTCGATGCCCGGCAGGCCGCCGATGCCCGAGCCGATCGAGACGCCGGCACGCCAGCTCTCTTCGAGCGTCATCTCGGTGAGGCCGGCATCTTCTAAGGCCTGACCAGCGGCGTCGATGCCGTAGATGATGAACGGATCGACCTGGCGCTGGACCTTGTGGTCGACACGCTTGCCGGGATCGAAGCCATATTCGTGGTCGGCCGGTTTCACCTCGCAGGCGATGCGGCACACCTGATCCGACGCGTCGAAGCGCGTGATCGGGCCCGCGCCCGACTTGCCGGCGAGGATATTCGCCCAGGCCGTTTCAACATCCGCCCCCAAGGGGGTGACCAGGCCTAGCCCGGTTACGACGACACGCCGCATGGCTTCAAACTCCGTCTGCTCTCAAAACGAAACGGCTCCCCGCCCTCTTTGCCCAAGGACGGGGAGCCGCTCAAATCACACCCATCAGGGCAGGTCCAAAGTCTCGGACCCTAAACCCTGATCAGGCCTTGTGCTCGTCGATATAGGTGATCGCATCCTTGACGGTCGCAATCTTCTCGGCGGCATCATCGGGGATCTCGACACCGAATTCTTCCTCGAACGCCATGACGAGTTCGACGATGTCGAGGCTGTCTGCGCCCAGGTCGTCGATGAAGCTCGCGTCCTCGGTCACCTTGTCGGCTTCGACGCCGAGATGCTCGACGACGATTTTCTTCACGCGGTCAGCGGTCTCGCTCATGGTAGTTCCCTCTTCAAATCTGGGGGTTTTCGGTATTTCCTGAACGCACCTAGAACGCGGCAGTTCAGCGCGCAAGTTCAGATCATCGCCATCCCGCCGTTCACGTGCACGGTTTGTCCCGTGACGTAGCCGGCTTCACGGCTGGCGAGGTACACGATCGCCGCGCCTATGTCTGCGCCTTCGCCGAGGCGACCGGCGGGAATCTTGGTGGTGAGCGCGGTCTTCTGCGCCTCGGGCAGCGCGTCGGTCATCGGCGAGGTGATGAAGCCGGGCGCGACGCAGTTGACGGTGATGCCGCGGCTGGCGAGTTCCTGCGCCATCGATTTCGACATGCCGATCAGGCCGGCCTTCGATGCGGCGTAGTTGGCCTGGCCGGGATTGCCGGTGACGCCGACGATCGACGTGACCGAGATCATCCGGCCGAAGCGTGCCTTCATCATCGGCTTGGCGGCGGCGCGCATGAGGCGGAACGCGGCTTCGAGATTAACGCGGATGACGCTGTCCCACTCGTCATCCTTCATCCGCATCGCGAGATTGTCGCGGGTGACGCCGGCGTTGTTGACGAGGATGTCTAGCTTGCCGCCGAGCGCCTCGACGGCTTGCGGGACGAGCGCATCGACGGCGGCGGCGTCAGACAGGTTGCAGGGAAGCGCGACGTGGTCGCCGCCGAGGCTCGCGCGGAAGGCTTCGAGCTTGTCCGCGTTGGACCCGGACACGGCTAGGCGTGCACCTTGCGCGGCCAGGGCCTTGGCGATCTCGGACCCGATCCCGCCGGATGCCCCGGTGACGAGGGCGGTCATGCCTGTGAGGTCGAACATTTTGGTCTCCATCAGATTTTGTTCACGCGAAGGCGCGATGGCGCGAAGGGGGTGTAGCCGTTGACGATCCGGCGGAGCCCCTCCTTTAGCGTTTCGCCTCCGAAGTTGATCAGTAGCCCCAAGGGCTGTTTGGTTAGTCGCAGATAGGTCAGCAGTTGCTTTGCATGAGCGGCGTTCAGCCGCTCGACCGACTTGATTTCAACCAGTAGCTGGTTGCCGACGATGAGGTCGATCCGGAACGCCGCGTCGAAATGCAGCCCTTCGAAATCGATCGAGACAGAGCGTTGCCGCTCGACCTCATATCCCAGACTGGCGAGCTTGCTCGCCAAGACAGTCTCGTAGACGCTTTCAAGCAATCCAGGCCCAAGCTCCCGGTGAAGGCGAAGCGACACATCAATGACGTCGGAAGCGGCAGCCTCGAGATCCATCATCTTCGCGCCTTTGCGCCTTCGCGTGAATCACATCTTCTTCACGAATTCCTCGATGTCGTCCATGGTGATGACGCTCGTCGTTTCGGCGTTGGGAGTGATGCGCTTGACCATCGGGCTGAGCACCTTGCCGCCGAATTCGACGAAGTGCTCGACCCCCGCGGCGTGCATCGCCAACACCGATTCGCGCCAGCGGACCATGCCGGTTACCTGTTGCACCAGCAGGTGACGGATTGCGCCTGGGTCGGCGACTGCAGTGACATCTACGTTGGCGAAGACGGGAACGAGGGGCGCGCGGAGGTCGGCGTCCAGGAGGGCGGCTTCCATCGCTTCGGCAGCAGGCTGCATCAAGGGGCAGTGGAAGGGGGCGGATACGGGGAGCAATACCGCGCGCTTGGCGCCGAGGTCCTTGGCCAGTGCGATCGCCTTTTCGATGGCGAGGCGGTGGCCGGAGATGACGACTTGCGACGGGTCGTTGTCGTTGGCGACGGTGCAGATCAGTTCGGGGCCGCCCTCCGCAAGGATCGCGTCGACTGCGGCGCCGGCGATGACCTGCGCCTTTTCGAGATCAGTGCCGAGCAGCGCGGCCATTGCGCCCTCGCCCACCGGAACCGCCGCCTGCATCGCGCGGCCGCGAAGTTTAAGGAGGCGGGCGGTGGTCGACAGGTCGAGCGCACCGGCGGCACACAAGGCGGTATATTCGCCGAGGCTGTGGCCGGCGACGTAATCGGCCTTGTCGGCGAGGCGGAGGCCGCCTTCCTTTTCGGCGACGCGCAAGGTGGCGATCGCGTTCGCCATGATCGCGGGCTGCGCGTTCTCGGTGAGGAGGAGGTTGTCCGCCGGCCCTTCGCTCATCAGGCGGAAAAGGTGCTGGCCGAGAGCCTCGTCGACTTCGGCGAAGACCTCGCGGGCGGTGGCACTGGCGTCGGCGAGCGCCTTGCCCATGCCGACAGACTGGCTCCCCTGGCCGGGGAAGATGAACGCGCGCATGGCCTCTCCTCTATGTTGGGTCTTCGTTTGAGCGCGGGGCCTATAAAGGTGCGCGTCGAGTTGCAACCTGAACGAACCCCGCGGCCTTGCGACAATATGCGACCATTTCGCCGACCTTGCGACAAGCGCCTGCGACAATCCGGTCCCAGATTAGGGATGACGCCGCACAACGGCGCCGTGTTTCAAACGGGAGATTACCATGAAGAAGTTCATCCTCAGCGCACTGACCGCTACCCTCGTCGCCAGCCCGCTGCTCGCCGCAGCCCCGGCCGAGGCACAGCAGCGCCGCGAAGTGACCACCGTGCGCCAGAACAACAACGGCCGCACCGTCGTCACCAAGAAGACCGTCGTTCGCCCGAACCAGTATCGCAACTGGCGCGCCGGCCAGCGCTTCGATCGCCGCTATGCTCAGAACTACCGGGTGATCACGACGTATCGCAACTATCGCCTCGCCGCCCCGCCGCGTGGCAGCCAGTGGGTCCGCTCGGGCAACGACGCGATCCTGATCAACGGCCGCGGCAACGTGGTTCAGGTCCGTGGCGGCGCGTTCCGGTAATAGGGCCGGTAAACCCAACGCCAACCTTGCCTTTGGCGGATAATCGGCTAAGGCCCTCTGCAACCGGGGTGAGAGATTCGCGTCTCTCGCCCCTGTTTGCATTCTAGACGACAGCCGGAGGGGTGCACGCATGGGGCGTGTATCAGCGATCGGCCAAGACGAAGGACAAGACATGGCTCTTTACGAGCACGTGTTCCTTGCGCGCCAGGATCTGGCACAAGCGCAGGTGGACGCACTGGCGGAAATCGCCACCAAGATCGTGAACGACAACGAAGGTCGGGTCGTAAAGACCGAGAACTGGGGCCTGCGTTCGCTGGCGTACAAGATCGCCAAGAACCGCAAGGCGCACTATGTCATGCTCGAGATCGATGCCCCGGGCAGCGTGATCGCAGAGCTGGAGCGCCAGACCCAGATCAACGAAGACATCATCCGTTACATGACGGTCAAGGTCGACACCCTCGAAGAGGGCCCGACCGTGATGATGCGCAAGCAGGATCGTGACCGCGAGCGTCGTGGCGACCGTGAAGGTGGCCGTGAGGGCCGTCCCGATCGTGGCGATCGTCCGGACCGTGGTCCCCGTCGTGACCGCGAAGAGGGAGCTGAATAATCATGGCACGTCCATTCTTCCGCCGCCGCAAGAGCTGCCCGTTCTCCGCCAAAGACGCTCCCCGGATCGACTATAAGGACGTCCGGTTGCTGCAGGGCTTCGTGTCCGAGCGTGGCAAGATCGTCCCGTCGCGTATCACTTCGGTGGCCGCAAAGAAGCAGCGCGAACTGGCTCAGGCTATCAAGCGTGCGCGTCATCTGGGCTTGCTGCCCTACATCGTTAAGTAAGGAGCGCCCACATGGACGTCATTCTGCTTGAGCGCGTCGAAAAGCTTGGTGCTATCGGCGACGTGGTGAAGGTCAAGGACGGTTACGCACGTAACTTCCTGCTTCCCAACAAGAAGGCGCTTCGTTCGAACGAAGCCAACCGCAAGGTGTTCGAGTCGAACCGTGCGAAGATCGAATCGGACAACGCATCGCGTCGCAGCGATGCCGAGACCGAAGCGAAGACCTTCAACGACGCGACCGTGACCCTGATCCGTCAGGCGTCGAACACCGGTCAGCTCTACGGTTCGGTCGCGGTTCGCGATCTGGTCGATGCGCTGGTGGCCGACGGTCACAAGGTCGGCAAGTCGGCGATCGTGCTCGACAAGCCGATCAAGGCGATCGGTGTCTACACCGTCAAGGTATCGCTGCACCCCGAGGTGTCGGTGGCCGTCAAGGTCAACGTCGCCCGCTCGCCTGAAGAGGCCGAGATGCAGGCTTCGGGCGTCGACGTGATGTCGTCGATGTTCGAGCGTGACGAGGCTGGCTTCGTCGAGGATTACGATCCGAACGCAGAGCCCGGCGCGACCGCCGAAGCACCGCGCGACCAGGAGGAAGAGGCGCAGGGTTGATCCCTTCGCTTCCCTTCTTGGCTGATACAGAAAGGCCCGCCCGGAGCGATCCGGGCGGGCCTTTTCTTTTGTGTCTGCGCGACAATTATTAGGGGCAAGTTACGCAGGCGCCGATCATCGCTGCGAAGGGGATGAGAGCGCAGAGGATCGGGACTAGGTGTTTCATGACGGGGTGACTCTTGGGGGTGTTATCCGGTTAATGCGTGGGGTGGAGAAAGGTTGCCGGGAGGTGAACGAATTTTGTACCGATCGGTATTAGGAAATTGACTCTGCGGTATTTAAAAGTTTGCCGCTCCTCTCGGTATCCCACCCCGGCGAAGGCCGGGGCCCAATTGGGGGACGCAGATGGTTCGCGTTGCGGTTCATTAGTGCCACCTTTCCTATTGGGCCCCGGCCTTCGCCGGGGTGGTAGTATTGGCAGTGTCAGCTTTCGACGTTTTCCGGCTTCTCGATCAGCGCAGGCCCCTCGCCTAGCGCCAGCGCGTCGACCGAGGACACGTCCTCCAGATCCCGCGCGCCAGTCTCGATATTCAGGTCGCGGAACTTGCGGCCGGTTACCATCAGGCGGCCGTTGAACGAATTGGTGAAGCCATTGAAGTTCTTCACCGCGCTGTTGAGGCCGACGCCGACCTTCCGCAGGTCGTCCGCCACCTTGGCGAGGCGATCGTGCATTTCCTTGCCGAGTTCACCGATCTTGCGTGCTTCGTTGGCGAGTTTTTCCTGGCGCCAGACCGCCGCGACAGTTCGGGCGATCGCGATCAGGTTCGTTGGCGTGGCCAGCAGCACGCGCTTTTCGAAGGCGAAGTCCCAGAGCGTCGGGTCGTGTTCGAGCGCGGCGGAGAGGAAGTGCTCGCCGGGGACGAACATGATGACGTAGTCGGGCGTGTCCGCGAACTGGCTCCAATAGGCCTTATTGCCGAGGCCGTTGACGTGCGCGCGCATCGACGCAGCATGCGCCGCGAGACCGATCAGCCGTTCGGCATCGTCGACCGCACCGAATGCGTCCTGGTAGGCGTTGAGCGAAACCTTTGCGTCAATGACCAGCGCGCGGCCGCCTGGGACGCGGATGATCGCGTCGGGGCGGAGGCGGGCGCCGTCGTCGCCTACCGCGACCGAGACTTCGGTCTGGAAGTCGGTGTGTTCGCTTAGGCCGCAGGTTTCCAGGACGTTCTTCAGTTGTTGCTCGCCCCAGCGGCCTCTGGATTTGGGGGCGTTGCGGAGGGAGTTTACGAGTTTGGCGGCCTCGGTGGAGACCTTTTCCTGGCCGAGGCGCATCTGTTCGATTTGCCCTTTGAGGTCGCCAAATGCGTCTCGACGCTCGGCCTCGACTTTTGCGACGCCTTCCTCGTAGCGTTGTAGACGGTCGCTTACCGGCTGGAGCATCGATTTCAGGTTGAGGCCGGCGGATTCCTCCGATTGGCGGAAGCGGGCGTCGGCGCGTTCGAGGAATGTCTTCTGCGCATCGCTGAGCAGCTTGTTGGCGACGTCGCCGAACTGCGCGGCCATGACGTCCTTCGCCTCGCGGAGTTCGAGCAGGCGCGCTTCGAACGCCTCGCCTTGGGCTTTGAGCGTGGCGATTTCGGTGCGGGCGGCGTCGCGGTCGGTGCGGATCGTGGCGAGGTCGAGGCGGAGTCGATCGGTGTCGGTAGCGCGCTCGGCGTTCTGCGCGCGGAGGGTGGCGAGGTCCTGCATCGCGGCGTTGCGTTCGCGCTCGACGGCATCGCGCGCGGTGCGGATGAGGTCGGCGTCGGCGACCTTGGTCTGCGCGACGGCGAGTTCGCTGGCTAGGGTGGCGGCTCGGCGGGAGGCCAGGAGCCAGCCGAGGAGGATGCCGGCGGCTAGCGCGAGGACGGCGATAATGGCGAACTCAGCCATTTTACGCGGCCGAAACTGGAGTGAAGTATAGGAAGTGCAGACGCTGGCGCAGCATCTTCTGGGGGTGAGATGGGCGCGCGGGCGCTTGGGTTCGGAAGGAGATTAGGGACGTCATGCGTAGAACATACGTCGAACGATTGATGTAGGACAATCGGAATATTCTGTTCTCCCGCGGAGGCGGGAGTCCAGGGTTACGGGCGGGGGCGTTCGTGGTCCTGGACCCCCGCCTTCGCGGGGGAACTAGAGGGGGACGCTAAACACCAAAAGATCGAGCCTAGCAAATAGCACCACCCCGGCGGAGGCCGGGGCCCAATTGGAAAGGTCGCGTTAACGGAGGACTGCGGGCTATCACCACTGTCCCCCAATTGGGCCCCGGCCTTCGCCGGGGTGGTTGCGTGTGGCGTTAATGCCGCGTTCTTATGCACACACTCTCAGCATAGAGAGCACAGACAGTACCGACACCGCGCGCGCCCTCAGCCCAGCTTGCGCTGCTTCGCCAGCTTCTTCAGCACCATGTCGCGCTTGAGGCGGCTGATGTGGTCGATGAACAGCACGCCGTCGAGATGGTCGATCTCGTGCTGCATGCACGTCGACAGCAGGCCGTCGAAATCCTCCTCATGCGCTGTGCCGGTCTCGTCGAGCCACTTCACGCGGCACCGCGCAGGGCGCGCCACCTCGGCATACTGCTCCGGAATCGAGAGACACCCTTCGTTGTACGTCGACATCTCGTCGCTGACCGACAGGATTTCGGCGTTGATATACGCCTTGGGGTTCTTGATCGGCTTGTCCTCCTCGTCCTTCTCCTCCTGGAGATCGATGACGAGGACGCGCTTCTGCACACCGACCTGGGTCGCGGCGAGGCCGATGCCGTTGAAGTCGTACATCGTCTCGATCATGTCGGCGACGAGCGTGCGGGTGGAGTCGTCGACCGTCTCCACCGGCTCGGCGACGAGGCGCAGGCGGGGATCGGGGACTTCGAGAACGGTCATGACGGTCATAGCGCGTCCGCTAAGGTACGCGTGCCGGGTGCGTCAAGCACCTGGCTCAAGCCATTGGACGCCGGGCGCGCAATGCCTGCGCCAACGTGCCCTCGTCGAGATAGTCGAGTTCGCCGCCGACGGGCAGGCCGTGCGCGAGTTGGGTGACGCGGACGGGGAAGCGTTCGATGCGCTCGGCGATGTAGTGCGCGGTGGTCTGGCCTTCGAGCGTGGCGTTCATCGCGAGGACGACTTCGTCGATGCCGCCGGCTTCGATGCGGCGGACGAGGCTGTCGATGCTGAGATCCTCGGGGCGGATGCCTTCGAGTGCGGACAGGCGGCCGCCGAGGACGTGGAAGCGGCCGGGGAACAGGCGGGAGCGATCGAGCGCCCAGAGATCGGCGACTTCCTCGACCACGCATAGCGAACGCTGGTCGCGGCGCGGGTCGGCGCAGATCGCGCACGGGTTGGTGGTGTCGACGTTGCCGCAGGTCGAGCAATTCTCCAGCCGCTCGTCGACCGCGGTCAGTGCTTCGCGCAAGGGCCCCAGCGCCGCGTCGCGCTTCTTGAGCAGATGCAGCACGGCGCGACGTGCGGACCGGGGGCCGAGGCCGGGGAGCCGGGCCAGCGCCTGCGTCAGCGCCTCGATCTCGGGGGATGCCATGGGGAACAGATAGGGGGTTGCGCGGCTCCCCGCCAGCGTGTTCGAGAGGGCCATGCGGATCATCTTCATGGGAACGCCGGACTTCGCTGTGCCGGTGCTGGAGGCCCTCGTCGCGGCGGGGCATGAATTGGTGGCGGCGTATTGCCAGCCGGCGCGACCGGGCGGGCGGCGTGGGCGCGAACTGGTGCCCTCGCCGGTGCAGCTTCGGGCGGAGGCGCTCGGGATCGAGGTGCGGACGCCGGTGTCGTTCAAGGCGTCTCTGCCGGAGGGGCTGGAGGCTCGCGCGGCGTTTGCGGCTTTGAACGCGGATGTGGCGGTCGTTGCGGCGTATGGCCTTATTCTGCCGCGCGCGGTGCTGGAGGCGCCTCGGTTCGGGTGTTTGAACGTGCATGGATCGCTGTTGCCGCGGTGGCGCGGGGCGGCGCCGGTGCAGCGCGCCATCCTCGCGGGCGATGCCGAGACGGGGGTCGGGATCATGCAGATGGAGGCGGGTCTGGATACCGGGCCGGTTCGGCTCGAGGGGCGGACGCCGATCGTCGGGAAGACCGCGGGGGATCTGACGTCCGAGCTCTCGGCGATGGGGGCTCGGTTGATGGTCGAGGTGCTGGGCGATCTGGACGCCTACCCTGCCCGGCCGCAGCCCGAGGAGGGCGTCACGTACGCTGCGAAGATCGAGAAGGCGGAGGCGCGGATCGATTTCGAGCGGTCGGCGGTCGAGGTCGAGCGGCTGGTGCGGGCGATGAACCCGGCACCGGGGGCTTGGTTCGAGCATGCGGGCGAGCGGGTGAAGGTGCTGGCGGCGGACGTGTTGCCGTTCTCGTTTCTTGGGTGCGAGGGGCTGACGGTCAATGCCGAGCTGACGATCGGGTGTGGCGACGGGGCGATCCGGCCGACCTTGGTGCAGCGGGCGGGGCGCGGCTTGACCTCGGCGGAGGAAATGCTGCGCGGGTTTCCGATTCGGTCGGGGACCCAGCTTTGACACGGTTCGCGTTGACGGTGGAGTTCGACGGGCGGCCGTTCATGGGCTGGCAGCGGCAGAAGCACGGGCCGAGCGTGCAGGCGGCGCTGGAGGCCGCGGTGTTGAAGATGACCGGCGAGACGGCGTCGGTGCAAGCGGCGGGGCGGACCGATGCCGGCGTGCACGGGATGGCGATGCGCGCGCATGTCGACATCGCGAAGCCGCTCGCGGCGTTTCGGTTGATGGAGGGGCTGAATGCGATGGTGAAGCCGGCGCCGGTGTCTGTGCTGGCGTGCGAGGTGGTCGACGACGATTGGCATGCGCGGTTTTCGTGCATCGGGCGGTCGTACGAGTACCGGATCGTCAACCGGCGCTCGCCGTTGACGTTCGAGGCGGGGCTGGCGTGGCAGGTGCCGCAGTTGCTGGATGCGGGGGCGATGGCGGAGGCTGCGGGGGCGCTGGTTGGGCGGCATGACTTCACGACGTTTCGGTCAGCGCACTGCCAGGCGGATAGTCCGGTGCGGACTCTCGATCGGCTTGAGGTGGTGCGCGAGGGGGAGCGGCTATTCGTCTATGCGGCGGCGCGGTCGTTCCTGCACCATCAGGTGCGGTCTATGGTCGGGTGTCTGGCGCTGGTGGGTATGGGGCGCTGGGCGGTTGGCGATGTTGCGGCTGCGCTCGCGGCGAAGGACCGGGCGATGCTGGGGCTGAATGCACCGCCTGACGGGTTGTTCTTCGTGAATGCTGTTTACCCCTAAGCTTGTTCCCCCGCGAAGGCGGGGGTCCAGTCTGGGCCACCGCCTTCGCGGGGGAACAATCTTCTACGGTTACCGGACGAACTTCGCGGCTAGCTCGACATGCGTCGACCAGCGGAACTGGCCGACGGGCTGGACCCAGTCGATCCGCCAGCCCGCGTCGCACAGCTCCTTGGCATCGCGCGCGAAGCTCGCCGGATTGCACGAGACGTATGCGATCACCGGCGTCTTGCATTCCGCGAGCGCAGTCGCCTGTTCGCGCGCGCCCGAGCGGGGCGGATCGATCACCACCGCGTCGAAGCGGTCGAGTTCGGCCACCGTCAGCGGGCGGCGATAGAGATCGCGGTGCTCCGGGTAGACCGGCCGTTGCGTGCGGTGCGCGGCGGCCTTCAGCGAGCCGAGTGCGTCGCGCGCGCCTTCGGCCGCATAGACCTTCGCCGGGATTGCCAGCGTGAAGGTGCCGAGGCCGGCGAAAAGGTCGGCGACCGTCGCTGGTTTGCCGATCGCTTCCAGGACGGCGGCGGTGAGTGCGGCTTCGCCATCGGGGGTAGCCTGGAGGAACGACGCGGGGGGGAGCGGCACGGGGACGCCGCCGAGCGTGATCGTGACCGCGTCGGGCTCCCACCGCGTCTCGGGTCCGAGGCCATCGTCGAACGCTACGCGGGCGATCTTGTGGTCTTCGCAGAATTTGGTGAGCGCTTCGGCGGCGGGGAGGCCTTCTGGGGCGAACCCCGTGATCAGGATGTCCGCGCCCTGGTCGGCGAGCGTCAGGTGGATGTCCGCGCGGCGGCGGAAGTTGAGGCGCTTGAGCAGTTGGCGGAGCGGCTGGACGAGCGCGAAGAGGCGCGGATCGAGGATCCAGCATTCCTTGATGTCGACGATCGTGTGCGCCTTCTCCGCGGTGAAGCCGAGCGTGATCTTGCCGCCCTTGGCCTCGGCGTGGAGCGTCGCGCGGCGGCGGCTGCGCTCGGGGGAGATGTGCGGCGTGCGGATCGGCGCGGACAGGTCCTGGCCGTCGAGCGCGGAGGCGATGCGGTCGGTGACGAACTCGGCATAGGCCTGGTCGTCGAGATGCTGGAGCTGGCAGCCGCCGCAGGTCGGGAAATGCACGCAGGGGGGAATCTGGTGGTGCGGGCCGGGGATTACCGTGCCGTCGGCGGCGAGCGTGTCGCCGGGTGCCGAGAAGGCGGCGTGGCGGCCGTCGGCGGTCATGCCGTCGCCGCGCGCTGCGACGCGGACGATCGTGTCGATATTCGTTTCAGAGGTCATAGCGATGCTCTGGCCGACCGGAGCGCTTCCGCCAAGTCGTCGGCGATGAAAGCCGCGCCCAATCGCCGGGCAGCGTCACCGTGGAGCCACACTCCTGCGCAGGCTGCGTCGAGTGGTTCGAGCCCGGCGGCCAGCATCGCGCCGATCGCGCCGGCGAGGACGTCGCCGGTGCCGGCGGTGGAGAGCCAGTCGCTGGCGTCCTGTGCGATGCGGACGCGGCCATCGGGTGCGGCGATGACGGTGTCGGCGCCCTTGAAAACGACGACGGCGTTCGCGCGGACGGCTGCGTCTCGGGCTCTCGCGATCTTGTCGGCATCGGATTTGCCGAAGAGCGCGTCGAACTCGCCGGCGTGGGGCGTGAGAATGACTGGGACCGTCAGCGCCTTGATCCGCTCGGGCGCGATGAGGCGGAGCGCGTCGCCATCGATGATCAGTGGGTGGTTTGAGATCAGCGCCGCTTCGAGGCGGGTTTTGGCGAGGTCGTCGCGGCCGAGACCGGGGCCGATCACGAGTGCGCCGATGCGGTCGTTGGCGAGCGCGTGGTCGGTGAACGGTGCGCGGACGAGCGCGTGGGGCGGGCCTTGGCTGTCGCCGAGCAGGGTTACGTAGCCTGCGCCGGCGCGCATCGCGGCGAGCGCTGCGAGGTCGGCGGCACCGGACATGGTGCCGGCGATGATCGCGACCATGCCTCGGGTGTATTTGTGCGAGTCGGGGCCGGGGGTTGGGAGAATTGGGGCCTTCAGGACTTCGGCCTGGCTGAGCGTGGGGACGCCGATGTCGAGGAGGCGAATCTGGCCGCAATAGCGCGCGGCGGGTTGGAGGAGGTGCGCTGGCTTCACCGCGCCGAGCGCAAGGGTGAGGTTGAAGACGGGCGGCGTGCTCAGCGCCTCGCCGGAGTCGGTGGCGAGGCCACTAGGGAGGTCTACTGCGATGCTGAGTTGGGCGGCGTTGGCGAGTGCGTGAAGGCACTCGACCACAGACCGTTCCCCCGCAGACGCGGAGGCCCAGAGTAGGCCGTTGGGTGAGCGCTCGGAACTCAGCTGGGCCCCCGCGTCCGCGGGAGAACGGTTGGGGGTGGGTGTCGAACCGGAATCGAGCGGGCGGGTCAGACCGGTGCCGAACAGCGCGTTAACCAAGATCGGGGCGGGCATCGCCGCCGCCAGCGTTTCGACCGGGCCGGACCACCCTGCCCTTGCCGACTTTGCCGCATCCGTCTTCGGAGTCGACAGCGCCGCGACGCGGACCGCCACGCCCATTTCCACCAGCACCCGTGCCGCGATATAGCCGTCGCCGCCGTTGTTGCCGGGGCCACACAGGATCAGCACGTCGTTCGCGCCGGCCAACCGGCGGACCGCGTGCGCGATTGCAGTACCGGCACGCTCCATCAACGTTTCGACCGACACGCCTCCGGCGATTACCGCGTCTTCCGCCGCGCGCATTTCGGCGGCGGTCAGGATCGCCTGGCCCTCGATGTGAATCATGACGGCTTGGTCGCGCTCCTGACGGTGGCTGGGAGGCGGTAGCGAGCGTCGCCGATCGACACCTCGATACGGTTGCCCTCGACCAGGCCGACCTTGGCGACCTCTGCCCCGTCCGCCGCGACGACGCCGCGGCCGTCGTTGGTCACGAGCAGGCGGCGGAACGCGCCATCGGGGTGGCGGATCGTCAGGATCGGGCCAGTCTCGCCCTTGGCCTGTTCGATCGTGCAGACCGTTTCGAGCGCTGCGGCCCCGCGGGCGCAGGGGATGCGGGGGTCGCCGGCGAACTTCTTGGCCTGCTTGGCGGTCTGCCCGGCCGCGACTTGCGTACTGGATGGCTTGCCTGGCCCGCATGCCGCGAGGGGGAACGACAAGAGGGCGAGGCACAGGAGGCAGTTCACTGTCTTACTGGAGCCGGTATCTGAACCACCATCCGTCATCCCAGCGAAAGCTGGGATCTCCCCGTTCGGGTCGCGGCACGCGCCAACCGGGATACCCCAGCTTTCGCTGGGGTGACGGGTGGAGCGCGCGTCTCGTTTACCTATCCGCGTGGTCTCAGATATCCGCGTAGACATGGGTTTCGGCTGCGGCTCCAGGGTGCGTGACTGCGCCCTTGTACGCGGGGCCGACGGTCTTCGCATAGCGCCAGAGTGCGCCCGAACCGTAATCGTTGGTGCGCGGCACCCACGCGGCACGCCGCGCCGCCATCACGTCCTCGGGCACGTCGAGGTCGATCGTGCCGGCCTCGGCGTCGATGTGGATGATGTCGCCATTCTCGACCAATGCGATCGGACCGCCGTCCGCCGCTTCGGGACCGACATGGCCGATGCAGAAGCCGCGGGTGCCGCCGGAGAAGCGACCGTCGGTGATCAAAGCGACGCTCTCGCCCATACCCAGGCCGTAGAGCGCGGCGGTGGTCGACAGCATCTCGCGCATGCCGGGGCCGCCCTTGGGGCCTTCATAGCGGATGACGATGACCTCACCCTCGTTGATCTCGCGGTTCTCGACGGCGGCGAAGGTGTCCTCCTCGCAATCGAACACGCGTGCCGGGCCGCTAAACTGGAGGCGGTGCAAGCCCGCGACCTTCACGATCGCGCCGTCGGGGGCGAGGCTGCCGCGCAGGCCGACGACGCCGCCGGTCGGGGTGATCGGCGTGGTGATGTCGTAGATGACCTTCTGGTCGGGATTCCACGTCACCTGATCGATATTCTCGCCGAGCGTCTTGCCCGACACGGTCATGCAATTGCCGTCAAGAAACCCGCCGGCGAGCATCGTCTTCATCAGCATGTAGACGCCGCCAGCTTCGTACATGTCCTTCGCGACATATTTCCCGCCGGGTTTGAGGTCGGCGATGTACGGCGTGGTCTTGAAGGCCTCGGCGACGTCGAACAGGTCGAACTCGATGCCGACCTCATGCGCCATCGCAGGCAGATGCAGCGCGGCGTTGGTCGAGCCCCCGGTCGCGGCTACGACGCGCGCGGCGTTGATGAACGCCTCGCGCGTGCAGATATCGCGCGGGCGGATGTTGCGCTCGATCAGCTCCATGATCTGGACGCCGGCGGCATGCGCGATCTGTTCGCGGCTGCTATACGGCGCGGGCGTCATGTTGCTGTTCGGCATCGACAATCCGATCGCCTCGGCGACGCAGGCCATCGTGTTCGCGGTGAACTGGCCACCACACGCGCCGGCGCTGGGACAGGCGACCTTTTCTAGCGCGTGGACTTCGGACAGCGGGCACGCGCCGGCTGCGTATTTGCCGACGATTTCGAACACGTCGACGACCGTCACGTCCTTGTCGTGGAAACGGCCGGGCAGGATCGAGCCGCCATAGACGAAGATCGACGGCACGTTGAGCCGCAGCATCGCCATCATCATGCCGGGCAGCGACTTGTCGCAGCCGGCAAAGCCGATCAGCGCGTCGTAGCAATGGCCGCGCACGCTGAGCTCGACCGAGTCGGCGATGACCTCGCGGCTGACCAGGCTGGTCTTCATGCCCTGATGGCCCATCGCGATGCCGTCGGTGACGGTGATCGTGTTGAACCGGCGCGGCATGCCGCCGCCCTGGATCACGCCGAGGCGCGCGACATCGGCCTGCGCGTCGAGCGTGATGTTGCAGGGCGCGCTGTCGTTGCCGGCGCTGGCGACGGCGACGAACGGCTTGGCGATATCCTCTTCGGGAATCCCCATCGCGTAATAATAACTGCGATGCGGGGCGCGTTCGGGGCCGACCGAGACATGACGGCTCGGCAGGCGTGATTTGTCGAAACGGTTGCTCATGGCGACCGCCTATGTCGCGGGAGGGGGCATTTGCGCAAGAGAGTTGCGGGGTTCAGCAGGGAATTTAGTGGGATATCGCCATCAGCGCGATCAGCATGACCATGATGCCGATCGTAATCACGAACAGCGTGGCGAGGATCAGGAAAGTGCCGCTCTCGTTGTCGAACGCCCAGGCGATCGGGAGAAGCGCCAGTATGGCGACGGCGACGGCGGCGCTTATGCCGAAAAGCCCGTACGCGGTTATCAGAGCCATTACCGTACACGTCAGCGTAACCGCGCGCGCTCGTGACGGTCGCATCAAACGTGGCTGTAAGTTGTCATGCCGGAAGATCATGCGCTTCGTAAGGATATTAGCAAGCGTCGGCCATTCCCTCTCCCCTTAGGAGAGGAAGGGAGCGCTTTAGGCGTCAGCGCCCTCAGCCTTCCGCTATGCAGCTAGGCCCGCCCATCTCCCCGTGGAAGAACGCATTAAAGGCCTTCGAGCGCCTTCGCCACGCCGTCCATCGTGAAGGGCTTCTGCAACCGCGGACGATCGCGAAATTCGGGGGCCACACCGTCATCGCCGCCGCCGGTGGCGAAGACGAAGGGGACGCCTTTCGCGGCAAGCGCCTCGGCGACCGCGGTGCTCTTCTCGCCGCCGCGCAGGTTCACGTCGAGGATCGCGCCGTCGACGCCGCCCTCTTCGATCCGCTTCAGGGCGTCGGCTACGGTATCGACCGAGCCTGCGACTCCCTTGTCCAGAACTTCGAGAAAATCCTCGAGCATCATGGCGATCAACGGTTCGTCCTCGACGATGAGGATCTGCTGGGGAGCGGTCATGCCATGCGCATAGTCGGGATTGTTACGACTTGCCAACATCTTGTTCGAATCACCGCGCTGCCAGCACGTCTCGTGCCGCCTCGGCGAGTTCCTGGACCGAGAAGGGCTTGGGCAGGAACGCGACGTTGTCGAGGTCGATCGACTTGCGCAACTGCTCCTCGGCATAGCCCGACATGAACAGGATCGGCAGGTCGGGGAATTTTTCGCGTGCATGGCGCACCATCGTCGGGCCGTCCATCTGGGGCATCACGACGTCGCTGATCAGCAGGTCGGGGCGGCCGTGTTTCTCCAGCACTTCCAGCGCGACTTCGCCGTTTTCCGCGGTCAGCACGGTATAGCCCTGTCGCGTCAGCGCACGCTCGGCGACCGCGCGGACCATATCCTCGTCCTCGACCAGCAGGATCGTGCCGGTACCCCAGAGATCGACCGGCTTCGGCGTGGGTTTCACCACCGCGGGGCGCGTCGTGGCGGGCGCCGAGTGGACCGGCAGGTACATCGAGAAGGTCGCGCCCTGCCCCGGTTTGCTATCGGCGAAGATGTACCCGCCGGACTGCTTGACGATGCCGTAGACGGTCGAAAGGCCGAGCCCAGTGCCCTTGCCGAACTCCTTCGTCGTGAAGAACGGCTCGAAGATCTTGGGCAGCACGTCGGGCGGGATGCCGGTGCCGGTGTCCTGGACGATCAGCGCGGTGTAGTCGGCGACGGGCAGGATGTCGGACGCCATCTCGCGCACTTCCGATGCCGGCACTGCACGTGTGGTGATCGTCAGCACGCCGCCACCGCGCGCGTTGGCGGAAACGATCGCGTCGCGCGCATTGACCGCAAGATTGACGACGACCTGTTCCAGCTGGCCCGGATCGGCGCGCACCGGGCCGAGGTTGCGGCCGTGTGTCATGTCGAGGCGGACGTTCTCGCCCATCAGGCGCTTGAGCAGGTTCGACACCTCGGAGACGACGTCGGGGAGCTGGAGGATCTGCGGACGAAGCGTCTGCTGGCGCGAGAAGGCGAGCAGCTGGCGGGTGAGGCTGGCGGCGCGGTTCGAGTTGGTGCGGACCTGCTGGATGTCGTCGTAGTCGCTGTCGCCGGGCGAATGGCGCATCAGCATCAGGTCGCAATGGCCGATGATCGCGGTCAGGATGTTGTTGAAATCGTGCGCGACGCCGCCGGCAAGCTGACCGACCGCCTGCATCTTGGTGGCTTGGGCGACTTCGCGCTTGAGGCGGGACTCCTCGCTGTTGTCCTTGAGGCTGAGCAGGACCGCGGCGTCGCCTAGGCCGCGTGCGCCGGCGATGGTGAGCGCGACCGGCTCGTCGGGATGATCCTTGAGGCGCACGGCCATGTCGGCGGAGTGCGTCGCTCCGTTCGCGAACTTTCGGATCGCGTCGGCGACCGCGGCCTTGTCCTCGCGGACGACGAGATCGCCGGGGTAGAGCGGCGGGGCGACCGAATTGACGCCGGCGGCGCGCAGGAACGAGTCGTTCATCTGCAGGAAGCGGCCGTCGCGATCGACCAGCGCCATCCCGAACGGCATCATGCTGACGAGGCTGCGGACGTGCGCGGAGGCACTGGCGCCGAGTGCGGGCGCGTCCTCCTCGTCGTCGAGCAGCGCGACCAGCACGGGCGCGTCGTCACCTTCGAGGAACGGGATCTGGAGAACGCGGAGTGGCGTCCCTTCGAGGCCCTCGCGCTCGAACCGGACGAGGCCGCGGCTGTCGGTGATCAGGAAACGGGCGAAATCGCGGCCTTCGATCGGCTCGTAATCGTTGCCGCAGGCGCGTTTGCGCAGCACCCGGTTGGCGGTGCGGACGCGGCCATCGGGCGATAGCAATGCCGCCATGATGCCGCTGCCGCCGAGCCGGTCGCCGGTCGGGCCGGCGAGCAGCACGGCGAGCGTCTCGGCAAGGTCGTGTTCCTGTGCGGTGACGAAACGCCAGACCAGCATGTCGGCGTCGTCGCCGGCGCGGGCGATGGCCGCGGACAGGCAGATACCGCGGGCGTTCAGGCGGTCAACCTGCGCGGTGCCGTCACGCCACGCGGCGCGACCGGCGTCGGCGAGATCCGCGACGCCGGCTTCGTCGAGCGGCAGGCCTGGCGGTGTGGGAAACCCTTCGAACAGCGCTTCGTAGGCGTCGTTCGCGCAGACCAGGCGCCCGGCGCGGTCGGTGATCGCGATCGCGTCGGTGCCGGCCTCGGCGACGGCGCGCGTGAGGTCCCAGTCGACCGGGCGGGGCGCGTCCCTGACCACCGGGTTGAGCAGGCGCCAGGCGATGACCGCACCGACGACGATGATGGCAGCGGCGAAAAATCCGGCCGCAGCGATCCAGCTGCCGACGAGCAGCAGGACGATCCCGGCGGCGGCAATACCGGCGAGCGCGGCAACGAGCGCGGCGTTGCGGGCGGGGGTGGGTTTAGCGAACGATGCCATCGGCGGAGTCATCCGCTCAAGCGGGGTTGGGCGTCAAGCGCGATGCGTGTGATAGGGGTAGCGACGGCCCTGATCCCCACCGCTTCCTGAAACGGCACCACCCCGGCGGAGGCCGGGGCCCAGGTGGAAAAATGGTCGTAACGAAGCGCCGTCCGTCCTTAGCACCGTCCCCCAACTGGGCCCCGGCCTTCGCCGGGGTGGCGGCTATGATAGGCCGTCACGATCATCACCCCCGCTGTTCCCCCGCGAAGGCGGGGGTCAACGCTTGTGGTTCCTGGGCCCCCGCCTTCGCGGGGGAACCAGAGGTAGCCGGTGCACCCGTTACCAGATTCGAACGCGCTGCTCCGGGGCCAAATACAGCTTCTGGCCAGGCGTCGGCTTGTATGCCGCGTACCAGGGGTCAAGGTTCCGGACGACCCACGCACGTTGCTGCGACGGTGAGTGAGGATCGGTCAGCAACCGGTTGCGAAGGTTGGCTTCGCGATAGTTGCGGCGCCAGACCTGCGCCCAGCCGAGATAGAAGCGCTGGTCGCCGGTGAACCCGTCGAGCACGGGCGCAGTCTTGCCACCGAGTGCGGTGTGATAGGCGTCGTACGCCACCGTCAAACCCGCGAGATCGGCGATGTTCTCGCCCATCGTTAGCTGACCCTTCACGTGCATGCCGGGCAGCGGCTCATACGCGTCGTACTGCGCACCGAGCTTGCCGGTGAGCGCGTTGAAGCCGGCAATGTCCTTGGGCGTCCACCAGTCGGTAAGCTGGCCCTTGGCATCATATTTCGAGCCCTGGTCGTCGAAATGATGGCTCAGCTCGTGGCCGATCACCGCGCCGATGCCGCCGTAATTGACCGCATCGTCGGCCTTCGGATCGAAGAACGGCGGCTGCAGGATCGCGGCGGGGAAGACGATCTCGACCATGCCGAAATTGGCATAGGCGTTCACCGTCATCGGCGTCATGCCCCATTCCCAGCGCTGCAACGGCTTGCCGAGCTTGGAAATATTATCCTGGTGCTGCCATTCGTTCGCGCGCCATTCGTTGCCGAACGCATCGCCCGACGTGATCGTCAGGCCCGAGAAATCCTTCCACTGGCTCGGATAGCCGATCTTGGGCGTGAAGGCGGCGAGCTTGGCGTGCGCCTTGACCTTGGTCTCGGGCGCCATCCATTCGAGCTTGTCGATCCGGCGACCCATCGCGGCGAGGACGTTCTTGACGAGCTTGTCGGCCGCGGCCTTGGTTTCGGGCGGAAAATATTGCGCGACGTAGAGCTTGCTGACCTCGTCATCGAGCGCGCCGGAGGTGAACTGGACGCCGCGCTTCCAGCGGGCTTCCTGCTCGGGCGTGCCGCCGAGGACGGTGCCGTAGAAGGCGAACTGCTCGGCGTCGAACGCCTTGGGGAGGACGTCGGCGTAACCGTCGAGCGAGCGGAGGATCAGCTGGTCCTTGAGCACGCCGATCGGCGCGGTCGAGACGAGCTTGGCGATGCCGGTGATCGCGGAGGGCTGTGCGACGATGACGGTCGGGACGGGTGTGCCGATGCCCTTGAAATACGCGGCGAAATCGAAGCCGGGGGCGCGCTTGGAGAGGTCGGCGACGGTCATCTTGTTGTAGGTCTTGGTGGCGTCGCGGCTGTCGACGCGGGTCCAGCTGACCTTGGCGATCTCGGTCTCGAACGCGAGCAGCGCGGTGGCGCGGGCCTCGGCATTGGGTTCGCCGGCCAAGGTGAGCATCTTGACGATGTGCGCGCGGTAGGCGTTGCGTGCCTCGACGAGCTTGGCGTCGGTGCTGAGGTAGTAATCGCGGTCGGGGAGGCCGAGGCCGGACTGGCCGAGCGAGAGCGCGTATTGCTCAGGGGACTTGTCGTCCTGGCCGACGCCGCCGCCGAACGGGCCGCGGATGCCGGCGCGGTCGGCTTCGGCGAGGAGCGCGGGGTATTGGGCGCGGTCGGTCAGCGCGGCGATTGTCTTCAGCCACGGGCGGATCGGCGCGAGACCCTTGGCCTCGATCGTGCCGGTGTCCAGATAGGTCGCATAGGCGCGGCCGATCTTCGAGTTCGGGTCCTTCGCGGCGGTGTCGAGGATGCCGCGCGTGCGCGTCTCGGACAGGTCGGAGAGGAGATTGAACGAGCCGTAGTTCGATTTGTCGGCAGGGATCGGGGTGTTCTTGGACCAGTTGCCGTTGGCGAAGGTGTAGAAGTCGTCGCCGGGCTGGACGGTCTTGTCCATGCCCTTCTCGTCGAAGCCGAACGTGCCGTATTGGGCGCCGGTCGAGGTGGCTGGAGCGGCTGGCGTTGGCTCAGCCGTTTGCGAGATGGCGGCGGTGACGCCGGTGATGGCGGTTGCGGCCAGCAGGCCGGCGACGATGAACGACTTCATGTTTCTCTCCAAACTTCGTCACCCTGACGAAAGTCACAATCCAGAGCCGACAGCAGCGCGTGCGTGGCTCTGGATCCTGGGTCGAGCCCAGGATGACGGGACTCTATGGGACGGCGTCAGTTACCAGATACGGACGCGGTTGGCGGGGGCGAGGTAGCTCGCCTCACCCGGCTTGGCGCCGAATGCGGCGTACCACGGGTCGAGGTTGCGAACCGTGAGGACGCGCTGATGACCCGGCGAATGCGGGTCCGACAGCAACGCCTGCTGGAGCGCCGCGTCGCGCCACTTGGTGCGCCAGACACCCGCCCAACCGTAGTAGAAGCGTTGGTCGCCGGTGGTGCCGTCGATGATCGGCGCCTGCTTGCCGCCGAGCGACTTGTGATACGCGTCGTACGCGACCGTCAGGCCGGCAAGATCGGCGATGTTCTCGCCGAGAGTCAGGCCGCCCTGGATGTGCTGGCCGGGCAAGGGCTCGTACGCGTCATACTGCTTCACCAGCGCGTCGGTGAACACCTTGAAGCGCGCGACGTCCTGCGGCGTCCACCAGTCGGTGAGCTTGCCGTTGAGGTCGTATTTGCGGCCCTGGTCGTCGAAGTGGTGGCTGATCTCGTGACCGATCACCGCGCCGATACCGCCGTAATTGACCGCCGGGTCCGCCTTCGGATCGAAGAACGGCGGCTGGAGGATCGCGGCAGGGAAGACGACCTCGTTCATCGTCGGGTTCGCATAGGCGTTGATCGTCATCGGCGTCATGAACCACTCAGCCCGATCGATCGGCTGGCCGAGCTTCTTCAGGTCGCGGTCGTATTCGAACGCGTTGGCGCGCGCGACGTTACCGACGAGATCGCCGCGCTGGATCTGGAGCGCCGAATAATCGCGCCACTTGTCCGGATAGCCGATCTTCGGGGTGAAGGCGGCGAGCTTGGCGAGCGCCTTGGTCTTGGTCTCGGGCGCCATCCATTCGAGGTTCCGGAGACGCTCGCCCATCGCCGCGATGACGTTCTTGACGAGGTCGTCGGCTGCCGCCTTCGATGCGGGCGGGAAATACTTCGCGACGTATTGCTGGCCGATCGCCTCGCCCATCGCGCCCGATACGGTCGAGACGCCGCGCTTCCAGCGGACCTGCTGCTCGGGCGTGCCGGACAGCGTGGTGCCGTAGAACGCGAAGTTGGTCTTGTCGAAATCGCTCGACAGATACGGCGCGTAGGAACGCAGCACCTTGAGCATGGCATAGTCCTGAAGGACGTTGACCGGCGTGTCGGCGAACACCTTCGCCTCGCCCGTCACTGCGCTCGGCTGTGCGACGAGGTAGAACGGACGGCCGGTAACGCCCATCGCGGTCATGTACTGCGCCCACGGGAAGCCGGGCGCTTTCGCGGCGAAGTCGGCGGCGGTCCATTTGTTGTAGGTCTTGTCGGCGTCGCGGCTCTCGATCCGCGTCCAATGCGCGGTCGCGAGGCCCTTCTCCATGTTGAACACGGCGGCGGCGCGGGTCGCCGCGTTGGGCTCGCCGGCCAGCGTCAGCATCCGCGCCAGATACGCCTGGTAGGCGGTGCGGATGGTCGCGAGCTTGGCGTCGACCTTGAGATAATAATCGCGGTCGGGGAGGCCGATACCGCTCTGGCCGAGCTGGACGACATAGGTGGTCGGGTCCTTGTCGTCCTGCGATACGCCGACGCCGACGAGGCCGCCGACGCCTTGCCGCTGGAGTTTGGCAATCTCGGTGACGAGTGCGGTCTTGTCCTTGGTCGCCTTCAGCGCGGAGAGCATCGGCTTGACCGGCGTGGCGCCCTTCGCGTTCACCGCCGCCTCGTCCATGAAGCTCGTGTAGAAATCACCGACCTTGTCGCCGGGCGTCTTGGCGGAGACGTCGAGGATCGTGCGGGTGCGTTCGAGCGACAGGTCCTGAAGGACGTGGAACATGCCGTAGGACGAGCGATCGGCGGGGATCGGCGTGGTCTTCACCCAGCCGCCGTTCGCGTAATCGAAGAAGTCGGTGCCCGGCGTCACGCTGGTATCGCGGCCGGCCATGTCGAAGCCGAAATCGCCGATCTGCGGCTTGTTGGCATCCTTGGCGGCGACGGGGCCCTTGGCAGCCTTGGCGAGGGTCGGCGACGGCGCACTAGTTTGGGCGAAAGCCGATGCGGCGGACGCGAGCAGGATCACGGTAACAATCGACTTACGCATCAAGAACCTCGGAGAAAGATCTTCAGGATGCGGTGTGTTCTACGCCGATAGGACGGTCCGTCAATTCGGGTAGGTCAATATTAGTGACGATTGTTACGATCCGCGATTGTCGTGGCGATTGCGCCACTTGCGCGCGATCCACAATCGCCAGCCGAGCGCACTGAGTGCATAGCCGCCGACCGAACAGACAACGGTAATGACCAGCAGGCCGAGCGCTGTGGCGGGTCCCGCCTGCATCAGCCAGGGGATCCATTCAGTGCGTGCCGCGGCGTCCGCGACGGGCTGGCCGGGGACGTGCGCGTCGAGCCGGAGCAGCGACGAGCCGATCCAATAGGCCGCGATCCAGAGCGGCGGCGTGGTCAGCGGGTTGGTGATGAAGGTGGTCAGCGCCGCGGTCGGCACGTTGGCGCGGAACGGCAGCGCGAAGATCGCGGCGACAGGCGTCTGCGCGACCGGGATCAGAATGCCCGCGACCATCCCGAGCGCGACGCCGCGCGGGACCGAGCGGCGTGTGAAACGCCAGAGTTCGGGCGCAAGGACGCGGTGCGCGACGGGGCGGAGAAGACGGTTCCGCTCCATCGATTCGCGGGTCGGCAAGTTGCGATGCGACCACGCCGCGAGGCGCCCGAAGATACTGCCCGGCGCCTTCGACACAGGCTATCCGCGATCCCGCATGATCCGGCCCTGCTCGCGCTTCCAGTCCTGTTCCTTCACCGAATCGCGCTTGTCGTGATTCTGCTTGCCCTTGGCGAGCGCCAGTTCGATCTTCGCGCGGCCCTTCGAATTGAAGTAGATCATCAGCGGCACGAGCGTCATGCCCTGGCGTGCGACCGCCCCGAACATCTTGTTGATCTCGCGCTCGTGCAGCAGTAATTTGCGCGGGCGCTTGGGCTCGTGGTTGAAGCGGTTGCCGTGGCTGAATTCGGGAATGTTCGAATTCACCAGGACGACGTTCTTGCCCTTCACCTCGGCATAGGCCTCGGCGATCGAGCCTTCGCCGCCACGCAGCGCCTTCACCTCGGTGCCCGTGAGCGCGATGCCCGCCTCGAACACCTGCTCGATATAATAATCATACCGCGCGCGCCGGTTCTCGGCGACGATCTTGGTCTTCTCGAAGGTCGGGGGTTTGGGACGTGCCATGGGACGCGCGATGTAGGAGGTCGCGAGGCTTAGGGGAAGCGGTGGGGCGCTATTCGCTCAAACAAACGCCGTTCTCCTGCGAACGCAGGAGTCCAGGGTAGCACGCGGCGGTCCTCTCGATCCTGGGCTCCTGCTTTCGCAGGAGAACATGCAGGGGGTTCAGGCCAGACCGGCGTGCGCCAAGGCAGCGTCGACTGCGGCGCGCGATGCTTCACCGGCGGGGGTCATCGGCAGGCGCAGTGTCTCCGGGAAGCCCGCCTGCACCTTCGTCATCGCGTACTTCACCGGGCCCGGCGAGGCGTCGGTGAACAGCGCCTCGTGCAACGGATAAAGCTTATCCTGATAGGCCAGCGCCTTGATGAAATCGCCAGCCTGGCACGCCGCCTGAAACTCTGCGCAGAGCTTCGGCGCGACGTTGGCGCTTACCGAGATGCATCCGGTGCCGCCCATGACGTTGAACGCCAGCGCGAGGTCGTCATTGCCTGACAGCTGGCAGAAATCCGGCCCGCACGACGCGCGATGCTGAGAGACGCGGGCGAGGACGCCGCTGGCATCCTTCACGCCGACGAACACGTCCGGGAACGCTGTGACGATCCGCGCCAAGGTCGCTGGCTGAATGTCCGTTACCGTCCGCGCGGGGACGTTGTAGAGGATGATCGGCAGCGGGGTCGACGTCGCGAGTGCCTCGAAGTGGCGGAAGATCCCCTCCTGCCCCGGCCGGTTGTAATAAGGCGGGACCATCAGCGCGGCGTCTGCGCCGGCGTCCTTTGCGGCACGCAGGTTTGCCGATGCGACGCGCGTATCGTTCGAGCCCGCGCCGGCGATGACGGGGACGCGGCCCTTCGCCTGATCGACGCAGACGCGGACCACATGGAAATGCTCGTCGTACGACAGGGTCGCCGCCTCGCCGGTCGTCCCGCACGCCACCAGCCCCGACGAGCCTTCGACGATCTGCCATTCGATGAAGTCGCGATAGGCGGTTTCGTCGAAGCTGCCATCGGCGGCGAACGGCGTGACGAGCGCCGGAATAGATCCTGAAAACATGCGGTAGCCTGCGGTCCTGTTGCGCCGGATGTCTTGCAAAATCCGGATTTCGTTCAGGACAGATACGGGTTCGGAGCGTATGCTGTCCACATGGTAGCATCGATGTTTAAAACGAGCCTTCTCCTTGCAGTCGTGGCGGGGACGGTCGCCGCGTCGGGAGGCGGGCAGCAGACGCTGGATCGCTACAGCACGCAGCTTGCCAATATGGGTCCCAATGCGCAGCCGATGGCGACCGATGGTGCGATCGCCTCGACCATTGCGCAGTGGCGGGCGTTGCAGCAGACCGATGCGCTGCCGTTCGACAACTATGCGGGTTTCCTTATGGCGCATCCCGGCTGGCCGAACGAGACGGCCAACCGGCGGGCGGCAGAGCGCAAGGCGGCGACCGGATCGCCGACGAGCGTCGTTGCGTTTTTCCGTCGTTATCCACCGCAATCGGCGTCGGGCGGTGTCGCCTATGCGCGGGCTTTGCAAGGGACGGGCGCGCGGGATCAGGCTTATGCGGCGGTGCGGACGGCGTGGCGGAGCGCCGGCCTGACGCCGACCGACGAGGCGATGGTCGTGTCGGGCTTTCCGGGTGCGCTGACGCCGGACGATCAGGATGCGCGGATGGATGCGCTGTTGTGGGCGGGCCAGACCGGCGCGGCGCAGCGGCAATTGGTGTGGACGAGTGCTGCGCGGCGGCCGATCTTCGAGGCGCGGCTCGCGTTCCGGACGAATGCGCCGAACGCGTCGGATATCTCGGCCTCGACGCAGACGCTGTATGCGAACGACGCGGGGTATGTCGCGGACCGGGCGCAGTGGTTGCGCAATTCGGGCGCCAGTCCTTCGGCGCGTGCGTGGCTGGCGCGGCCCCGGTCATTGGTGACGCGGCCGGGCAATGCCGCCGAATGGTATGAGGTGCTCGTCACCAACGCGAACGGCGCGGCGAACGACGGGCAATATCAGGTCGCCTACGACATCGCGCGGCAGATCGACGATGCGTATCCCTATGGCGCGGATATCGCGGCGAAATCCTATGCCGAGCGCGACGAATATACCAACCTCGCCTGGCTCGGCGGGCGGGTAGCGATGAAGCAGCTGGGGCGACCGGCGGATGCGATGACGCTGTTCGACCGGTACGCGCGCGGCTCGCGCTCGCCTCAGGTGCGGTCGAAGGGGTATTACTGGGCGGGACGCGCGGCGGAGGCGGCGGGGTTGGCGCCTCAGGCTGCGGCGTTCTACGGCCAGGCGGCTGGATATCGCGATCAATATTACGGGCAGCTGGCGAACGAGCGCACCGGCCGCGCGCTGGTCGCGCCGCCGTCGGTCGCTTCGGTGGCGATCGATCCGGCGACGCGCGCGGCGTTCGATCGGCGCGAGACGGTGCGCGCGGTCAAGTTCCTCGGGCAGATCGGTGATTGGCAGGACCAGACCGCGTTCGTCCGCCAGATCGCAGCGGATGCGACGACCGACACCGATCACTTGCTCGCCGCCGAACTGTCGAAGAGCATCAACCGGCCGGACCTCGGCGTGATGGTCGGGCGGAGTGCGCTGGCTAACGGGCTCAGCGATTATTCCGCGGTGGGCTTCCCGATGGTCGCGGTGCCGGCAGGGTATGAGGATAACTGGACGATCATCCACGCGATCTCGCGGCAGGAGAGCCAGTTCGATCGTGCCGCGGTGAGCCACGCCGGCGCGCGCGGGCTGATGCAGCTGATGCCGGCGACCGCGCGCGAGCAGTCGGGGAAGATCGGCCTCGCGTACAACCAGGCGGCGCTGACGACCGATCCGAACATGTCGATCATGCTGGGCTCGAGCTATTTCCAGCGAGTCTACGCCAATTACGGCAGTTATCCGCTCGCGGTGGCGGCGTATAATGCGGGCGGCGGCAACGTGAACAAATGGCTCCGCGCGAACGGCGACCCGCGGACCGGGGCGGTCGACATGGTCGATTGGGTCGAGGCGATCCCGTACCAGGAGACGCGCAACTATGTGCAGCGCGTGTTGGAGAATGCGGTGGTGTACGACCTGATGAACCCCGCGCGGGCGAAGAGCCGGGGGGCGGCTCGACTCTCGTGGTATCTAGGGAAGAACCGGCCGGGCTGATCACTTAGTTGATCCCTTAAGAGTGTTCCCCGCCGCAAACACTCGTCACCCCAGCGAAAGCTGGGGTATCCCGGCTGTCGGTCGGACTGGAGCCGCGGGAGACCCCAGCTTTCGCTGGGGTGACGAGCGTTGCTACCGAGATGACGGGTGTTGCGGTCGATGTGACGGACGTTGCGGTCAAGAAGACGGTTGTTCCGGCTAGGGTGACCGATCTCGAGGCGGTATAGCCTTGTGCATGGATCGCCCGAACTACATCACCCCTGCCGGCTACACCGTACTCCGCACAGAATACGAGCAACTCCTGTCGACCGAGCGCCCCGCCCTGGTCGAAGTCATATCCTGGGCCGCCGGCAATGGCGACCGCTCGGAAAACGGCGACTATATCTACGGCCGCAAACGCCTGCGCGAGATCGACCGCCGGCTCGGCTGGCTGTCGAAGCGCATGAAGGCGGCCAAGGTCGTCGATCCCGCCACCCAGGAAGACCGCTCGCGCGTGTGGTTCGGTGCGTGCGTGACCGTCGCAGACGAGGATGATGCCGAGCGCATCCTGACGCTGGTCGGCGACGACGAGACCGATGCGAGCAACGGGCGGATCGGCTGGAATTCGCCGTTCGCGCGGGCCTTGCGTGGCGCCGCGATCGGAGATGTGCGGCGCGTGGATTTGCCCGCCGGCGAGCGCGAATATGAGGTGATGGCGATCGCCTACCCCTGACCTTGCGATCCTCCCCCGCAAGGGGGAGGTGTCGCCGAAGGTGACGGAGGGGGCGGACGCACAACAGTGGTCACCCCTTACCTCCCCCTCCGTCTGGCAAGCGCCAGCCACCTCCCCCTAGCGGGGGAGGATCGTGAGAGCGCCTCCCGTCAACGATCCGTTTCGATCTACACGAATTGACCTCGCGCCGCCCCCGTGTGACGTTTCGCCCACGCAACGACACTCGAGGAAACCCCATGCCGATACCCGCCATCTGGTCCAGCCGCCTACTCAGCGTCATGCGCATCGTCGTCGCGCTGGTGTTCTTCAGTCACGGCATCTCGAAATTCTTCGGCCTGCCGCCCTTCCCGATGCCGATGAACCCGTTGCTGACGGTCGCGGGGGCGCTCGAGGTCGTCGGCGGCGGCCTGCTGATCGTCGGCCTGTTCACGCGGCCGGTCGCGTTCGTGCTGTCGGGCATGTCCGCGGTCGCGTATTTCATGGCGCACATGCCGAAGGGCCCCTTCCCGATCGCCAATGGCGGCGAGGCGGCGGTGCTCTACTGCTTCGTGTTCCTGTACCTTGCCGCGGCCGGTGGCGGCGTCTGGAGCGTGGACGCGCAGCGCGGGCGCGGCTAACCTTGCGCCCATGATCGATACCACAACGCGCAACGTCGCCCTCCTGATCGACGCGGACAATGCGTCCGCGGCGACCCTCGACCCGGTGCTGACCGTCCTTGCCGAGCTCGGCACGGTCAACGTCCGGCGGGTCTATGGCAACTGGTCGAAGCCCGCGCTAAAGGCGTGGAGCGACATGTCGATCAAGCACGGCATCGAGCCGCAGCAGCAGTTCGACCTGACCAAGGGCAAGAACGCGACCGACATGAAGATGACGATCGACGCGATGGACCTGCTGTTCCGCGGGCGCATCGACGGGTTCGGGATCATGTCGTCGGACAGCGATTTCATGCCACTCGCGACGCGCATCCGGCAGGATGGGATACCGGTATACGGCTTCGGCACCAGCCGCACGCCCGAGGGGTTCCGCCAAGCGTGCACGCGGTTCATCGACGTCGGCGCGCTGAACGAGACGTCGCAGGCGATGCCCGCGCCGGCGCCGGCCCCCGTCGCTGGCGAGAAGGCAGCCACACCGGCCCCGGTCGCTCGGCCGAAGACCGCGCAGCCGATCGACGAGCAGGTGATCAAGCTGCTGATCGACGCGTACAACGCGGTGAAGCGCGACGAGAAGGGCTATGCCAGCGTCGCCGAACTCGGCCAGCTCGCCGGCAACCGCTCAAGCTTCGATGCACGGAACTACGGGTTCAACCGATTGTCGGACCTGATCGAGACGATCCCCAACTTCCAGCACGAACGTCGCGAAGGTGGGCGTTCGTTCGTGAAACGGCTGCGGTAAACACTTCACACTTAACAAGAAAGTGCACCTTCCCGGCGAAGGCCGGGGCCTAGTTGGGGAACGTTGCTCAACCGAGCGCCGCGCTTAGTTACTGCAACCTTTCCAACTGGACCCCGGCCTCCGCCGGGGAGGTGGCCTTGATCTAGCGAGGCCAAATTTCGGACTCACCCGGTAGGCTGCAACCGCCCGCCCGGCTCGCTCATACCGTGCGCCTGTTCCTCGCTGTCGTCCGGCACGACCAGAGCGCCCTTGCGCCAGTTCCCGTAGCGATAATACCACGCCGCGATCGCCAGCGTCGCGAGCGACCCGAGCGGAAAGCTCCACCACAAGGCGTCCGCCCCGAGCCACGGTTTCGCGAGCAGCGCGAAGCCGATCCGCACCGGATACAGCGCAACGATCAGCGCGATCAGCGGTGCGATCACTGCGCCGTTCGCGCGAACGGTCGAGAACAACACCATCGTCATGCCGAACAGGATGAAGTTCCAGCTCGCGATCAGCTGGATATGCCGTGCGATCGGCAGTGCCGGGCTGTCGCTGCCGATGAACAGCGTCATCACGGGGCGGTCGAACAGGATGACCACACCGACCATCGCGCCGGTCAGCGCGATGTTGATGAGCAGGCCGTACTTCGTGATGTCGCCGATCCGGTCCCAACGGCCAGCTCCAATATTCTGAGCCGCCATCGAACTGACCGCCGCGCCGATCGCCAGCGCGGGCATCTGGATATACGTCCACAGCTGTTGCGACACGGCATAGGCCGCCGCGGTGTCGACGCCGAGCCGGTTGACCAGCCCGACCATCGCGAGACCGGCAGTCGACATGACGAGCATCTGCGCGCCCATCGGCAGGCCCTTCCGCACGATCGTCCCGGTCAGCGCGCGCTCAGGGATGAGGTAGCGGAGTTCGTTGCCGCGAAGCCGCAGCGGTAGGTCGCGCTTGTAGATGTAGATAATCAGCCCGAGCAACGAGACGTGGCTGGCGACCAAAGTCGCCATTGCCGAGCCGGCGATCCCCATCTGCGGGAACGGGCCGATACCGGCGATCAACAGTGGATTGAGCCCGCTGTCGAGGATCGCGCTGAGCAGCATGAACCAGAGCGGCGTCATCGAATCGCCGGTGCCGCGCAGGCCCATCATCAGCAGCACCATCATCATCGACGCGGGCAGCCCGAGGAAGATCACGCGGAGGTACGCGAGCGCGAGCGGCATGGCGTCGCCGGGGGTGGCGAGCAGGTGGAGGATCTCGGGCGCGAACACCCAGCCGAGCGCGGCAATGACGATCGCCCCGCCGAGCACGAGGCCGACCGCGGACCCGAACGCCCGGCGCGCGCCCTCCAGATCGCGCCGGCCGAAGCTCTGACCGACCAGGATCGTCGCCGCCATGCCGAACCCAAACACCGCGCCGAAGGTGAGGAACATGATGATGTTGGCGTTCGAGGTGGCGGCGAGTGCGCCCTCGCCGAGATAGCGTCCGACCCAGATCGCGTTGATCGAGCCGTTGAGCGATTGCAGGATGTTCGAGCCGAGCGTCGGGAGCGCGAACGCGAGCAGCGTGCGGCCGATGTGGCCGGTGGTGAGGTCGCGCTGGCTGGGTTTGCTGCGGGGGGGGGCGGGCTTTGCGCTGGATGGGTCCTGGGAAACGGCGCTGGCTTCGACGTCGGATGGAAGGTCGCTCACTCAGTCTCTCCGTTAGGCCGAACTCGGTCCGGCAACCACCCGCGAACGGTCAGGCGCCCTGCCATGTCCACTGCCTAGTCGCGGAGTGAACTCCGGAACAAGCCGGTAGGTCCCGCGCGGTGCCAGCGGGCCGTGTTTCCCCGCGAAGGCGGGGACCCAGCCTGGGCTCCCGCCTTCGCGGGAGAACAACGAAGGGGTGACATGGCCAGCCCACACAATCCAGCGCCCCACCCAAACCGTCACTCCAGCGAAAACTGGGGTATCCCCGTTGTCGGGTAGCCGTTGCGTTTGCTCACCGGGATACCCCAGCTTTCGCTGGGGTGACGGACGGACGGACGGATGGTCGGACGAACGGACGAACGGACGGATGGTCGGACGTACGGGCGGATGGTTGGTTAGCGCGGGGCGCTGTCCAACCACGCAATCCCCTCCCGCCTACGGGAGGGGAGCAGGTTAGCCCAGGCGTCCGAGTGCCGCCTGCAACCGTGCGGCTTCGGCAGCTTTGTCGGCGTGATCCGCCTTGGCCTTCTCGACCGCTTCGGGCTTGGCGCGCTCGACGAAGCTGGCATTGCCTAGCCGGCCGGACAGCGCGTCGCGCTCCTTCTCTGCCGCCGCGATCGCCTTGGTCAGGCGGGCGCGTTCGGAGTCGAGGTCAATCACGCCTTCTAGCGGCAGGACGAACGTCGCCTCGTCGACGACGACCTGCGCCGCACCGCCGGTGGCTTCGCCGTCGGCATGCGTGACGCGGGCGAGACGCGCGAGTGCCGGCGCTTGGCGTTCGAGCCGCGCGAGCGTCGTTTCATTCGCATCGCGGACGTGGAGCGGCAGGCGCGTGCCCGGGGGCACGTTCAGTTCGTTGCGCGCGGTGCGGATTTCCTGAACCAGACTGATGAGCCAGTCGACTTCCTTGCTCGCCTCGGGATCGAGCGCGCGAGCGTCCGCCATTGGCCATTTCGCGACGATCAGATCGTGATCGCGCGGGTGGGCGGGGTCGGCCATCGCGTGCCACAGTTCCTCGGTGATGAACGGCATGAACGGGTGGAGCAGCACCAGGATCTGGTCGAGCACCCAGCCGGCGACCGCCTTCGATTCGTCGTCGATCTGGCCGCGCTCGTCGCCGACCATCTGCGGCTTGATCAGTTCGAGATACCAGTCGCAGAAGCGGCTCCACGCGAACTGGTAGATCGCGTTGGCGGCGCCGTCGAAGCGGTAGTCGGCGAGCGCGAGGTCGACCGTCTGGACGGTCGCGATCGTCTCGGCGATGATCCACTTGTTGACGGCCAGTTCCGCGCGCGGTGCCTCCAGCGTCGTGCTGGCGACGATGCCGTTGGCCTGCGCGAACCGCGCGGCGTTCCACAGCTTGGTGGCGAAGTTGCGATAGCCCTCGACGCGCTTCTCATCCATCTTGATGTCGCGGCCCTGGCTTTCCATCGCCGCCATGAAGAAGCGCAGCGCGTCGGCGCCGTACTGGTCGATCAGCCCGAGCGGGTTGACGACGTTGCCCTTCGACTTCGACATCTTCGCGCCATCGGCGGCGCGGACCAGGCCGTGGAGGTAGAGCGTACGGAACGGCACGTCCTTCATGAAGTGCAGCCCCTGCATCATCATCCGCGCGTTCCAGAAGAACAGGATGTCAAAGCCGGAAATCAGCACGTCGTTCGGGTAGCGCCCGCCGAGCTGGCCTCCCCGCCCGCTTGCGGGAGGGGATTGAGGGGTGGGCTCGCGCTCACCTTCAGACGCAGCGTTCGAGGTGAGCGCGTGCCCACCCCCGGCCCCTCCCGCTTGCGGGAGGGGGGAAGATTCACCCGTCCAGCCAAGCGTGGCGAAAGGCCAGAGGGCTGACGAGAACCAAGTGTCGAGGACGTCGGTATCTCGCACAAGATAGACGGTGTCGTTCGTCGCGCGAGGAAAGCGATCATCAACAACAATCTTGTACTGATCGCCATACGCAGCCTGCGCCGCCGCGATTGCTTCCTCTTCAGTCAGGGCGACGAAAGACTCATTTTGCCCCGAGATGGTCTCAACTAGCCGTCCGTCCGCATCTACATTGTGATCAATGTAGCTAACCAAACCGTTCGCATCGCGTGCTGGCCCGAACCACGCGGGGATCTGGTGGCCCCACCACAATTGACGCGACACGCACCAGGGCTGGATGTTGTCCATCCAGTTGAAGAACGTCTTCTCCCACGTCTTCGGGACGATATCGATCGCGCCGGTGCGCACCGCCTCGATTGCCGGCTGGGCGAGCGTCTTGGCGTCGACATACCATTGGTCGGTCAGCCACGGCTCAATCACCACGCCCGAGCGGTCGCCATAAGGAGTCTGGATCGTGCGTGGCTCGGCGTCGTGCTCCTCGCCGTCCTTGTCGATATGCGCGATCAGGAAGCCTTCTTCCTTGAGCTGCGCGACGACCATCTTGCGCGCTTCGTCGGTCGGCTTTCCGATAAACTTGTCCGGGATCAGACCGTCGGATACCTGGACGACGCGCGCCTTGGCATCGAGCATGTTGAGCATCGAGCCCGCAGCCATCCCTGCCCGCTTGCCGACCTCGAAATCGTTGAAGTCGTGGCCTGGCGTGATCTTGACCGCGCCCGAGCCGAGTTCGGGATCGGCATGATCGTCGGCGATGATCGGGATCAAACGCCCGGTGATCGGCAGCTTTACCTGCTTGCCGATGAGCATGGTGTAACGCGCGTCCGACGCGTTCACGGCCACGGCCATGTCGGCCAGCATCGTCTCGGGGCGCGTGGTCGCAACCTCGATGAAGCCAGAGCCGTCTGCCAGCGGATAGCGCAGGTGCCAGAAGCTGCCCTTGATCTCGCGCGTCTCGACTTCGAGGTCGCTGATTGCGGTGCCGAGGCCGGGATCCCAGTTCACCAGGCGCTTGTCGCGGTAGAGCAGCCCCTGCTTGTGCAGGTCGACGAACACCTTCAGGACGGCCTTCGAGAAGCCCTCGTCCATCGTGAAGCGCTCGTTCGCCCAGTCCATCGAGCAGCCGAGCCGGCGGAGCTGCTGCGTGATCTCGCCGCCGCTCTCTTCCTTCCACGCCCAGACCTTCGCCACGAACTCCTCGCGCGTCAGGTCGGTACGCTTCTGGGGAGGAACAGCCGCCCCCATCTGCCGCTCGACCACCATCTGCGTCGCGATGCCCGCGTGATCGGTGCCGACCACCCACAACGCATCCTCGCCCTTCAGCCGCGCATGGCGCGTGAGGATATCTTGCAGCGTGTTGTCGAGCGCATGACCGATGTGCAGCGAGCCCGTCACGTTGGGCGGCGGGTTGACGATCGTCCACGGCTCGGCGTTCGGACGGTCGGGACGGAACTGGCCGCTCGCCTCCCAATGCGCGTACCAGCGCGATTCGATGGAGGCCGGGTCGAAGGTTTTGGGAAGCTCGCTCATGCGCAGAGCCTTAGCGAGCGTCCCCGTACTAGACCAGTGTCAGGTGCGCCATGTCAGGTACGGGCGCCGGGTTTGTCGAGCACCTGACGGATCCGCTCGTTCAACTCATTACGCCGGTACGGCTTGCGGATCAGCTCGAACGACCGGCTACCCTCGTCGATCGCCTCGTCCGCGAACCCGGTGGTCAGCAGCACCGCGGTATGCGGATAATCGCGCCGCACCGACTGCGCGAGCGCAACGCCGTTCATCCCGCCGGGCATCAGGATATCGGTGAACAGCAGCTTGAAGTCCGAATCGTTCGCCAGCGTGTCGAGCGCACCGCGTGCGCTGTTCACCAGTACGACCTCGTAGCCGAGATCCTCGAGAATGGTGCGGCCAAGCTCGCCGACCTCGATCTGGTCCTCGACCATCAGCACGCGCTCGGCGCCACCGGTGCGCGGTGCGACCGGGCCTGCGGGCTTGCGCTCGACCGCACCACTAGCGCGCGGGAAATACAGCGAGAATTCCGCACCGCCGCCCGCCCCGTTGCGCACCGTGGCGAGGCCGCCCGACTGGCGCATGAAGCCGTACACCATGGCGAGGCCGAGCCCGGCGCCCTTGCCCATTTCCTTGGTGGTGTAGAATGGTTCGAACAGCTTGTCGGCGATCGTCAGGTCGACACCCGGGCCGTCGTCGCAGATGCTGACCACGACATATTCGCCGGGTTCGAGCTTGGCGACGCTCGCATCCTCGGGCAGCACCGCGTTGCGCGTAGCGATCGTGACCGTCCCCGCGCCGCCGGTCGCATCGCGCGCGTTGGCGGTGATGTTGAGCAGCGCCATCTCGGCCTGGACCGGATCAACGCGGCAATTCCACAGATCATTGGCAAGGTCGCGCCTGAGCGTGATGCCGCTGCCGATGCTGCGCTCCAAAATCGTGCGGAAATCGCCAATCAACTGATTGAGGTTCATCAGCCGATCACGCAATTCCTGTTTGCGTGCAAACGCGAGCAGCTGCTGCGTCAAAGTCGCCGCACGGGTCGCCGAGGTCGAAATCGCATCGACCGCGCGGCGTGCCGACCGATCGTCAGGATCGATCCGCGCGTCGAGAATATCGGCATAGCCCTGGATGACCTGCAACAGATTGTTGAAATCATGCGCGATGCCGCCGGTCAGCTTGCCGACGGCCTCCATCCGCTGTGCTTCATGCAACGCTTCCTCGGCTTCACGCCGCCGGGAAATATCGAGCTGACTGGCGAAGAAATATTTGAGATTGCCGTCTTCGCCGAACACCGGCGACACGAACAGCGCGTTCCAGAAGGTCGAGCCGTTCTTGCGGTAGTTGAGGATCTCGACCGCAACCTCTTCGCGCTTGGCGATGGCGGCGCGCACTTCGGCGACGGCGGCGCGATCGGTTTCGGGGCCCTGCAGGAAGCGGCAGTTGCGGCCGAGGATCTCATCCTGCGAATAGCCGCTCATGAACGAGAACGCCTCGTTGCAGAAGATGATTGGATTGTCGTCGCGGTGCGGATCGGTGACCACCATCGGCATCCGCGTCGTCTTCACCGCGGCGAAGAAGATATCACTGCCGGCCTCAGCGGGCGAAAAATCGTTCCGTCCGCCGTGCGATGCGGGGCGGTCGGGCTTCTCAGCGGGCACGATGATCTCGGTTTCGGACATGCGTGCCAAACCCGGCATCGGGCGGCGTTGTTCCGTAGCGTTTGCATCGCCGACAGGGAGACGTTCGATCCTTCCCCGCCAGGGGGCGGTGGCTGACCCTTGCCAGACGGAGGGCAGGGAAACCGCTGCTCCGTGTCCTCCCCCTCCGTCACCTTCGATGACACCTCCCCCTGGCGGGGGAGGATCGTATAGTCCCGCCGTGTCGACGGGACGGCTGGCTGTTAGGGCTGCTGGTTCATGATCTTGGCGATTTCGCGCGCGACCATGTCCTCGACCATGTGCGGCAGGTTCGCGTCGATCCATTCGCGCAACATCGGCCGGAGCATCTCGCGAACCAATCCCTCGAGCGTGCCGTCGCTGTTCGATTCGGGCTTGATTATCATCCGCGTCAACGCCTCGAGCGGCGCGCGCGTTGCAGCGGCGGTCTCGCGCGAAACAATCGACTCGGATGGTGCCTCTGCGGCGGGCTGCTGCACCTGAGGTTGCGGCTTGGACGCTGACACGCGCGGCTCGGGCGCGGCGTCGACCGAGGTCAGCACGGGGGATTTTGGCGTGCGGGGGGTACGGTCGACCATCGGCATCGGATCGCTCAGTTCGAGAACTTCGTCATCGTCCATCTCGTCGTCGAGATAGGCGGCTTCACGATAGGCGGGTGCATGACCGGCGACATCGCGGTCGGCGGGATATTGATCGACCGGTGCCGTCATCGTCCGCGCCGGACGGCGCGATCGGCCGGGCGTGTCGCCCTCTTCGGCGATGATGCGTTTGATCGACGAGAGGATTTCCTCCATCGACGGCTCGCCGTTCACGTCCCCCATCCGGACCATCCCAAACCCCGTAGCCGCGCGCACCCCTATTGGCGGCTCGGCGCATCCTTACCTGTCGTCAAGGCGGGGTTCCTGTCAACTGGCGTATCGAGCAAAGGATCGCGCTGCGGCTGGACATGCGCATCCTGTGCGGGCGATTGCGCGGTGCGCGTGCCGACCGGCACCGGCTCGCCATCGCCGCCAAAGTCCCAGATCTTGTGATGCACGCGCTGATAATTGGCGACCGGATCGTACAGCACGCCGCCATCGAGCCCGAGATCGCGCGCTTCCGCCTGCCCCATCGCGGCGAGCAGCGCAAAGCCGGCGACATACGCATCGCGCCGTGCGGTGACGAGCGTCACCTGGCTGTTGAGCAGTTCCTGCTCGGCGTTGAGGATGTCGAGGATGGTTCGCGTGCCGACGCTGTTCTCCGCGCGCACGCCTTCGAGGCTGAGCTTGTTTGCGTTGACCGCGGTCTCGGAGGACTGGATGACCTGTTCCGAGGAGCGCCAGACGGCGAAGGCAGAACGGGCCTGCGAGATCACATTGCGCTCGGTCGCGGTGACGTTCTCGATCGCGCGGCTCTGGAACGCCTCGGCCTGACGGACCTGCGCGGCGGGGCGACCGCCCTGGAACAGCGGCAGGGTCAGCGACAGTCCGGCCTGGACCGTCTTGTTGACGTTGGGGAACGTGATGACGCTGCCGTCGGCATTCGACGCCGAGCCGAGATAGTTGGTATAGGTGGCACCGCCGACCGCACTGATCTGTGGCAGACGGGTCGCCCGGGCGACACCGACATCATAGCGCGTCGCGTCACGTTCTTTCGCCGCTGCGATAAGGACCGGATTATTCTCGATCGCGACGGTTACGGCGGATGCAGGGCTGTCGGGCAGATGCGGCAAGGTCGGTGGCGTTTCGAGCGTCCCGGCGGGCGTGCCGACGTACCGGATGTAATTCTCACGGCTGGAAATCAACTGCGCCTCAGCCGACTGGAGCTGCGCACGGGCGAGGGCGAGGCGGGCTTCGGACTGTGCGACGTCGGTACGGGTCAGGTCGCCGACCTGGAATCGATCGCGGCTGGCTTGCAGGTTGACGTCGAGGACGCGGACGTTCTGCGTGTTGAGACCGACGATCGCCTCGTCGCGGATCACGTCCATGTACGCGGCGACGACGTTGGTGAAGAGATCCGCCTCGGTGCCGCGCAGCGTCGCGCGACCGGCCTCGACGCGGGTCTTGGCGGCGGCAACCGAATTGCGGACCTGCCCGCCCAGGTACAGCGGCACCGATACGTTGGCGCGCGCCGCGGCCTGACGCGGCAAGGCGGTGAAGCTGTTCGCCGCGGTTACGACGAATTCGGTGTAGTCGCCGGTTGCATTGACCGAGGGGAGCCCCGTTGCACGCGCAATCGGCACGTTCTCGTCGGTCGCGCGCAACGTGGCGCGCTGTCCGGTCAGGATCGGATTGGTGGTATATGCCTTGGCCAGCGCCTCGCGCAGCGTCTCCGCCCCCGCTGGTGCAGCGATGTAGATCAGCGCAACACTCGCAAGCAAGCGGCGGAAACGAGCGGTGCGCGGCATCATAGGGCTCAGAACCTGAAGGGTTTGGGGATGTCGAAACCGGGAAGTGCGACGCATTCGACGTCGACAAAGGCCGCCAGCGCGAACCCGCCATCGGTCTTGCGTCCCGACGCGAGCCGCGTGACGCCGCGTTCGGCGAGCCCCGAGGTGACGCGACCGCCCGAGCGGACCTGCGCGACGAGCGTATCGGGCATCGCCTCGATCGCGCCATCGACAATCAGTACGTCATAAGGGGCGCCGGCGGCGTGGCCGTCCTGCATCGGTGCCTCGACAAGCTCGACATTGTCGACCCCGGCGAGCGCCGAGCGCGCCATCGCCAGCAATGCCGGATCACTCTCGACCGCGACCACCGATCCGACGATCTCGCTGAGCACCGCGGCGGTATAGCCGGTCGCGGCACCGATCAGCAGCACGCGATCGGTCGCGGTCAGATAGGCCTCGGTCAGCAGCCGGCCGGTCGCCATCGGCAGATTAGCATAGCGCCCGCCACCGAGCGCGATCGCGGTGTCGCGGTAGGCGATCGAGCGGACGTCCTCGGGCAGGAACTGCTCGCGCGGCACGCGTGCCATCGCCGCGACCACCCGCTGGTCGTTCACTGCGTTGGTGCGCAGCTGGCTGGCGACCATCGCATGCCGCATGGTGTCGTAGGCCGAAGCGGCAGTCGCGGTATCGAGGCTCATCGTCGTCATAACCCATCCTGTCGCACAACTGTTTTAGTTGCGCAATACACTAGTTGTCGCGCCGATATGTATCGCGCGCCGACGATTGCGCCAAGTCGCAGTTGCGCGCGGCGGGTCGGAGATCGAACGATTTTGCGGTGTAGACGCCCCGCCCGCCCGTGTGACACCGAAGATGTCGCGGGCGGGACGTCGAGGGCGCATGCGGAAGACCACGGCACTACCTCTGCGACGATTCCTAGCAGCGAATGCCGCCGCCGTCGCCCAAAATGGGACGAGGGACGTTTTCGGACCGGCGCAATGCGGTCCGTGGGGTCCTGTCGTGGCGGGTCATGCGACTGGCTCGAGCATCACGCCCGCCCGCGCCGAATGAGGATAATTCGTGTCCAGCTACACGTCGTGGTTGACCGCGCTGACAAAACGACGCATTTGCGCCGTCCGCATCGAGGCCCGATGGCGGAGTGGTGACGTAGAGGACTGCAAATCCTCGCACCCGGGTTCGATTCCCGGTCGGGCCTCCAGCGGTTTTCCGTTTTAAAGCATCGACAGATAGAGCACTTCGCAGCGGCATGCGCGGGCAGTGGTGCCAGCGAACTCGTTGCGTCGAGCGGCGATTGCGCGACCGGAACGGCTCGCTCGAGAAAAGGGAATAGCTCGCGCGAGCCGCGGCTCAACACCCGCGCGGTTTTGGGACGCACGCTCGCCCATTTGACTGCGGCACGCATCGAAAGAGATCAAGACCCTATTGTCGAACGCCGAGTATGCGGAGGCCCGCTGTCGGGATTATCGCCGTTCGGTGCGTCGTTCGGTCAGATCAGTGCATCGAGCAACCCGATCAGCGGGCGATCGGCGGGCGGCATCGGCAACGCATGCATCGCACTCGGTCGCACCCAGCGCAAGGCCGTCGCCTCCAGCGCGCGTGGCACGCCCGTCCATTTCCGCGTGATGTAAAGCAGCAGCACAAGATGGCGATCACCCAGCGGCGCGCTTGCAAACGCTGCGGGGGCAAGACACGCATGCGGCACCGCGATGCCGAGTTCCTCCTCGAGCTCCCTGATCAACGCCGCCTCGGGGGTCTCACCGGGCTCGACCTTGCCTCCGGGAAATTCCCAGAGCCCGGCAAGCGACTTGCCTGGGGGGCGTTGCTGCAACAGCACGCGTCCCTCGAGATCAACCATCGCCGCTGCCACGACCGGTAAAAGGGATGGCGCGGTTGGAATGGCGCGATCGTTGGTCATTCCTTAATTTTCCTCGATTACACTGATCGTTATGAAGTCTGACAAGTCCATGCTGACGATCGCGGGTCGAACGTTGCGACGCGTCCTGCGCAATAGCCGCGGCGCGACCGCGATCGAATATGGGTTGATTCTGGCCTTCGTCGTCATCGCTCTCATTGTCGGCCTGACCAACCTTGCCGATTCGACCATCGGAATGTGGGGCAAGGTCGATACGAAGGTCGCCAACGCCCGCTGATCGCCCGCATTGAGCCTCGTGAATTACCCGACGAAATGCTCCGACCTTAAGTCTTTCTCAACTCACAACTTCTATTTGTCCTCGTGCTGATCCGGCCTGTCCGGTCCAGCCGGGTGACACTGAAGCAATCCAACCATGGAGACCGGAATGAAGACGATCCGCAAGTTTTTCAAGAATTCCAAGGGCGCAACCGCAATCGAGTACGGCCTCATCGCCGCTCTGATCGCCGTCGCTGCCATCGCTGCAATGCAGGGCCTGGGCAACAGCCTGAACAAGACGTTCAACAACGTCGCGACTCAGCTCAACAAGTAAGCGTACCGCGATCACCATCGCGGTCGATCAGGGCGGCTGGACTTCGGTTCAGCCGCCCTTTTTATTTGTTGCGTTTCTGTCGCTGCGCCGTGACGCTTAGAGTCGGCCCATCTTCAGGAACTTGGCCTGCCGGTCTTTCCGCAGATCGGCAGGCGCGAGCGATGCGAGGTCGGTGAGCGCGGATGACAGCGCGTTGCCGAGCGACTCGATCGCCGTCGCGCGGTCGCGGTGTGCGCCACCCAGCGGCTCGCTCACGATGTCGTCGATGACGCCGAACGCCTTCAGGTCCTGCGCGGTGATCCGCATCGCTTCGGCCGCCTCGGGGGCCTTGTCCGCGGTGCGCCACAGGATCGAGGCGCAGCCTTCGGGGCTGATCACCGAATAGATCGCGTGTTCGAACATCAGCACGCGGTTGCCCGCCGCGAGCGCGACCGCGCCGCCGGAGCCGCCCTCGCCGACGATCGCCGCGACGATCGGCACGCCGGCGTTGAGGCAGGCTTCGGTCGAGCGGGCGATCGCCTCGGCCTGTCCGCGTTCTTCGGCCTGGATGCCCGGGAACGCGCCGGAGGTGTCGACCAACGTGATGATCGGCAGGCCGAATCGGTCGGCGAGTTCGACCAGACGGATCGCCTTGCGGTACCCTTCTGGCTTGCCCATGCCGAAATTGTGGCGGAGACGGCTTGCGGTATCGTCGCCCTTCTCGTGGCCGAGCACCATGACTTTCCGCCCGCGGAACGTCGCGAAGCCACCGATGATCGCCTGATCGTCGCCGAACGCGCGGTCGCCCGCGAGCGGCACGAACTCGTCGAACAGCGCGGCGACGTAATCCTTGAAGTGCGGACGCTCGGGATGACGCGCGACCTGCGTCTTCTGCCACGGCGTCAGGCGCGCGAAGGTGTCCTTCAGCAGCTTGTCGGACTTCGCCTGCAGACGGGCGATGTCGGCGGCGAGGTCGACGCTGCCTTCGGCGGCGGTGTCGCGGAGTTCGTCGATCCGGCCCTGGAGTTCGGCGATCGGTTTCTCGAAGTCGAGGAAGCTTGGCATAGGCGGCGGTTACGGCGCGGGTGCGTCCGCGTCAACGAGGTGGCAGGTCTGCTAGCGGGTGGCGGGTGTTGACGAGCTCGACGAGGCGGCTCGAATCGACATGCGTGTAGATCTCGGTGGTCGCGATATCGGCGTGGCCGAGCATCGATTGCAGTGCGCGCAGATCGGCGCCGCCGGCGAGCAAATGCGTGGCGAAGGCGTGGCGAAGGACGTGCGGGCTGATGCGATCGGGCGGGATGCCGGCCTCGGCGGCGAGCGCCTTGACGAGCTGATACAAGCGGATGCGTGAGAGATGACCTTTGCCCGAGGGGAACAGCCACAGGCGGTCGGTCGCGACATGGGTCCGCCACACCGCCACCGCCGCGCGCGCGCGGTCGGAGATCGGGACGAGGCGCTCGCGCCCGCCCTTGCCGCGCAGGATCAGGAACGGGCGATCCGGATGCACGGCGTTGCGCGGCAGGCTGACGAGCTCGGTCGCGCGCAGCCCCGAGCCGTAGAGCAACTCGAACAACGCGGAGAGCCGCAGGTCGTTGGGATCGAGCGGATCGCGCGCGGACCGCTCGGCGATCGCCGCAAACAATCGGTCGATATCGGCATGGCTTAGCACTTTGGGCAAAGTGCGCGCGGTGCCGGGTCGCGGGAGCGCCTTGCCGGGATCGTCCGCCCGGTGGCCTTCGTCGGCCAGGAACGCGAAGAAGCGGCGGAGCGAGGCGGACTTTCGCCCGACGGTCGAGCGGGACAGCGCCGACCAGCCGCCAGCGAGGGTCGCGAGTGCGTCCGCGTCCGCTTCGACCAGCCTGCCGTCGAGCACCTGCGATGCGAGCGTCAAATCGCTGCGATACGCGGCGACGGTGTTGGCCGCCGCGCCCGCTTCCGCCGCCATCATTTCGAGAAACCGGTCGATCAGCGCGCGGTCCGACGCGTGGGTCACGCCCGTGCGATGGCCTCGGCGGCGATCATTCGCGCCTCGCCGTCGAGCCCGACGCCGCGGAGCGCACCGACGATGCGGTACAGCGCTTCGGGTGGGATGTCCTTCCAACTTGCAGCCTGCATGCCGATCGCGGCGAGCACGACGACCGTCCCCGCCTGCCCGTCGCGCGCGGCCCGGTCGAGCGCACGCGTCCAGGCATTGTCCGCACCGATCCGGACGCCGAGCGACTGTGCCGCGCGTTCGATGTCGCCCGAGTTGAGACGCCCTAGGCCGGCCAGCCCCGCGAACAGCATCCTCTGCTTCAACGCCGAATCACCTTCGCCACCCGAATAGGAGGCGAGGTCGGCATAGCTCAGCCGGCGATACGCGTCGGGGTCGCTGAGCATGATCATCGCCCAGGCGTCACCCCCGGCGGGGACGGTCCCGAGCCAGCGCGCCGCGGTGCGATCAAGCCCGGCGGACAGCATGGACGCGACCAGATGATCCGCCTCGTCCTTCGCCAGAGTCGGGTTCATCCGCGCCGCCGCCCGCGCGGTCAGCACGAGGCGCGCATAGGCCGGACGCGTATCCGCCCCGCCCCACAATTGGCGCAGCGCGTTCAGCCGCGCATCGGGACTGCGATCGGCATAGGCGGTCTGGAGATCGTTGGCGGTCGCGGTCGCCGTGCTCTGCGAGTCGTAGTCGGTTGCGGCGGCAGCATAGAGATCGACCAGTGCTGCGCTGGAAAGTACGCCCTGCCCCGCCGCCGACTCCGCAGGCGCCAGCCGCGCACCGAGCGGAACTGAGGGTGACAATGCCTGCCAGTATTTCACCTGCGGACCAGCGCTCGCATAGAGATCGTCGGGCACCGCGACGCCCGTCGCCATCGCCAGACCAAACCGCCATGCGGTCAACTGATCGACGCCGTCCCACTCTATCGTCACCGCCTGACGGCCCTGCGCGCCGGCACCGACGACCTTCTGCGCGAGCAGCATGTCGACGCCGCTCGCGACATTGCGACGCTTGGCGGTCGCGATCAGCGGGGTCGCCTGCGCCGGATTGCCCGACAGCCCCGCACACATCGCCTGCGCCATCGTCCAGCCGCGCGCCGCCGCATAGCGCATCGCACCGGGTACCAGCGGACACAGTCCCGCCGGATCGCCGGTCGCCAGCGATGCGTTCATCGCGACGTCGTACAGCTTCGGCGTATAATTGTCGGTGTCGACGCTGTGCGAGACGGCGCGGGCGGCGACCGATTCGCCCATCCGCAACAACAGCCACGCGCGCTCGGCCGCGAAGTCCGCGCCGTTGGTGCGGCTCGGCGTATCGACACGCGACACCAGCGCCCGCCGCAGCAGGATCGACATCCAGCGCGACGGCAACGGCGCAGTCAGTCGGCGCATGAGCGTCTCGACATACTGGCCATCGACAGCGCCGAACGCATCGGTATCGAGCCCGCCTTCGCTCGCCATAACCGGACCGACCGTCGCGAGCGAGCGACGCGCGGACTCCGGCATCTCGTACTGCGCTAGCACGGCAGGATCGACTGGCGCAGGCGCCGCGACAGGCGGCACTGGGGGTGCGTCGCCCGGCGTCGTCGGCGGCAAAGGCTGGATCATCGCGCCCGGCTGTGCCGGTGCGGCGCTCGGCGGTGGGGTGGTCGGCTGCGATGGCCCCGTCGGACGCGTCGGCTGAGTCCCGGCTGGAGCGGTCGGGCGCGGCGCAGGCGCGGGCGTCGGCTCGCCAAACCCCGGCGGCAGGATCGATTCAGGCCGGTCCTGCCCGATTGCGGGGGCAAGCGCGACCAAGGCGCCGACGGCAACCGCCGCCGTCAGGGACGCCTTAAGAGAGGTTCGCAAGCGTCACGGCCTTTTCGACGCGGCTCTGCGGGCGCTCGGTCGCGCGCCCTGCCAGCAGGAACAGGCCGCCGACCACCACGACAAGAACGACGACGACCGAGACGATGAAACGGGACATACGACGTAACCTTGTAGTGGACGGGGAAGCGGACAAAACAGGCGCCAAGAGCTTTTGCCCTCGCGCGGTGCCGCTGTATAGCGCCCCTCACGATGTTGCAAAGCCACAACCCCTCAGGCGGGCCCGCAGGCGGCCCCGCCCCAGCCCCGATCGATCGACCGATCGTGCTCGTCGGGCTGATGGGCGTCGGCAAGACTACCGTAGGCCGCCGGCTCGCGTTGCGCATGAACCTGCCGTTCGTCGACGCCGACCACGAGATCGAGGCGGCCTCCGGCATGACTGTCGCAGAGATCTTCGCCAAATACGGCGAAGAGTATTTCCGCGATGGCGAGCGCCGGGTGATCGCGCGGCTGATCGACGGCACGCCGAAAATCATCGCGACCGGTGGTGGCGCGTTCATCAACGACGATACACGGGCGCTGATATTGCGCGACGCCATCTCGGTGTGGCTCAGTGCGCACCCCGACATCCTGGTCGAGCGCGTCGGGCGGCGCGATACGCGACCGCTGCTCCGCAACCGCGATCCGGGCAAGGTGCTCGCCGAACTGGCGCGCGTGCGCAACCCGATCTACGCGCAGGCGCACATCCATATCGTCAGCAACAAGACGCCGCACGAAGCGACCGTCGCCGCAATCCTGAGAGCGCTTGGCCGATGAAGACCGTTACCGTTGAGCTGGGTTCGCGGACCTATCCGATCCATATCGAAGCGGGGATTCTCGCACGAGCCGGCGAATTTCTCGCGCCGCTTGCTGGCAAGCGCCGTGTAGCGATCGTCACCGACGAGAATTTGTCGCTGCATCTGGCGACGCTGCAGGCTTCGTTGAGCGCAGCGGGGATCGAGTCCGAGGCGATCGTCCTCGCGCCGGGCGAAGGCAGCAAGAGCTGGGCGACGCTGGAAATGCTCTGCGACCGGCTGCTCGAACTCGGTGTCGAGCGCGGTGATCACGTAGTTGCGCTCGGCGGCGGCGTGATGGGGGACTTGGTCGGGTTCGCCTGCTCGATCCTCAAGCGCGGGTGCAACTTCGTGCAGATTCCGACCAGCCTGCTCGCGCAGGTCGACAGTTCGGTCGGCGGCAAGACCGCGATCAACACGAAGGCCGGCAAGAACCTGATCGGCGCGTTCCATCAGCCGGTGATGGTGCTGATCGATCCGCAGGTGCTCGAAACGCTGCCGATCCGCGAGCTGCGCGCCGGCTATGCCGAGGTGGTGAAATACGGCCTGATCGACGACTTCGCGTTCTTCGAATGGTGCGAGGCGAATGGCGCCGCGTTGCTCGCGGGCGACCTGGCGCTTCGCGAATATGCGATCGCACGCAGCGTTTCCGCGAAGGCGCGGATCGTCGCGGCGGACGAGCACGAGACCAATGGCACGCGCGCGTTGCTCAATCTCGGGCACACGTTCGGGCATGCGCTCGAGGCAGAGACCGGCTTCTCGCAGGCGCTGATCCACGGCGAAGGCGTTGCCGCCGGGTGTTCGCTGGCGTTCGGGTTTTCCGCAGCACAGGGCATCTGTTCGGGCCAGGATGCGGCGCGGGTGGCGGCGCATTGGCGCGATGTCGGTCTTCCCGACGGGCTTGCCGCGGCGAAGATCGCGGCAAGCGGCGCCCGCCTCGTCGATCACATGCGCCACGACAAGAAGATGGCGGCCGGCACGCTTCCCTTCCTGCTCGCGCGCGGGATCGGCCAAACGTATCTCGACAAGTCCGTCGACCTCGCCGAGGTCGCAGCGTTCCTCGACGCGCAGCCCCGCTGATGCCCAACGGTGTCGCCAAGCAGAACCTGCCGACGAAGGTCTGTCCGGCGTGCGAGCGCCCGTTCACGTGGCGCAAGAAATGGGCACGCGACTGGGACAGCGTGATCTACTGTTCCGACGCGTGCCGCAAGAAACGGTAACCCGCGTTCTTCAGCCTGCCCGCGCCGGATTGCCGACGTCGCTGTTGCGCCGGCCATAGGCGAAATACAGTAAAAATCCGGCGACGTTCCAGATCACGAACCGGACCAGCGTCGAGGTCGGCAGGCTCGCCAGCAGATACAGGCAGCCAAGCACGGTCACCGTACCGACGACATAGGCCGCCGGGCAGCGGAACAGGCGGGGCAGTTGCGGCGCGGTCCGGCGCAGGACCATCAGGCACACCCCGACCGAGATAAACGCGATCAGTGTCCCCGCATTGGCGAGTTCGGCGATCTCGTCGAGCCGGAAGAACCCCGCGACCGCCGCGATCGACAGCCCGGTCAGCAGCGTGATCAGCGTCGGCGACCCGGTCCGCTTGCTAACCTTGGCGAGACCGCGGGGGAGCAGCCCGTCGCGCGCCATCACGAAAAAGATCCGGCTCTGCCCGTACATCATCACCAGGATCACCGATGGCAGCGCGATCACCGCGGCCAGCGCGATGATCTGCGCGGCGAACGGCTGGCTCAGCTGGCGCAGCACCAGCGCGAGCGGTTCGGGCGAATTGGCGAGCTGCTTGAACGGCAGCGCGCCGATCGCGCTGACCGCGACCGCCATGTAGATCACCGTGCAGACCAGCATCGATCCGACGATGCCGATCGTCAGGTCGCGCTTGGGGTTCTTGGTCTCCTCTGCCGAGGTCGCGACCGCGTCGAAGCCGTAAAAGGCGAAGAACACGATCGCCGCCGCCGCCATCACGCCGCGCTTGTGCCCGCCGATCTCGGTCGAGCCGAAGCCGTACGGCATGAACGGGTGCAGGTTGTCGGCCTTGAACGCGGGGGCGGCGTAGATCACGAAGACGGTCAGTGCGACGAGCTTGATCAACACCAGCACGATGTTGAGCGTCGCGCTCTGCCGCGTGCCGAGGATCAGCATCCCCATCACCGCGAGCGACACCAGCACCGCGGGCATGTTGACGATCCCGCCGCCATGCGGCCCGACCAGCAACGCGTGCGGCAAATGTATCCCCGCCGCCTCGATCCAGCCGACCAGATAGCCCGACCAGCCGACCGCGACGGTCGAGCACGCCAGCGAATATTCGAGGATCAGGCTCCAGCCCACTACCCAGGCGACACCCTCGCCGAGCGCCGTATAGCTGAAGGTATAGGCGCTGCCCGCGGCGGGGATCAGCGTCGCGAGTTCGGTATAGGCGAGCGCCGCACACGCGCAGATCACGCCGCAGATCACGAAGGCGAGGATCACCCCCGGCCCTGCCCGCTCGGCACCGACGCCGACCAAGGTATAGATCCCGGTGCCGACGATCGCGCCCACTCCGAGCGCGATCAGATGCGGCCAGCTCAGCGTCTTGGCGAGGCTGTGCTCGCGGCTATGGGCAGACGATTCGAACGATTTACGCGGTCCAAACATTGCCCATCCCCTGTGATCTCTAGTCTCGGGCCGTGTCGAACTGCGCGCGCAGATCGGTCAGCGTCGATTGAATATGGCTGGTCAGCAGCGTCAGCATGCGATCGTCGTCGCGTGCGAGCCATGCATCGAGCAGCTGGCGGTGTTCCAGATGCGCGCGGTCCTCGCGCCCAGCCGGTCGAAGATGTGCGACGACGTAGCGCTCGGCGAGGATCGCCAGCCGCTCGACCATCTGCGTAGTCAGCAGGCGCCGACCCGGCCGGACCAAGGCGGTGTGGAAAACGCGGTTGCGGATCGCGACCTCGGCGAGCCGCTCGCTCGCCGCGCTGTCGAGTTCCTCGAATGCGAGGATCGCAACGGCACGGTCATCGTCGTTCGCGACGGTCGATGCATAGGCGGCGGCCTGCGGCTCGATGCTGAGGCGCAGCGCGAAGATATCGTCCGCCTCGTCCGCCGACATCGGCTGGACCGAATAGCCGCGGTTAGCGTGGCTGGTCAGCAGGCCCTCTTGCTCCAGCCGCGCCAGCGCCTCGCGCAACGGGATTTTGCTGACGCCGAGTTCTGTCGCCAGCGCATCCTGGCGGATCGCGGTATGGCCGGCGAGCTTGCCGGTGACGATCTGCTCGCGGACGATCTCGAACACCTGCTCGGACAGGGTGCGGACGACGATGCTCATGGATGGACGGCTCCGAAAACGGGAAGACCGCACCAGCATAGCCGAAATGTCATGAAACTTGGAAACCGTTCCAGAAACGATCGTCGCGATCGATCCAGATCGTGTTGAACCCGGTCGCGATCGCCGATCCCTCGATCGACGGGATGATCGCGGGGGTATCACCGAGCGACGTTTCCGCCTCGACGCAGCCGATGAAGCGGCTGCCGATATAGCTTTCGTGGACGAACCGGTCGCCGACCGCCAAGCGGCCCTTGTCCGCCAGATGCGCGAGCCGTGCCGACGTGCCGGTGCCGCATGGACTACGGTCGATCGCCTTGTCGCCGTAGAATACCGCGTTGCGGCCATCGGCGCCGTCTCCGCGTGGCACATCGGCCCACAGCACATGGCTTACGCCGCGGATCGTGGGGTCGAGCGGATGGACCGGCTCGAACTGTGCCCGCACCGCCTCGCGAACGCGACCACTGAGCGCGATGATCTCCGTCGCGCCGAGGTCGTCGAGCCCGGTATAGCGCCCCTGCGGCTCGACGATCGCGTAGTAATTGCCGCCATAGGCGACGTCGATGCTCAGCGGACCGATCCCCTCGATGTCCACCGCGATCCCGCGCGCCGCGACATATGCCGGCACGTTGGTGATCCGCACCGAAGTCACTTTCGCGCCCTCGGTCTCGTACGCCACGTCGATCACCCCCGCGGGCACCTCGATCCGCAGCCGGCCCGGTACGGCCGACTGGATCAGCCCGTGTTCGAGCCCGAACGTCACCATCCCGATCGTGCCATGCCCGCACATCGGCAGGCACCCGCTCGTCTCGATGAACAGGATGCCGATGTCGGTATCGTCGCGCGTCGGCGGATAGAGGAACCCGCCCGACATCATGTCGTGCCCGCGCGGCTCGAAGCAGAGTCCGGTACGGATCCAGTCGAACCGGGTCATGAAATCCTGCCGCCGCTCCGACATCGACGCGCCCTTGAGCAACGGCGCCCCGCCCGCGACGAGGCGGACCGGATTGCCGGCAGTGTGGCCGTCGATGCAGAAGAAGGTGTGGCGCATCAGTTCGAGAGCGTCGGGCGCGTCGCCGCCGCCTTCTCGACCATCGCGATCACCTCGGCACGGCGTTCGCCGATCAGCGGATAGCGTGGCGGCAGGACGCGCTCGGAGCCGCGCCCCATGACCTGCTCGGCCAGCTTGATCGACTGGACCAGGTCATGCTCGGCATCGAGATGAAGCAGCGGCATGAACCAGCGGTAGATCTCCATCGCCTTGGCATGATCGCCGCGCGCGAACGCGTTGACCAGCTCGACCGATTCCCGCGGGAACGCGTTGGTAAGGCCGGAGACCCAGCCCTGCGCGCCCAGATACAGCCCCTCGAGCGCGACGTCATCGAGCCCGGCGAACAGCACGTAGCGGTCGCCGAACGCAGTCTTCACGTCAGTGAAACGCCGCGTATCCGGGGCCGATTCCTTGACCGCGACGATGTTCGCGACGTCGACCAGCGCGGCGAGCACATCGTTGTCGATCAGCGTCCGGTACGCGGGCGGATTGTTATAGAGCATGATCGGCAGGCCGACCTGCTCGGCCACACCCTTGAAATGCGCCACCAGTTCATGCGGCTTCGGCACATAGACCATCGGCGGCAGCAGCATCAGGCCGTCCGCGCCGGCCTTTTCGGCGGCCTGTGCATAGCGCACCGCGCGCCGCGTGTCGTATTCCGAGACGCCGGTGATGACCGGCACGCGGCCAGCGACCGCCTCGACGATCGCGGTCAGCACTTCGACCTTTTCATCATAGTCGAACGAGTTATTCTCGCCGACCGTGCCGAGTGCGATCACCCCGGTCACACCGTCACGGATCAGGTCGTCGACGACGCGCTGGGTGTCGGCGAGATCGACGCTCATGTCCTCACGGATCTGCGTCGTTACGGCCGGAAATACGCCCTTCCATTCGACAGACATTCGGTATCGACCTTCCTGCATTTCAAGATATATACCGTATACGAAATCGTTAAGTGTGGTGCAACAGGAGATTGGATTGAAAACGATCGGTATCGTGGGAGGCGGCGTGGTCGGACTGTGTTGCGCCGTCGCGCTACGCGATCGCGGGTATGGCGTGAGTGTGTTCGAACGCGATGCCGATTACAACGCCGCATCCTGGGGCAATGCCGGGCACATCGCGGTCGAACAGGTCGAGCCGCTCGCCTCACCCGCTGCGGTGCGCTCTGTGCCGAAGCGTCTGTTCAGCGCCGGCGGCGCGCTGGGACTGCCGGTGTCGATGGCGGCGCGCTGGTTGCCGTTCGCCGCACGGCTGATCGCGGCGTCGACCCCGGCGAAGTTCGCGGCGGGCACCGCGGCTCTGACGCCGCTGCTCGCCGGCGCGATGCCCGCGTGGCGCGATCTGGTCGGCACGCTCGGCGCGCGCGACCTGCTCCGCGAGGACGGTCATATCGTCGTCTGGGATGCACCCGAAACTGCACGCGCCGGCCGCGACCATTGGTCGCGCGCCGCGATCGGAACAGCGCAAATCGCGGAGGCCGAGCCCGCCTTGCTGGACCGACTCGGCTTCCTCGCCGATCCGGTCGGCGGCGCGATCCGCTTCTTGGGCAGCGGACAGATCGCCGACCTGCGCCGGCTCGCGACGACGCTCGAAGCCGCGGTCGAGGCGCGGGGCGGTCGGATCGTTCGCCAAGCCGCACAGTTGGTGGAAGACGGCGACCGGATCGCCATCGCGGGGCATGAGTTCGATCGCGTTCTGGTGACCGCCGGCGTCCGGTCTCGCGCGTTGCTCGAACCGCTCGGCTACCGCGTGCCGATGATCGCCGAGCGCGGCTATCATATCCGCGCACGCGCCGACGGCTGGCCCGCCGACCTGCCGCCGGTCGTGTTCGAGGATCGCTCGATGATCGTCACGCGCTATGCCGACTGCGTTCAGGCGGCGAGCTTCGTCGAACTCGGCGATCCCGACGGTCCGCCCGATCCGCGCAAATGGGACCGGCTGGAGCATCACGTCCGATCGCTCGGCCTGCCGATCGAGGGGCCGTTCACGCGCTGGATGGGGGCCAGGCCGACGCTGCCCGACTATCTCCCCGCGATCGGCCGCTCGACGCACCACGCAAATCTCGCTTATGCGTTTGGCCATCAACATCTCGGGCTGACGCTCGCGCCGGTGACGGCGATGCTCGTCGCGGCGATGCTCGCGGGCGAGACTCCGGCGGTGCCGCTCGCGCCATTCGACCTCGACCGTTTCGGTAGAAAAGGACCTCACGCATGACCATCGGCGGATCTTCGATAGCCGACGAACTCGCGACCATCGCTCCTTGGGCAGACCGCGCGCCGCGCATCACGTCGGCGGAGCGTACCGCGCGTCTCGACAAGGCGCGCGTACTGACCGAGGCGGCGGGCGCCGATGCGCTACTGATCGCTGCGGGTGCGAGCTTGCGGTATTTCGCGGGTATCCCTTGGGGTGCGACCGAGCGGCTGGTGGCGCTGCTGCTGCCGGTGAAGGGCCCGCCGATCCTGATCTGTCCACGCTTCGAACAAGGCTCGCTTGAGGCCGCGGTCGAGATCGTCGCCGACCTCCGCCTCTGGGAAGAGGACGAGAGCCCGTACGCGCTGGTCGCCGATGCCGTAAGCGGTCGCCTGCTACTAGACCCGCAACTGCCCTATGGCATGGCGAGCGCGCTCGCTGCCACGCGGCTAGACGTCGCCGACGGCGCGGCGGTGATCGACGCCTGCCGGATGATCAAGAGCCCTGCCGAGCTCGCGCTGCTACGCCAAGCCAAGGCGATGACGCTCGACATCCAGCGCCGCGCCGCGCGCATCCTCCAGCCCGGCATCGCCGCCAGCGCGGTGATCCGCTTCATCGACGACGCGCACCGCGCAATTGGCTCGTCGGGCTCGTATTTCTGCGCCGTCCAGTTCGGCCGCGCGACGGCGTTCCCGCATGGCCTGCCCGGCGACCAGCTGCTGGAAGAGAACCAGCTCGTGCTGATCGACACCGGCTGCCAGGTCGAAGGCTATCATTCCGACATCACGCGGACCTACGCGTTCGGCAACGTTGGCGACGAGGCGCGGGCGATCTGGGACATCGAACACGAGGCGCAAGCCGCTGCGTTCGCCGCAGTCCAGCCGGGCGTGCCGTGCGAGGCGATCGACGCCGCCGCCCGCGTCGTGCTGGAAAAGGCCGGGCTCGGCCCCGACTACCGCCTCCCCGGCCTGCCGCACCGCACCGGCCACGGCATCGGCCTGTCGATCCACGAACCCGCCTATCTCGTTCGCGGCGACCGCACGCCGCTGGCTCCGGGGATGTGTTTCTCGAACGAGCCGATGATCGTCGTCCCCGACCGCTTCGGCATCCGCCTGGAGGATCATTTCCACGTTACCGACACCGGCGGCGCCTGGTTCACAGAACCGCAACCCTCGATCGACCGCCCGTTCGGCTGACGCAGGATACCCCGCTCTCCGTCATCCTGGGCTCGACCCAGGATCCAGAGCCACGCAAGCCAGCGTTCGTGGCTCTGGATCCCAGCTTTCGCTGGGATGACGGGGGGTGACAGCGCGGGGACGATGGGGAGCCCGCACTCACTCCTCGTCGGGATACGGCCCCTTGCCACCCGCCGCGATCAGCTCATCCGTACGCGCCTCGATCACCGGCACCGGCACCGATCCCATCTCCAGCATTGCATCGTGGAACGCGCGGATGTTGAACTTCGCGCCGAGCTTGTCCTGCGCCTTCTTCCGCGCGGTCTGGAACGCGATCTGCCCCATGTAATAGGACAGCGCCTGCCCCGGCCACGCGATGTAGCGATCGACCTCGGTCTCGATCTCGTGGTTCGACAGCGCGGTATTGTCGTGCAGATAGTCCTGCGCCTGCTTCCGGCTCCAGCCCTTGGCATGGATGCCGGTATCGACCACCAGCCGCGCCGCGCGCCACGCCTGATAGCTCAGCATCCCGAACAGATCGTACGGCGTCTCGTACATCCCCATATCCTCGCCGAGCGTCTCGCAATACAACGCCCAGCCCTCGCCGTAGACGGACAGATACGTGTCGCGCCGGAACGCCGGCAGGGTCTTGTTCTCGGACGCGAGCGGCATCTGGAACGCGTGGCCGGGCGCACTTTCATGCAGCGTCAGCGCAACCTGCGAATAGAAGGGTCGCGACGGCAGGTCGTAGGTGTTGACCAGATAGATGCCCGGCCCGCCGCGCCCGCCGGTGTAGAACGGCGCGATGTCGGCGGGCACGGGCTTGATCGCGAACCGGCTGCGCGGCAGATGCCCGAACCATGACGACGCCTTGCCGTCGAACGTCTTGGCGATCCACGCGGCGCGGTACAGCAGGTCGTTCGGCGTCTTGGGATAGAATTGCGGATCGGTCCGCAGGTGGTTGAAGAACGCCTGCAGATCGCCCTGGAACTTCACGCTGCGCATCACGCCGTCCATCCGGCCACGGATCTTCGCGATCTCGGCGAGCCCGAGCGCGTGGATCTGCTCGGGCGTGATATCCTGCGTGGTGTATTCGCGGACCTTCGACAGGTAATACGCCTTGCCGTCGGGCAGGTCGTACGCCGCCAGCCCTTCGCGCGCATGCGGGATATACTCGGTGCGCAGGAACTTCAGCAGCGTAGCATAGGCCGGCACCACCGCCTGCGAGATCGCCGCAGTTCCCTCGGCCCTAAGCGCAGCCTGATCGGCGGCGGGGATCGTCGACGGAAAGGTCTTGAACGGCTCGTAGAACGGCGACTCCTGCGGCGTCTTAGCTTCGGCAACCTGCGCGACGCCGTTGTCGCGCCCCGTCAGAGTCACCCGCGCTGGCGTGAACCCGCGCGCTAGCCCGGCGCGCATGGTGCCGGTCTGCTGGTCGAAATAGCGCGGGATCTGACGCATCACCGCGATATAGTCGCGATAGTCCTTCACCGACTTGAAATTGCCGCGCGCGCTCTCCGCGACATCGCCCCAGAAGCTCGTATCCGCGGTCAGCGGCTTCTCGTAATCGCGAAAGCGTTGCTCGGCGAGCAAGGCGTCGATCTGCTGCGCATAGACCGCGTAGTTGATGCGGTTGGCGGGCGACAGGCTGGCTGGCGCGATCGCCGCGAGTTGCTGCGACACGTCGGTCCAGCGCGCGAGGCGCTCTGCCTGCGCCTTGGGGCCGACATCGGGGAGGCGCGGCGCTGCGGTCGGATTGTCCTCGCCCTGCGCGAACTGGAGTTGCCGCCACGCATATTCCGCCGTGTAGAGCGCCTTGAACCGCGCATCCGCCGACGTCGCCACGGCCGATTTCGGAGTTTTTGGAGGCATTGCCCCCAGCGCAGTCGAGCCCAGCGCGAGCAACAGGATCAAAGCCTTCATCGTCATTCTCCTGGAACCAGCGCCATTATGTCGCGGTACAGGGCTGCGGGTATCACCACACCCTCGGTCAGACTGCGCGCCCGCGCCGCGTACCGCCGTTGCGAGGGCAGGCGGGCACCCTGGCCCTCGATCGCCGCGAACATCGCCTCCGCGCGGGCGAGGTGCTCGGCGACCGCATCGCCGAGGAACCCGACCGGATCGATCGCGATGATCAGTTCACCCCCGATCGGCGACCCACCACGCGCGGCGTCGGCCTCCAGCGATTCCCGGCTGGTCATGTCGCCGATCAGCGGCCCGGCGAGCAGCTCGACCATGGCCGCCAACGCCGAGCCCTTGTGCCCGCCAAACGTTCGCATCGCACCGTTCAGCACCGCTGCGGCTTCGGTGGTCGGCTGGCCATCCGCATCATAGCCCCAGTCGTCGGGCACGGCCTTCCCGGCGCGCCGATGCAGTTCGATCTCACCGCGCGCGACCGCGCTCGTCGCGAAGTCGAACACAAACGGATGCCCACCCGGTCGCGGCCAGCCGAACGCAATCGGGTTGGTCCCGAACACGGGTTCGGTGCCCCCCGCCGGCGCGACCCAGGCATGACTCGGCGTGACTGCGAGCGCGACCAGCCCGTCCTCCGCCAGCGCCTCGACCTCCGGCCACAACGCCGCGAAATGCACCACGTTGTTCAGCGCCATCGCGGCGATCCCGTACGCGCGCGCCTTCTCCGCCAACCGTTGCCGGCCCCGCTCAAACGCGAGTTGCGCAAACCCGCCGCCGCCATCGACACGCACGAGCGCGCGCGCCGGCTCGCTCACGACCGGCTCGGCATCGACCGCAACGACACCCTTGGCGATGCTGTTCGCCGCGACCAGCAGCCGGTAGATGCCGTGGCTCGCGCAGCCGTCACGCTCCCCCGCGACCATCGTCTCCGCCACCGCCTCCGCATGCGCGCGCGACAGGCCAGCCCCCAGCAGGACTTTTCGCGCAAGCCCTCGCACCTCGTCGAGCGTCATTGGTACGTCTTCGCTCATGCGGTTGCGCCCGGCTTGGCAGCGACCATTCGTACCCCGAACACCGGCCCGGCCGACGACCGGTCATGCGGCACGAAGCGGATCTTCACGTTCGTCTTACCCTTGGTCAGCTCGATCGGCAGCGGATACTCGACATCGAAGAACTTGCCCGGCTGGTCCGCCTCGAGATGCTGCGTGGCGACCTTCACGTTGTCCACGAGGATGTCGAAATCGCGCGCGCGCTCGTCGCCCCAATAGGTCGCCTGCACCACCAGCGCCCCCGGCCGCGTCTTCATCGCGAACTCGAAATATCCACCCGACCGCGCATCGCGCCCGTTCCGCCCGCGATAGCTGACCGGATACGAGATGTCCGACGTCAGCGCATGATCGCGCTCGGGCTGCATCTCGCCGAGGTGCATCACGTCGACCGACCGCGCAGCGAGATCCTTCAGCCGCGCCTGCTCGGTCAGGAACGCCGCCTCCTCGGTCTTCCACGCGGTCTCGCTGAAGCGCTTGAAATACACCGCGCTGCGTCGATCATACTGGCTGTAGAACGGCACGAAGTTGAGGTCGGCGGGCCGGATGATCCCCTTCGTCGCATAGCCCGCGCCAGCCGTCGGCGTAAACGCGGCGAGCAGATCCGCGCCCACCATCGCCGGATCGGCCTGCTCCCATTTCGCCTCGGTCGGCCCGAGATCGGCGGCCATGACCATCGGCCCGCGCAGCACTGCGACCGTATCGACGTCGCCTGGTGCATTCTCCAGCCGCAGGTCGAGCGGCACGCTGATCGCGACGACATCGCCCGCCTTCCATTTGCGCTCGACGATCGCATAGCCCTTCGCCAGCACGGGCTCGACTGCGGCACCGTTGACCGTCACCGTCGCGCGCCCGTTCGCCCAGCCCGGCACCCGCAACGCGATCGGAAACCGCCCCGGCCTTGCCAGCTTCGTTAGCGTCAACCGCGATTCCGGCTCGAATGGATAGCGCGTGTCGAGCGTCAGCACCGCACCGCGCGCCTGCCACCGCGCCTCCGCCGGAATGTAGAGATTGACCAGCAGCGTGCCGTCGCCCTCCCAGAAGATCGCCTCGCCGTGCTTGGCATGGCTTTCCATCCCTGTGCCGACGCAGCACCAGAACGCGTCGTCCTTCGGCGTCGAATACTCGCGCGCTGTGCCCGTCATCAACGGCGTCATATAGGTGAAGCCGGCGTTCTTCGGATTCTGCGCTGCCATGATGTGGTTCAGATGCGCGCGCTCGTAATAGTCGAACATCGCGCCGTCCGGTGCCCAGCCATAGAGCTGCTGCGTCAGCTTCAGCATGTTGTAGCTGTTGCAATGCTCGCAGGTCTGCTCGGTGATGTGGTTGGCGATGCTGTCGGGGCCGGAGAAATACTCGCGGTCGGCATTGCCGCCGATCACATAGCTGTGATGCTGCGTGACGGTGTTCCAGAAGAACCGCGCGGCGTTCGCGGGCGCCGGCTTGCCGTTCAGTTCGTGGATCCGCGCGAGCCCGATCAGTTTCGGCACCTGCGTATTGGCGTGGAAGTTCGCCAGCTTGTCCTCGCCCGCGACCATCGGATCGAGCATCTTGCGGTCGTACAGCCGCTCCGCCACGTCGAGCCATTGCTTGTTCCCGGTGCGCGCGGACAGCTCGGCATAGCTCTCGTTCAGCCCACCATATTCGCACCCGAGCAGCGTCTGCATCTGCGCATCGTCGAGCGCCGCGAACACCTTCGCGAAATAGGTCGCCAACCCGGTCGCCACGGTCAGCGCCTGCGTGTTGCCCCACGCGGCATGCACGTCGAGCAGCCCCGCGAACACCTTGTGCACCGTATATAGCGGCGACCACGAGCCGTTGAGATCGAACCCGCCCGACTTGATCTCGCCGCGCATCACCTCGGGGAAGATTTCCTCGCCGTCGACGATCGTCCCGTCCTTCCGCTTGCGCCCCAGCGCGCCGACATAACCGGTGCCGCGCTTAGCCTGCGCCCGCGCAAGTTCGGCAACGATATAATCCGCGCGGGTACGGCACTCGGCGTCGCCGGTCTGTGCGTGCATCAGCACCAGCGCGGTCAGGTAATGACCAAGCGTATGGCCGGCGATCGTGTCGCTCTCCCACCCGCCATAGAGCGGCGCCTTCGCCGGCAGCCCAGCGTAGACCATGAAATTGTGCAGCAACCGATCCGCGCTCAACCGCAGCAGATACGCGCGATTGACCTCGACGGCTGTCGCATAGGCGGATGGGAGCAAGCGCACCGCCGACAATGGCAAGGGTTTCGCACTAGCCGGCAGTGTTGCCGCCCCCTTGCCAAACGCCTGTTCGCCCACCGACAACAGCGCCACCGCCGTCGTCCCCATCAATACATCTCGGCGGTTTGGGAACATCTTTATCTCCGTTCGGATATCGTATACTATACTTCCAGAGAAGTGGTGCAAGCGCCATTTCGCACCCACCGTCGAGCCCGAGCGAGCCATCCATGACCGCATTCCGCCCCGTCCTCGCGCTCCTCCTGCTCGGCACCGCGACGCTGCCCGGGTATGCGGAACCTAAGCCTGCCAAGACCGCCAAGCCAAGCTACCGCCCGATCGCGCAGACCGCGCTTCGCACCCCCGCCTTCCGACTCGCGCTCCGCACCGACACGCAGACGCTCGCTCGCCTATCGCCCGCCGCCGAGCCCGGTTTCGACTTCGTCCCCGGCGCGCGCGAGGCCGAGCGAGCCGCCGACGGCTATGTCCATATCGGCGACGTCCACCTCCGCGTGCGGCAATCAGGCGGCGCCTGGACCGACTACGCCTCCGCGCAGCATCGCAAGGCGATCCGCCGCCTGCCCGCGACCGGCGCGACGCTCGCCGCCGCCGACATCACCGCCTCGCTCGGCGCCGCCAGCCCGTTACGCGTCGAGCGCCGCTGGATCGACGACCACGGCGTCCTTGCGCTCCGCTTCACGCTGACCAACACGACGACCGCCCCCATCGAGATCGGCGCGCTTGGGCTGCCGATGGTGTTCGACAACATCATCACCGATCGCAGCCTCGAACAGGCGCATGCGCAGGCGAGCTTCGTCGATCCGTATATCGGCCGCGACGCCGGCTACCTCCAGGTCACCCGGCTCAACGGCGCCGGCCCCGCGCTGCTCGTCCTCCCCGAAAAGGGCACGCCGCTCGAAGCCTATCACCCGATCCTCGAAGCCGCCAAGGCGCCCGCGGGCGACATCTTCACCGACCGCAGCAAGCGCGGCCAGACCTCCGAAGGCTTCTACGACTGGACCGTCGCCAGCAAAGCCTTTGCCGAGAAGGAATGGGCGAAGGCCGGCGAGCAATGGAACGTCCCGACCAGCTTCACGCTCGCCCCCGGCGCCACCCGCACGATCGGCGTCCGCTTCGTCACGGCGCCGTCTATCGCGGCCATTGAGGACACGCTCGTCGCCAACCACCGCCCGGTCGCGGTCGGCATCCCCGGCTACGTCGTCCCGACCGACCAGGACGCCTCGCTGTTCCTCAGGACGCCTCTACCCGTCGCCAAGGTCGAGAGCTTCCCTGCTGGTGCGCTCACCGCAACGCCGGCCGCCAGCGCGAAAGGCTGGGCCCGCTACACCGTCCGCAGCAAAGGCTGGGGCCGCGCGAGCCTCGCGATCACCTATGCCGACGGAAGCGTCCAGACGGTCAGCTATTACATCACCAAGCCGCTCGACCAGACGATGGCCGACCTCGGCCGCTTCTCGACCACCAAGCAATGGTACGAGAACAAGGCCGATCCGTTCGGGCGCAACCCCGCGATCCTCACCTACGACCGCGAAGCCGGCAAGATCGTCACGCAGGACCCGCGCGTCTGGATCTCGGGCATGAGCGACGAAGGTGGCGCAGGCAGCTGGGTCGCGGCCATATCAAAGCAGCTCGACAACCCCGACCCCGCCGAGATCATCAAGCTGCAACGCCTCGTCGACGAGACGATTCAGGGCGACCTGCAAGTCCCCGACGGGCCGCACGCCGGCGCGGTGCGGAAGAGCCTGTTCTATTACGACCCCGCCGCGCATCCCGGCTATTACGATCCGACCGTCGACTGGAAGACCTGGACGTCGTGGTCGAAGAAGGACGCGAGCGATCTCGGCCGCGCGTACAATTACCCGCACGTCGCGATCGGCCACTGGGTGCTGTACCGCGTGGCGCGCAACCACCCCGGTCTCGTCACCGCGCATCCGTGGCGCTGGTATCTCGACCACGCGTTCCAGACCACCACCGCGATGATGCGTGACGCGCCCTATTACACGCAGTTCGGGCTGATGGAGGGCGACGTGTTCGTCGACATCCTCAAGGACCTGAAGCGCGAAGGGCTGACCGCCGAAGCGACCGAGATGGAGCGCCTGATGAAGCAGCGCGCCGATCACTGGCGCACGCTACGCTATCCATTCGGCAGCGAGATGGCCTGGGATTCGACCGGCCAGCCCGAGGTCTACGCCTGGATGCGCTATTTCGGTTACCAGCCGCAGGCCGACGTGACGCGGAAAGTGATCCTCGCCTACGACCCGACGATCCCGAGCTGGGGCTATAACGGCAATGCGCGGCGCTATTGGGATTTCCTCTACGGCGGCAAATACCCGCGGATCGAACGCCAGCTCCACCATTACGGCTCGACGCTCAACGCCGTCCCGCTGTTCGACGCCTACCGCGCCGACCCGAGCGACCTTCGGCTGTTGCGGATCGCGTACGGCGGCATGATGGGCGGCATCACCAACATCGACCGCGACGGCTTCTCGTCGGCCGCGTTCCACTCCGCGCCCGACATGATGCGGTGGGACCCGTATAGCGGCGACTACGGCATGGGCTTCTACGGCCACGCGATCACCGCCGCGAGCTATCTGGTGAACGATCCGACCTATGGCTGGCTCGGGTTCGGCGGCAATGTGAACCAGGCGGCTGGGGCAGTGAGCATCACCCCGAAGGACGGCGCCCGCACGCGCCTGTTCATCGCCCCCGCCGGATTGTGGATCACGCTGGAGGCGGGAAAGATCGCGCGCGCGACGTATATCCCGGCGACGGGGGCGGTCACGCTGACGCTCGATGCGGCGACTAAGATCAATCCGACCGCGCGTGTGTTCGTAGAAACGACAACGAAGGCTGGCCGCCCGTACACCGTAACGGGAGCGAAGATCGAACGCGGCGGCTACACCGTTCCGCTGGGATCGGCTCCAAGCGAACTCACCCTGTCACCCAACTGATCCTCCCCCAGCGGGGGAGGTGGCTGGCGCTTGCCAGACGGAGGGGTATCGCGCTCTCGGTAGCGGGCCACCCCTCCGTCAGCCCAAGCGGGCTGCCACCTCCCCTCAAAGGGGAGGATTAAGCGACACCGCATTCCAATCCGGCACCGCTTCCCCCGCAAGCTCCCGCACGAAAAACCCGAACTGCCGCCGCGCGACATAGTCGATCGGCCCGGTCGAGCGCCCGACGCTATGCTCGCCCCCCGGCACCGCCAGCAGCTCGAAATCCTTCCCCGCGCGGATGAGCGCGTCGGCGACCTGCATCGTCGAGGCGGGGTCGACGTTGCTGTCCTGCTCGCCGACGATCATCAGCAGCTTGCCGGTCAGTTGCGCGGCATGATCGACGCCCGATGCCGCGGCATAGCTCGCATCGACCGGCCAGCCGAGCCACTGTTCGTTCCAGCTGATCTTGTCCATCCGGTTGTCGTAACAGCCCGCATACGCCACGCCGACCTTGTAGAAATCGCCGTGGAACAGCAGCGCGTTCAGCGTACTTTGCCCGCCCGCCGACGCGCCGTAGATGCCGACCCGGCCGATATCGTAGGACGGGTCCTTCGCCGCCATCGCGCGGTGCCACGCGATCCGGTCCGGAAAGCCCGAGTCCGCGAGGTTCTTCCACGCGACGTCGTGGAACGCCTTCGAGCGGTTGGCGGTCCCCATCCCGTCGATCTGCACGACGATGAAGCCGAGGTCGGCCTGCGCCTGCATCCCGATCGCCTTGTCGCCGCCGGAATGGAACCCGAACGGCCAATATTGCTTGGGCACGAAACTGTCGTGCGGCCCCGCATAGATGTTCTCGATCACCGGATAGCGTTTGCGTGGGTCGTAATCGCGCGGGCGGACGACGACGCCCCAGATGTCGGTCTTGCCATCACGACCCTTCGCGACGAACACCTCGGGCGGCCGAAACCCCGCCGCGCGCAAGGCGCTGTCGTCGCCCGTGGTAATCGTCGCGACCAGCGCACCGTCGCTCGATCGGTGTAGTTCGCTGATGGTCGGCAGGTCGATGCGCGAATAGGTGTCGACATACAGCGTCCCATCGGGCGAGAACCGCGCGTCGTGATCGGCCTTGGCCGGCGTCAGCGCGGTCAGGTGGTGGCCATCGAAATCGATCCGGTAGACGTGGCGGAAATACGGGTCCTCGCCCGCATTCATCCCGCTCACCGAAAACACGATCTGCCGCTTGGCGTCGTCGACGGCGATGACGTCGCGCACCACCCACTTGCCGGTCGTGATCCGGTTTTTCACGGCGCCAGTGCGGCCGTCGACGAGGTACAGGTGGTTCCAGCCATCGCGTTCCGACGCCCAGACGATCTCGGCGCCGAGACCGTTGACCTCATGCACATAGCGGCGGTCGGCGAACACGAAGGTCTTCGCATCCTCGGTCACCGCCGCGTGCGCGACGCCGGTCTCCGCATCGACCGCGACGATCCGCGCCTGGCCGAAACCGCGCCGGACATAATCGAACGCGACACTGCGGCCGTCGCTGCGCCAGCGTGGCGCGGAGAGTTCGTACGCGTTGGGGAACAGCGCGTCATCGATCACCGTCTGCCGCCGGGTCGCCACGTCGAACAGCACCGGCCGCTCCTGGTCGATCGCGTCGCCGGGCTTCGGATAGAGCTGGCTCTGCAACTTCGGCTGGAGCTGATCGCGCGGCGACGATTCGACGCGTAGCACGCGCCGCTGATAGCCCGGCCGGACGCGGTAGATCATGATGCGGCGGCTGTCCGGCGACCAGCGCAACGTCTCGGGGTCGTAAAAATTGCCTGCCGTCCCGTCGACGCTCAGCGGAACGACGATTGCATTGCCGGTCTCGCGCATGACGAGATTGTCGCCCTGTACGAACGCGGTCCATTTGCCGTCGGGCGAAACCTTGGGACTGTTCTCGGCCGGCACCGCCATGTCGCGCACCACGCCGAACCCGCGCGGTCGGCTGCGATCGACCGCCGCCTCGCAGCGATAGACGACGATCCCGCACTGCCAGCGCGTCTCGTCCAGCGAGAACGCAATCGCCTTGCCGTCCTCCGCATAATCGAACTCGGCGAACGGCAGGTGCATCGCATCGACCACCTCGTGCCGCGCATCGCCCAGCGCCGCCGCGAGCTTGGCCGTATCGAACGCGGGCGACTTGGCGAGCGTCTTTGCGTCAACCGTCTCGAACGTGAACCCGCCCGCCACCGTCTTGCGATAGGAAAAGCGACGCCCGTCCGGCGTCCAGCGCGCGGGCCACGCCACGTCGCGCGTCAGATCCTGCCACGCCCGGCGCAGTCCGATCGACCGCCGGAACGCGGCTTCGTCGGGCGCGGCGTGCGCCGCCGCCGAAGCGCACAGCAATACCAGCGCGAGCGCCCGCGACGAACGACGTACAATCATCAACTATCCTTGGTCATGCCGATCAACGGCAGCATCGCCGGCGCGAGGCCGTCACCGCGCGCCTCGAGCCGGATCGGTCCGCCCTTCGCACCCGCCTGTACCAGTGCCATGCACAAGCCGTTGAACGCGGAGCGCGACGTCGCATGATCGGGCTCCAGACTCCGCGGATCGCCGTTGCCGACGCCGAGCAGTGTCGCATCGCCCGTCAGCGTGAACGACACGCGATTGGACGCGGTAGGCATTTCGCGGCGTTTCGCGTCGAGGATCGCCACGCGCACCACCGCGACCTCGCCCTGCGCCAATTGCCGCCGATCGCTCGACAGGCCGATCCGTGCCGCCACGCCGGTTGTCTCGCGCACCGCGTGCATCACACGCTTGCCGCCACGATACCCGTACGCCTCGATCCGCCCCGGCGCGTACGCCACCTGCCATTCGAGGTGCGTGTTCTTCACCACCGACTGCCGCCCGAGGCTACGCCCGTTCAGGATCAGCTCGACCGCGTCGCAATTGCTGTGCACCCATACCGACACCGGCTGCCCCTCGCGTCCCGCCCAGTTCCAGTGCGGGAACAGGTGGAGCACCGGTTCCCCGCTCCACCACGCGCGGTAGTAATAGAAATTGTCCTTCGGGAAGCCGCACAGGTCCATCTGGCCGAAGTTCGAGACGTTCTCGGGCCAGCGCTCGAACGGGGTCGGTTCGCCACGATAGTCGAACCCGGTCCATACGAACCCACCGCTCAGGAACGGCCGCGCGTCGTAGAAACTCCACCATTTTTCCGCAGTCGTCGCCCATTTGGGAAATTCGCGGTCGTAGGCGGGCACGAAGCCCGCCTTGTCATCCCGCGCATATTCGCCGCGGGTCATCACCGTGCTGCCCGTCTCCGTACCGATCATCGGCATGTCGGGGTGCGCGGCGTGGTACGGATCGATCGCGTCGAGGTAGTAATTGCATCCCATCACGTCGAGCACGCGCGACGCCCCCTCGCCGAACTTGCCGTTGAACGCCTCCGTCACCGGCCGCGTCCCGTCGAGTTCGTACACCTTGCGCTTCATCGTCTCGGCGATCCGCGCGCCGGTTTCGGTGCCGCGGTGGATCTCCTCGTTGCCGATGCTCCACAGGACGATGCTCGGATGATTGCGCCCCTGCCGGACCATCCGTTCGAGCTGCCCCAGGCCCTCGGCATTGCTCGACATCTGCCGCGTCTCGTCGATCATCAGGATGCCCATCCGGTCGCACGCGTCGAGGATCGCGGGCGACGGCGAATGATGCGTCGAGCGATAGGCGTTGCTGCCCATCGCCTTCAGCCGTTCGAGTCGCCAGACGTGCAGGCTGTCGGGCACCGCGAAGCCGACCCCGGCATGATCCTGGTGGTTGCAGGTGCCCTTGATCTTGACCGGCTTGCCGTTGAGGAAGAACCCGTGGTTCGCGTCGAACCGGATCGTGCGGATGCCGAAGGTGGACGTGTCGCGATCGACCAGCGTGCCGTCGACAAGGATCTCGCTGATCAGCGTGTAGAGATGCGGCATTTCCAGCGACCAGAGCGCAGGCGCGACGATGCGGGTCTCCTGCGTCGCGGTCGTCGCGCCCCAAGCCGGCAGCGCGAGCGGGTCCGCGAACAGCACTAGGCTCTTCCCGTCTGGACCGATCACCGTCGATCGAACCCGCGCCTCACACGCAGGGCCATCATTCGCGATCTCGGTTGCAACCCGGACCGTGGCGCCGCCGGTCTCGACGGAACAGCGCACCGTGGCACCCCAGCGCCGGACATGCACCGGCGCGGTCTTCACCAACCGCACGTCGCGGTAGAGCCCCGCCCCCTCGTACGACCACGCCTCGCCGAGGCTCACGTCGCAGCGGATGACGAGCACATTGTCCTCGCCGGGCTTGGCGAAATCCGTGACGTCGATCTCGAACGGCGCATACCCGCTCTCGGTCGAGCCGACGACGAAGCCGTTGAGTATCACGAGACAATCGCGCGCGACCCCATCGAACTGGAGCAGCAACCGCCGCCCCGCGTCCGCCTTGGCCAACGCAATCACCCGGCGATACCAGCCGACGCTGGTCGCCGGCCACATCCGCCCGACCGGCTTGAACCCCTGGAAAGATCCGGTCCGGTCCGCCTCGCTCCCCGCCGGCCCGAACTCTTCGAACGGCAGGTCGACCGCCCAGTCGTGCGGCAGCGTTACTGCCGTCCATGCGCTGTCGTCGAACTTGGGCTCGGCAACCGGCGTGCCGACATCGCCCGACTTGGCGTAGGTGTCATGCGAGCGCCCGAACCCGAAATCCTTCGCCGGATCGCTCGCGTGGCCGAGATGGAACCGCCACCCCGTCGCCAGCGACACGATCTCGCGTAGGCTGGCCGAGCCCGTCCCCGCCGCACCGATCGGCACGGCGGGGAGGATCGTCGCGAGCGCGGTCACGCCACCCGTCTTCAGAACGTCGCGGCGGACCAGGTTCGTCATAGCGTTATCCAAGCGTCAGAAGTTCACCGTCGCGCCGACGAACAGCGTGCGGCCCAGCACGTCATACACGCCGGGATAGGTGTTGCCGTTGCCGAACGACGACAGGATGCCCGAGGCGATCGCCGGCGGATCCTTGTCGAACAGGTTGTTGACGCCGGCGCGAAGCTGGAGCCCCTCGCCGACCGCGACCGTGCCCGCGAGATCGATGTAGTTGTACGCCGAGATCTTCCGATTGATCACGCTCGGCGTCCCCGCGAGGAAGGTGTTGTCCGACAGCGACGACAATTTGACCTGGTCGATATGCCGCCACGACACCGACACGCTCGCGCCCTGCGGCATCTGCCATGTGGTGCGCATCACGTGCCGCCACTTCGGGTTGGGCTGGCCACAGGTGTACCCGAACAACCCCTTGCAGTCATAGCTGCCCAGCCCTTTCAGCGGCTCGGATACCTGCGAGATCAGCCGCGTGCCGACCATGTTGAGGTTAAGCTTGCCGAGCGCGCCGATCCCCAGCGTGTAATCGGCGGTGAGATCGATCCCCGACGTCTTGAGCGACCCGGTGTTGTACGTGGTCGACACGATATAGCCGTTGCTGCCGAACAGCGCGCCCGAACGCGGGTCGCGCGTGAACAGCCCGCAATAGAACGGATCGCTCGCCGCGACGCACTGGCTGATCGCGAGCGACGGATCGACCGAGCTGATATAGTCCTTCACCTTGATGTGGTAATAATCGACCGACAGCGTGAAGTTGCGCACCATCCGCGGCGTCAGCACCATGCCGAGCGTATAGGTGTCGGCCTTTTCAGGCTTCAGCGCAGAATTGCCGCCATATTGCGCCGAGCACGTATCCGACGGGCACTCGACGATGTTGCCATATTGCGCCTGCGTCACGCCGGTCAGGCGGCAGATATCGAGCGAGGCGGTGGGCGACGTCCCCGAACACGGATCCTGTGCGGAGACGTTGCCGATCGAGCGCGAGCCGAACAGCTCGCCGATGTTCGGCGCACGGATCGCCCGGTTATAGCTGAAGCGGAACCGCGCATCCTTGACCGGCGCCCAGCTTGCCTCGCCCTTGTAGGTCCAGACGTTGTATTGCGACTTCAACCCGGTCGACTGCTGGCTGTTGCGATACGCGGAATAGCGCAGGCCGCCGTTGAGCGTCAGTTCGTGCGCGAACGGCAGGTCCTGCAGGATCGGGATCTCGATCTCGCCATAGCCTTCATTGACGGTGATGCGGCCATCCGAATTGGTCGTGCCGCCCTGCTGCGCGATCGCGTCCGCGGTGAAGTTGAGCGTCTCGCGACGATGCTCGCCGCCCAGCGCGATGTTGACGCCGCGCTTCGCCCAGGGGCTGGAGATGCCGAACGTCCCGAGGTCGCCATTCACGTTCGCGGACATCACGTCCAGCACGTTGCGCGACGCGGTGTTGCTCTCCGAAAACAGGTACGCGCCCTGCGCATCGGTGATCGCGTTCGCCTGGAACACGTTGATCGGCACGCACGCCGGGTCGCTGCCATCGATGACCGAGCGACAGGTCGGAACCCCGCCGACGTTGACCACGTCGAGCGCACGCTGCGCCTTCACATTGTCGACGTTGTTCAGATACGTCTCGTTGTAGCGCACCAGGGAATGCAGATAGTTGACGTCGTAGCGGAAGCCGTGACCGAGATCGCCACGGACACCTGCGGAATAGCGATAGTCCTGATGGCGCAGATCGTCGCGACGCGACTGGCCCGAGCCGAGGCGATAACCGATCAACGTATCCTGCGTCGCCGACGTCCCCGCCGCCGCGCCGCACAGCGACTGCTGCTGCGACGCGCTCATCAGCGGGTTGTTGCAGGGGACGGTGAAGGTGGTGCCGAGGAACAATGCGGACGGCGCGACCTGCGAGAAGGTGTGATCCTTCATGTACATGAAGCTGCCATAGACTTCGGCGATCGGTGCGATCTCGAACTTGGCAAACGCGCCGCCGGTAATGCGCTCGTCGGAGCGCTGGAAGTAGTTGGTCGGCGCGTAATTGTACGCATAGGCCGAGGTGTAGGGCACCCAGGTCGGCGTGCCGTTGGCGTTGTTGGTCAGCGTCCTGCCCGAGTTGGGCCCGCCGAGCGGCACGAACGTTCCGATCGGCGTGTTGCTCGATCCGCCGCAGATGAAACCATTGCCCGCGGCATCCGACGGGTTGAGCGCGCAGGCGGAGACATCGCGGTTCGCCTGGAGCACCGGATCGGTGTGACGATAGCCGCCATAGACGGTGATATTGCCGCGACCGTTCGCGAAATTCTTGCCGTACGCCGCGTTCAGATCCTGCTTGCCGCCATCGGCGACGCGGCCCGGCGCGTTTGCATAGCCACGCGTGGTCAGGACGTTGCGCACCCCGCTGTTGTCGTTGGTGTGCAACCCAAGCCCGGACTGGACGTCGATCCGCAGCCCGTCGAGATGATCCTTCAGCACGAAGTTGACGACGCCCGCAACCGCGTCCGAGCCGTAGACCGCGGACGCGCCGCCGGTCACCACGTCGACCCGGTCGATCAGCGCCGACGGCACGAAGTTCAGATCGATCGCCTGCTGCGGCATCAAGCGCTGGCCGTTGAGCAGGATCAGCGTGCGGTTCGATCCGAGGTTGCGCAGGTTGATGTTGGCGGTGCCGTCCGACCCGTTCGAGACGTTCTCGTTCGCGTCGGCGGTGAACTGCGGCAGGCGGTTCAGCACGTTCTCGACGTTGACCGCGCCCTGATACTTGATCTCCTGGTCCGTCACCGAGGTGATAGGACTGTTGCTGGCCAGATCGGGGCGGCGGATGCGCGTGCCGGTGACCACGATGGCGTCGTCTGCGCCCGTTTCGGCGGTTGGCTGCGGCACGGGCACGACCTGCGCATAGGCACTCGACGAGAGCAGCATCGCGACCATCGCGCCCAAGCTCGACCGATTACGAAGTTTTCCGACCAAAAATGTCATGAGTGCCCGCGCCCCTGTTTGGATGTTGCGCGCAATCCATCACGTCATCGAGTTTATGTCAAATATAATATACGATATCCTATATTCATATTGAGTAGATTGGGTGATGATGGTCTCGGGAGCGCCCGGGCTCCAACCGGAGCCAAGCTCGCGACAGGGGTGACAGGCCAAAAAAAACGCACGCCCCTAAGGACGTGCGCTGATGTTCCGGCTGATCCGCTGGCTTAGCGGCAGCAAATCGCGGTCAACGGCAGTTGCAGGTCGGACGCGCCCGGACGCGCTTTCGCCACGCCTTTCGCGGCGCGTACGACACCGTGTCGTAATATTCGGTCGTGGTCGTCGTCGTTACCATCGGGGCGGACTGGACCACGACCGTGGTTCCGCCGGCGGGATAGACGCTGCCGCTGGTCGTCGTCACCGTCGTCAGGCCGTCGGGCGAAACCCAGCTTCCGCCGGGCGCCGCGGCGTAGCCACGCGGTTGCGCATAGCCAGCGCCATAGGAGACGGGGGGTGCGTAGACGGGCGCGTAAGTAGCCGGCAGCGCATAGCCCGCGCCGTAATCGGCCCGTGGCGGCGGTGCGCGCCGACCGCGATCTTCGCCCTTGTCGATCGCATAGCCCGCCGCTGCCCCGACGCCGGCACCGATCAGCGTGCCGCCAAGACGGTTGCCACGTCCTGCGATGACATTGCCTGCAACGCCGCCTGCGACCGCACCGATCGCCGCGCCGCCGAGACCCGTGTCGCGCCGCGGTGCGCGGTCGTCATAGGGTGCGGCATAACCGCGGTCGGCCGGGCCTGCATAGACCGAGTCGTTCTGCGCATAATCCCGTGGCGCGACCGCGGTGTAACCACCGGAGTCATAGCGGTCCCAGTCGGTGTCGCTCACCGTATCGTACACCGAACCGCGCTGATCGATCAGGACGGCATCATCGTAATAGCGCGCCCAGTTATACCCCTGTGGCGGCTGCGGCAGGCCATAGCGCGACCAGTCGTTGATGTAGAAGCGCGGCGCGTTCCAATAGCCCGGCACCGCCCAGCCCCGATGCGGACGACGGTACGCGGCCCAGCCGCCTGGCGCGTTCGCCCCGCCCCACCAGCGCCCGCCGATCTTGCTGCCCCAGCGCGGCGCGCGGTGACCGGCAGGCTGTGGACCGACAGCCTGCGGGCCTCTGACCTGTGACGACGTGTAGACGACGGGCGGACGCGCGGCGATCGGCCCTGGCCGGTGCGGCGTTTGCATCGGCGCCTGCATCGCCGTGCCGGGGACGTCGTAGTTGGCGCCGGGGCGGTGCTGCGCGTCCGCTGCGCCGCCACTCGCCAGTGCCATCCCCGCGCTTGCGATCAAAAGCCTCCGCATGTCCGTCTCCCTGGTTTCGCCACCCTATCCCGCGCAAACGCCGAATATCTTAACAGGTTGCTTACCAAAGCCGGGAGGGACTCGCCAGCGAGCGTACCGTCCCGAAACGGATCAGCTCCGCAGACGCTTGGCGAGCAATGCCGCCAGTGCCTCGCACCCTGCCGCGTCTTCGGCGTCGAACCGCGCGGGTTCGGGGCTGTCGAGGTCGAGCACTGCGATCAGCGTGCCGTCCTTGGTCACCGGCACCACCAGTTCGGAGCGGCTGGCGGCATCGCACGCGATGTGGCCGGGGAAGGCGTGGACGTCCTCGACCAGTTGCGTGGTCAGTGTCGCGGCGGCGGCACCGCAGACGCCCTTGCCGACCGGGATGCGGATGCAGGCGACCTTGCCCTGGAACGGGCCGAGCACGAGCTCGCCTTCCACCAGCCGGTAGAAACCTGCCCAGTTGAGGTCGGGGAGGTATTCCCACACCAATGCGGCGGCGTTGGCCATGTTGGCGATCGGATCGGTCTCGTCCGCGGTCAGCGCGTCGAGCGCGGCGAGAAGGTCGCGGTAGAGATCGGCCTTGGTGCCGGCGGCAATATCGAACTGGTACATCTGTCTTCCTTGGTCGGCGGGGGGGGGGGGCGGTCGAGCAACACCGAAAAGCTCACTATCCCTCGTCAATTCTCGTCACCCCAGCGAAAGCTGGGGTATCCATGTTGGCGCTCGTCGCCCGCTCCTCAAGGATACCCCAGCTTTCGCTGGGGTGACGGCATTATGGGGTGACGGCATTATTACGCGCTGATTACCGACAGAGCATCATCGTTCAATCATCGCGGACCTTGCCGCGACCCGCCTTGACCCCGCTCCGCACCTTCTTCGTATCAACCCGCCGCGCCTTGGCTGCTTTCGACGGCTTGGTCGCGCGGCGGGCCTTGGGGACGATCGTCGCTTCCTTGATCAGTGCGACGAGGCGCTCGCGGACTTCCTGGCGGTTGAGCAGTTGCGACCGCGAGCCCTCGCTGCGCAGTACCAGGACGCCGTCGCGCGTGAGGCGCGATCCGGCCAGCACCGCTATGCGGTTCTTCACCGCCAGCGGCAGGCCGGGCGACAGGCCGACATCGAAGCGCAGGATCACCGCGCTGTCGGTGGTGTTGACGTGCTGACCGCCGGGGCCGCCCGAGCGCGTGGTGCTTTCGATCAGCTCGCTGTCGTCGATCGAGATCGATCGGGTGATCGGGATCGCGACCATCAGCCCCTCGCCTGCTCAGTCGTCGGCGGAGTCGGGCGCCGTTACCGCATCGGCAGCCGGAGCGACGTCGGCGACCGGAGCCGCCTCGTCGGCAAACCCGGCCTTGGCGAAGCGCTCGGGCAACGGCGCTTCGGCGAGCACATCGGGCTTGCCCGGACGCGGCACGATCAGGCGCTGCGCGTGGAGCATCATGCCGAGCCCGTCCGCCTTGCCGTAGACGCCATCGCCGACCACCGGCGCGCCGAGGCCGCTCGCCGCGTGGACGCGGATCTGATGCGTACGGCCGGTCTCGGGCAGGAACTCGACCAGCGAACGCCCGTCCCTAATCTCGAGCACGCGCCACTTGGTGCGCGACTTCTTGCCGTCAGGGTCCTCGACCATCCGCCAGCCGGTCTCAGCGGTGCTGACCTTGCCGAGCGCCATCTCGATCAGGCCGGACGTGCCCTCGACGACGCCGTCGAGCAGCGCGACATAGCGCTTCGAGACGAGTCCCTGCTCGAACGCCTGCTGCAACCGGGCATGCGCCTTGGGGTTGCGCGACAAGAGCAGGCAGCCGCTCGTGTCGCGGTCGAGCCGGTGCACGGCCTTGGGCCAGCGCTGGAAGCCGAACTTCAGGCTTTCGAGATGATTTTCGAGGCTCAGCGAGCCATCGCGGGGCGGATCGACCGGCAGCCCTGCGGGCTTGTCGATCACCAGGGCCTCGCCGTCGAGGAAGAGTACGCGTTCACCATGCATGCCGCCGCCCTTGCCATCATTAGCGCCTGCGTGCCAGAGCCCGCGTCGATGTTGCACCGCACGCTGGCTCTCGCGCTCCTCTTCGCCCCGACCGTCGCGGAGGCTCAATTGTGCGAAGGCCAGAGCGCGGCGATCGCCCCCGACGGTCGCGCGTTCGGGCATTTGCCATACGGCGACGCGCCCGAAACCGAGCTGGTCACGCTGCCGTCCGAATATTCCGTGGGCAATCCGTGCGTGGTGCGCGCCGACATATTGCCCGACCTGTTGCGGCTGTTCGCGGCGGCGCAGGGCGATCCTTCGGTGATGGGTCAGCTTCGCGCGCTGTCGTGCCAGCGGTCGATCGCCCGCCAGCGCAGCGTCTTCTGTCGCGGCGAGACGAGCAGCCCGGCCGACCGCGCGATCTCTGTCGCGCCGCCGGGGTATAGCGAGCATTCGACCGGCTATGCGCTGGATTTTGCGGTGCGTCCGGCGAACGGGTGCCCCGACGCGGAGGCGTGCATGGCCGCTACGCCTGCTGCGCGCTGGCTCCGGGTGAACGCGCCGCGGTTCGGGTTCGAGCAGAGCTTTCCCGGCGGCAACAAGCAGCATGTGAAGTGGGAGCCGTGGCATTGGCGCTGGGTCGGCGTCACCGAGGCCGCCCCGGGCGCGGCGAAGGCGCGGTTCGTGTTCGCGCGGGCGCGGCGATTGTATCCGGCTGATCCGGGAGTGTTGCCGCTGGTGGTGAAGGTTACGGCGCAACCGCCGGTGCCGGTGGCGCCTGTGGTTGCAGTGCCGTCGAAGAAGAAGCGGCGGTAGACGAACGGCTGGTTTGATCCGGGATACGGATCCCCAAGAATCATGCCACCCCGGCGGAGGCCGGGGCCCAGTTGGGGAACGTTGCCAACGACGAGCAGCGCTTCGTTACTGCTACCTCTCCAACTGGGCCCCGGCCTCCGCCGGGGTGGTGCAGTTGGATAGTGTATCTATCTAAATGCTTCATGCGTCCCGATCGGGTGACCTGGACTCGCCGTCCCTCAGTGCAGCACCAGCCCACCCGGACGCACGACACCGTCACGCAACGCGTGATCGTACAGGATCTCCGTTTCAAGCATCACCTGGCTCGACAGCCGATCGAGCATCGATTCCGCCTGGACGCCGAACTTTTCCCATTCGCCGGGCGCGATGATCGGCAGCCAGCGACCGATGAACGCCTTCCAGTCGGAGCGGAGGATGTCGAGATTCTCCTCCATCGTCGCGATCGTGTCGGGCGAATACTTCGCCTCCATCGCCATCACCGTGCGATCGATGACCTCGTCCTCAAGGTCGAGATGCTTGGCGACGGTGATCGCGAGTTCGATCAGCTTGCGCGACGCGATGCCACTCTGCTCCCGCGACCCTTGCGCCAGATCGGCGAGTACGACGCACTGCTCGGCGATCCGCTTGTGATCATCGAGTAGTTGCGCCCAGTTCGCGCGATCCTCGTCGGAGGCCGCGTGGACCATCACCCTGTCGGTTGTCACCTTGTCGTTCATCCTGCCGTATCCCCCATACGTATACGATCGACGCCCTACTGCGGATGCGCCTAGCGTTGCAGGCGATCCACAATCTATAGTATTTTCGACACTCTCGGCGTTTCAAAACGACCCGCCCTCAATCTCGGCCCTCAATCTCGATAGCTAGAGCATTGCGTCACACATCGACATCCGCCCTTTGACATGACGCCGTGCTACGCCTATATCCGCATCTCACCACAGCATCCGGGAAATGACATGCCGTCGCGCAGCGTGTCGATCGTATTGGATACCGAGGTTTCATACGCTGAGAGCCGCCGCACCTGATGCGCGCGGCCTTTTTGCGTGAACGTGCGTCCCGCTTGGGGGTTCCCAAGCACGAAATTACGACTGATCCGTCAGTTTTTATAGGGCGAAACAAAACCTATGGCTTCCAAGGCGATCGAACACGGCACCGCAAAGCGCCGTATCCGCAAGGTTTTCGGCAACATCCACGAAGTCGTGCAGATGCCGAACCTGATCGAAGTCCAGCGCGAGAGCTACGAGCAGTTCCTCCGCTCCGACAAGTCGATCGGCCACGTCTCGGGTCTCGAGAAGACGCTGCGCAGCGTGTTCCCGATCCAGGATTTCGCCGGCACCGCCTATCTCGATTTCGACGATTACGTCCTTGAGCCGCCGAAGTTCGACGTCGAGGAATGCCGCCAGCGCGGGATCACCTACGCCGCGCCGATGCGCGTCACGCTGCGTCTGACCGCGTTCGAGGTCGATCCCGATACCGAGGCCAAGTCGGTCATCGATATCAAGGAGCAGGACGTGTACATGGGCGACATGCCGCTCATGACCGAGAACGGCACGTTCTTCATCAACGGCACCGAGCGCGTCATCGTCAGCCAGATGCACCGTTCGCCGGGCGTCCTGTTCGATCACGATCGCGGCAAGACGCACGCATCGGGCAAGTACCTCTTCGCAGCCCGCGTGATCCCGTATCGCGGTTCGTGGCTCGATTTCGAGTTCGACGCGAAGGACATCGTCAACGTCCGCATCGATCGCAAGCGCAAGCTGCCCGTCACGGCGCTGCTCTACGCGCTCGGCATGACGTCGGAAGAGATCCTCAACTATTTCTACAACCGCGTGACGTTCGTTCGCGGCCAGGGTGGCTGGATCGTTCCGTTCCAGGTCGAGAACTGGCGTGGCCAGAAGCCGATGTTCGACATCGTCGATGCGAAGACCGGCGAAGTCGTGTTCCCGAACGGCCAGAAGATTTCCCCACGCGCTGCCAACAAGGCGTTCAAGGACGGCCTGACCGACCTGCTGATCCCGACCGAGGAAATCTTCGGCCGCTATTCGGCCTACGACCTGATCGACGAGTCGACCGGCCGCATCTACATCGAAGCCGGTGACGAAGTTACGTCCGAGAACCTCGAACTGCTCGATCAGGCAGGCATCGAGCGTCTCGACCTGCTCGACATCGATCACGTCGCGACCGGCCCGTGGATCCGCAACACGCTCAAGGTCGACAAGGCCGAAGAGCGCGAGCAGGCACTGTCCGACATCTATCGCGTGATGCGCCCCGGCGAGCCACCGACGCTGGAGACCGCAGAGGCGTTGTTCTCGGGCCTGTTCTTCGATCCGGATCGCTACGACCTGTCGGCCGTGGGTCGCGTGAAGCTGAACATGCGTCTCGACCTCGACGTCGAGGACACCGTGACGACGCTGCGCACCGAGGACATTCTCGAGGTCATCAAGACGCTCGTGAACCTCAAGGACGGCAAGGGCGAAATCGACGATATCGACAACCTCGGTAACCGTCGTGTCCGTTCGGTCGGCGAGCTGCTTGAGAACCAGTACCGCGTCGGCCTGCTCCGCATGGAGCGCGCCGTGAAGGAGCGCATGTCGTCGGTCGACGTCTCGACCGTCATGCCGAACGACCTGATCAACGCGAAGCCTGCGGTTGCCGCGGTCCGCGAATTCTTCGGCTCGTCGCAGCTGTCGCAGTTCATGGATCAGACCAACCCGCTGTCGGAAGTCACCCACAAGCGTCGCGTGTCGGCACTTGGACCAGGTGGTCTGACGCGTGAGCGCGCTGGTTTCGAAGTCCGCGACGTTCATCCGACGCATTACGGCCGCATCTGCCCGATCGAGACGCCGGAAGGCCCGAACATCGGTCTGATCAACTCGCTCGCGTCGTTCTCGCGCGTCAACAAGTACGGCTTCATCGAGACTCCGTACCGCAAGGTCGTCGACCACAAGGTCACCGACGACGTCGTGTACCTGTCGGCGATGGAAGAGGCCAAGCACACGATCGCGCAGGCCAACGCCGAGCTCGATTCGTCGAACGGCTTCGTCGAGGAGTTGGTGTCGTCGCGTCAGGCTGGCGAATTCCTGATGGCGCTGCCCGACAACATCACGTTGATGGACGTCAGCCCCAAGCAGCTCGTCTCGGTCGCCGCATCGCTCATTCCGTTCCTGGAAAACGATGACGCCAACCGCGCACTGATGGGCTCGAACATGCAGCGTCAGGCGGTGCCGCTCGTCCAGGCCGAGGCGCCGTTCGTCGGCACCGGCATGGAAGAGACGGTTGCCCGTGACTCTGGTGCAGCGATCTCGGCCAAGCGTGCGGGCATCGTCGACCAGGTCGACGCGGCGCGTATCGTGATCCGTGCAACCGGCGAGATCGATGCCGGTAAGTCGGGCGTCGACATCTATACGCTGATGAAGTTCCAGCGCTCGAACCAGTCGACCTGCATCAACCAGCGTCCGCTGGTGAAGGTAGGCGATGCGGTCCGTGCCGGCGACGTGCTCGCCGACGGCCCGTCGACCGAGTTCGGCGAACTGGCGCTGGGTCGCAACAGCCTCGTCGCGTTCATGCCGTGGAACGGCTACAACTACGAGGATTCGATCCTGATCTCCGAGCGGATCGTGAAGGACGACGTGTTCACGTCGATCCATATCGACGAGTTCGAAGTGATGGCTCGCGACACGAAGCTCGGGCCCGAGGACATCACGCGCGACATCCCGAACGTCGGCGAGGAAGCGCTTCGCAACCTCGACGAGGCGGGCATCGTCTACATCGGTGCAGAGGTCGAGCCGGGCGATATTCTCGCCGGCAAGATCACGCCGAAGGGTGAATCGCCGATGACGCCGGAGGAGAAGCTTCTCCGTGCGATCTTCGGCGAGAAGGCCAGCGACGTGCGCGATACGTCGCTTCGCCTGCCGCCGGGGGTGTCGGGTACGGTCGTCGACGTTCGCGTCTTCAACCGTCACGGCATCGACAAGGACGAGCGTGCGATGGCGATCGAGCGCGAGGAGATCGAGCGCCTGAAGAAGGATTCGGACGACGAGCGTTCGATCCTGAACCGTGCGACCTGGTCGCGTCTTCGCGAGATGCTGCTCGACCAGACCGCCACCTCGGCGCCGAAGGGCGTCAAGAAGGGTGTCGTGATCGACATGGATCTGCTCGACAGCGTCGACCGCCACGAGTGGTGGAAGTTCGCGGTCGCCGACGACAAGGTCCAGAGCGATCTGGAAGCGGTCAAGATCCAGTATGACGATGCGGCCAAGCTGATCACGGACAAGTTCCACGATCGTCGCGAGAAGCTGGAGCGTGGTGACGAGCTGTCGCCGGGCGTGCTGAAGATGGTCAAGGTGTTCGTCGCGGTGAAGCGCAAGCTGCAGCCGGGCGACAAGATGGCCGGCCGTCACGGCAACAAGGGCGTCATCAGCCGCATCCTGCCGGCGGAGGACATGCCGTTCCTCGCCGACGGTACGCCGGTCGATATCGTGCTCAACCCGCTGGGCGTGCCATCGCGCATGAACGTCGGGCAGATCTTCGAGACGCATCTGGGCTGGGCCGCACGTGGCCTGGGTCAGTCGATCACCGCGGCTCTGGAGACGTGGCGTGAAGAGAATCCGGACGCCAAGCCGGGTGCGATGCCCGAGGCGGTCCGCGATCGCCTGAAGACGGTGTACGGCGAGCAGTATCACGCCGAGATCGACGCCCGCACGGGTGACGAGATCGTCGAGCTGGCCAAGAACCTGAAGGGCGGCGTGCCGATGGCGACGCCGGTGTTCGATGGTGCCCGCGAAGCCGACGTCTCGGCGATGCTGGCGCTGGCGGGCCTCGACACGTCGGGTCAGTCGGACCTGTTCGACGGCCGCACCGGCGATCAGTTCGATCGCAAGGTGACGGTGGGCTACATCTACATGCTGAAGCTCCACCATCTGGTCGACGACAAGATCCACGCACGGTCGATCGGGCCGTACTCGTTGGTCACGCAGCAGCCGCTGGGTGGTAAGGCGCAGTTCGGTGGGCAGCGCTTCGGCGAGATGGAGGTCTGGGCACTCCAGGCCTACGGCGCGGCGTACACTTTGCAGGAAATGCTGACGGTGAAGTCGGACGACGTGGTCGGACGCACCAAGGTCTACGAGGCGATCGTCAAGGGCGACGACACGTTCGAGGCCGGCATCCCGGAGAGCTTCAACGTGCTCGTCAAGGAAATGCGCTCGCTCGGCCTGAATGTGGACCTGAAGCAGTCGGAGCCCGGCTTCGACAGCGACGGCATCCAGATCGCGGCGGAGTAATTCCTTTGCCCTCCCCTCCCGCTCGCGGGAGGGGACCGAGGGGTGGGCTCCCGGCCGGCAGCGAAGCGCGACGTCGATGCCGGGCGCCCACCCCCTCCCAGCCTGAAGAGGCTGGGCCCCTCCCCCTCCCGCAAGCGGTAGGGGGGAAGATTTTTCCTAAGGACAGCTCATGAACGAGATGACCCCCTTCGCCAATCCGGTCGCCAAGACCGAGACGTTCGACCAGATCCAGATCGGCATCGCGTCCCCGGACAAGATTCGTTCGTGGTCGTTCGGCGAGATCAAGAAGCCCGAGACCATCAACTACCGCACGTTCAAGCCCGAGCGTGACGGCCTGTTCTGCGCGCGCATCTTCGGTCCGATCAAGGACTACGAGTGCCTGTGCGGCAAGTACAAGCGCATGAAGTACAAGGGCATCGTCTGCGAGAAGTGCGGCGTCGAGGTTACCGTCTCGAAGGTTCGCCGCGAGCGGATGGGCCATATCGAACTGGCCGCACCGGTCGCGCACATCTGGTTCCTGAAGTCGCTGCCGTCGCGCATCGGCCTGCTGCTCGACATGCAGCTGAAGCAGCTCGAGCGCGTGCTGTACTTCGAGGCGTACATCGTCATCGAGCCGGGCCTGACCCCGCTCGAGAAGTACCAGCTGATGACCGAGGACGAACTCCTCGACGCGCAGGACCAGTATGGCGAGGACGCGTTCTCGGCCGGTATCGGTGCCGAAGCGGTCCGCATCATGCTCGAATCGCTCGATCTCGTCGGTGAGCGTACCGCGCTGCTCGAAGAGCTCGCGGTCACCAAGTCCGAGCTGAAGCCCAAGAAGATCATCAAGCGCCTGAAGGTCGTCGAGAGCTTCATCGATTCAGGCAATCGCCCCGAGTGGATGATCCTCGAAGTCGTTCCGGTCATCCCGCCCGAGCTGCGCCCGCTGGTGCCGCTGGACGGCGGTCGTTTCGCGACGTCGGATCTGAACGATCTGTATCGCCGCGTGATCAACCGCAACAATCGTCTCAAGCGTTTGATGGAACTCCGCGCGCCGGACATCATCGTCCGCAACGAGAAGCGCATGCTCCAGGAGGCCGTCGACGCATTGTTCGACAATGGTCGCCGCGGTCGCACGATCACGGGCGCCAACAAGCGTCCGCTGAAGTCGCTGTCCGACATGCTCAAGGGCAAGCAGGGCCGCTTCCGCCAGAATCTGCTCGGCAAGCGCGTCGACTATTCGGGTCGTTCGGTCATCGTGACCGGGCCTGAGCTGAAGCTGCACCAGTGCGGCCTGCCGAAGAAGATGGCGCTCGAGCTGTTCAAGCCGTTCATCTACGCGCGTCTCGATGCGAAGGGTCTGTCGATGACCCTGAAGCAGGCGAAGAAGTGGGTCGAGAAGGAGCGCAAGGAAGTCTGGGATATCCTGGACGAGGTGATCCGCGAGCATCCGGTCATGCTGAACCGTGCGCCGACGCTTCACCGTCTCGGCATCCAGGCGTTCGAGCCGGTTCTGATCGAGGGCAAGGCGATCCAGCTTCACCCGCTGGTCTGCTCCGCGTTCAACGCCGATTTCGACGGCGATCAGATGGCCGTGCACGTTCCGCTGAGCCTCGAGGCCCAGCTCGAAGCACGCGTCCTGATGATGTCGACGAACAACATCCTGTCGCCCGCCAACGGCAAGCCGATCATCGTTCCGTCGCAGGACATGGTCCTCGGCCTCTATTATCTGTCGATGATGAAGGAGAACGAGCCGGGCCAGGGGATGCTGCTCGGTGACATGGCCGAAGTGCACCAGGCGCTGAACGCGCAGGCGGTCACGCTGCACACCAAGGTCATCAGCCGCGTTCCGCAGACCGACGAGAAGGGCAAGCAGTACCTCAAGCGGTACGAGACGACCCCGGGCCGCATGTTGCTGGGCGAGTGCCTGCCGCACAGCCACAAGGTGCCGTTCGACACCGTCAACCGCCTCCTCACCAAGAAGGACGTGGGCGACGTGATCGACGAGGTCTATCGTCACACCGGCCAGAAGGAGACCGTGCTGTTCGCCGACGCGATCATGTCGCTCGGCTTCCGCCACGCGTTCCGTGCCGGCATCTCGTTCGGCAAGGACGACATGATCATTCCGGACGCCAAGGTCGGTCTGGTCGATGACACCAAGGCGCTCGTGAAGGACTTCGAGCAGCAGTATCAGGACGGCCTGATCACGCAGCAGGAGAAGTACAACAAGGTGATCGACGCCTGGAGCCGTTGCGGCGATCAGGTCGCGAACGCCATGATGGACGAGATCCGTGCGGTGAAGGTCGACGAGGAAACCGGTCGTGAAAAGCCGATCAACTCGATCTACATGATGGCCCATTCGGGTGCTCGTGGTTCGCAGGCGCAGATCAAGCAGCTTGCCGGCATGCGCGGTCTGATGGCCAAGCCGTCGGGCGAGATCATCGAGACGCCGATCATCTCGAACTTCAAGGAGGGTCTCACCGTCCTCGAATACTTCAACTCGACTCACGGCGCTCGCAAGGGCCTCGCGGATACGGCGTTGAAGACCGCGAACTCGGGCTACCTGACGCGTCGTCTGGTCGACGTGTCGCAGGATTGCGTCATCATCGAACCGGATTGCGGCACGACCCGCGCGCTGGAGATGAAGGCAATTCTCCAGGGTGGTTCGACGATCGCAAGCCTCGGCGAGCGCATCCTCGGTCGTACGACCGCGGAGGACATCGTCGATCCGAAGACCGGCAAGGTCGTCATCCCGTCGGGCACGCTGCTCGACGAGCCGATGATCACGACGATCGAGGGCCTCGGCACGCAGTCGTGCAAGATCCGCAGCCCGCTGGTCTGCGAATCGAAGATCGGCGTGTGCGGCAAGTGCTACGGGCGCGATCTCGCCCGCGGTACGCCGGTCAATATCGGTGAAGCTGTCGGCGTCATCGCCGCACAGTCGATCGGTGAGCCGGGCACGCAGCTGACGATGCGTACGTTCCACATCGGTGGTGCGGCGCAGCTCAACGAAACGTCGAACCTCGAGGCGCATGCCGACGGTACGGTGCAGTTCCGCGATCTGCGTATCATCGTCGACCAGCGTGGCCGTCGCGTGGTGCTCAGCCGCTCGGGCGAAATCGCGATCGTCGACATGGACGGCCGCGAGCTCTCGGTCGATCGTATCCCTTACGGTGCGTACGTGCTGTTCGACGATGGTCACATCGTGTCGCGCGGCGATCGGATGGCCGAGTGGGATCCGTTCACCATGCCGGTGATCACGGAGAACCCGGGCACGATCAAGTATGTCGACCTGATCGAGGGCAAGACGCTCACCGAGCAGACCGACGAAGCCACGGGCATCGCCCAGCGCGTCGTGATCGAATATCGTGCGGCGACCAAGTCGAAGGAGGATCTGCGTCCGCGCATGACCCTGCTCGACGAGACGTCGGGCGAGACCGGTCGTTACATGCTGGCGATCGGCGCGACGTTGTCGGTCGAGGATGGGGCACAGGTGTTCGGCGGCGACGTCGTGGCCCGCGTCAGCCGCGAGAGCGCCAAGACGCGTGACATCACCGGTGGTCTGCCGCGTGTTGCCGAGCTGTTCGAGGCGCGTATCCCCAAGGACTCGGCGATCATCGCGAAGATCTCGGGCCGCGTCGTGTTCGGCAAGGACTACAAGGCGAAGCGCAAGATCGGCATCCAGCCCGAGGATGGCGGCGACGTCGTCGAGTATCTGGTGCCGAAGTCGAAGGTGATCGACGTCCAGGAGGGCGATTACGTCAAGCGCGGCGACAACCTGATCGGCGGCTCGCCCGATCCGCACGACATCCTCGAGACGATGGGCATCGAACCCCTCGCCGAGTATCTCGTGTCGGAAATCCAGGAGGTCTATCGTCTCCAGGGCGTGAAGATCAACGACAAGCACATCGAGACGATCGTTCGTCAGATGCTGCAGAAGGTCGAGATCACCGACGGCGGCGACACCACGCTGCTGAAGGGCGAGCAGGTCGATCGCGAGGAAATGGACGCGACCAACGAGAAGCTCGAGAAGAAGCAGACCCGCGCACAGGGCAAGCCCATCCTGCTCGGCATCACCAAGGCGTCGCTGCAGACCCGCAGCTTCATCTCGGCGGCATCGTTCCAGGAAACTACGCGGGTGCTCACCGAAGCAGCCGTGCAGGGCAAGCAGGACATGCTGATGGGCCTGAAGGAGAACGTGATCGTCGGCCGGCTCATCCCGGCAGGCACCGGTGCAGGCCTCAACCGCCTGCGTGTCGTGGCCAACAGCCGCGACGCCGCGATGCGCGTCCAGCAGCGCAAGATGGCGGAGGTGTCGATCGTGGCACCGATGTCGGCTGCCGACGAGCACGCCGCCGAACTCGCGCGCTCGCCGCGCGATGCTGGCGGCACCGGTGAAGATCCGCTCGCAGCGGTCGTCACCTCGGGCACCGGCACCGACGCGGATGCCGGCGAGTATCTGAACGAGACCGAGTAATCGGTTTCGTCAGACGCCTTCCGCGCTGACTAAGGAAAAGGCCGCCGTCCGGGATACCGGGCGGCGGCCTTTTTCGTTTTGGCGCGCAGATGCAGAGAAGGACTGATCGACCTTCAGAGCATTGAAAGGGCTTCAGTCCCGAATTTCCCGGTCGGTTTGATGGGTTCGGAGGGTACAGCTGTAAGGTAAGCTGTTTCCCCGCGAAGGCGGGGATCCAGACTGGGCTCCCGCCTTCGCGGGAGAACAAGAAGGTGCCGCCGTCGAACTGCGGGTCGGCTCTTACTCGAGAGGGATACCGACGCGGTCCGGCGTTCCCCGTTCTGCAAGACACGTCTTTCGATTTGCGCGACCGTGAATCCCGGAACTTGTCCGGCTGACGCGGAAAATGCGGATCTGGCGGTCCGAGCTGACAGTAGATCGGCCCCCTTAGCGCGCGTGGCTTCATGCTGTGCACCACGGCATCGACGATTTCTCCGCAACAAAGGAGTCGCATTCCCGCTGTACGGCTGCGGCGGGTGCTGTCGAAATTAGCGGCCGGGAAGGACAACACAGAGCCGATGCGAAAGATCGTTCTCGCCACGATCGGCTCGCTCGGCGACCTGCATCCCTTCATCGCGATCGGCCTTGCGCTGAAGGCCAGAGGGTTCGCGGTCGTGCTGGCGGTACCTGCCGATCACGTCGCCAAGGTCGAAGCCGCGGGGCTGACCGGCATCGCCATCGTCGGCGGGTTCGACGCGTTGACGGAGACTTTGGGCATGCCGCCCGACCAGGTCGCAAAGCGCATCATGTCGGATCAGACCTATCTGATGAACCGAATCCTGATGCCGTGGCTCGCCGACAGCACGACGGCGCTCGACGAGGCGATGGAGGGTGCGGTCGCCTTGGTCGCCTCGCTGTTCGTCTTCGCCGCGCCAATCGTCGCCGAGACGCGCGGCGTGCCGCTGGTCAACGTTCTGCTCCAGCCGATGGCGACCTTCTCCGCCTATGCGCCACCCCGCACGCCCGACTTCGCAATGATGGCCCACGCACCGACCGGGCCGATCGGCCGCGCCTGGAACCGGTCGGTGTACCGGGTCATGCGCGGCGTGCTGCGACATCGGTATGGATGGCACGTCGATACGGTTCGCAAGACACGCGGCCTGCCGCCGTCACGCCAGGCGTTGCTGCTCGAGACGCCCGCGAGCGCCGACCTTACCTTGTGCTGCTATTCGCCGGCCATCGCGCCGCGCCAGCCTGACCTCCCCGACAATGCGCGCGTCACTGGCTTTGCGATCTTCGACAGCGATACCGGTGCGCCCGAAACGCTTGAGCCAACGCTCGAGGCGTTCCTCGCCGCCGGTCCACCGCCGCTGGTCTTCACGCTCGGATCCTTCGCGACGTTTGCCCCCGGCGACTTCTACGCCACCGCCGCAGCAACCGCGCGCGCGCTCGGGCTGCGGGCCGTGTTGCTGACCGGCAACGACGACCGGACCGCCGCCAGTGAACATATCCATGTCTGCCGCTATGCGCCGCACTCGCTGCTGTTCCCCCAGGCCAGCGCGATCGTCCACCACGGCGGCGCGGGCTCGACCGGCCAGGCGCTGCGGGCCGGCAAGCCGCAACTCGTCGTCCCGCACATGGGCGATCAATACGACAACGCGCACCGCATCCAATCGATCGGCGTCGGCAAGACGCTGTCGTCGAAGCACTTCACGATCACGCGTGCTGGTGCCGCGATCACCGCCATCCTGACCGACCGGATGCGCGAGACGGCCGCGCAGGTCGGTGCGCAGGTTGCGCGGGAGAACGGCGCGGAGGCGGCCGCGGACGCGATCGCCGCGCTTGTCGATGAGCGCGGCTGAATTGGTCGACAGTTTTCAGTGACCATGGTGACAAAAAGATCATCGACGCCAGGCGTTGCCGTCGCGCCTTGGCGCAGCTAGGCGATCAGCCGATGCGGTCGGCGTACCATCCTTCGTCGATCGAGACGCGCGGCTCGGCGCGCCGGCGCAGCGGCGCGTTCGTGCTCACCGTCATCGCGCATATCCTGATCCTATTGCTGTTGTTGCGCTTGACGCCTTCGGCCGTCGTGAAGCCCGAGGAGCGCCGCGATCCGGTCACATTCCAGATCGCGCCCGATCAGACTGCGCCCACACCGCAAAAGCGTACACCGTCGCCGACCAAGCAGAAGCGGGCAAGCGGTGGGTCGCCACCGCGCGCCGCACCGCGTGCAGACTCCGCACAGGCACCGCCCGCGCCGCCAAAGTCGCCCCCGCCCCTGCCGATCAAGATGCTCGGCGGGATGGAGATGTTCGACGCCGCTGATATCTCGAAGATGCCATCGCATCCCGACGACCAGCTTGCCGGCGGAGACGGCGGCAGCGGCTCGGGAAAGGGCAAGGACAGTGGCGCAGCCTATGGTCCCGGCGAAGGCCCTGGTGGCGAGCGTCTGTACAAGGTCGAGTGGTATCGGCGCCCGACCGACGCGGAGCTCAACGGCTATCTGAAAAGCCCACCGCCGCCTAACAGCTGGGCGAAGATCGCGTGCCGGATGATCGCGAACTACCAGGTCGAGAATTGCCGTGCGCTCAGCGAGTCGCCGGTCGGGTCGGGCCTCGCGCGGGCGATGCGGCAGGCCGCGTGGCAATTCCGCGTCCGCCCGCCGCGCGTGGGGGGTAAGCAGATCCTTGGCGGCTGGGTCGAGATCGATATCGAGTTCAATTCCGGGAAAGCGCCGGACTAAGGCGGACCAGGAGGCGAGCGTCGCCTGCTGAACTTCGTTATCCTGACGAAAGTCAGGATCCAGAGCCACGCAGGCTCCCTTCTGTAACCCTGGATCCTGACTTTCGTCAGGATGACGAAGACGCGCAATTGGGCGAGCGCGAGCTAACGCCTCAGACAGCCTAGCATTTCAAACTTCACTCGTGATCGAGTGCTTCTTCTCGTCCGACAGCGTCCGCGCCAGCGTCTCGAAACGCCCACCCTCGACGCGAATCTCGTTGAACGCCGGCGGACTCCCGCGCGTCCGCTTTGACAGCGTCCCGGCACCGATCATCCGGATGATCCGCCCTTCGCGCTCGACCGGCACGTCGAACGGGTCGTGGACGTGCCCCGACAGCACCGCATCCGCGCCAGCCTCCGCCAATGCGGTCAGCGCCTCGTCGCCATTGCGCGTCTTCGCCGTCCCGGTCGTCCCGCCCTCGATCAGCGGATGATGCGCGCCGATCAGGATCAGATTGCCCTTCGGCACATCCGCGATCATCGCCAGCGCGCGCTTGAGCGAACCGGAGCTCACGCGACCCTTCGACCAGTTCCACCGCCACTGCGCGCGCGCCGTCGTCTTGAGCGGCACGACCGTGACGCCGGGAAGCTCAAGCGGCCGCTCGATCATCTGCTCGACTGCGGCATAGCGCTGATAGGGTGCGAACAGCCGCCGGAACGGGTCCCAATAATAGGGGATGTCGTGGTTGCCGACCTCCAAGGTCACCGGCACGCCGAGCGAGCGCAACCAGTCGCCGCCACGCTGGAACTCGTCCTTGGTCGCGCGCATCGTCAAGTCGCCGGTCATGATGACCGCATCGGGTTTCTCGACCGCGACCCGCTCGGAAAACCACGCGATCGCCGCCGGGTCTTCCGCACCGAAATGTACGTCGCTGACATGGAACAGCTTCAACGAGGTGCCCCCCTTGGCCGATATGTCAGGCAAGGTCGGACAACGTCGATGGCTGATGCACCGGGCACCCGTTGAACTGCCCGCGGAATTCGGCCGACATCTCGTAGGTCTCCTTGCGCACGCGATTGATCCCGCCAAGCGGCTGGTGCGCCGTGATCCCGTTCCACACGCTATAGACCAGCGCGTCGTCGGTCCGCTCGCTGCTGCCCTGATCCCATGACACCTGCGCCGGGATTTCGAGCTTGGCGATCGTCACATAGGGACTGACCGCCTCGTCCCAGACGACCGACGCGTCCTCGATCGGCATCGCATCGAGATCGGTGTTGATCTGCACGCGCAACTCCCACGTCCCGCCATGCTCGGCGAAGGCGTCGCGGACGACCTCGCGCAGGGCGTCCGGTCGCGCGGTGATATCGACGAGGCTGCCGGTCAGTTTCGTCAGTTCGGGGGATACCGGGAACAGCGCGAATTTGACGATCGCGTCGCCGTACCGGAACGCGGTCTGCGAATAATAGGTCTCGCCCAGGGGATGCACGGGCTTGGCGCCACCGAGCGTCGTCAGCGTCGCGGACTGCGCGCCGACCGCCTCCAGCGCGGACTCGACGACGCGGAACGTGGCCGACATCGCCTTCTTCACCCCCTCGAACCGATCCGTCGTCTTGGTCAGCAGCTTGAGGTTCTTGCCGAACGCCTTGGGATCCTTGGCGGAAAAAGCGGGGGCGTTGACCATGATGAAGTCCTGAATCGTGTCGCCTTCGGACCCCGGCAGGCGATCCCCCGCGACATCGAGGATTTTCAGCGCGAGCCCCCGCGGCAGGCTGACGCTGTCGTCGAGGATATCGCCCGCATTGGTCGAGATACGGATCACCGCCTCATGCCGGCCAGGCGTCGCGAAGATGCCCTGCGCCAGGATCGGCGGCAGGCCGTCGGCGATCGTGATCGATCCGCGCGCGATGCCGTGCGCCTTGGCATGGACCGCGCGCACCGCATGGCCGTAATCCTGCGACGTCGTTTCCAGGATTTCCCGAAACGAGTCCTTCATGCCCTGCAACGTCTCCGCTTCATCGGGAGCGATCGTCTCGACCGACGGGTCGAAAGGCACGGGTTGGGTGCTGGGCATCGGTATCTCCACTGCGAATGCAGGTTTTCCTGGGGTATGCAGGCCCAACCCATCGTGCCCGAGGACGTTCCGCCTGCGTTGCAAACCGCGGCCGGGCGCGTGATGAAGGCCGCCAAAGGAGCCATCATGCATATTCCCGAAGTCACTGCCCCGACGATCGCCATTGCCGGTACGACCGACCGCTTTCCGGTTCGCCGGATCTTCTGCGTCGGCCAGAACTATGCCGATCACGCACGCGAGATGGGGTCGGACCCCGACCGGCAGGAGCCGTTCTTCTTCACGAAACCCGCCGATGCGGTGGTGGCGAACGGCAGCGCCCTGCCCTTCCCGCCGCAGACCGAAGACCTGCATCACGAGGTCGAACTGGTCGTCGCGCTTTCCACAGGCGGCAAGGACGTCGCCGTAGAGGATGCCGCGGCGATGATCTTCGGCGCGGGCGTCGGGATCGACCTGACGCGCCGCGATCTCCAGGCGGCGGCGAAGAAGATCGGGCGGCCGTGGGACATGGCGAAGGGCTTCGATCGCTCCGCCCCCGTTGCGGCGCTGACGCCGGGCGTCCCCGCCGCCTCGGGCAGCATCGCGCTGACAGTCGATGGCGAGACGCGGCAGTCGGGCGACCTGTCGATGATGATCTGGAACATCCCCGAAATCATCGCGACGTTGTCGACCTTCGTCGAACTCGCGCCCGGCGATCTGATCTTCACCGGCACCCCCGCCGGCGTCGGCCCGATCCAGCGCGGACAGGCGGTGCGCGCGACGATCGACGGGTTCGAACCGCTTGAGGTGACATTCAGCGCCTGATCGGCCATCGTCCCCGAATATAAGCAGATAATCGGGGGGCACATGGCTGAAACAGGCGAATTTGGCGGACGAGATTCGGGCGCGGACGGCTTTCTGAGCCGGGCGCGCACGGTTGCAGGCCCCGGCTTCAACCGCTGGCTGGTGCCCCCCTGCGCGCTCGCGATCCACCTGTGCATCGGCATGGCCTACGGGTTCAGCGTGTTCTGGCTGCCGCTGTCGCGTGCGATCGGGATCACCGATCCGGTCGTCTGCAAGGACCTCTCGCTGCTTGGCGCGCTGACCACGACGACCTGCGACTGGCGGGTGAGCGACCTCGTCTGGACGTACACGCTGTTCTTCGTCGTGCTCGGCGCGTCGGCTGCGATCTGGGGCGGGTGGCTCGAGCGCGCCGGCCCGCGCAAGGCCGGCGTCGTCGCCGCGTTCTGCTGGTGTGGCGGCATGGGCATCGCCGCGATCGGCGTGTCAATGCACCAGCTCTGGCTGATCTGGATCGGGTCGGGCGTGATCGGCGGGATCGGGCTTGGGCTCGGCTACATTTCGCCCGTCTCGACGCTAATCAAATGGTTTCCCGACCGTCGCGGCATGGCCACGGGCATGGCGATCATGGGCTTTGGTGGCGGCGCGATGATCGGCGGACCGCTCGCCGATCTGTTGATGAAGCATTTCGCGAGCCCGACAGGCGTCGGCGTCTGGCAGACGTTCCTGGTCCTCGCGAGCGTGTATTTCGTGTTCATGATGGCCGGCGCGATCGGCTACCGCGTGCCCGCCGAGGGCTGGGCGCCCGCCGGCTGGACCGCGCCGACATCGGCCAAGGCGTCGATCAGCAGCTTGAACGTCGCGCTGTCGGACGCGCACCGCACGCCGCAATTCTGGCTCGTGTGGCTGGTGCTGTTCTTCAACGTCTCCGCGTCGATCGGGATCATCGGCATCGCCTCGCCGATGTTGCAGGAGCTGTTCGGCGGACGGCTGATCGACGCACCTAGCGTATTGTTCACCGCGTTCGACGACGACCAGAAAAAGGCGGCGGCGGCGGTCGGCGCAGGCTTTGTCGGCGCAATCAGCCTGTTCAACATCGGCGGGCGCTTCTTCTGGGCGTGGCTGTCCGATCGGATCGGGCGGAAACCGCTGTTCGCGACGATCCTCGTCGCGGGCGCGGTGCTTTACGGATTCGCCGCACCGGCGCTCGCCGGCACGACGCTCGGCCTGTTCATCCTCGTCTTCTGCATCCTCGCCTCCATGTACGGCGGCGGGTTCGCGACTGCGCCTGCGTATCTCGCCGATCTGTTCGGGACGAAATATGTCGGTGCGATCCACGGGCGGCTGCTGACCGCGTGGTCGACCGCGGGTGTGGTCGGGCCGTTGCTCGTCGCCAACATGCGGGACCGCGCGATCGCGGCGGGTGTGCCCCGCAGCGATATCTATCCGCCGATCTTCTGGGTGCTGGCGGCGATGCTCGTCGCCGGGTTCGTCGCGAACCTGTTCGTCCGGCCGGTCGCCGCCAAGTTCCACATGCCCGCCGACGACAGGCCCGTTACGGTCGAGACGGTGGCCGGCGCGACGGTCGCCACGTCTACCGGCACCTCGCCGGTGGTCGTGTTCGCGTGGCTCGCGGTCGGGCTGCCGATCCTCTGGGGGATCTACATGACGCTGTCGAAGGCGTTGATCCTGCTCAAGTAAAGCGCAACCCGATCGGTCGGCCATCGGTTGCCCCTGTTCCCCCCAGACAGGAGCTTCCCATGGCCGACCGGCTCACGATGCAGGATCCGCGCACGCAATATCCGCAGCCCCCCTTCCCGCAACAGCCGCAGGAAGCCCCGGGTATCGCGTCGAAGATGGACCCGAAGCCCGATCACGGCGAGACGAGCTACAAGGGCTCGGGCAAGATGACCGGCCGCAAGGCGCTGATCACCGGCGGCGACAGCGGCATCGGTCGCGCCGCCGCGATCGCCTATGCGCGCGAGGGCGCCGATGTCGCGATCGTCTATCTCCCCGCCGAGGAGGCTGATGCACAGGAAGTCGTCGCGCTGATCGAGGCCGAGGGGCGCAAAGCGCTCGCGCTGCCTGGCGACGTGAAGGACGAGGCGTTCTGTCGCGCCGCGGTCCAGCAGACGGTCGATGCGTTCGGTGGGCTCGACGTGTTGGTCGTCAACGCCGGCCGACAGCAGACGCGGCCGACAGTGGCCGATATCTCGACCGATGATTTCGACCAGACGATGAAGACCAACGTCTATGCGCTGCACTGGTTCGTCCAGGCGGCCGTCCCGCATCTTCCGGTCGGCGCAGCAGTGGTCACGACCGCGTCGGTCCAGGGTTACGATCCGTCGGACAATCTGCTCGACTATGCGACCACCAAGGCGGCGATCGTCGCCTACACCAAGGGTCTCGCCAAGCAGCTCATCGAAAAAGGCATCCGCGCCAACGTCGTCGCGCCGGGCCCGTTCTGGACGGTGTTGCAGCCAAGCGGTGGCCAGCCGCAGGAGATGGTCGAGACGTTCGGGTCGAAGAGCCATTTCGGCCGTCCGGGCCAGCCGGTCGAGATCGCCCCGGTGTATGTGCTGCTCGCGTCGCAGGAGGGGAGCTATATCACGGGTGAGGTCTACGGCGTCACGGGCGGCGCAGGCGTAGCCTGACACACAATCCTCCCCCGCCAGGGGGAGGTGTCATCAAAGGTGACGGGGGAGAGTCACCAAAGGTGACGGAGGGGGAGGAACGCGCGACAGCAGTTGCCCTTTCCTCCCCCTCCGTCTGGCAAGGGCCAGCCACCTCCCCCTTGCGGGGGAGGATCAGTTCGTAAGGCCCCTAACGTCGCTATTGCACATCGTTATCAATTCTGTACTTGTATCCCGGTGACCGCCCGGAAGATCATATCCCTCGTCAGAACCGCTGCCCGCACATGACCCGCGGCACGATCAAGACCTGGTATCTCGTCCATAAATGGACGAGCCTGATCTGCACCGCGTTCCTGCTGATGCTGTGCGTGACCGGCCTGCCGCTGATCTTCGAGGAGGAGATCGATGGCTGGCTCAACCCGCCCGCGCCGATGGCGACGCTACCCGCGAATACGCCATCGCTCTCGCTCGACACCATTCTGGCCCGCGCGGCGAAGGCGGCCCCCGGCGAGCTCCCGCTCTACATCAGCTTCGACGAAGAGCGCCCGATCGTCTACGTCACCACCGGCCCCACCGCAGATGCAGCCCCGGCAGCGATGCATTTCCTCGCCTTCGACGCGCGCACCGGGGCGAAAATGCCGCCCTACGTCCCCGGCGTGATGGCGTTCATCCTGAAACTCCACACCGACATGTTCCTCGGCTTCTGGGCGGAGATCTTCCTGGGCGTGATGGGCCTGCTCTTCTTCGCCGCGATCGTGTCCGGCGTCGTGCTCTACGCACCGTTCATGGCGAAGCTCGACTTCGGCACGCTGCGCCGCGGACGCAGCAAGCGGCTCGGCTGGCTCGACCGCCACAACCTGCTCGGCATCGTCACGCTGGTGTGGGCAAGCGTCGTCGGCGTGACGGGGACGATCAACACCTTCGTCGTGCCGATCACTGCCATCTGGAAGTCGAACGGCCTCGCCGAGATCATCGCCAGCGAGACGCGCACCCCGCTCGGGGTCCAGCGTGCATCGGTCCAGGCGGCGCTCGACGCGGTGCAGCGCAAGGCGCCCGAGATGAAGCCGCAGTTCATCGCCTTCCCCGGCGTCGTCTTCAGCAGCCCGCATCACTACGCCGTGTTCCTCAAGGGCGCGACGCCGCTGACATCGAAGCTGCTGCTACCCGGCTTCGTCGATGCCGCGACCGGACGGCTCGACGCGGTCGTGCCGATGCCCTGGTACATGCAGGCGATGCTGCTCGCACAGCCGCTGCATTTCGGGAATTACGGCGGCCTCGCGATGAAGATCGTCTGGGCGATCTTCGACATTTTGACGATCATCGTGCTCGGCAGCGGGCTGTATCTTTGGCTGCGTCGTCGCGGCGGTCCGAGCGACCAGCGCGTCCGCGAAGTCGTGATGGCGGGAGAAATCGCATGACCCACAAGACCAACCGCCAGATCTTCGCACTGCCGATCCTGCTGGGCGTATCGACCTGTGCCGGGCTCGGCGCAGGCCTGATCGGCGACGGCGTCTGGGATGTCGGCGCTGGCCTGCTGCTCGCGCTGCCGCTGGTCGTGACCGGCCGCTACTGGGTCCGCACACCGATCACGCAATCACGCCCCGCCGAAGCGACAAGGGCCGCGTCGATCGCCCGCTAAGCACGCCCCCCCCCGCCAGGGGGAGGATTGCAGAGTTCGCACCGATTGAAAAATGGAGCCGGTGTTACCCGGCTCCACAGACTTCAGGTCGCTGGCGTCGCCTGCGGGGCAGGTGCCGCTGCCGGCGCGGGGAGCGACCCGGCTGGTGCGCGGGCTGCACCCGGCGCCGTCGGCGGCGGTGCCATGCCGGCTGGCGGGGGCGGTGCGACCCCTGCCGGCGGTGGCGGGGGAGCACCCGGACCGCCGGGGCCACCGGGGCCACCGGGGCCACCAGGACCATCGCGACCCGGACCATCAGGACCAGGGCCATGCGGACCGCGCGGTGGGCCACCGACCGGGCCGAGCGCGGTCACCTTGCCACCGGGTGCCACGAGGAACGAGGCGTGGACGAAACCATCCTCGAACCGGCCCTGGATCGTCACCGGCTGCCCGGTCGCGACCAGGTTGCTACCCTCGCCGCCGCGACCGAGATCGACCAGCGCGCGGCCGGTGCGGTCGGCCATCACGAACTTGTTGCCGTATTGCTCGGCGACGGTGCCGCGGATCGTGACGATGCCGTCCGACTGGAGCGAGCGGATCGCGACTGGGGTTGCGGGCGCCATCGTCACGCTCGGACGGGTGGCGGCGACGGTGACGGCGCCGGCGGCACCGCCGACCACGAGCAAGCCGGCGGCGGCGAGTGCCAGGCGGTTGCGGCGGAGATTGAACCGCTTGCTGGGCGCGGTGTGGGAATGTTCGGTCATTGCGTCGTTCCTCTCATTGGTTGACGAATCACCTTCTAGGCGCACGCTGCCGACGCCCGCTGAACCAAGCCGTTCAGTTTCCGTTGTGATCTTGGACATAGGGACAGGCGCATGCGGGTATTACTGGTCGAGGACGATGCGGCGATCGCCGACGGGTTGGCGCGAGCGTTGCGCGCGGAGCATTTCGCGGTCGACGTCGCGAGCAACGGCGAGGACGGCGGCCATCTCGGCGCCACCGAACTGTACGACGCGGCGGTGCTCGACCTTGGCCTCCCCAAGCGCGACGGGCTTTCGGTGCTTCGCGACTGGCGCGCGGCGGGGCGCGACCTGCCGGTACTGATCCTCACCGCCCGCGATGGCTGGTCGGAGAAGGTCGAGGGCTTCAAGGCGGGCGCGGACGATTATGTCGTCAAGCCGTTCCGCGTCGAGGAGGTGGTGATGCGCCTCCGCGCGCTGGTCCGCCGCGCCGCCGGTCATGCCGCGGCGCGCGTGACGTGCGGGCCGCTGACGTTCGATGCGCAACTCGGCACCTTCGAGCGCGATGGCCTGCCGTTGAAGCTCACCGCGTTCGAATGGCGCGTGCTGTCGGCACTGATGCTCCGCCGCGAAGTGGTGATCGAACGCGCCGACTTGATCGAGCGGGTCTACGAGGGCGATGCGGATGTGGATTCGAACTCGATCGAGGTGATCATCGGTCGGCTGCGGCGGAAGATCGGGGCGCAGATGATCGAGACGGTGCGCGGGCGTGGGTATCGGCTGACCGCGGATGGGGCGTGATGGCGATAGCACCGACCACGCGTTGTAACTTAGGCCCCACCCCGGCGAAGGCCGGGGCCCAGTTGGGGGACGGTGCTAACGGAGCGTCGTCCGCCATTATAAAAGCCTTTCCACCTGGGCCCCGGCCTTCGCCGGGGTGGCGTGTAAAGCACGGATCATCTCACTTTAACGGGCGCCAGCGATGACCCGCTTCCGCCTCATTCCCCGATCGCTCTTCGGGCGGATGCTCGTTATCGCAGGGCTGTCGACCGGGCTCGCGCTGCTGTTCGCGGGGGTGACGATCAGTCATGTCCTCGAACGCTTCGTCACACGCGGACTCGACGAGCGGCTCGATGCGCAGGTCGCGGTGCTGGCGCGTGCGGTCCGTCCCGACGCGACGCTCGACCGGACGCGCGCGGTCGACCTGCCCGAATTCGGCGAGCCCGGATCGGACTGGTCGTGGCAGGTCGAAGGCCCCGCCGGTCGCTTCGATAGCGGCACGACCCGCCCCCTGCCCCCGATCACACCGCCCGCCCCCAAGCCGGCGCCACCGATCGACGCAGTACCGCCAGCCCCGCAGCCCGATCCCGAGCGTCCCCATCCTCCCGGCCCCGGCGGTCCCGAAGATCACGCCCTCCATGCCGGCGACACGCGCGATCGCAGCGGCAATCGCCTCCACTCGCGCACGATGGATGTCGCCACGCCGCGCGGCTCCGTGACGATCACCGCGATCGGGCCGCGGCGGATCGTCGAGGACCCGTTGCGCGAGGCGATGATCCCGCTGCTCGGCTCGCTCGCGCTGCTCGGAGTCGGGCTGGCGCTGGCGACGTTTGTGCAACTCCGCTTCGGCCTGCGTCCGCTGCGCGACCTCCGCACGGCGCTCGCCGCCGTCCGCGCCGGTACTGAGCGTCACGTCCCCGACGACCAGCCCGGTGAACTGCAACCGCTCGTCACCGAACTCAACGCGCTGATCGACCAGAACGCCGCCGGGCTCGCGCACGCACGCCAGCATGTCGCCAATCTCGCGCACGGCCTCAAGACCCCGCTGGCGGCGCTGTCGCTCAAGCTGGCGGAGACCGGCGCGGACGACGACGTCCGCGACATGGTCGAGCAGATCGACCGCCGCGTCCGCCATCATCTCGGTCGCGCGCGCGCCGATGCGACCGGCGGCGCACGCGTTCGAACCCAGATCGCCCCCGCGGTCGACGACCTGCTCGCGGTGTTGCGGCGGATCCATGCGGATCGGCCGATCGTGGTCGAACGCGCCATCCCCGCCGATCTTGCGGTCGCGATCGACCCGCAGGATCTCGACGAGATGATCGGCAATTTGCTCGACAACGCGTGGCGCCATGCGCGGTCGGCGCTGACGATCGAGGCGAGCGCCGCCGATGGCATGGTGACGCTGGGTATCGCCGACGATGGTGACGGCCTCGACGACAGCGCGATCGCGGAAGCGATGCTGCCCGGCCGCCGCCTCGACGAACGCAGCGACGGCCACGGCTTCGGCCTGTCGATCACGCGCGAACTCGCCGAACTCAACGGCGGCAGTCTCGCCTTGGGCCGATCACCGGCCGGCGGACTGGTCGCGCGTCTCAGCCTGCCGCAGCGCGCCTCACGCAGCGATCCGCTGCGCGCCTAACGCAGCGATCCGCTGCGGTGTGCGTTGGCCCGCTACGGACAGTCGGAAGGATAGAGCATGAAAGTCGGATTCATCGGTCTCGGCCAGATGGGCAGCGCAATGGCCGCCAATCTCGTCAAGGCGGGGCATGCGGTGACGGTGTGGAACCGCTCGCCCGACAAGGCGGCGGACCTGGTTGCAGCCGGCGCGACGCTCGCCGAGACTCCCGCAGCCGCCGCGCAGGGCGACGTGGTGATGACGATGCTCGCGGACGACACCGCGCTCGAAGCCGTGGTGTACGGCGACGATGGTATCCTGAACGCGCCCGCGCTCCATGTCTCGCACAGCACGATCGGCGTCGCGCTCGCCGACCGCCTCGCAGCGGACTCGGATCGCTATATTTCGGCACCCGTTTTCGGTCGCCCGCCCGCTGCCGAGGCCGGCAAGCTGTTCGTCGTCGCAGCCGGCGCGGACGATCTGATCGATCGCTGCGAACCGCTGTTCGAGGCGATCGGCCAGCGCGTCTTTCGCGTCGGCACCACGCCGTCGGCCGCCAATCTGGTCAAGCTCAGCGGCAATTTCATGATCATGGCCGCGGTCGAGGCGATGGCGGAAGCAATGACGCTGGCGGAAAAGGGCGGCGTCGACCGCGCGACCCTGCTCGAGGTGCTGACCGGCACGTTGTTCTCGGCGCCGGTCTACAAGACCTATGGCGACATGCTCGTGGCCGATGCGTTCAAGCCCGCCGGGTTCGCCGCGCCGTTGGGGCTGAAGGACATGAATCTCGTCGATGCCGCCGCGAGCACCTCGCGCACGCCGATGCCGTTGCTCGGGATCGTCCGCGACCATCTGCGCACCGCGATCGCGCTGGAGGGCGAAGATGTCGACTGGGCCGGCGCAGGCCTCGCGGTGCGCCGGGCCGCCGGACTCAAATAAGGCTTACCAATAGCGGCTGCCGGGCACGCCCTTGAACGGCCCGGCAAGATCCGCGGTGATCCAGCCGCCGTAGAAGCCGCCGGGCTGCGGCACGACCATCTCGCCATCGACGGTGCACACATCGAACGGTGCAGCATAGAAAGCGAGATGGTCGCGCAAGGCCGCAAACGCGCGGGTCGGTGCGGGATAGCTCCACGCGATGTTGCGGAGCGTCTCTCCATCGAGCACGAGATCGTAATAGACCGCATCGCCCTTCCACTCGCAGAACGACCGATGCGTGGAGCGCCGCAGCAGCGCCATCGTCGCGTCGTCGGGCGGAATATAATAGCTCGGCGGATGGCTGGTTTCGAGCGTCCGCACGCTCGCGCGCGTATCCGCGATAACCTGCCCACGATGCTCGATGCGGATGTGGCGCGCACATCGCTCGGCGATCGCAGGACGGGGGAAGTCCCAGACGCTGGTCTGTCCGGGCAGCACCGGATCGCGTGCGACGGTCATGGTTTCACCGCCTCGCGCCGTCGCAGCGCGCGCTGCAACTTGGGTCGGACGCGCAGGAAGCCGATATAGACGCGCTCGAGCAGGCCCAGCACGATCGGCTGGCGCGCGGCGAGCCCCAGCGGGCGCAGAACCGGGATCGCCCGCCACATCGCCGCAAACGCGGCCGCGCCCGAAAGCAATTGCCCGTCCTCACGTGCATGGAACCGTGCGAGCAGCTCGCGCCGGTCGATCGGACAGGAAGCGTCGCCATCGGTCGCATCGATGAACTCGATCGCGCCGCGCCGGTCGAGCCGCCGCATCAGTGCGATCTCGCGCCGGCATAGCGGGCAGTCGCCATCATGCCATACGGTCAGCCGGCTCATCGTCGGGTATCGTTGCGCTGGCTGATCCGGGTCGCGAGTACGGTCGCGAAGCCGAGCCAGGCGACGAACGGCACGCCCAGCCCCGCCGCCGGCCGATCGACCTTGGCGGCGGTGGCGACATAGGCGGCGCCGGTGACGACCATCCCGCCTGCCGCGATCGCGCTCGTCTCCAGCGCGCGCTTGCGGAAGAACAACTCGGTCCACCCGCCGACCATCGCGGTATTGAGCAGCCACAGCCCAACCGCGGCGTTGCGACGCGGATCGGCCGGCGCGCGCATCAGTCGATAGCCGCCAACCGCAAGCCCGGTTTCGAGCACCGGCCAGACCGCGCCGAACACCGCGTCGGGCGGCGTGAAGCCCGGCTTGTCGAGCCGTTTGTACCAGCGCCGCGTCTTGGGGTGCGAGGGATCGGGCGCGTTACGCCGTCCCAACACTGCGCTCGCGCCCAGCACGCCGGCCACGATCAACGCCGCAACCGGCTTGGACAAGCCCGTCCGCGACACGCCGGTCCGCGACGGATCGGTCAGCGCAACGTCCGACGGGTCGGTGTGGATCGGTGTGGAGGTCGACATGCGCTGGTCCTTTCGGGCACGACGCCCGTGGTGCTACAGCGTCGGACGCCCGCGGACGTTCCGTGTGCGCTTGATACTTGAACTTCGCGATCGTGCCGGGTACGGACACCGCACCACGCCTCGAACGACGCGTGTCGGCGGGTGTAGCTCAATGGTAGAGCTTTTGCTTCCCAAGCAAGTGACGAGGGTTCGATTCCCTTCACCCGCTCCAAATTTTCATCGATGTGATGTGATCGTAGCCCGGCTCTCGTAAGGGGCGCGCACGACGGATCGACCCTCGCCCGTTGGCCCACAACGCGCCGTACCGCGCCAGGCGCCGGTCGCGACCACGTGGTGGTCGCGGACCAGTTGCCTACGCTGTCGATCGCGGCGGCGTAACGCGCGCCAGCGTGGCGGCGGTCAGCGCAGTTTCAGCGCCCGCCGAACCGCATCCCAACCGACATATTTGAAGTTCTGCGTGGCGGGCGCGTTGTCGCCGTCCTGCGCCACCAGCAACCCACCCGGATAGGCGGGGCCGAAATCGCCGAGCATCAGGTCGATGCCGTCGGTGTCGCTGGTCCCGTCGATGCCGCCGCCCCCGATCCGGAACCGGCCCGCATAGGTGACGCCCGGCAGACGGTAGAACGTGTAGGCGTTGTCGCCCTGGCTCGACACGACCAGATAACCGCCGATCCTGCCCGAGGGTGCGAGCGCCAGACCCTCGGCATCGGCGACCAGCGTCCTGCCGTCGACCTTGGCGATCGGGGTCCCGGTGACGGGTGCGGACGGATCGGCGTCGAACCGCCAGAGCCCGACGTCTTCCTCCGCGACATAAAGCTGCCCGGTGCGATCATCGACGACGCAGCCTTCGGACTGGGTGGCGAGCTTCATCGATCGGACCGTGGTCACCTTCGGCGACGCACCCAACAGGTCGATCGCGACCTGGTCGATGCGGCCGTCCTTGAGCACGACGAAGCCGAACAGCGCGTGGTCGCGCGCGCGGGTCCAGAGGCACATGCCGTAGGCCTCGCCCGGCCCGACCGAGAAGCGGCCGAGCGGGACGAGCTTTGCTGCCGCCGTGTCGAGGGTGAACAGCGAGACGTGTGCGGTATTTACGTCGGCGCGATCGCTCGCGGCGGCGATCACACGTCCCCCGAGATCGCGCAGGTCGACATTGTTGAGGCGGGCGGCAGGCGTGAAGCTAAGTCGCTTGCCGGTCAGGCTGTATACGTGGATGCCCGCTTTCTTGTCGGTGCCGATGACGAGGCTCTTCGCCGGATCGCTCGCGTTGCGCCAGATCGCCGGATCGTCCGCGGCGTCGGCGGCGGTGTCGACCGGGTCGGTCTCCGCCGTCGCCGCGACCATCGGTGCCTCGACCGCCACCGGGGCCGAGGTCGTGGCACATCCCGCGAGGAGCACCGCCGCAAACGGAAGCGCGCGCATCAGAACGTCACCCGCACGCCGCCGGTATAGCGCCGCCCGAACGTCTCATGTTCGATCGTGTACGCCGACGACCCGACATAGCGGCGGCCGGGACCGTTCAGCAGGTTGGCGAAATCGCCGTAGATCTCGACATTGCCGTTGATCGCGTAGCGCACCGATGCGTCGAGCTCATTGTCCTTGGCCCAGTAGAAGTCGCCGCCATCGACGCCGCGGACGGTGTCGCCGACCTTCGCGACCGAGCCGATCGCGTCGAGCCATGCCGAGCGGTTCTGGTACGAGACGCGCGCGGAGAAGCCATATTTCTCGTAATAGGCGATCAAATTGTAGATCGCGTCCGACGCGCCGGGCAGTCGTACTTTGCGCGACGGGATATCAGCCGTGCCTGGCGTGTCCGCGCGACTCTTGTTGATCGTCGCATTGAGCTGGATGCCGAAGCCACCCATCCAGTCCGGCAGGCCGAGATCGGCGGTGAACGGATCGAGCTGCTGCTGGATCGCGCCCTCGATGCCCATGATATAGCCCTTGCCGCCGTTCAGGACGGTCGAGAACTGATATTGCGAGCGATCGGTATTGCCGCTGTTGAGGATCGTGCTGCCGAAGGTCTGCACCGAGTCGAACAGGACGTTGGTGACGTCCTTGTAATAGGCACCGATCGACAGGAAGCCGCGGGGCATCGTGTAATATTCGACATAGGCGTCGACGCCCTTGGCCTTTTCGGGCTTCGCGTCGGGGTTGCCGCCGGACACGGTCAGGTTGGCGTCGTTATAGGTCAGGTTCGGGCGGAGCTGATCGTAATCGGGCCGTGCGGCGCCGGTGTTGAACGACAGCCGCGCCTTCATCCGATCGTTGACGTCCCAGTTCAGGTGGAGGCTCGGATACACCAGCGTCTGGCTCGATTTCGCCTCGACCGGCGTCGCCACACTCGTTGCGGCATTGATCGAGAACGCCCGCGCGTCGTTGCGGATATGCTCGACGCGGGCACCACCGATGATGCTGCCCCAGTTGGTGGTCACCGTGGCCATCGCGTACGCCGAATAGACCTTCTCGCCGACCTTATAATAGTTCGCGTCAACCGGCAGATAGCTGGCGACGGTCTTCGCCTGGTCGACCAACCCGAGCACCTTGTCGCGGTCGAAATATTGGAAGGTGTAGCCGAGCGGGATCTCGCCCTGGAACCCGCCGGACTTGGCGATCGCGGAATAGTTGGTGGAGATTCCCGCGGCGGCGAATTGCGCTGCGCTGTTGATATCGAGCAGATCCTCGTTCGCGGTCTTGGTGCGATCGTCATAGCGGACGCCGGCGGTGAACACCGTCTGCGCGCCGAATAGCGACGCCTCGCGGCTGACGTCGAGCTTGGCGGTGTACGCCTCGGTCACGTCCTGCGCCTTCAGCGAGCGGAGACGGGTCAGCGAAGTCGGGAAATCCTCGATCGCGGTTACCTGTGCGCCGCGCGAGAACGTCCCGTCGGCGTTGCGGATCGTGCGGAACAGCTGGACCTTGGCCAGCTGCGGGTCGGTCAGGTCATAGCCCACGGTCAGCCGGTTGGTGGCGTTCGTGAAGCTGGGGCTTTCGTAGTTCAGCTGCGCCGGCTGAGTCCGGTCGTCGATCGAGCGCGTGAAATTGCCGCGCCATGCGACCTTCCACTCGCCGAGTTCGTGATCGCCGCCGACCGTGTTGGTGAACACCGACTGCTTGTATTTGCGTACCGTGAAGTTCGCGTTGAGATCGACGCCGTAGACGGTGCCGAGCAGCGGCGTGTTGCCGGTGCAGACGTCGGCATAGCCGGTGGTGCCCGATGCGGGCCGAGCGTTGACGTTGCAGCCGGCGCTGCCGGTCGGCGCCCGCGACTGCTGATCGTCGAGATCGAAGATGTAGTTGTTGCGCTGCTCGTCGTCCTGGAACGCCGAGTAGATCGTCTCGGCGAACAGCTTGTGGCCGGGCGCCGGGCGCCAGTCGAGCCGGGTCGACAGCGAATAGTTCTTCCGCGTCAGGCGATACAGCTTGTTCTCGGTCTCACGTGCCCAGTTGCGCGTCTGATAGCCGGGCCGCTTGTCCTCCTTGACCGCCTCGAAATCGGTCTCGAAATTGTCGGTGACCATGCCGCGGCGATACAGGCTGGCGGACGAGACGATGCCGAACTCGCCGATCCCGGTGTCGATCCGGTCGGAGATGACGAGCGAGCCCTCATATTCGGTTTTCTTGCCGAGTTCGACATGGCCGAGGCCGCCCTTGGCCTGCACTTTCATACCCGGATAATCGAACGCGGATCGCGTGATGATGTCGACATTACCGGCGATCGTCTCGCCGGTCATGTCGGGGGTGACGGCCTTGCGCACGATGATCTGCGAGGCGATCGCCGACGGGATCGAGTCGAAGCGGGCGTCGCGGCCTTCGGGGCTGACGACGTTGATGCCGTCGATCGACAGCGTGGTCCAGTTGATCGGCGCGCCGCGCAGCGTGATGTAGCGCGCCTGGCCCTGGTCGCGCTGGACGCCGACGCCGGGGAGACGACTGACCGCCTGTGCGACGTTCTGATCGGGCAGGCGACCGATCGAATCCGAGGCGATGACCGAGACGAGCGACGGGCTGGTGCGCTGGATCTGGAGCGCTGCGGCTTCGGATTCCGCGATCGGACGCGAGCCGGAAACGACGATCTCCGCCCCCTCGCCTGCGCCCGCATCCGTGCCAACGGCCGCGGTCATCGCCACGTCGAGCGTTACCGGGGCATCGGCGACCGTGACGGTCCGGCGCGCATCGGGGAAGCCGACATAGCGGATCACGAGTTCATGCGTGCCGGCGGGGACGCCGTTCAGCGAGAACCGCCCGGTGCGATCGACGACGGTCGACAGGTCGAGCGCGGGGATCGAGACCGATGCGCCATCGAGATAGTCGCCGCTGCCAGCCTGCGACACCGTGCCGGTAACTGATCCAGGCGCGCGCGGCGCCCCGACCGGGGTTGCCGCGATCGGGGTTGCCGCGATCGGACCAGCGTGCGCGGCGGCGATGCTCAACGGCATCAGCGCGCAGCCAGCGAGCAAGCCATGCGCGAAAACAGGGCCGCGAAAGCGGCGCGACAGGTTGGATGTCATGATGGGTCCCCGGATGTCCCGGCTTTGTCCAGCCGGCTTGGGAGGCGCGGTAGCCGCTGCGGATGGCAGCCGCGTTACGCGTGCGTGACAGGAACATGACAGCCCCGTCATCTCGCGCGACGCTGGCGACGCGCATTAAGCCAACATTAAAAACGTCGGACACGCGATTCTTATAATCGTAACGGACGTGCCACGACCGCCGCCTATCGCGCCCTTCAAGGCAAACACTGCCGAAAAAGGGAACTCCTCGATGTTGAATTCAGCAAGCCTGCGCTTGCGGCTGCTGGCCGGCGCCGCCTTGACGGTCGCGATCGCGTCGCCCGCCTTCGCCGCTGCCGCCACGCCGACTGCCACCAAGGATACGGCGACCGTCGCCGCCGCCGATCCCGTGCCCGTCGATCCTGCCGCCCCCGTGACCGCCGACCCTGCCGACCAGACCGGCCTGGGCGAGATCGTCGTGACCGCGACCAAGCGCGAGACCAACCTGCAGAAGACGCCGATCGCGATCAACGTGCTCAGCAGCCAGGCGCTGACCGATCGCCACGTCCAGAGCCTTTACGATCTCGCCGACGGCGCGGTGCCGTCGCTGCGTGTCGCGACCTTCGAGGCGCGCCAGTCCGCGCTGACGATCGGCATCCGCGGCATCGTGCCGCTCGACGCCAACCAGCCCGCCCGCGAGCAGGGCGTCGGCGTCTATATCGACGGCGTCTATCTCGGTCGCCAGCACGGCCTGAACGCAGCGCTGTTCGACGTCGACCGGATCGAAGTGCTCAAGGGCCCGCAGGGCACGCTGTTCGGTCGCAACACCGAAGGCGGCGCGCTCAGCATCGTCACCAAGGGCCCGAGCGGCAAATGGGGCGGCAGCGCGACCGGCGGGATCGCGAACTACGGCAGCTACAACGGTACGCTGCATCTCGACCTGCCGGAAACCTACGGCGTTGCGCTGAAGCTCGACGGCGTCATCCAGCATCAGGATGCGACCACCAAGAACCCGCTCGAGGGCCAGACCGGCTTCAACTATTATCATCGCCGCGGCTTCAAGGCGACCGCGCGGGTCCACCCGATCTCGGGCATGACCGCCGATTTCAGCTACGATAACGGCTATGACTCGAACAGCCCGTTCTACAGCCAGCTGCTCAACGTGAACCCGAACGGGTGCAAGGCGGGGGCGCAATCGGCATCGTCCGCCTGTGCCCTCCCCGGCACCAACTACACCACGCTTACCGGCACCGTGAAGCCGCTTCCGAGCCAGGTCGTGGTCAACGGCACCAGCCGCGCGAAGGTCGCCGATATCGGCGTGCCACAGCAGCCTAGTGTCGACAAGACGCACGGCTTCACCTCGAACATCCGTTGGGATGTCGCACCCGAGATCGAACTCCGCTCGATCACCGCATGGCGCGGCGTGAACGCGACCCAGTATGACAATAGCGGCGGCTATCACCGCGTCCCCGTCGTCGCCGCAGGCTGCACCGGTACCGCGTGCAACTTCAGCCGCTACAGCCTCGCCGACCTCCACCAGAATCAGTTTAGCCAGGAATTCCAGGCGGTCGGCACGGTCGGCCAGTTCGACTACGTTGCCGGGCTGTATTACTTCAACGAGCATATCAGCGACGACGCGGCGACGCCGAACTCGCTGGCGTTCAATTCGTCGCTGACGACGATCTCGGTGCTCGATCCCTGCACCGGGTCGGGCGGGTTCGGCTCGCTCGTGGGCTGTCGCTCGATCGATCGTGCTTCGGAAGTGCATTCGAAGAGCTATGCCGGCTATGGCCAGGTCACCTGGAACGCGACCGACCGCGTTCACCTGACCGCCGGTGGCCGCTACACGCGCGACGAGAAGCAGGGCGTGCTGCATTTCTCGCGGAACCTAAACTACGACACGGCGACCCAGGCCCAGTTGACGGCGGCCGGCTATGCGCCGCTCGACGCCACTTGGAACCGCTTCAATCCGATGGCGACGCTCGCCTATGACGCCAGTGACACGGTCCACGTCTATGCAAAATACGCGACCGGCTACCGTGCCGGCGGTGCCAGCTCGCGGACGTCCAACTACCAGACGTTCAACCCCGAGGACGTGAAGTCGTACGAGATCGGCGCGAAGACCGATTTCTGGAACCACCGTGCGCGCCTGAACCTTGCCGGCTACATCATGGATCGCAAGAACAGCCAGGTCGACATCAGCTCGATCCAGACGACCGCGTCGGGCAGCTTTAACAACCTCGTGACGATCAATGCGCCGGGGATTACCAAGATCCGCGGGATCGAGGCCGATCTGACCGTGCAGCCGGTCGACGGGCTGACGCTGACCGCAGGCTATGCGTACACCTACACGAAGATCCCGCCGGTGCTGATCGCGTCGACCGGGGTGTACCAGAACTTCTACATCGTGTTCACGCCGCGCAACGCCGCCAACGGGTCGATCGACTACACGATGCCGATCAGCGACATGGACCTGAAGTTCCACCTCGACGGCAACTACTCGCAGGCCACGCAGACCTTCGACCAGTTCGCGACCAAGAACGATCCGGCGTTCATCGCCAACGCGCGTCTGGCACTGGCGAACATCCATGTCGGCGGCAGCAATGCGGTGACGATCTCGGCCTGGGTCCGCAACCTGTTCGACAAGCAGTATGTGTTCCGCCGCGATCCGTCGAACAGCCTGCCGGGCGCCCCGACGACCAACCTCACATCGGGCAGCGTCAACAACGTGCTGGGCGACTACGGCAACTTCAACGCGCCGCGCACCTACGGCATGGAAGCCTCGGTCAAGTTCTGACCTCACGATCCTCCCCCGCAAGGGGGAGGATTACTTGTTGGATCAGTCCCGCGACAGCGTGAGTACTACGCGTAACCCAGGTCCCGCGTCCTCGAGCGATAGCGTCCCCCGGTGCAGGCGAACGATCGCATCGATCAGCGCTAAGCCTAGGCCGTGCCCGACATCGTGACGACTGATGTCCAGACGCCCGAACCGGCGAAGCGCCAGTGTGCGGTGGTCGGCCGGGATGCCTGGGCCATCGTCGGTCACCGTCAGCATCGTCGCGGCCTTGGTCGAGACGACGCCGATCTCGATCCGCGTGCCGGTGGGCGTATGGCGGATCGCGTTCTCGATCAGGTTGACCATCGCCTGACCCAGCAACTGGCGATCACCGACGATCTGAACCGGTTCCTTCACGACGATGTCGAGGTGCCGACCGCTATCCACCACGACCGGCTGCATCATGTCGCCGACCTCCCGAACCAAGTCAGCGAGATCGAACGACGCGAACGCGGCGCGACGATCGCCCCCCTCGACCTCGGCGATCCGCAGCATTGCCGCGAACATCGTGAGCAGCTCGTCGCTCATCGCGATTGCGGCTTCGAGATCCTCGCGCTGCGCCGCCGTCTCGGCCCGGCGTACAGTCAGCGCAAGCTGGCTGCGCAGCCGCGCGAGCGGCGTGCGCAGATCGTGCGCGATGTCGTTCGAGACGTTGCTGATGCTCGCCATCAAGTCCGAGATTCGGTCGAGCATCCGGTTGAACGCCATCGCCTGATTCGCGAACTCACCGCCCGATGGATGAATCGGCACACGTCGCGTCATGTCGCCGTCGATGATCGCCTCGACCGTGCGCCGCGTCTCACCGATCCGCCGGCCGATCGTGACGACGAAGAACACCATGCCGCCAATCACGATCAGCACGATCGAGCCGAACCCGGTCAGGTAGATCCGCGTGCGCGCGGCGTTGTAGTCGTCGAACGGCTCGGTCTCGGCGACCGTGGTCAGCGTCATACCGCCATCAAGGGTGCGGACCAGCGCGCGCCCGGCAGACAAACCGGCGATCCGGTCGTCCCGCGCGATCGTCGAGAAGCCCAGCGGCAGGCGGCGCGACAAGGCGATGTTGCCGCCGAGCCGACGGCCGTTCGCATCGACCAGCAGCAAACCGATATCGCCGGTATCGCGTTCGCGCATCGCCGCGTCGATCCGGCGAAAGACGTCGGGCGGTCGGCGGTCGCCCGGAACGCCGGCAATCGCATCGCTGACGACCAGGATACGGCGGTCGACCAACCGCTCGATCGTCTGCAGCGTGATGCCGTGGATCGCGACCCCGGTCCCGATCGTCGCGACCAGGAACGCCAGCAGGAAGGCCCCGGTCAGCGTGCGAAGCGACCGGAACCGCATCACCCGCGCAACATGTAGCCGACGCCGCGCACCGTCACGATCGGGTCCTCGCCGCCCGCCGCGGTGAGCTTGACGCGGAGGTGGCGGACATAGACGTCGACGATGTTGGTGGTCGGCGCGAAGTCGTAGCCCCAGACGCGCTCGACCAGCATCGCCCGCGTCAGCACCGCATCGGCATTGGCGACGAACTCGGCAAGCAGCTTGAACTCGAGCTTGCCGAGATCGAGCGCGGTGCCGTCGCGCCACGCCCGGAACTTGGTTGGGCTGACGACGATGTCGCCCGCGCGGATCGTGTCGGCGCTGCCGCCGGTCCAACCACGTCCGCGGACGATCGCGGCCAGCCGCGCGCTGAGTTCGGCAGCGGCGACCGGCTTGACCACGTAATCGTCCGCCCCGGCCTCGAGCCCTTCGACCTTTTCGACCGACCGGCCGAGCGCGGTGAGCATGATCACCGGCACCGTCATGTTGCCGCCGCGCAGCCGCGCGAGCACCGACATCCCGTCGACCTTGGGCAGCATCCGGTCGAGCACCACCGCATCGAACGGCGCGCTGTCGACCGCGGCCAGCGCCTCGCGGCCATCGACCGCGACCGTGACGCGGTGATCGAGCCCGCGCAGTTCCTCCGCCATCGCCTGCGCGAACACCGCATCGTCCTCGACCAGCAACAGGTTCAGGCTCATCGTCGTCTCGCCGAAAGGATCACTTGGATAGGCCCCCGCCCTACCGCGCTTTCGCCCCGCCAGGCAAACCGGGCGCTACGCGGCCTTGAGCTGGATCACGAAGCGATCGGTCGCCGCGCGGAGCTGGCGCGCGGTATCGAGCAGCCCGGTCGCGGCGCGGGCGACCATGTCGGACAGCCCCGCGGTCTCGCCTGCGACCCGCGCGATCCCAAGCAACTCGTCCGCCATGCTGTCGATCCCCGCCGCGGTGCTGTCAGCGGTGCGCTCGATCGACGCCGCGGTCTGGTGGTGATGCCGCACCTCCGCCTGGATCGTGTCCGCGGCGGTCGCGAGGTGGCCGATCATCGTCGCGATCCGGCCGAGCGCATCGTTGGCGACCCCCGCCCCCTGCTCCGCGGAGCCAGCCAGCGCACGGATCTCGCTCGATGCGCCGGTCGCCTGCCCGGCCAGCTGCTTGACCTCGCTCGCGACTACCTTGAACCCGTTGCCGGCATCGCCCGCGCGCGCCGCCTCGATCGTCGCGTTCAGCGCGAGCAGGTTGGTCTTGGCGGCAATCTGTTGAATGGAGTTGGCAAAGCTGCCGATCGTCTGCGTCCGTTCGACGAGCGCGATCATCGCCGTGTGGCTGAGCGTCGATGCGGTACGCGCCTCGGTCCCGAGCTGGACCTGCTGTTCGGCCACGCTTGCGATCGACGTCACTGACTGGGTCAGCGCATGGATCTGTGCCGACAACCGCCCCGCGCTCTCCGACGACTGCGTAGCCGCGGCGGCGCTCGCTTCGGTCTGGCGGGTGGCGACCTGCGCGAGCTCGTTCAGCGCACGCGCCGACCCATCGAGCCGAGTCGACGCCGACCCGACCGAGTCGACGATATCGGCCACCGACGCCTGGAACGCCTCCGCCAACGCCAGCATCTCGGCGGCACGCTGCGCGGCGAGTTCGCGCTCGATCTCCAACCGACGCTGGCGTTCGCGCGCCTCGCGTGCCTCGGCCGCGCGCATCCCGGTGATCGCCTCCTCCATCCGGTTGCGGCTGTCGATCGCCTCATTCGCGAGCGTCTCGCTCTCGCAGCGCGCGGTCTCCTGGCGGATCATCAGGCTGCGCAGACGGGCGGTCACATAGCCCAGCACCGCAAGCTGTAACCCGACCGCGGCGGCATGAATGACGACGCGGCCGATATTGCCCGAACCGGTGAATACCCAGCCCGGCGCCGCCGTCTCCAGCACCAGATGATGGACCGCGATCAGGCCCGCGGCGAGCGCGATCGGCCGCCAGTCGCACAGCACCACCAGGGCGGCGAGCGCGACGAAGAAATACATGTGCGCATCCATCTGCCAGGCATGCCCCTGCAGCAGATACACGCCGAGCGCCGGATACACCGCGGCGGGCGTGCCGGAGACCAGCCGCGCAACCGGGTCATGACGCCGCCGCAACGCCATCAGCGTCGGCGCGAGATTGACCAGCACCGCGACGACCAGCACCGGCACGAGCCCGTCGGCATCGAGCCACAAGCCCATCACGCCAAGCCAGAGCGTACAGACCCAGCCCGCGATCGCGACGATGGCGATGCCGCGCGCGCGGAAGATCTGGAGATCGGTGGGGTTCATGCCGCGACCGCCGTCTCGCCGCAGGCTGCGCCCGACGCGCCGAGCAGCACCACGCCGTGCGCCATCATCAGCCTCGCCAATTGCGCACGATCGCCCCTGACGATGTAGCTGTTCGGCAACGGCCCCGCACCGATCAGGAGGGCATGGCCCGCGACCGCGGTCGGCAACAGGCTTGCGGCCGCTTTCGCGCCGACCGGTACGAGCAGATATTCGCCATGCCGCGGCGGCCAGGCCATCAGTACGGCGAAGCCGATGACGACTGCGATCCCCTGTGCGGCGATGCAGATCGCCACCGCGGAATTGTAAGAACGAACCATATGTTCGACGTACGTACAATGCGTTAGGCGGCAGTTAACGTATCGGTCACCGTCTCGCTATCGCTCAATCAGCCAGTCGATCACAGGCCCTACGGCAGCAACAGCGTGCTCCCCCAGGTACGCCCGCTCTCGACCGCGCGATGCGCATCGGCCACGTCTTCGAGCGCGAAGGTCTGGCCGATCTCGGGCGTGACCGCGCCGCTGTCGAGCATCGCGAACAGGCGAGCGATGCCGGCGTGCCTTTCCTCGGGCGTTACATAATAATCGAACAGCGTCGGCCGGGTGACGAACAGCGACCCTTTCCGCGCAAGAACCCCGATATTGACACCGTCGACCACACCGCCAGCATTGCCGTAGCTGACGATCAGGCCACGTTTCGCTGCGCAGTCGAGCGAGGCGTTCCAAGTTGCACCGCCGACACCGTCGAGAACGACGGGAACGCCCTTGCCGTCGGTGATCTCGCGCACCCGCGCGGCGATGTCCTCGGACTTGTGGAGGATGACATGATCGGCGCCCGCTTTCCGCGTCCGCGCGGCCTTGTCCTCGCTGCCGACGCTGGCGATGACGGTCGCGCCGATCGCCTTCAGCCAGCTGACCAGGATATGGCCGACGCCGCCCGCGGCCGCGTGGACGAGGACGGTCTGGCCTGCCTGCACCTTGGCGCAACGCTCGACCAGGAATTCGGCGGTAGTACCTTTGAGCAGGATCGCCGCGGCGGTGCGGTCGTCGAGCGTGTCGGGCAGTTTGAACAGTTGGTTCGCCGGCACGTTGCGCTCGGTCGCATACGCGCCGCGCGACGGGCCAAAGGTGCCGACACGGTCGCCGGGCGCGAAGTCGGTGACGCCCTCGCCGACCGCCATCACCACGCCCGCAGCCTCGCTGCCGAGCCCCGAGGGCAGGTCGACCGGGTACACGCCGCTGCGGTGATATGTGTCGATATAGTTCAGCCCGACCGCGGTGTTGCGCATCCAGACCTCGCCCTTGCCCGGCGGCGGCAGCGTCACGTCGTGCCACTGGATGACCTCTGGACCGCCGGTCTGCTCGATGAATGCCACTCTCGCCATGCCGGCCTCCTGATGAATTTCCCGGTCAACCTACGGCATGCGTTTCGGGTTGCAACCGATCTCCGCCGAGCCCATTCCTTGGCGAGACAAGATGCGGAGAGGCACGATGAAAAGCTATTTGAAGCAGTATATCGATGGCGCGTGGGTCGAGAGCGAGGGCGGCACCATGTATCAGGTGATCGACCCGTCGACGGAACAGCCCTGCACCGAGATCACGCTGGGCACCGCCGCCGACGTCGACAAAGCCGTGGCTGCGGCTCGGTCCGCGTTCGAAAGCTGGAGCCAGACGAGCGTGCAGGAACGGCTCGATGTGCTTGGCCGGATCATGACCGAATACAAGGCGCGGATGCCCGATCTGGCGAAGGCGATGTCGCAGGAAATGGGCGCACCGATGGCGCTCGCGTCGATGGCGCAGGCACCCACCGGGCTCGCGCACTTCTCGGCGACCGCGAAGGCGCTGGCGGCGTTCGAATTCTCCGAAGTCATCGGCAAGGCGACCGTCGTGCACGAGCCGCTCGGCGTCGTCGCGATGATCACGCCGTGGAACTGGCCCCTCAACCAGATCTGCGCGAAGGTCGCGCCGGCGCTGGCCGCGGGCGACACGATGATCCTGAAGCCTTCCGAGGAGGCGCCGTCGTGCGCGGTGATCCTAGCGGAGATCATGGACGCGGCGGGCGTGCCGGCGGGGGTGTTCAACCTCGTCAACGGCGACGGGCCGGGTGTCGGCGCGGCGCTGTGCGCGCACCGCGACGTCGACATGGTGAGCTTTACGGGCTCGACGCGCGCCGGCATCGCGGTTGCTTTGGCTGCGGCACCTACGGTGAAGCGCGTGCATCAGGAACTTGGCGGCAAGGCGGCGAACCTCGTGCTGGAAGGGTCCGATCTCGCCGCGGTGCTACCGCCGACAGTGGCCGGCGTGCTCGCCAATTCGGGCCAGAGCTGTATCGCGCCGACGCGGCTGCTCGTGCATGCTAGCCAGGTCGCGGAGGCGACCGCGATCGTGAAGTCGATGATGGAGCAGACCAAGGTCGGCGATCCCGCCGAGATGGGCCAGCATATCGGCCCGGTCGTCAACAAGGCGCAGTTTGATAAGATCCAGGGGCTGATCCAGTCGGCGATCGACGAAGGCGCGACGCTGGTGACCGGCGGCGTAGGTCGGCCGGACGGGCGCAATGCCGGTTTCTATATCCAGCCAACCCTGTTCACCGATGTCCGCCCCGACATGCGGATCGCGCAGGAGGAGACGTTCGGACCGGTCGCTACGATTACCGCGTACAGCGATCAGGACGAAGGCATCCGCATCGCCAACGCCACCGAGTATGGGCTGTCCGCGACGATCTCGGGTGATCCGGCCGCGGCGGCAAAGGTGGCTCCGAAGTTGCGCGCTGGGCTGGTGACGATCAACTCATGGAGCCCGGACATCGGCGCGCCGTTCGGTGGCTACAAGCAATCGGGCAACGGTCGTGAGAACGGGCGTTATGGGCTGACGGACTTCATGGAAGTGAAGACGATCACCGGCCTGCCGGGTGATGTTCGCGAGGGCAAACCGGCCGAAGCAGGCGCTTAATCCCTTTCAATCCTCCCCCGCCAGGGGGAGGTGGCGCCGTAGGCGACGGAGGGGGAGGATACGGAACAGCAGTTCTCCCTTTCCTCCCCCTCCGTCTGGCAAGGGCCAGCCACCTCCCCCTGGCGGGGGAGGATCGCTAGGTCCCGTTCAATGCATCGGCCATACCGCGACGATCAGCGGCGTGCCGATCAGTAGCACCAGCAACGACAGCGGTGCGCCCAGCCGCGCGTAATCGCCGAACCTGTACCCGCCCGGCCCCATTACCAACGTGTTGCACTGGTGTCCGATCGGGGTCAGGAAATCGCACCCCGCCCCGACCGCCGTCGCCATCAAGAACGCCTCGGGCCGGAACCCGAGATCGCCCGCGAACGTCGCGGCGATCGGCGCCATCACCAGCACGGTCGCGGCATTGTTGAGGAACGGCGTCACCGCCATCGCCGCGGCCAGGATCAGCGCGACCGCGCCCCAGGGCGGCAAGGTCGCCGCGGTCGACGACAGCCAGGTCGCGATCACCTCCGACGCGCCGGTCGTGCGCAACGAGTCGCTGACCGGTATCAGCGCGCCGAGCATGATCAGGATCGGCCATTCGACATGATCATACGCCTCGCGCACCGGCAACACGCCGGTCGCTATGATCAGCCCCGCCGCGGCGAAGAACGCGACCGCCACCGGCACGAACCCCAGCGCGGTCGCACTCATCGCCACCGCGAGGATGGCGATCGGCAACCAGCTCCGCTTCGACACGCCAAGCCGCATCTCGCGCTGCGCCAACGGCAGACAGCCGAGATCACGCAGTTTGCTCGGCAGTTGCTCAAGCGGCCCCTGCAGCACCAACACGTCGCCGGCGCGCAATTCGGTATTGGCGAGGCGCCGCGAGAGATGCTCGCCCTGCCTTGAGATCGCGATCAGGTTCACGCCGTAGCGCGCCTGCAACGCGAGCCGCGCCGCGGTCTTGCCGACCAGCGCCGAGCCGAGCCCGATCACCGCCTCGATCACGCCGACCTCGTCGTCGTCGTCCTCGTCCGCCTTCTCCCGGTCCTCGCCTTCCAGCTTCAACCGGTCGCGCGCGATCACGCGTTCGAGCGCGTCGGGATCGCCGCCGAGGATCAGCGTGTCGCCGGCGCGTAGATGCGTGTGCTCGTGCGGCGCGCTGCGCATCCCGGCGCGCAGGATGCGGGTGATCGTCACCTCGCGGTCGTGGCGGTCGAGAAATGCATCGACCGTCTCGTCGACCGCGGGCGAGGCCTCGGGGATCATCGCCTCGGTCACATAGCCTTTGATGTCGAGCGCCTCGCCCATCGTCGGCGCGGCACGGCGATCGCGGGGTAACAGCCGGTAGGCGAACCGCAGATAGATCAGCCCCATCAGCGTCAGGCCGAGCCCGACCGGGGCGTAGTCGAACATCCCGAACGGATGCCCGGTCATTTGTTCGCGGACGCGGCTGACGATGATGTTGGGCGATGTCCCGACCAGCGTGATGAGCCCGCCGAGCAGCGACGCGGACGCCATCGGCATCAGGAAGACCGAGGGCGAGGTGTCGTTCTTCTTCGCCATCTGGAACGCGGCGGGCATCAGCATCGCGAGCGCGCCGATGTTCTTGACCAGCGCGGAGGCGAACCCGACCGAGGCGGTCAGCAGCAGCAGTTGCGAGCGGACGCGGGTCACGCGGCTGGCGAACTTGGCGAGCGCGCGCTCGATAATCGCCGAGCGCTGCACCGCCGCCGAGATCACCAGCGCCGAGCCGACGATGATGACGATGTCGTCGGAGAAGCCCTTGAACGCGTCCTTCGGGCTGACAATGCCCAGCGCGATGCTGGCGAGCAACGCGAGGATCGCGGTGACGTCGTAGCGGAACCTGCCCCAGATGAAGAGCGCCATCATCCCGAACAGCGTGGCGATCGAGAGATACTGGGGAACGGTCATCGGGTCTCCGCATGTCGACCCATAATAAGCGCGGGCTCGCGGCGGTTGTTCCGCGCGCGAGCCCGGACCTTAGTCGAGGTTAGGACGAAGCCAGCGTTCGGCGGTCTTGAGGTCCGCGCCACGGCGTGCGGCATAGTCTTCGAGCTGGTCGCGGCCGACGCGGGCGACGCCGAAATACTCGGCCTGCGGGTGGCCGAAATAGAAGCCGGAGACGGCGGCGGTCGGGAACATCGCGAAGCTCTCGGTCAGTTCGAGCCCGGTCGCGGTCGGGGCGTCGAGCAGGTCGAACAGGATCGGCTTGAGGCTGTGATCCGGGCAGGCGGGATAGCCGGGTGCGGGGCGGATGCCGCGATACTGTTCCTTGATCATCGCTTCGTTGGTGAGCTGTTCGTCGGGGGCATAGCCCCAGAGATCGGTGCGGACGTGCTTGTGGAGGCGTTCGGCGAACGCCTCGGCAAAACGGTCGGCGAGCGCCTTCAGCAAGATGTCGTTGTAATCGTCGTTGTCCGCCCTGAAGCGGGCGATGTGATCGTCGATCCCGTGGATGCCGACCGCGAAGCCGCCGAACCAGTCGTCCTGCGTGTCGACGAAATCGGCGAGGCACATGTTGGCGCGGCCTTCGCGCTTGGCGATCTGCTGGCGCAGCATGGGGAGCCTTACGTCTTCCCCCCCGCCCGCTTGCGGGAGGGGGTTGGGGGGTGGGCTCGCGCCATCCTCGGGCGTGCCGGGGGAGGTGAGCGCGTGCCCACCCCCGGCCCCTCCCGCTTGCGGGAGGGGGGAAGCAGTGACGACCACGTCATCGCCCTCGCGGCGTGCCGGCCACAGCCCTGCGACGCCGCGCGGGGTCAGCCACTTCTCCGCGACGATCGTATCGAGCATCGCCTGCGCATCCGCGTACAGCGAACTCGCGCTCTCGCCGACCACCTCGTCGGTCAGGATCGCCGGGAAATTCCCGGCCAGTTCCCATGCGCGGAAGAACGGCGTCCAGTCGATATAGTCGCGCAGATCCGACAGATCCCAGTCCGCGAAGACATGCACGCCGGGCTTCGCTGGCGCAGCAGGCTTCAGCGAAAAGTCCGCGACGAACCCACGCTCCCGCGCGGTCGCCAAGGGCAGCAGCTCGCTCTGCCCCTTGTTCGCGCGAGAAATGCGCACCGCCTCATATTCGTCCGCGGTCTTCGTCACGAACTCATCGCGGATTGTGTCGCTGACGAGCGTCGACGCCACACCCACGGCGCGGCTCGCATCGAGCACATGCACCACCGGACCATCATACGCCGGCGCGATCCGCAGCGCGGTGTGGACCTTCGACGTCGTCGCACCGCCAATAAGTAGTGGCATCGTCATCCCCGCGCGCTTCATCTCCTCGGCGACCGTGACCATCTCGTCGAGGCTCGGCGTGATCAGCCCCGACAGCCCAATCATGTCCGCATCGTTCTCGTTCGCGGCCTCGAGGATCTTCGACCACGGCACCATCACGCCGAGATCGACCACGTCGAAGCCGTTGCACTGGAGCACCACGCCGACGATGTTCTTGCCGATATCGTGCACGTCGCCCTTGACGGTCGCCATGATGATCTTGCCCTTGCCGCGCGCGCCGGGCTCCTTGGCCGCCTCGATATACGGCAACAGATGCGCGACAGCCTTCTTCATCACGCGCGCCGACTTGACGACCTGCGGCAGGAACATCTTGCCCGACCCGAACAGGTCGCCGACCACGTTCATGCCGTCCATCAGCGGGCCTTCGATGACCTCGATCGGCCGTCCGCCGGCATCGGCGATGATCTGCCGCGCCTCCTCGGTATCCTCGACGACGTGAAGGTCGATACCCTTGACCAGCGCATATTCGAGCCGCTTGTTCACACCCAGTGAGCGCCATTCCGCCGCCGCCTTCTCGGCGACCACGTCTGTGCCGCGGTAGCGTTCGGCGAGCGCGACCAGCCGGTCGCCGGCCTCGGGATCGGTGTTGAGCACGACGTCCTCGACCGCCTTGCGCAGCTCGGGATCGATGTCGTCATAGATGTCGAGCTGGCCGGCGTTGACGATCGCCATGTCCATGCCCGCGGGGATCGCATAGTACAGGAACACGCTGTGCATCGCGCGGCGCACGGGCTCGTTGCCGCGGAACGAGAAGCTGAAGTTCGACAGCCCGCCCGAGATGTGGACGTGCGGGCAGCGCGCCTTGATCTCCTTGCACGCCTCGATGAAGTCGACGCCGTAGTTGTTGTGCTCCTCGATCCCCGTCGCGACCGCGAAGACGTTGGGATCGAAGATGATGTCCTCGGGCGGGAAGCCGATCCCGACGAGCAGCTTGTACGCGCGCTCGCAGATCTCGACCTTGCGCTCCTTGGTGTCCGCCTGCCCGACCTCGTCGAACGCCATCACGACGACGGCCGCACCGTACGCCATGCACTTGCGCGCCTGGGCGAGGAACTGCTCTTCCCCCTCCTTCATGCTGATCGAATTGACGATCGGCTTGCCGCTGACGCACTTCAGCCCGGCCTCGATCACGCTCCATTTCGAGCTGTCGACCATGAACGGGATGCGCGCGATGTCGGGTTCGGCGGCGATCAGCTTCAGGAACGTCGTCATCGCGTGGTGCGCGTCGAGCAGCCCCTCGTCCATGTTGACGTCAAGCACCTGCGCGCCGCTCTCGACCTGCTGGCGCGCGACCTCGACCGCGGCGGGGTAGTCGCCCGCCATGATCAGCTTCTTGAAGCGCGCCGAGCCGGTGACGTTGGTGCGCTCGCCGATGTTGACGAAGGAGGTGGAGGAGGAGGTTGTCATCTGACTTGTTCTTCCCCCCCTCCCGCAAGCGGGAGGGGGTCGGGGGGTGGGCGCCCGCCATCCGCGGGCCTAATCGTTGGAGGAGAGCGCGAGCCCACCCCCTGCCCCCTCCCGCTTGCGGGAGGGGAAAGAAGTTACGCCGCCATCGTGAACGGCTCTAGGCCGGCGAGCTTCGTCCGCACTTCAGGCCGCGCCACCGCACGCGGTTCGAGCCCGCGCACGCCGTCGGCCATCGCCTTGATATGCGCCGGCGTCGAGCCACAGCAGCCGCCGAGCACGTTGACCTGTTTCGCCACCGCCCACTCGCCAACCAGCCCCGCCGTCGTCTCCGGCTGCTCGTCATATTCGCCGAGTTCGTTCGGGAGCCCCGCGTTCGGATAGACCATGATCAGCGTGTCCGCGATCGCGCTCAGCGTCTTGACGTGCGGGCGAAGCTGCTCCGCACCGAACGAGCAGTTCAGGCCGATCGTGATCGGCTTGGCGTGCCGCACCGCATGCCAGAACGCCTCGACCGTATGCCCCGAAAGGTTGCGCCCAGACAGATCCGTCAGCGTCATCGACATCATGATCGGCACGTCGCGCCCGAGCGCATCGCCCGCCTCGATCGCCGCCATGATGCCTGCCTTGGCGTTGAGCGTGTCGAACACCGTCTCGATCAGGATGAAGTCGACGCCGACCCCCTCGCCGCCTTCGAGCAGCGCATCGATCTGCTCGCGGTAGACGCCCTTGAGATAATCGAAGTCGATCTCGCGAAAGCCGGGATCGTTGACGTCGGGCGACAGCGACAGCGTCTTGTTGGTCGGCCCGATCGCGCCGGCGACGAAGCGCGGGCGGCCGTCCTTCGCCTCGTACTCGGTTGCGAGCGCACGGGCGATACGCGCGGATTCGACGTTGATCTCGCGCACCAGATGCTCGGCGCCGTAATCGGCCTGCGAGATGACGTTCGCGCTGAACGTGTTGGTCGAAACGATGTCCGACCCCGCCTCCAGATATTCGCGCGTGATCGTTTCGGGGACGTCCGGCTTGGTGATCGCCAGGATGTCGTTGTTGCCCTTCTGGTCGTGGCTCAGGCCGAGCGACCCAGCATAGGCCGCCTCGTCGAGCTTCCAGTTCTGGATCTCGGTACCGAACGCGCCATCGGTGATCAGGATGCGCTTGGCGGCTTCCGCGTTGAAACGTTCACGTGGTGTCATCGTCAATCTCCTCCCCTCCCGCTGGCGGGAGGGGTCGGGGGAGGGAAGTGCCGCAAACGAGACGGTCGGATCGGGCCAGCCCCTCCCCCAAACCCCTCCCGCAGGCGGGAGGGGAATTACGCCGCGGCGACCTTTGTCGCGGGCTTCGCGCGCACACCCAGCATGTGGCAGATCGCGTAGGCCAGTTCCGCGCGGTTTAGCGTGTAGAAGTGGAAATCCTTCACGCCGCCCGCATACAAGCGCCGGCACATTTCCGCCGCGATCGTCGCCGCGACCAGCTGCCGCGCGGAAGGATGATCGTCGAGCCCTTCGAACAACCGGTCCATCCACGCAGGGATCTCCGCACCGCACAGCCCCGCGAACTTCCGCGTCTGCGCGACGTTCGACACTGGCAGGATCCCCGGCAGGATCTGCGCGGTGATCCCCGCCGCCGCGACCCGATCGCGAAACCGGAAATACGCCTCGGGCGAAAAGAAGAACTGCGTGATCGCGCGGGTCGCACCGGCATCGATCTTGCGCTTCAGATTGTCGATATCCGCATCATGCCCGCCCGATTCCGGATGGCATTCGGGATACGCCGCGACCGAAATCTCGAACGGGTGCAGTTTCCGCAAGCCAGCGACCAAAGCCGCCGCATTCTCATAACCGCCGGGATGCGCCTGATACGGCTGGCCGAGCGTCGGCATGTCGCCGCGTAGCGCGACGATGTGCCGCACGCCCGCCGCCCAATATTCCTCGGCGACCTGATCGATCTCGGCCTTGGTCGCCTCGACGCAAGTCAGATGCGCGGCGGCGTTCATCGACGTCTCGCGCTGGATCCGCGCGACCGTCGCATGCGTGCGCTCGCGCGTGGAGCCGCCAGCGCCGTAGGTGACCGATACGAAATCGGGGCCAAGCGGCTCTAGCGTGCGGATCGCCTCCCAGAGCTGCGTTTCCATTTTCTCGCTCTTCGGAGGGAAGAATTCGAAGCTGATACCGACATCACCCGCCAGATCCGCGAACAGCGGTTCTTCGAGCGCGCGGCGCGCTTCGGCCAGTTGGGGGATCGAAATGTTCGTCATGCCGCCTTCACCTCACGCAAGCTCGCGCCGATCTTTCGACCGAGCCATAATTTCACCGTCAACTCACCGCCCTCGAGCGTCTCGACGCGCGCCGTCTGCAAGCCTGCCGCCTCGAACCACGCCGCCATCTGCTCGTCCGCGAACCCGAGACGCGTGTGCGCATCGCGCAACCGCAGTTCCTCGCGGTCGTGGCTCGCGAAGTCGGCGATCAGCAACCGACCGCCGGGCGCGAGCACCCGCGCTGCTTCGCTCACCGCCGCACCGGGCTGCTGCGCGAAGTGGAGCACGTGATGCAGGATCGCGACGTCCGCCGCGGCATCCGCCATCGGCAGCGCGTACAGGTCCGCCTGGCGCAGTTCGGCATGCGTCATGTCGTGCAGCTTGGCCCGCGCGAGCCGCAGCATCTCCGAGCTGCGATCGATCCCGAGCGCGACCGTCGCGCGTCCGCCGAACAGCTCGAGCATCCGACCGGTGCCCGTACCGATATCGATCAGCGTGCCGACCGGCGCGTCGCCCAACACCGCCGCCATAGCCGCCTCGACCTCGCTGTCGGCGACATGCAGCGACCGGATCGCGTCCCACTCGTCGGCATGCCCTTCGAACCACGCCGCAGCACTCGCTGCCCGGTCCGCACGCACCGCCGCAAGCCGCGCCGCATCTGCGACCGCCCAGTGGTCGGGCTCGGCCTTCGCCCAGACATCGAGCGCGCCCGCAACCGGCTCGACCACGTCCGCAGACCCGAGCGCGACGAACACCCAACTGCCTTCCTTGCGACGCTCGGCAAGGCCGGCATCGCACAGGATCTTCACATGGCGTGAGACGCGTGGCTGGCTCTGCCCGAGCACCTGCGCGAGCTCGCCGACCGACAGCTCCATCCGCCGCAACAGCGCGAGAATCCGCAACCGGGTCGCGTCCGCCAAAGCACGGAAGATTTCGAGCGCCATCGTCATGCCATGACATATAAAGAATTCTTTATATGAGGTCAACGCAGGCGTGCGGCTCTTCGACATTGCCATATCCGCCCGCGACTTATCGCATCGCGGCCGATCGTGACGGATCGGAAACGCTTTATCCGCGTTCGATTGCGCTATGGGCTGGGCATTACCCGGTTCACAAGACGACATCCACGGGAGTAGATACCTAATGAAGAAGTTCCTGATCCCCGCCCTGGCGCTCACCGCCGGTCTCGCCGCTTGCAGCAACAACGCGCAGGACCAGACCGCACAGGCCGCCAACGCGATCGCTGCAGACGCCAGCGCCACCACCGCCAATGCCGTAGACGACGTCAGCGCCGCCAGCGACCGCGCGCTGGGTTCGGCCGAGCGCTCGCTCGACAACGCCGGTGCGAAGCTCGACAACGCCACCGACAATCTCGATGTGAAGGCCGATCGCGCCGGTGACCGCATCGAAGCCGGCGCAGACCGCGCAGGCGCCTCGATCAGCAACGGTGCCGACCGCGCCGCCGACGCCACCGGCAACGCGCTGACCCGCGCCGGCAACGCGATCAAGGACTGATCTCTGCATGGACCGCCGCCCGCCTACTATCCCCGTCATCCCAGCGAAAGCTGGGATCTCCCGCTTCGGGTCCCAGCGACTCGAGCGGAAAGATACCAGCGTTCGCTGGTATGACGGACTGGGTTTGGCGGCGGTCCTGTTTCCTGCGTTGCTGGCAGCCTGCTCACCCGCCAGCGATCCCGGCGCCGTCACCGCCGACGAAGCGCATCAGTTGAACGAAGCCGCCGCGATGCTCGATGCCAACAGCGTCGACCTTAACGCGGTCGCTGCCGATCCTGAAGACACCGAAACATCCTCAAATCAAAGCGATCAGACTCGATGACCCTTCGCCGCCTCGGCTCGACCGATCTGAAGATCGCCCCCCTCGTCCTCGGCGGCAACGTGTTCGGCTGGACCGCCGACCGCGCCGCGAGCTTTGCGGTGCTCGACGCGTTCGTCGCCGGCGGCGGCACGATGATCGACACCGCCGACGTGTATTCGGCGTGGGTCGACGGCCACAAGGGCGGCGAATCCGAGAGCATGATCGGCGAATGGCTGAAGGCCAGCGGCAAGCGCGACGACGTGCTGATCGCGACCAAGGTCGGCATGCTGCCCGGCGAAGGCGGCGAGAAGCTTGCCCCCGCGCGTATCGCCGCGGCAGCCGACGCCTCGCTCAAGCGCCTCGGCACCGATCGCATCGATCTGTATTACGCACACCAGGACGACGACTCTCAGACGCAGGACGCCGTCCTCGAAGCGTTCGGTAAGCTGGTCGATGCGGGGAAAGTCCGCGTGATCGGCGCATCGAACTTCCACGCCGCCCGCCTCAAGTCCGCTGTCGAGGCTGCGAAGACGTCGGATCTGCCGCGCTACCATGTGCTCCAGCCCGAATATAACCTCGTCAGCCGGACCAAGTTCGAGGGCGAATTGCAGGATTACTGCGTCACCGAGAATATCGGGGTGCTGCCCTATTACGGTCTCGCCTCCGGCTTCCTGACCGGCAAATACCGCACCAAGGACGATCTCGGCCAGAGTGTTCGCGGCGGCCGGATGGGCGAATTGCTCGAAGGCAAGGGCAAGGCCGTGCTCGACGCGATGGACGCGGTCGTTGAAGCCACTGGTGCGACGCACGCGCAGGTCGCACTTGCCTGGCTGATCGCGCAGCCCGGCGTGACGGCGCCGATCGCCAGCGCCACCAGCGTGAAGCAGATCGAGGACCTGCTGCCCGCGATGACACTGGAACTTACCAAGGACCAGTTGGACTCCCTCACCGAAGCCGGCGCCTGAGGCACAATCCTCCCCCGCCAGGGGGAGGTGGCTGGCACTTGCCAGACGGAGGGGGAGGATAGGGTCGCCGAGGTTGCGTGTTCCGCCCCCTCCGTCACCTTCGGTGCCACCTCCCCCTTGCGGGGGAGGATCGATGGTCTAGCACCCAGCCCTCGTTACTGCCCCCAAGGGCTCGCCGTCTTGGGCACCGACACACCCGGCGTCTTCCCGGAAACGCCATCCAGCCCGGCCAGCGGCAGCGCATCCGCCGCATTCCCGCTCGCGACCGGCACCGACACCAATATCGCGATATCCGCCGCCGTCTCCGGATCAGTCAGCCGGTGAACGATGTCGCGCACCGTCGCAACTTCCCAACCATCGTCATACGGCATCGCGAGCTTGTGACCGACCGCCGGTAGCGCATCGAATTCGTAATCCTCCTGCCGATCCGCCGCAGCCCAGCTCGCGCCCATGAAAATCCGAACCAGCATCCGCGCACCTTCTCGTTTCGATCCGGCACCGCTCCGAGTACCGGGCCGCTATTTAGCCAGCCCAAGTTGTTGCAGCATGAACGCCTGCCACTCGGAATTCTGGCGGTAGCGCTCGAACCGCCCCGACTTGCCGCCATGCCCCGCCTCCATGTTCACCCGGAACAGCAGCGGGTTGGTGTCGGTCTTCATCTCGCGGAGCTTGGCGACCCACTTGGTCGGCTCGTAATATTGGACCTGGCTGTCCCATAGCCCGGTGCCGACATACAGCGCCGGATACGCCTTCGCCTTGACGTTGTCGTACGGCGAATAGCTCAGCATGTAATCGTACGACGCCTTCTGCGCGGGGTTGCCCCATTCGTCATATTCGAACGTCGTCAGCGGGATCGACGCGTCGAGCATCGTCGTCACCACGTCGACGAACGGCACCTGCGCGATGATCAGCTTGTAGTCCGCCGGTGCCATGTTCGCGACGCCGCCCATCAGCAGCCCGCCGGCGCTGCCGCCCATCGCCGCCACGCGGTCCTTCGCCGCGTATTTCTGCGCGACGAGATAGCGGGTGACGTCGATGAAGTCGGTGAAGCTGTTCTTCTTGTTGAGCAGATGCCCGTCGTCATACCAGCCGCGGCCCATCTCCTGCCCGCCGCGGATATGCGCGATCGCGTAGATCACGCCGCGATCGAGCAGGCCGATGCGACCGGGGTCGACGCCCGGATCGCTTGAGATTCCGTAGCTGCCATAGGCGTATTGGAAGAGCGGCGCGGTGCCGTCTCGCTTAGTTCCCTTGGCGTAGACGAGCGACACGGGGATCCGCGTGCCGTCTCGCGCTGGCGCCCAGACGCGTTCGGTGACGTATTTTGCGGGATCGTAACCCGGCACCGGCGCGACCTTCAGCACGCGCCGCTCGCCGGTCTTCGCATTGACCTCGTAGGTGGTCGTCGGGGTGACGAGCGAGCCGTAGGTGTAGCGAACCCAAGGCGTCGCCGTCTCTTCATTCACCTCGAGCGCCATGCGATAGGCAGGTTCGTCGGCGGTGACCGCGGTCGACTTGCCCGCATCGTTCAGCACGCGGATCATCCGGTTGCCGCCCTCGCGCTGGTCGATCGCGACGAACCCGTCGAACGGCTTGAAGCTCTCGATGAAGACGGTGTCGCTGGCGGGAGTCAGGTCGCGCCACGCCGCCGTGCCCTTGGCCAGATCGGCGTCGGCGACGGTGACGAGCTTGTAGTTCTTCGCGTCCTTGTTGGTGCGGACGATCCAGCGGTTGCCGATATGATCCGACCTGTAGCGGAACTCGCGCGCGCGCGGCGCGACGATCGTGAAATTCGTTGGGGCGGCGGCGGGGGCGCAGCGCTGCTCATCACTGACCGTGCTGCTCACGCCGATGCAGACGAACTTATCATCGGAGGTGCGCGAGACGTCGATCGAAAAGGTGTCGTCCTTCTCCTCGTACAGTAGCCGATCGCTCGCAACGGGGGTGCCAAGGACGTGCGCCTTCACACGGTAGCCTCGCAGCGTGACCGGGTCCTTCTCGACGTACAACAACGTCTTGTTGTCATCCGCCCAGACGACGTTCGGCTCTATGTTCGAGAGCATGTCGGCGATCGTTGCGCCGGTCGCGAGGTCCTTCACCTTGAGGACATACTGGCGACGGCCGACGGTGTCTTCGGCCCAGGCAACGCGGCGGTTATCGGGGCTCACTGCCCAGTCACTCAGCGCGAAGAAACTGTGGCCCTTCGCCATCGCCGGTTCGTCGAACAGCGTTTCGGCGGGCGCGGTGCGGCTACCCTTGCGCCGTTCGAGGATCGGGTAATCCGCCCCGGTCTGGAACCGCGAGCCGTAATAATAGCCGTTCTTGGCATACGGCACCGAGCTGTCGTCCTGCCTGATGTGCGAGACGGTCTCTTCGTACAGCTTGGCCTGGAGCGGCTTCAGCGACGCGAGTTGCGCATCGGCATAGGCGTTCTCCGCGGCGAGATAGGCGAGCATCTCCGGGTTCTTCCGCGTGTCATCGCGCAGCCAGTAATAATCGTCCTCGCGCGCGCCGTTGGGCGACGTCACCTGGAACTGCTTCTTCGCAACGCGCGGGGGCTGGACCTGCGCGACCGCCGCCGTCGAGACCAGCGCAACGCCGGCGAGCATCATGTACCGTATCGTCATCGTGCTGCTCCCTGTGTTGCTGCCGTTGCTGTGGGCGGCTTCCGGTATCGATCGAACCAGGCGATGATCGCCGACGCCTTCGCCGCGGATTGCGATGGGCGAGCGGCGAGGCCACCGTGGCTCGCGCCTGGCACTTTTACCAGCGCGGTGGGGACGCCGCGGATCTGGAGTGCCGCATAATATTGCTCGGACTCGCTGACCGGCGTCCGGTAATCGTCTCCGCCGACCACCACCAATGTCGGCGTCTTGACGTTGCCGACCAGGCTCAGCGGCGATCGGTTCCAATAGCTCATCGGATCCTCCCACGGCAGCTTGGTGAACCAGTAGCGCGAGGTGAACAGCGTGTTGTCCATCGTCAGCGCCTCGCTGATCCAGTTGATTACCGGCTTTTGTGTTGCGGCGGCCTTGAACCGGTCGGTCTTGCCGACGATCCACGCGGTCAGCAGCCCGCCGCCCGAACCGCCAGTCACGAACAGATTGTCGGGATCGGCCGTGCCCTCCGCGATCGCCGCGTCGACCGAGGCGATCAGGTCGTCGTAATCGGCAGCGGGATAGGTCTTGTCGATCAGGTTGGCGAACTCGGCGCCGTAGGAGGTCGAACCGCGCGGGTTGGTCCAAAGCACCGCGTAGCCGGCGGCGGCGTACAGCTGCATGTCGGTCGCGAAACCGGGGCCATAGGCGGCGTTGGGCCCGCCATGAATTTCGAGGATCAGCGGCACGCGCTGGCCTGCGACACGGCCCGGCGGGGTGGCGAGCCAAGCGTCGATCGGCCGACCATCGGGTGCGGTCACAGCGATCTTCCGCACCGGCGCCAGCGCCTTCGATCCGGTCAGCACCGCGTTGAGCGTCGTCAGGCGTCGCGGCTTGCCGCCCGCCAGCACCCAGACATCGGCGGGCGCGCTCGCATCCCCGCCGGTATAGGCGATCGTCCCGCCCTTCGAGACCGAGAACTCGCCGCCGGTATAGGGCCGGTCGAGCCCGCCGCCCGCGACATTGTCGATCAGCGGCGTGACGCGGCCATCGACACCGACGCGTGCGACGCGGCGCTGGCCGTGATCGTCGTAGCTTGCATACAGGCTGCGGCCATCGGCGGACCACACTGCGTCCTCGATCGCGCGGTCGAGCGTTGCGGTCAGCGAGCGGGGCGAGGCGGCGTCGCGGTCGCCGACATAGAGTTGCGTGTTCTCATAGCTGCGGCGCTTGTCGTCGAAGCCAAGCCAGGCGATCTTGCTGCCGTCCGGCGACACGCGCGGCTGGGCATCGGGGCCGTCGCGCGTCGTCAGCGTTCGCATCGTGCCGCTGCCCGCATCGACCGCGATCACGTCGGAGTTCATCACCTGCCGGTCGGCGGCTGGTCCGCGGATCGCAGCGAACACGATGCTGCGGCCATCGGGCGTCCACGACAGCGGACCGCCGTCGTCGAACTTGCCGTATGTCAGTTGCCTCGCGGCGCCGCCATCGGCACCGACCACGAAGAGGTGATCGTATCCCGGCTTGACATAGCCCGGCCCGTCGTTGCGATAGTTGACCCGGTCGATGATCGTCAGCGGCTCGGCCCATTTCGCGCCCTCGGGCTTGGGCGGTTGCGTACCGAGCTTGGTTCCCTCGCCCGCTACGGTCGCGATATAGGCGAGTTTCGTCCCGTCCGGCGACCAGGCGAGCGCCTGCGGATCGCCGGGGAAACTGGTCACGCGCGCGCTCTGCGCACCGCCGATCCAACGGACGAACAGCTGTGATCCCTCGCCGTCGCGCGCGGCATAGGCGATCCGCGCACCATCGGGCGACCAGCGTGGGCTGCTGCCGTCGGTCGCGAACGGCGTCTGGCGACCGCTCGCGACGTCGATCAACCACAGCGACGACTGCATCTTGTCGGTCATCACGTCGCCGGTGCGGCGGACATAGACGATCGTCTTGCCGTCCGGGCTGATCTGCGGATCAGCCGCGATCGTCAGCCCGAACAGGTCGCTGCCGGTGAAGCTGCGCGTCGGGCCGTCAGGCGTGGGCGCGGCCGGCTGTTGCTGGGCAAAGGCCGGCGTTGCCGCGAGCAGGAGGAGGGCAAGGGTCAAGCGCAACGAACGGCTCCTTCGAATGAACCGCGCGAAGATGACACACTATTACGGGGTGGCAAGCGGTACGAACGTCACCGGCAAACCATCCTTCGGGCGCGGGATCGGGAAGACCTGCCACGCATCGCCGCTGCCCGCCGCCGCCTCGATCCGGTAGCGCGTCAGCAGATGCGCGATCAGCAGCCGCATCTGCATCGTCGCGAAGTGCAAGCCGATGCACATATGCGCGCCGCCCCCGAACGGCACCCACGCGAACCGGTGGCGGCCCTTCGACGCCTCGGGCGTGAAGCGCAGCGGGTCGAACCGCTCGGGATCGGGCCAGTATTCGGCCATCCGGTGCGTATAGGTGATCGCCGTCCCGACGCTCGTCCCAGCCGGAATGTCGAACCCGCCGAAACTGAAGTCCTTCAGCGCGCGGCGCGGGATCGACGGGACCGGCGGCATCATCCGCAGCGATTCCTTGAACGCGTATTCGGTGAGGATCAGGCGATCGAGCTGCTCGGTCAGCGGCAGCGCCGTATCCAGCGCGGCGACTTCCTCGCGCAGCCGCTCCTGCCAGTCCGGATTGCGTGCGAGCAGCATCACGAGGCTGGTCGCGGAGGACGTGATCGTGTCGTGCGCCGCCATCATCAGGAAGTTCATGTGATCGGCGATCGCCAGCGCGGTCAGCGGCGCGCCGTCGTCATCGGTCGCACGGCAGAATTGCGAGAAGAAGTCCTGGCCCTCACCGGTCCGCCGCGCAGGAATCTCCCGCTCGAAAAAGTCGACCAGATACGCGCGCGCCTTCACGCCCTTGCGCATCTGCGTGCCGGGCCAGGGTTTGCGGATCGGCGACACGCTCGCCTGCACCTCGTCGACGAACGCCTGGTTGATCCGATCCGCCTCCGCACCGAGCGGCACGCCGAGGAAGCTGGTCGCAGCGAGATCGAGCGTGAGCGTCTTCACCACGTCGTAGAAGCGCAACGTCTGCCCGGCCCAGCCACCGATCGCGGCCTCGATTCCCGCATCGAGTTCGGTCGCATAATGCCGCATCGGCTCGGGTTTGAACGCGACCGACAACGTCTTCCGGTCGGCGCGATGCTTGTCGAAATCCATCAGCATCAGGCCGCGCGGGAACAGCAGGTTGAGCACCGGCCCCCAGCCCTGTTCGGACGAGAAGATCTTGTCGCGATCGAACAGCACCAGTTCGTTCGCGTCGGGCCCGAGCAGGTTCACGCCGGTGCCACCAAGCGCACGATTGCGATACACCGGGCCGTACCGCGCCGCCATGTCTTCCGAGAACGCGATCGGATCGGCGAGCAACTTGAAGGTGTTGCCGACGAATGGCAGGCCGTAATTGCCTGGGATGTGATCGAGCGCGCCCTTTCGCTGACGCGGGAGCCAGTGCGGGCTGGCGTTCTGCAACATGGCGTGGCTCATCGGCGGATCCTCAGCGACATGCCGGCTTGGCAAGCCCAGGATACGGGCATAACTAATGTTCTGCAACCGGGACACGAATCTCGGGGCTTTGACAGGAGAGATGCATGGACCTCGCAAACAAGGCTGCCGTCGTGACCGGCGGCGCATCGGGCCTGGGCGCCGCCACCGCACGCGCGCTGGCCGCCAAGGGCGTCAAGGTGGCGATCTTCGATCTCCAGGCTGACAAGGGCGAAGCGCTCGCGGACGAGATCGGCGGCGTGTTCTGCAAGGTCGACGTGACGTCCGACGACAGCGTCGATGCCGGGCTCGCGGCGGCACGCGCCGCACACGGCCAGGAGCAAATCCTCGTGAATTGCGCCGGCACCGGCAATGCGGCGAAGACCGCGGGACGATCGAAGCAGGACGGCTCGATCAAGCATTTCCCGCTCGATGCATTCGATCGGATCATCCAGATCAACCTGGTCGGCACGTTCCGCTGCCTCGCCAAATCGGCAGCAGGCATGTTGACTCTGGAACCCGGCGAGGACGGCGAGCGCGGCGCGATCGTCAACACCGCGAGCGCCGCGGCGGAGGACGGCCAGATGGGCCAGGCCGCCTATTCCGCCTCGAAGGCCGGCGTGGTCGGCATGACGCTGCCGATCGCACGCGACCTGATGAGCGAGGGCATCCGCGTCAACACGATCCTGCCGGGGATCTTCGACACCCCGTTGCTGGCCGCAGCCCCGCAGCAAGTCCGCGATGCGCTGGCCGCATCGGTGCCGTTTCCGAAGCGCCTCGGCCGGCCGGAAGAGTTTGCGGCGCTGGCGCTGACGATGATCGAATGTGGGTATTTCAATGGGGAAGACGTGCGGCTGGATGGCGCTATCCGGATGGCGCCGCGGTAAAGATGGCCCCACCCTTCCCACGGCCGGGCGTTCGCGGGCTCCTTTGGGAGAGGACCACAAAGACGGCGATGGGTGAGGATGGACACGTGCGCGGGGTACCAACCTCCACCCCGGCGGAGGCCGGGGCCCAATTGGGGGACGTTGGTAACTGAGGTCCGTGCTTCGTTACTGCGACCTTTCCAATTGGGCCCCGGCCTCCGCCGGGGTGGTATCTATTGAGCGGAGGTAGTGCTCGGTTTAGCGGGACGTTGCCCTCAAGCCGCCCGAGCCAATTGCCGCCCCTTGATCATGTCCGCCGCCTTCTCCGCGATCATGATCGTCGGCGCGTTGGTGTTCGACCCGATCAGCGTCGGCATCACCGACGCGTCCACCACCCGCAGCCCCTGCAACCCGCGCACCGCCAACGTCGCATCGACCACCGCCAGCTTATCGTCCGAAGTGCCCATCTTGCACGTCCCCACCGGGTGGTAGATCGTCTCCGCCGTCCGCCTTACCCAGGCGTCGATCTCGTCGTCGGTCCGGACGTCCTCGCCCGGCGACAATTCCCCCGCCCGGTACGGATCAAGCGCCGCCTGCCGCGCCACATCACGCCCGATTCCGACGCAGGCGCGCATCACCCGACGATCCTCCGCGGTCGCGAGATAGTTCGCGACGATCACCGGATCGGCGAACGGATCGGCCGAGCGCAGCCCGATCCGCCCCCGGCTTTCCGGCCGCAACTGGCAGAGATGCAGCGTGAAGCCGTCCTCGGTCGCCTTGACCTTGCCGTGGTCCTGCATGATCGCGAGCACCGCGTGGATCTGCACGTCGGGCCGCGACAGCCCCTCGCGCGACGACACGAACGCGCCCGCCTCGAGGAACTGCTGCCGCCCCGCCCCCTTGCCGCGCAACAAATAGTTGAGTCCGACGCCGATCATCCCGACGCCCTTGGTCATCGCATAGCCGGTGCGCAGCCCGCGCGACTTCCAGTTCATCACCACGTCGAGATGATCCTGCAAATTCTCCCCGACACCCGGCAGCGCATGCACGACGCCTACCCCTGCCGCGGTCAGCCGATCCGGATCGCCGATCCCCGACAACTGGAGGATGTGCGGCGACTGCACTGCCCCCGCGCACAACAGCACTTCACGCGCCGCGGTCACCGACTCCGCCCGTGCCCCCTTGTCGAGCACATAGTCGACACCGACCGCACGCCCCTTGTCGATCCGGATCCGCGTCGTCCGCGCGCCCGTGACGCAGGTCAGGTTGCGCCGCGACAATACCGGCCGCAGATACGCCGCCGCAGTACTCCAGCGCTTCCCGTCCGCCACCGTCAGGTCGTAGCGACCGAAGCCCTCCTGGCTCGCGCCGTTGAAATCCTCTGTCACCGGATAGCCCGCCTGCCGCCCTGCCTCGACCAGCGCATCGTAGAACGGGCTGTCGGACTCGCCGCCCGAGATCGTCAGCGGCCCGCCGCCGCCGTGCAGATCGCACTCACCGCGATGATGGCCCTCGAGCCGCTTGAAATATGGCAGCACGTCGTCGAACGACCAGCCCGGCAAGCCCATCTGCCGCCACTCGTCATAATCCTGCGGATGTCCCCGCGTGTAGATCATGCCGTTGATCGACGAACTACCGCCCAGCCCCTTGCCGCGTGGCCACCACAGCCGACGGTTGTCGAGATGCGGCTCGGGCTCGGTCGAAAAGCCCCAGTTGCTCGCATTCTTGCTCTTTATAAGCTCGCCGACCCCCGCCGGCATCCGCACCAGCACGCCGTCGTTGCGCCCGCCCGCCTCGAGCAGCAGCACGCTCACATCGGGGTCCTCGGTCAGTCGCGCGGCGAGCACACAGCCGGCCGAGCCCGCGCCGATAATTACGTAGTCATACGTCTGCATGCCCGCATCCTCTTGTTCACGCTCCGCTTTTCTTACGGAGTCGCGTCAGTTCGCTACGCTAGCGCTCGCACAGCAGGGTCAGCAATCCCTCACGCAACACGCTACGCTCGATCTCTTCGGCCGCAGCGACCTGGCTAAGCCCGATTGCCAAGAGCGCGTAACCCCGAATCCCTGCCTCAACCGGCTCGAACCCATGTGCCACGAGTTGCTCGACGAGGAACGCCATTACCTTGTCGTCATGCTCGCGGATCGCCGCCGCCACCCGCGCGTCGCTTTTCGCCCAGGCGCGCATCGCCAAGGCCAGCTGGGCCATGTCGTGGTCGCGAACATGATCCGCGAATGCCCGAATGCGCTCGACCGGTGGAAGCTCCGACGCGGACAGCGTGACGATCAACGGATCGATATGCGCTTCGACGAAATACCCGGCGAGCGCCGCGTGATATCCATCGAAGTCTTTGAAATGATGATAGAAGCTTCCCGTCGACGCACCGAGCGCCTGCGCCAGGCCGCGGAGTTTCAGCGCGCGGAGCCCGCCGTCCTTCAGCAACTGCAGGCCAATTTCCAACCAGTCGCGCGGCGCCAGATCAGCGCGTGGTGCCGCCCCGTCTTCCAACAATACCCTGCTTGACAAGCCATTCCCCATAACGAATGTTACGTCGTACCGAAGCCGGACGCAATCCGGCTCAGGCACCACGACCGAACCGGCGGGTGCAACAGGAGAGCGATGTGGCCGAGGCACTGATCATCGACGCCGTCCGTACCCCGCGCGGTATCGGCAAGACCGGCAAGGGCGCGCTTGCGCACATGCACCCCCAACATCTTGCCGCGACCGTCCTGAAGGCGATTGCCGAGCGAAACAAGCTGGATACCGCCGATGTCGACGACATCATCTGGTCGACCTCGACGCAGCGCGGCGAGCAGAGCGGCGATCTCGGGCGGATGGCGGCGCTCGACGCGGGCTATGATGTCAAGGCGAGCGGGACGACGCTCGACCGGTTCTGCGGCGGCGGGATCACGGCGGTGAACTTCGCCGCGGCGCAGATCATGAGCGGGATGGAAGACCTGGTCATCGCCGGGGGGACCGAGATGATGTCGCTCACCACGACGATGATGCAGGACGACATGGCGGCGGGTAAGCGACCGCTCGGCATCGGCTCGGGCAACGCACGGCTAGACGCGGCGCATCCGCAATCGAACCAGGGCATCTGCGCCGACGCGATCGCCAGTATCGAAGGGATCGACCGCGAAACGCTCGAAGCGCTTGGGCTGGAAAGCCAGCGCCGTGCCGCGGTAGCGATCGCCGAAGGGCGGTTCGATCGCAGCCTCGTGCCGGTCACCGACGATACCGGTGCGCTGGTGCTCGAGAAGGATGAATATCCGCGTCCCGATACGACCGCCGAGGGCCTCGCGGCGTTGCGCCCTTCGTTTGCCGGGATTGCCGACATACCGCTCGACGACAAGGGCACGACGTACCGCAAGCAGATCAACCGCCGCTATCCCGACGTCGATATCAAGCACGTCCATCACGCCGGCAATTCGTCGGGCGTGGTCGACGGCGCCGCCGCCGTGCTGCTCGCCAGCGCCGACTATGCCGCCAAGCACGGACTGAAACCGCGCGCGCGGATCGTCGCGATGGCGAACATGGGCGACGACCCGACGCTGATGCTCAACGCCCCCGTCCCGGCCGCACGAAAAGTGCTGGCGAAGGCTGGGCTGACGGTCGACGACATCGATCTGTGGGAGATCAACGAGGCGTTCGCGGTGGTCGCCGAGAAGTTCATCCGCGACCTGAAACTCGACCGTGACAAGGTGAACGTCAACGGCGGCTCGATCGCGCTCGGCCATCCGATCGGCGCGACCGGCGCGATCCTGATCGGCACGATCCTGGACGAACTCGAACGCCGCGACCTGAAGCGCGGGCTCGTGACGATGTGCGCGGGCGGCGGGATGGCCCCGGCGATCATCATCGAGCGCGTCTGATGCACCCCGTCGCGCACGCGCTGACGACGCCCGACAAGCCCGCCTATATCATGGCGGCGACGGGCGAGACGGTGACGTATCGCGACTTAGATGTGCGGGCGAACCAGGGCGCGCACCTGCTCCGCTCGCTCGGGCTGAAGCGCGGCGACGGCATCGCCGTGCTGATGGACAATTCGCCGCGCTATCTGGAGGTGATGTGGGCGGCGGAACGCACCGGTGTCTATTGCACCTGCCTGTCGTCCAAACTGACCGCGAGCGAGGCGGCGTACATCATCCGCGACGGCGATTGCCGCGTGTTGATCGCGAGCAAGGGGTGCGCGGAGGTTGCGGGGACGCTGGCACCGATGCTGGAAGACGTGGCGCGCTACATGGTCGACGGCACGATCGAGGGTTACGAACCTTACGAAACCGCACGCGATGCGATGCCCGCCACACCGATCGCCGACCCATCACCCGGCGGCATCCTGCTCTATTCGTCAGGCACCACCGGCAAACCCAAGGGGGTCAAGCACGCGTTGTCGGACGAGCCGTTCGGGACCAACGTCTCGCCGCTCGTGATGCTCGGCAAGGGGTTGTACGGGTTCACGCCCGAGATGGTCTATCTCTCACCTGCGCCGCTCTATCACGCCGCGCCGCTGCGCTGGTCGATGGCCGTGCACCAGGTCGGCGGCACCGTCGTCGTGATGGAGCATTTCGACCCGGAAGCCGCGCTCGCCGCGATCGAACGGTTCCACGTCACGCACGCGCAATGGGTGCCGACGCACTTCATCCGCCTGCTGAAACTCCCGCCCGAAGTCCGCGCGCGCTACGACGTGTCGTCGCTGAAAGCCGTATGGCACGCCGCGGCCCCCTGCCCGCTCCCGGTCAAACAGGCGATGATCGACTGGTGGGGCCCGATCATCGGCGAATATTACGCGGGTACCGAAGGCAACGGGTTCTGCGCGATCTCCAGCGCGGAATGGCTGGCGCACAAGGGCTCGGTCGGCCGCAATCTGACCGCGCAGACGATGATCTGCGACGAGGAGGGCAACGCACTACCGCCGCGCGCTGAAGGCGACGTCTATTTCGCTGGCGGCGGCGCGTTCGAATATCACAATGATCCCGCCAAGACCGCGAAGGCCGCCAACGCACACGGCTGGACGACGCTCGGCGACGTCGGCTGGCTCGACGATGAGGGCTATCTCTACCTCACCGACCGCAAGAGCTTCATGATCATCTCGGGCGGCGTGAACATCTATCCCGCCGAGATCGAGAATTTGCTCGTCACCCATCCGAAGGTCGCCGACGTCGCGGTGATCGGCGCACCCGACGACGAGATGGGCGAACAGGTGGTGGCGATAATCTGCCCCGCCGACCCGACCGAGGACCGCGCGCAGCTCGCGGCCGAACTCAGCGCGTTCGCCCGCGCGAACCTCAGCCACGTCAAGGCGCCACGCCGGATCGACTTCCGCGACACGCTGCCGCGGCATGAGACGGGCAAGCTCTACAAGCGCCTGCTCCGCGACGAATATTGGGCGAAGCCTAAGGAGTCCGCATGAACTTCGATTATTCCGACGACCAGAAATTTCTCAAGGACGAAGCGCGCAAGTTCCTGACGGCGCACTGCGGCAGCGAGCGGGTCCGCGCGGTGCTCGACGACCCCGCCAAAGCGTATGACGCAGACCTGTGGAAAGCGGTCGGCGCACAAGGCTGGCTCGGCGCGGCGATCCCGGAGGAGTTCGGCGGGCTGGGCCTCGGCCATATCGAACTGTGCGCGATCGCCGAGGAACTGGGCCGCGCCTGTGCGCCGATCCCGTTCGCCTCGACCGTGTATTTCGTGGCCGAAGCCTTGATGCTCTACGGCAGCGACACCCAGAAGGTCCGATGGCTGCCGAGGATCGCGGCAGGTGACGTCATCGGTGCGTTCGCGACGTCGGAAGGCGCCGGCCCCGTCGCTGCGCGCTCGGTCCGCACCACCGTCTCGGCCGGCAAGCTCACCGGCGAGAAGATCCCCGTCACCGACGGCGACGTCGCCGACCTGATCGTTGTCCTCGCGCGCGACGGCCTCTACCTCGTCGAGAACGGCGCAGGCGTCACCGCGGAAGTGCTCGAAACGCTAGACCCCACCCGCAGCGCCGCCCGCCTCACCTTCACCGACGCGCCTTGCGAGAAGCTCGGCACCGACGACGGCATCGCCGCGATGCAGACGGTGTTCGACCGCGCCGCCGTCCTCCTCGCGTTCGAGCAGCTCGGCGGTGCGGATCGCTGTCTTGAGATGGCGAAAGGCTACGCGCTCGATCGCTACGCCTTCGGGCGGCAGATCGGCGGGTACCAGGCGATCAAGCACAAGCTCGCTGACATGTACGTCAAGAACGAACTCGCGCGCTCCAATGCCTATTACGGCGCGTGGGCGCTGAATGCGGGCGCCGCCGAACTCCCGCTCGCCGCCGCCACGGCGCGCGTCGCCGCCTCCGACGCCTATTGGTTCGCGTCGAAGGAAAACATCCAGACGCACGGTGGGATGGGCTTCACCTGGGAATCCGACTGCCACCTCTATTACCGCCGCTCGCGCCAGCTCGCGCTCGTCGCCGGCAGCCCCGCGGCGTGGCGCGAACGCCTCGTCGGCCAACTCGAAATGCGCAACGCCGCCTGAAAGGACGAGCATGGACTTCAAGGACAGCGACGCCGAAGCCACCTATCGCGCCGCCGCGCGCGACTGGCTCGACGCGAACATCGCCGAGCACGACGCGGGCCACTACCCCGACGACATGGCCAAGGCGAAGGCGTGGCAGGCACGCAAGGCGGCTGGCGGCTATGCCTGCATCACCTGGCCGCAGGAATGGGGTGGCGGCGGCGGCACGCCGATCGAAAGCGTCATCTTCGGCCAGGAAGAGGCGAAACACGCGGTCGACGGCAGCTATTTCACGATCGGGCTCGGCATGTGCGTGCCGACCGTGATGGCCTATGCCGACGACGCGACCAAGCACCGTTTCGTCGGCCCGGCGGTACGCGGCGACGAGATCTGGTCGCAGCTCTTCTCCGAACCCGCCGGCGGCTCCGACGTCGCCGCGATCCGCACGCGCGCCGTCCGCGCCAAAAACGAGAATGGGAGCGACGACTGGGTGATCAACGGCCAGAAGGTCTGGACCTCGGGCGCGCATTACAGCGACTACGGCATCGTCCTGGTCCGTACCAACCCCGACGTCCCGAAGCACCAGGGCCTGACGATGTTCTGGCTCGACCTGAAGGCGCCGGGGATCGAGATCCGCTCGATCCACCAGATGTCCGGCGGGTCGAGCTTCAACGAAGTCTGGTTCGAGGACGTCCGGATTTCCGACGCGCAACGCCTCGGACCCGTAGACGGCGGCTGGAAGGTCGCGCTGTTCACGCTGATGAACGAGCGCCTCGCGATCGGCACGAGCGGCGGCGTCGGCCCCGAGGACATCCTCGCCTTCGCCGCCCAGGCCAATGGCGCAGACGGCCCGTTGCTGAAGGACACCGCGTTCCGCCAGACGCTCGCCGACTGGTGGGTGCAATCGGAGGGCCTGCGGAACACCCGGATGCGGACGATCACCGCGCTATCGAAAGGCCAGGTGCCCGGTCCCGAAAGCTCGATTGGCAAGATCGTCGCCGCCAACCAGTTGCAGGCGATCGGCAACACCGCGGTCGAGGCGGGCGATCAATACGGCATCATAGCCGACCCCGCGCTCACCCCGTTGAAAGGCGCTTTCCACGCCGCGACGATGTGGGCGCCGGGCCTGCGCATCGCCGGCGGCACCGACGAAATCCTCAAGAACATCATCGCCGAACGCGTCCTCGGCCTCCCCGGCGAAATCCGCGTCGACAAGGACCAGGCGTTCCGGGACTTACCGGTGGGGGCGTGAAAATTAGCAATCGCGCCCTAGTCGTTGATCGTCGCCGATGACTGGCGATCATCCCGTCATCATACTTGATAACGGTGATGATCGAACGACGCGCCGCCCGTACAAGTCAACGCTTCGCGTCGCGCATAGAACGTCCGGCCTGGTGTTGCTGACGTTTGCCATCCTGCACATGGCCAATCATTTGGTGGGGCTTCATGGCCAAGCCGACCATATCGCGTTCATGGCCGCGATCCGCCCCGTCTATCGCAACCCGGTCGTGGAGCCGATCCTTCTCACGCTGATCACAGTCCAGGTGTTGAGTGGTATCACGCTCGTCATTCGCGGCTGGCGCGGAAGAACGGGCATCGTGGCTTGGCTTCAGGCCATCTCCGGTCTGTACCTGTCGGCGTTTCTGCTCAATCATGTCGCCTCCATACTCTACGGGCGGATCGCGCTCGCGCTCGACACCGATTTTCGGTTCGCTGCGGCAGGCTTTCATGTCGCCGGATTTTACTGGTTTTTCGCGCCCTATTACCTGCTCGCGATCACCGCGCTTTTCACGCATCTGGGGTGCGCGGCCCATTGGCTGACGCATGCCCGAAGCCGGCGGTTGGGAGTCGGCCTGTTGGCGGCTTTCTGTAGTCTCGGCGTCGTCTTCGGCGCGTTTGTAATCGCGGCCTTGTCCGGCTTGCTGTACGCGGTCGATATCCCGACGGCGTACCTCAGGACATATCAATAGCATCACCAATCATGCGCTCGAATGCCTGAAAACTCCCCATTCCTAGGATGTCCCGATGACCGACATGCACACCATCCTCACCGCCCAGCGCGAAGCGTTCATGGCCGAGATGCCGGTCACCAAGGCCGTCCGCCTCGATCGGCTGAAGCGCACCGCGGCGATGGTGCGGGACAACGCCGCGCGGTTCTGCGACGCCGTGTCGGAGGATTTCGGCCACCGGAGTCGCGAGCAGACGATGATGACCGATATCGGCGCCTCGCTCGCGCCGATCGCGCATGCCGCCAAGCATCTCGACCGCTGGATGAAGCGCGACCGCCGTCCGGTCCAGTTCCCGCTCGGCCTGCTCGGCGCGAAGGCGTGGGTCGAATACCAGCCCAAAGGCGTGATCGGCATCATCGCGCCGTGGAATTTCCCCGTGAACCTGCTGATCGGGCCGCTCGCGGGCGTGTTCGCCGCGGGTAATCGCGCGATGGCGAAGACGAGCGAATACACCCCCGCCACCGCGGCGCTGTTCGAGGAGATCGCCCCCAAATATTTCGCGCAAGAAGAACTCGCGATCGTCTCGGGCGATGCTGAGGTCGGCAAGGCGTTCTCCGCGCTTCCGTTCGACCACCTCATCTTCACCGGCGCGACCGCGATCGGCCGCCACATCCTCCACGCCGCCGCCGATAACCTGACCCCGGTCACGCTCGAACTCGGCGGCAAGTCGCCGGTCATCCTCGGCGCATCGGCGGATATCGCGCGCGCGACCGAACGCGTGACGCTCGGCAAGATGATGAACGCCGGGCAGATCTGCCTCGCGCCCGATTACATGCTCGTGCCCTCCGCGGACGAGGCCAAGGTCGTCGACGGCATCAAGGCCGCGGCCAGCGTGATGTACCCCACCCTGCTCGCCAACGCCGACTACACGTCGGTGGTCAACGATCGCCACCACCAGCGCCTCACCGACTGGATCGCCGACGCCCGCGCGAAGGGCGCGACGGTCGAGGTCGTGAACCCCGCCAACGAGGATTTCGGCGCCGCCAATTCGCGGAAGATGCCACTGCACATCGTCCGCGACGCGACCGACGACATGATCGTGATGCAGGAGGAGATCTTCGGCCCGGTCCTGCCGATCCGCCGCTACGACGGGATCGACGACGCGATAGCACAGGTGAACCGCCGCGACCGGCCGCTGGGGCTCTATTATTTCGGCAGCGACGATGCCGAGCGCCGCCGCGTGCTCGACCGGACGATCTCGGGGGGCGTCACGCTCGACGACGTGATCTTCCATATCTCGATGGAGGACCTCCCCTTCGGCGGCAGCGGCCCATCGGGCATGGGTGCGTATCACGGCATCGACGGCTTCCGCACGTTCAGCCATGCACGCGCCGTCTTCAAGCAATCGCGGCTCGATGTCGCCAAGCTCGCCGGCCTAAAACCGCCTTACGGCGCGGCCGCCGCCAAGACGATCGCGCGCATGATCCGCTGAGTATCCTTTTCGCGTAAGCCAGCCTGTTTCCCCGCGAAGGCGGGAATCCAGACTGGGCTCCCGCCTTCGCGGGAGAACAGGGCGCGGGGCCGTCGATCTACAGAACCGTGGAGGCCGGACCGTGTCCGGCATGACGGTGAGAAAGCCGAGGTGGCAGTCTCAAATCGAATGCGCGATCAGCCTTAGTCGGCTGCGCGCAGTTTCGGCCGCCCCGCGGGCGATTGCCGCAGCAATTCGTCGACCCGCGCGGCCAGGTCGACCTGGCGAAACGGCTTGGCGAGCCGGATGATGTCGTCGGGGACATCCTCGCCCGCCGCCGCATAGCCGGTGACGAGCAGCGCCGGCATGCGGTTGCCTGACGATCGCAACTCCCCGATCAATTGGCCCCCGGTCATCCCCGGCATCAGGTAGTCGCTGACGAGAATATCGGCATCGACGCCAGATCGGATCGCCGACAGCGCCTGGCTCGCCGATGCCATCTCGACGACGACATAGCCGATGTCGCGCAGCATGTCCGCGGTTGCCGCGCGCACCAGATCCTCGTCGTCGACCAGCAGCACCTTCGCGCCCTGTCGCGCCTGGACGGGTTCGGACGCGGTTTCGATCGTATCGACGGGCGTCTCGGTCGTTGCGGGCAGCCAAAGCTCCACTGCGGTCCCGGCACCCGGCTCGCTCGTCAGGCGCAGCGTGCCGCCCGATTGTGCGGCAAGGCCATGGACCATCGACAGGCCGAGCCCGGTGCCTTTGCCGACGCCCTTGGTCGAGAAGAACGGCTCGGTGGCCCGTGCCAGCGTCGCGCGGTCCATCCCGGTTCCGGTATCCGCCGCGGTCAGCCGGACATAACTCCCCGCCGCGAGTCCGACCATATTGCGGTCGTCGACCACCGACTGACTGACAGACAGCGTCAGCCGCCCACCCCCCGGCATCGCATCGCGCGCGTTGATCGCGAGGTTGAGAAGCGCCAGTTCGAGCTGGTTGGGATCGACCCGCGCCGACGACAGATGCCGCGGTACTTCGAGCACCACGGTGATCGACGGTCCGAGCGATCGACGGATCAGGTCGACAAGCCCGTCGATCAACGCGCCGATATCGACAGCGCGCGGCTGCAACGCCTGGCGCCGTGCGAATGCGAGCAGGCGCTGCGTCAGCGTCGCCGCGCGCTCGGCCGCCTGCAGCGCCCCCCCGATCATCCGCTGCGTCCGCTCGTCGTCCTTGTGCCGTCGTCGCATCAGGTCGAGGCTGCCGACGATCGGGGTCAGCAGATTGTTGAAATCATGCGCCACGCCACCGGTCAGCTGGCCGATCGCGTCCATCTTCTGCGCCTGGGCGAGTTGTGCATCGGCTTCCTTGCGGTCGGTCACGTCGGAGATGACGCCCGACATCCGCACCGCCGCGCCTTCGGGATCGTGGCGGACCCGGCCTTTGAGGACGACCCAGCGCTTGACGCCGTCGGCCGCGTCGATGCTGCATTCGAGATCGAGCGTCCCGATCCGCCATGCCTCGTCGACCGCATGCTTCACGTCGTCGCGCTGCTTGGGATCGATATGCTCGAGAAACGAGTCGAGGTTCCACTGCGCGATGCCGTGCGGATACCCGAAGATATCGTCATGCCGCTGCGTCCGGCGCGTTTCTCCGGTCGTCAGGTCGAAGTCCCAGCTGCCCATCCCGGCCGCATCGAGCGCGATTTCGAGGCTTTCGCGCGCCAGCCGGAGTTCGGCGGTACGATCCTCGACCGCACGCTCGAGCGTGACCGCGACATCGCGCAGTTCATATTGCCGACTGCGTGCGGTCAGCGCCGACCGGATCGCGCCCAGCATCGCCTCGGCATGGAGCGGCCGTTCGAGCAGCACGACATTGCCTAGATCGCGCAGGCGCTGCGTCGCGTGCAATGTCCGCGGCGTCTTGGTGCCGTTTGTCAGCACGACGAACGGGATATCCGCCCAGCTTGGTTGCGCGGACACCCAAGCGGTCAGCGCGGTCGAATCCTCGGCGGTCAGCGCCTCCTCGGTGAGCAGCACCGCACCCGCCGCGACATCGAGGTGTCGGAGCAACGCCGCTTGATCGTCACAGATCGTCGCAACGATCGCGTTTCTGTCGAGCAGATCGGCCGCAATTGCCGCATCGCGGCCACGCGGCGCGAGAATTAGCACCCGATCCTGCATGCTAGCGCTGCGCGTCCTCGGTCCCGATCCGGCTAGCCATGAGTGTTTTCCCTTCACCGGAGAATGTCGGCACGCCGGTCAGCACGCCCTGGAAATGCCGGAGAGGTTCGCCGACATGCAGACCACTGCTGCCGATCTGAAACTCCCGGATCGTCCGTTCGTGCCGTGCGGTACGCGTCTTGATCACCGAAATCGCCTGACGGACTTCGCCATGCGCCTCGAAATAGCGCAGTTGGACGATCGTATCGGACAGATAGCTCAGGTCGACGTCGGACCGGACGTCCCCGGTGATGCCGTGCAGCCCGAGGATCAGCAGGCTGACGATGCCCTTCTGGCCGAGATAGGTCAGCATCTCGTGCATCTGCAGGATCAGGAACTGCTCGTTCGGCATCGCTTGCAGGTATGCGTTCAGGCTGTCGATCACGACGACCTTGGCACCGTGCACCTCGACCGCCGCACGCACCGCGTTCGAGAATTCCCCCGGCGACATTTCGGCAGGGTCGATCGCACGCAACAGCAATTGCCCGCTGTCGACGAACGGCGCCATGTCCATGCCCAGCGCGGCACTCCGCTTGAGCAACGTCGGCAGCCGCTCGTCGAACAGGAAATAGGCGGCGCGCTCGCCACGCTTCAGCGCTGCGATCATGCACTGTACCGATGCGGTGGTCTTGCCGACGCCCGCCGGGCCGGTCAGCAACGTGGCCGTGCCGGGAATGAGCCCGCCGCCAAGCAAGGCGTCGAGTTCGTTCGACCCGGTCGACATCGCCTCGTCCGAATAGGGATCGCCGTGCTCCGACGCGACCAGCCGGGGATAGACGCACAGCCCGCCACGCTCGATCTCGAAGTCGTGATAGCCGCCGCGGTACCGCACGCCGCGCATCTTGACGACGTGCATGCGACGCCGCTGCGCACCGAAGCCGGACAGCGTCTGTTCGAGCGACACCACACCGTGCGCGATGCTGTGCAACTGGAGATCGCTGCCGCTGCCGCTCTTGTCGTCGAGAAACAGCACGGTGCAGTCGCGGGTCGAGAAGAAGTGCTTCAGCGCGAGGATCTGGCGACGATAGCGGATCGGGCTCTGCGCGAGCAGGCGCAATTCGGACAGGCTGTCGATGACGATCCGCGCCGGACGGATTTCGTCGACCTTTGCCATCACGTCGCGGATCGTCTCGCCGAGTTCGACTTCGCTCGGGTGCAGCAACGTCTGTTCGTGATCTTCGCTGAACCCGTCCGCAGGGACCATCTCGAACAGCACCAGCGGATCGAGCGACCAGCCATGCGTCATGGCGACCGCGCGCAGTTCGACCTCGGTCTCGGCCAGCGTGATATACAGGCCGATTTCACCCGCCTCCACGCCAGCCAGCAGGAACCCCAGCCCAAGCGTGGTCTTTCCCGTGCCCGGCGTCCCCTCGATCAGATACATCCGGTCCGGGGTCAGTCCGCCATTGAGGATATCGTCGAGCCCGTCGATCCCTGTCCGTGCCCGCGTCGGCAGGTCGTCGTCTTGTGCCAATTGGCACTCCTTCCTCTCGCCCGGCGCGCCACTATCGGACACCAATGCACGGCGAACATAGGAGGTCGCGGAGTAATCGCAAAGCCGGGGCAATGTCTACATTACCGCTGGCTCAAACGACGTGCAGATCGACGCCCCGGTCGCGTTGGATACGGCTATTCCGGTCGTCCCAGGAACACGACGCCCGGTACGGACAGCGTCTCCCCGGTCGCCGCGAGACGGCCATCGCCGGCGACCCGGAAGACCACCAGCGTCCCCGATCGCTCGTTGCCCACGACCAGCTGCCGTTCGTCATCGAGCAGCGCGAAGACGCGTGGCCAGTGGCCACCGCTGGCGATGTGCTGGAGCAGCGTCGGCACGCCCGCGGCGTCGAGCGCGAACACGGCGATGCTGTCATGCCCGCGGTTCGAGACGTAAAGCCGCCGTCCGGCGCGATCGATCGCGATATGCGCAGCCTGCGACGCGCCGGTATAGCCTTTGGGCAGGGTCGAGATGCTGTGACGCGTCACGAAGTGCCCGTCCGAGCGCGCATCGAGCGTATAGAGGGCGTTCGACAGCTCGCAGACGACATAGGCCAGCGGCTGCCGCGGATGCCGGGCGATGTGACGCGGGCCCGCCCCGGCCGGCGCACGCCATGCGACCACCGGCGGCGCCACGCTTCGCGCCTGCGGATCGAAGCGATAGGCGAAGATCGCGTCGGCCCCGAGATCGACCGCGTGCAGCCAGCGCCGGTCCGGACTGAACCCGACCCAGTGCGCATGCGGCGCTTCCTGGCGGTCGTGATCCTTCCCGGTACCGATACCCGCGCCGATACCGGTATCCGCATGGCGGAACACCGTCGCGGGTGCGGGCACCCCGGTACGCTGATCGAGCTGGATGAACGCGACGCTGCCGCTCGAATAGTTCGCGACGGCGAGGCAGGCGGATGGCCGATCGAGCGCCAGGTGGCACGGGTCGGCGCCACCGGTCGACACCGTCGCGCGGCGATTCCAGCCGGTGGCATAAGCGGACACTTCGCCCTGCGCCTGCTCGCGGACCAGATACCACATGCCGCCAGGACCGCCGCCGATCCCGAACGATGCATCCGCGATCCCCGTGACCGGCGTCCCGACCCGCCATCGATCGCGCTCACCGTCGATCGGATACAGACCCTTGCCGCCCTCGCGCACATAGGTTCCCGCGATCAGTCTGGGTGTGAGGCTCGCTGCCCTAGATGCGCGCGCCGCCGCCGCCGCCAGCGGAAAGACGAGGGTCGCACCCATCGCGCCGAGCATCGTCCTGCGTGTCGTTCGATATGCCATGCTCTACTCCCCTGCACCGGGCGTTTTAGACGCCGGCGCCAGCCAAGCAAGCATCGCCGACCGGGCAAAAGATCGGCATCACTCTATCGATTACCTATACTCTGCAGGGCCATTTGCGCTGTTTGCTCGACCGGTTTTGGCGATATCTGCAACAAGCATAACAATACTTACCCCAGACCGGTCGCCAAAACCTTGGTTATAAAAACCGGCCCGATTTGGATGTTTTTATACTCTACCCGAAGACCAGATTCGGCCAAGCTAGTCCTGCCCCCCGCCCCTACGATCTTGTCACAATTACACCAGCCACCGCCGCCTGATCGCACGGCCGCCGGCCGGTCGCGACCAAGGCTTGACCCCTGCGACGGCGAAGACCAAGTCGCTGCTGTTATTGGAAATATCGAACGCCGGGGGGCGCGGGTCATCAGGCGTATTATTACCATATTCGCCACGCTTCATTGTCTCGCGTTCATCGATCGTACCATGATTGGTGGCGCGTTGCCGTTGATGCGTGTGGACCTGCCGATGACCGATGCCGGGGCGGGTTGGCTGATCGGGACCGCGTTCGCCTTGCCGTATGGCGTGACCGCATTGGTGCTGGCGACGATCCTCCGTGGGCGGCGGGCATCGCTATGGTGGTTGATCGGCGGCGTGACGATCTGGACCGCTGCCACGCTCGTGACCGGCGCGGCACAGTCCACCGCCGCGCTGATGCTGGCGCGAGCGGGGCTCGGCATTGGTCAGGCGATGTTCGTGCCGGTCGCGATCGCCTGGCTCGTCGACGTTGCAGGCATCGACGGTCGCGCGCGCGCGCTGTCGCTCTTCACGAGCGGGTCGACGATCGGGCGAAGCACCGCGCTGTTGACGATCGGCGCGCTGCTTTCGGCGTTGACCGTCATCACCCCCGGTAATTCCGCAAGCACTCTCGGCGGCATCGCGCATTGGCGCTTGCTCTTCATGATCACCGCGTTGCCGAACATCGTGATGATCCCGTTGCTCGCCGGTCTCCGCAAGAAAGACGCGCGCCACCGCTCCGTCGAGCCTGCGTTCGATGATCCCATGCCCGATCCGCTCCCGAGCCCATCGACGACTGCGCTACGGGCGCCACCCCGGGCGCCGGCACATGCCGGGGTCCAATGGTGGACCGTCGCGCTGTTCTTTGCGGCGGCGATCATGCCCATAATGCTTATTCAGGCGATGGGCGCGTGGTTGCCGACCCTGTTCGTGCGAGACCGCGGGATCCTGCCCGCCCAGGCGGCAATGCTGTTGGGGGCCATCACGCTCTTCACCGCGCCCGCTGGCCAGCTTGCGGGCGGCTGGCTGATGACGCGCTATGCATCGTGGCACGGTCATGTCCCGGCGATCATCCTGGTCAGCTTGATCGCAACATTGCTGCCGCTGGCGGTGCTGGTCTGGGCGCCGGGATTGGCGGGGGCGGCCGTCGGCGTGGCGATCGCGAACCTTACGCTCGGGATCGCATCGTTTTGCGGGCTGTTCGGTGTGCAAATGCTCAGTCCGGTGTCGGCACGCATCACCATCAACGGCATCTTCTTCGCGCTGGTCACGCTGGTCGGCGTGGGTATCGGACCGTTGCTGACGGGGGCGCTGGCGACTTTTGCCCATAGCGGTCCTGCCACGTTCGGGGCCGGCACCATGTCCCCGACCGGGGCGCTCGGCACCGCGTTGTTCACGACGGGCGTCATCGCAAGCTGCGTCTGCGCCATGGCGGTCGGTGCGGTACGATATCGCTATCGCCAGCACTGCGCCGCATGACCAGTCCCGAAACACCCGAGCGGGTCGCGTTCGACAGCGAGGCGTTGCCACCGGACGAGCGGATGGATCGCTATCGCGCATTATATGCGATCGGCGCCGACGTTACGCAGGTCGGCCCCAACCCGCGTGCGACATTCGAGGCGTGGCGACTGGACCGCGCGCTGCTCTACAACCGGCGGCTGAACGACATAAGCCATAGTCGGAGCGAACAGCGGGTCGGGCACGACGGGTTTACGCACTGGACTGTCACCCTGGTATTCGAAGGCCTGTTGCAGGTCGATTTCGGCGATGGCATGCAGGATATCAGGGCCGGCGAGATCGTCCTGATCGATGTCAGCCGCGCGACACGCAACATGATGCGGGACGCGCGGATCGCGACGCTGGCGATCGCGCAGGACCGGATCGAGGAGACCGTAGGGCCGATCGGCGCGCTCCATGGGCGCGTGCTGGCCGCCGATCATTGCCGGCTCTACGCCGATTTCGTCCGGTCGCTGCTATCCAACCTGCCAACGATGAAGACGTCGTCGCTCCCGGCTGCGACCTCCGCGCTGTGCACGCTGTTGAAGGTTGCACTGGAAGCCTATGGTCTGCATGACGCAGTGGTCGAAGGCAGCCGCGACGGGCGGCGGCTTGGTCAGCTTCGCACATTGGTCGACGGACGGCTGGGCGACCCGACCTTCGATCCCGAGACGGCGATTGCGGAAAGCGGCGTCTCGCGCGCAACGCTGTACCGGATGCTGCGACCGCAACGCGGGCTCGCGGCCTTCATACTTGCACGTCGCCTGGAGCATGTTCGGCGGGCGCTCTCCAACGCCGCTGAACGGCGCTCATTCGCAGACATCGCGCTCGATGCAGGGCTCGTCACCGAAAGCCATGCGAGCCGCGCATTCCTGGCTCGCTACGGGCTGCGGCCCGGCGGCTATCGTGCAGCGATCGCCACCGCCATCGCCGAGACAGATCCGATCGAGCAGATGCGGTTATGGCAGCAGGAACTGCGCTGATCTGCACGCGAAAGGTTTAGCCGCGCGCGGTCCAGGCCAGCCACAACCAGCCGCCGATCAGCAGCGCCCCGCCGATCGGCGTGATCGCCCCGAACCAGCGCGGTGCCCCCAGCGCCATCGCGTACAGCGTCAGCGCGAAGATCGCCGCACCGATCACGAACAGCCATGCCGGCCCCCGCGCCTCCATCCGGATCGCGACCAGTGCCGCGACGACGTGGACGAGTTGATATTGCGCGCCGGTCTTCAGCCACTCCGCAGCCGATCCGCTTGCGCCATGCGCGCCGAACGCGCCCGCCGCGACTGCGATCGCCCCCGACAGGGCGGCAAGGATGGCGATAATCATGGCGTATCATTCCCCCAGGGAAAGCGTTTGGCAGTCTCGGCGCGCGCCGCGCGCATATCGCCCGAATCGATCTGGAGCTGCAACCGCTCCTTGTCGCGCGACCGGTACACCTCCTCCGCGCGGTCGATATCGGTCGGCGACACGTCGAGCCCGCGTAGCGCCAGCCGCGCCATCTTGACCGCGGACTCCATCACCTCGCGCACCACCGCCGTCGCCGACGTGTTCTTCAACTTCACCAACGCGCGGCGATCGAACGCGCGGACATAGATCGCGGCCTTCGGGAACGCATCGTGGACACCCTCGATCGTGTCGGGATCGAGCTGGTCGCCGTCCATGCAGAAACAGATGATCTCCGCCTCCGCCGCGCCCGCCTGTCGCAACAGGTCGAGCCGCGTGCCGTCACCGTAATAGACCTTCGCACCGAACTCGCCGGCGATGTCGATCATCTCGATATCGGTGTCGATCAACGTCACCGGGATATCCTGCGCGAGCAGCATCTGGCCGACCGTCTGGCCGAACCGCCCATAGCCGACGATGATCGCGTTCGCGCCGTCGACCTTGGGCCCGTCGCGCTCCTGCCCCTCGGCGATCGGCTCGGTCCGGAAGCGTCGCGTGATCCCCATCAGGAACGGCGTCGTCGCCATCGACAGCGTAATGATCGCGCCGAACAGGCTCGCCGCCTGCGGTTCGATCAGCAGCCCGGCCTGCGCCTGCGCGAACAGCACGAAGCCGAATTCGCCGCCTTGGCTCAGCAGCAGCCCGAGCGCGAACGCCTGCCGCCACGTCATCTTGAACGCCATGCCGATCAGCATGATGACACTGGTCTTGGTGAGGATCAGCGCCGCCGCCATCGCCATCACGAAAAACGGCCGCTCGGCGATCGCGCCGAGGTCGAGCACCATCCCGACCGCGAGGAAGAACAGGCCTAGCAGGATCGAGCGGAACGGCTCGACATCGGCCTCCAGCTCATGCCGATACGGGCTGTCCGCGAGCATGACGCCGGCGATGAACGCCCCGAGCGCGGTCGACAGCCCGAGCCATTCCATGATCGCCGCGCTGGCGATGACCGTGAACAGCCCCGCGAACACGAACATCTCGCGCTCGCCGAGATTGCCGATCAGCCTGAAGAACGGGCGTAACAGGAAACGCCCGGCGATCACCAGACCGACGACAGCGAGCACGGTATAGACCGCGAGCAGCCAGCCCGGCGGCGCGTTGGCATCGGCCGGGTTGCGGCTCATCGCCGCGACGATCGTGATCAGCGGCACGATCGAAAGGTCCTGGAACAGCAGGATCGAGAAGGCGCGCTCGCCGAACGGCGTTCGCATCCGCCCCGACGAGCGCAGCATCGGCAGCACCTGCGCGGTCGACGACAGCGCGAGCGGGAGACCCAGCGCGAGCGCGGCGGGGAGCGAGAACTTCGCGCCGATCCAGACGATCGCGGTGATTGCGAGCCCGCAGATCGCGACCTGCAAGAGGCCGAGCCCGAAAATCTCCTCCTTCATCCGCCACAAGCGGGAGGGATTGAGTTCGAGTCCGACGATGAACAGCAGGAGCGTGATGCCGAGTTCGGCGAACCCGAGCTTAGACTCCGCATCGCCGACCAGTCCCAGCACATGCGGCCCGACGACCGCGCCCGCGACCAGGTAACCCAGCGTCGCACCGAGCCCGAGCCGGCGGAACAGCAGCACGAACATCAGGCCGAAACCGAGCAATACGACGCCGTCACGGAGCAGCGACGGGGCCGTACCCTCCGCCATCAGACTTTCGCCTTTGCAGCGGTGTCGGCAGCCTCGGCGGCGGCTTCGAAGGCGAGCCGGATCGAGGGGTGGCGCGCGGTATAGTCGAGCGCGGGGGTGAAGATATCCATCCCCGGCCAATCGGGCGCATCGCCTTCTCGGGCAAGCCACGCGGTCAGCGCGTCGCGGGTCGCGGCGAGTTCGGCAGGGGTGCGGCCGAGGATGTTCGCCGCGAGCAACGACGACGACGCCTGCCCCAGCGCGCAGGCACGAACCAGCAGGCCGACCTCGCTGACGCGACCTTCGCCGTCCACCGCGACGTCGATCGTCACGCGGCTGCCGCAGATCGGCGAGCGTTTCTCCGCGGTTGCCATCGGCTCGGGGAGGCGTTCGTGATACGGGATCGTCGCGGCAAGGCGGAGGATCTCGGCGTTGTAGAGGGGCGCGCTCATGGCTTTGGTTCGCTTGCGTTATCGGATTTGGAGGGCGGCGTGCGGGCGCCGAATACGGGCTGACCGCGACGACGGCGGTCGACGAAATCGGCGATGCCCGCGCTGGTCGCGTTGAGCAGCGGATAGGTGCGTGACCGCGTCATCCATTCGGGGCGGCGCGATGGCCCGCCACTCATCGTGTCGATGACCAGCGTCGCGAGCAGGAAGACGAGGCTGGCGAGGATCAACCCTTTCAACGCCCCGAAACCGAAGCCAAGCGCACGGTCGACCGGACCAAGGATCGAAGTCCGCGTCCGCGCCCCGATCGCGTTGGCGACCAGCCGCCCGCCGATATAGGTGACGCCGGTAATGATCGCGAAGGCGAGCACCGCGGCGCCACCGACCGTCCCGATCATCGGCGACAGCGCCGCGGCGAGCGGGATGTGGAACAGCTTCAACATCGCCACCATCGCCACCCAGGCGAACATCGACAGGACTTCGGTGACGAACCCGCGGATCAGCCCGAGCACCGCCGAGCCGGCGACGGCGAGCAGGACGACGATGTCTAGGGCGGAAAGGTTCATGGCTTCTGGAATAGGGACGCGGGAGGCGAACCGCTAGTGCGGGTTGCGCTCGACGATTCTTAGCGGTTCAAGCCGAAAACACCGTAGCGTTCGCGCCACGCGGCGACTTCGCCCTGCAGATGCCTGGGCGCTGCCTCTCCCGAGAGGACAAAGCCAGCGACGTCGTTGTCGGGATGCATCAGCATTTTCTCCGCCCCGTCGCTGAACCACACCGGGACTAGCTGGTCGCACACGGCGTCCAATACCGCCGCCGCCATGCCGTTCGCGATCGCATCGCTGCCGGCGAGCAGACGGACATGGATCGAGACGCCTTCGAGACAGGTCTGCGGCTTGTCGACGAAATTGAGCGACACGAGCAGCCCGGACCGGTCGGGCCGAGCCGCGTCGGGCAGGCTCGCAACCCGTCGCCAGACGCAGAACCACGTCCGGCAGATGCGCGGGCGAACCGCATGGATACCGCACCCCTGGTCGCAGAGGTGAATACACGGCGTTCCCGCGGGTTTCGCGAACTCTGGCGTCTTCACCGTCAGTTCGGTGCAGCACGCGGTGCAATCACCGCACTCGCGATTGAGAAGGATCGGTCCCAGCAGCGTGGTTTCCACGTCGGCATGTGGTTGGGTCGGGATGTCACGCCGATCCACGGTTCAATTCCCTTCGGAATCCACCGTGAAGACCATCGGCTTGCCCCGAGACATCGGCTCCCATCCCGCGGCCAACGCCGCCCGCACCCCGCGGGTGATCGTCGCATCGTCGATCTGAAGCCGCCCGCGCGGTAACCCCTTCAACAGGCGTTTCGGCGCGGGGAACTCGAGCAGGGCTTCCCGTTTGGCGTCTTCCTGCAACAACGAGATCGTCATGCCCTTCCAGCCCTCGGCATCCGTGTGCTGCGGCTCGCGCTCGAGATTCCAATCGTATCGGGTGCCATCGACCTCGACGGTACCGGTATTGCTTTTCGTGTTCGCCATGCGGGCGCCATAGCATGGCTGTCGCGAGAGGCCATGCGCTCGCCGCATGACCGAACCTGCCGCGACTATGGTGCTGTGTGCGGTTCGATCGACTGATGACCGACAACGGCCATCACCGCCCCACCCCGGCGAAGGCCGGGGCCCAGTTGGAAAGGTCGTGGTAATTGAACGCAGCGGTCGCCAGCAACGTCCCCCAACTGGGCCCCGGCCTCCGCCGGGGTGGGACTTCATCTATTGGGTATCAGTGCCAAACGAGTCCACGATGACGCGGTACGCTGATGGGAACGCAGCGCGCACCCCCCCGATCGGACCTTTCGCACGGCCCAGCACAATCACCACCGTTTCCCTGTTCTCCCGCGAAGGCGGGAGCCCAGTCTGGATTCCCGCCTTCGCGGGGAAACAAGGTTTTAAGCGCCTACCCCCGCCCCATCATGTGATCGACGAACGAGGCAAGCGTCTTGAACCCCGATAGCTTCATGCCGCTCTTCTCGCCCGTCATCGACGCAGGGACCAAGGCGCGCTCGAAGCCGAGCTTGCTCGCTTCCTTCAACCGCAGCGGACCATGCGCGACCGGGCGGATCTCGCCCGACAGCGCGACCTCGCCGAATGCCACCGCATCGACCGGCACCGGCCGCTCCGACATCGCCGAGATCAACGCCGCCGCCACTGCCAGATCCGCCGCGGGGTCCTGCACACGGTAGCCGCCCGCGATATTGAGATACACTTCGGCGTTGGAGAAGCTCAGCCCGCACCGTGCCTCCAGCACGGCCAGGATCATTGCCAGCCGCCCCGAATCCCAGCCCACGACGGCGCGCCGGGGCGTTGCGCCCGACGCCAACCGGACGGTGAGCGCCTGGATTTCCACCAGCACCGGCCGCGTCCCCTCCAGCGCCGGGAACACCGTCGCCCCCGTCATCGCATCATCGCGGTGTGTCAGGAACAGCGACGAGGGGTTGCCGACCTCCGCCAGTCCCTCGGTCTGCATCGAGAACACGCCGATCTCGTCGGTCCCGCCGAAGCGGTTCTTGATCGCGCGCAGGATGCGGTACTGGTGGCTGCGCTCGCCCTCGAACGACAGCACCGTGTCGACCATATGCTCGAGCACGCGTGGTCCCGCGATCGAGCCGTCCTTGGTAACGTGCCCGACCAACACCACGGCGGTGCCGCGTTCCTTGGCGAACCGGATCAGTTCCTGCGCCGACGCCCGGACCTGGCTGACCGTCCCTGGAGCGCCCTCGATCAGGTCGGAGTGCATCGTCTGGATCGAATCGATCACCAGCATCGCGGGCGGCTTGGTCTGCAACGTCGTCAGAATGTCGCGCGTCGAGGTCGCCGCAGCGAGCTGCACCGGCGCATTGCCAAGCCCCAGCCGCCGCGCGCGCAACCGCACCTGATCCGCCGCTTCCTCGCCCGAAACATACGCGACCGATTGCCCCGCGAGCGCCATCTTCGCCGCGGCCTGCAACAGCAGCGTCGACTTGCCGATCCCCGGATCGCCGCCGATCAGCGTCGCCGAACCCTCGACGAACCCGCCGCCCAGCGCACGGTCGAGTTCGGCGATCCCGGTCGCCATCCGGTCGGGCAGCTTGATCTCCGCATCGAGCCCGACGAGTTGGATCGCGCGGCCGCCGGTCTGGAGGTTATGCTTCGAATGGAACGGCGTGGCGGCGGTGTTCGCCTCCTCGACCAGCGTGTTCCACTCGTTGCAATCGGCGCATTGCCCCGCCCAGCGGTGCGACACCGATCCGCAGGACTGACATACATAACGCTTCTGGGGTTTCGCCATGCGCCGATGTACGAGAACGATACGGGAACATCAATGGCCGGCATACGACCTATGTTGCGGATTTAGTGGCGCTTGACGGCGCACGGCGTTATCCGCGCGATGATGCACGCCACCGACCTGCGCATCGCCCTGTTCAGCGGCAACTATAATTACGTCCGCGACGGCGCGAACCAGGCGTTGAATCTGCTCGTCGGTCATTTGTTGTCGAAGGGCGCGACGGTGCGTGTCTATTCGCCGACCAACGCCAAGCCGGCCTTTCCGCCGACCGGCGATCTGGTCGCGGTGCCGTCGTTGCCGCTGCCGGCGGGGCGTGGCGAATACAAGATGGCGCGCGGGCTGCCCGCGGCGATCCGCCGCGATCTCGACGCGTTCGCGCCAAACATCGTCCACGTGTCAGCGCCCGATTTTCTTGGCCACCGCGCGATCAGTTATGGACGACGAAACGGCATCGCCACGGTTGCGTCGCTGCACACGCGATTCGAGACGTATTTCCGCTATTACAAGATGGCGTTCTTCGAACCCGTGATGGTGAAGATCCTCACGCGCTTCTACAACCGCGTCGACGAAGTGCTGGTGCCGGGGCGCGGCATGGCGGAGATCGTCCGCGACTGGGGCGTGACGACACCGACCGCGATCTGGTCGCGCGGCGTGAACCACGACCGCTTCACGCCGACGCGCCGTGATCTGGAGTGGCGGCGCGCGCGCGGGATTGCCGATGGCGAGGTCGCGGTCGGTTTTCTCGGGCGGCTGGTGAAGGAGAAGGGGCTCGACGTCTTTGCGGACGTGATCCGAACGCTGGAACAGCGCGGGGTGCGTCACAAGGTGCTGGTGATCGGCGAGGGTCCGGCGCGCGACTGGTTCGCCGAGCGCGTGCCGGGCGCGGTCTTCGCCGGGTTCCAGTCGGGTGACGATCTCGGCCGCGCGGTCGCGTCGATGGATGTGTTCTTCAATCCGAGCGTGACCGAGACGTTCGGCAACGTGACGCTGGAGGCGATGGCGGCAGGTGTGCCGGTGGTCGCTGCGCGCGCATCGGGCGCGGTCGGATTAGTCGACGACGGCGTGACCGGCTTCCTCGTGCCGCCGACGGACATCGCAGGATATGCCGACGCAATTGGGCGGATTGTTTCGGAGCCGGGCCTGCGCGAGACGATGGGCTGGGCCGGACACGACAAGGCCGCCGGGTATCTGTGGGATACGATCAACCAGACAGTGCTGGATACGTATCTCGAGGTGATGGCGCGGCGGGGTGGCTAAGTTGTCTGCCACGTGTACCTTTCGAATTCACCTTCCCCCCGCTCCCCTCCCCGTCACCCCAGCGAAAGCTGGGGTATCCCTGTTGGCGGGCGCCGCGACCCGAATCGGGAGATCCCAGCTTTCGCTGGGATGACGATCGAGGGCCGGGATGACGGTTTGGGGGACGATGTCAGACCGTCGCCCAATCGAACGTCAGCGGCGCCTCGCGGAACGCAAACCGGTCGAGGTGGCTCGACACCACCCCGCGCATCCGCTCGACGTCCTCGCCCTCCGGCACGGTCAGCGCGACGTCGAGCGTTTCGCTGTCGGCGCGCATCTCCAGAACCGCGCCGTTCGGAAAGGCGATCCGGCCCTCTTCCTCCGAGAAGGTGACCTCCATCTTGTGGCTCCAATGCTTGGCGAGCTGCTGGAGATACTTGCTCGCCGAATGCGTCGGCACGCGTGCGACCGAGACGCTCACTTGAGCCGCTCGATCTTCTGCGCCGCCTCGTCGAGCAATGCTGCGACCTCATGTAGCGTATCCTCGTTGACGTCCTCGCGCATCAAGCGGTGCTGGAGCACCTGCCGCAGATTGCCCATAGCCCGCCGGATCGGCGCGCCATCGGTCCGCTCGGACTCCGCCCCGACCGCCGCCAGCCGCGCGAACAGCCCGTCCACCACGGCCGCATTCTCGGCCAGATGCGCGCGACCCTCGTCGCTCGCTGCAAAGCGCTTCTTCGCGCCTTCCGACTGCTGCTCCTCGATCAGCCCCATCTCGTCGAGCATGCTGAGCGTCGGGTAGACGACGCCCGGGCTCGGCGCATAGCCACCCCCGGTCAGCCCCTCGATCTCACGGATCAGGTCGTAGCCGTGACGCGGTGCGTCCGCGATCAGCTTCAGCATGACGAGCTTGAGTTCGCCACCGTCGAACAGCCGCCGGCCACGCCCACGTGGGCCACCACCCTGCTTCCACGCAGCATGCTCAGGTCCGTGGTCGCGACCACCATGCCGGTGACCGTCGCCACGGGGGCCGCCGGTCCAAGCTCCATATCCAATACCAAAACGCATTTGAGTGTTCTCCGATATATCTTTATTCATGAGCTGAGATATATCGCAGACTGTTTCGGGTTCAAGAGGTGCGTCGAAAAATTCGCTTTTCCATTTGTCCGTCATCCCCGCGGAGGCGGGGACCCAGACCCTCGGACCGCTCGGCTGTTCGGTGCGTCAGCCGGTATGGATCCCCGCCTGTGCGGGGATGACGAGCGAGCATGGGTGCAGCCAACGGATGGGCAAACCTCTCCCCCGCCCCTATCTTCCGCGCATGGCCGACCTCTTCGCGGGCTTCGAACCCGCCGCCCCTATCGAAACGCACCCCGAAAACGCGCCGCTCGCCGACCGCCTGCGCCCGCGCACGCTGAGCGAGGTGGTCGGGCAGGATCACATCACCGGCCCCGAAGGCGCGATCGGCCGGATGGTGTCGGCCGGACGACTGTCCTCGATCATCCTCTGGGGCCCGCCCGGCACCGGCAAGACGACTATCGCGCGGTTGCTCGCCGATGCGGTCGACCTGCGGTTCGTCGCGATCTCCGCGGTGTTCTCCGGCGTCGCCGACCTCAAGAAGTCGTTCGCCGAAGCGCGCGAACACGCCAAGATCGGCAAACGCACCTTGCTGTTCGTGGACGAGATCCACCGCTTCAACCGCGCGCAGCAGGACGGTTTCCTGCCCTATGTCGAGGATGGCACGGTCACGCTGGTCGGCGCGACCACCGAGAACCCGTCGTTCGAACTCAACGCCGCTCTGCTCAGCCGCGCGCAGGTACTTATCCTCGAACGCCTCGGCCGGGGTGCGCTCGAACAGTTGCTCGACCGCGCCGAGACGGAAATGGAGCGCCCCCTCCCCCTGACCCCGCCCGCCAAGGACGCGCTGATCGCCAGTGCCGATGGCGACGGCCGCTTCCTGCTCAACCAGGCGGAGACGTTGTTCTCGGTAAACCTGCCCGAACCGCTCGATCCCGCCGGCCTCTCGAACTTCCTGCAACGTCGCGTCGCGGTGTACGACAAGGACCGCGAGGGGCATTACAACCTCATCTCCGCGCTCCACAAATCGATCCGTGGGAGCGACCCGCAGGCGGCGCTCTATTATCTCGCGCGGATGCTGACCGCAGGCGAGGAACCGCTGTTCCTGCTCCGCCGCCTGACCCGCGCCGCAGTCGAGGATATCGGCCTCGCCGACCCGCAGGCGCTGGTCCAGTGCATCGCCGCCAAGGACACCTACGACTTCCTCGGCAGCCCCGAGGGCGAACTCGCTATCGCGCAGGCCTGCGTCTATCTCGCCACCGCGCCCAAATCGAACGCGGTGTACAAGGCGCAGAAGGCGGCGTGGAAATCGGCGCGCGAGACGGGTTCGCTGATGCCGCCCGCGTCGATCCGCAACGCGCCGACCAAGCTCATGCGCGATATCGGCTATGGCAAGGGCTATGCGTACGATCACGATACCGAGGATGCGTTCTCCGGCTCGGATTACTGGCCCGACGAGATGAGCCCGCAGACCTTCTACACGCCGACCGAACGCGGTTTCGAGAAGCGGTTGTCCGAGCGGCTCGCCTATTGGGATGCCTTGCGCGCCGAGAAGAATGGCTGAGCCACGGTTTACGCGGTTTGCGGCGATCGACTGGTCCGGCGCGCAGGGGCATCGTCACAAGGGCATCGCGGTCGCGATCTGCGAAACCGGTGATGCCGCGCCGAGACTGGTCCCGCCGCCGGGAGCGTCGGCATGGTCGCGCGACGATGTCCTCGACTGGTTGATTGACCAGGACACGCCGACGCTGATCGGCCTTGATCTCTCCCCCGCGTTTCCGTTCGTCGATCTGGACGGTTATTTCCCCGGCATGCCCGACAGCCCTCCAGATGCCCGCGCGCTCTGGGCAATGGTCGACGACGCCTCCGCCGCCGATCCGCACCTTGCCGTCGCGAACCTGCTCACCAATCCTGAACTCCGCCGGCACTTCCGCCAGCACCGCGATTGCGGCGACCTGTTCCCCGGCGGCGCAGGCCGGATGCGCGTCTGCGAGCACGGCCAGCGCGCGATGGGCTTTTCGCCGACAAGCTGCTTCAACCTCGTCGGTGCGGCGCAGGTCGGCAAGTCGAGCCTCACCGGGATGCGCGTCCTCCACCGCCTCGCCGGTCGCATCCCCGTCTGGCCATTCGATCCGCTGCCGCCAGAGGGGCCGGTCATCGTTGAAATCTACACCACGATCGCCGCGCGCGCTGCCGGCATCCGCAAGGGCCTCAGCAAGATGCGCGATGCGGGCGCGCTCGATACCGCGCTGGAGGCGCTCGGCAGCGCGCCGCATGATCCTCTCGCCCGCTATGATGATCACACCACCGACGCGATCCTGACCGCCGCCTGGCTCCGCACGGCAGCGCATCGCCCGGACCTCTGGACACCAAGCGCAATGACACCGCATATTGCGCAAACCGAGGGCTGGACCTTCGGCGTGTCTTGAAGCATTGGGCGGTTAGGCCTGACACGCACCGGGCCGGTTTAGCTCAGTTGGTAGAGCGCCAGTTTTGTAAACTGGATGTCGCGGGTTCGATTCCTGCAACCGGCACCACCCCTTCCAAATACTGTCGTACGCGATCTCCTCCCTTGCCGCACCCGCGCCATAGCTTTATCGAATGGCAACAAGACCAATCTGATACCGGGGAGCAACGGATGGCGCGACGTAGCGGGAAGATTGGCGCCGTCGTAGCGCTGATGGTCACGTCCGCGAGCTTGGCGATCGCGGTGCCGAGCCATGCATTGGGCCATCCCGTAACGCGCCCCACGATCTACCCGGCGCCCACTTCGATGGTGCTGACCTCGGGCACACTCGCCTTGGGCACCTCCGTCGTGTTGATCACAGCGCCGGGTACCGATCCGGAGACCGTTGCCCGGGTCCGCGACGTCCTGACAGCGGCGGGGGTGAAGACGATCGCTTCCGCACGCCGGCTGCCCGTCGCGCCCGATCGGGTTCACATCGTCCTGGGCCTTCGCGACTCTGGCGTCGTGCGCGACTCGCTGTCACGCAGCAAGGCCACGCTGGACACGCATGCCGAAGGCTACACCCTCGCCGTGGTAGCGGCCGGCGCGGGCATCGTCACGCTTGCTGGTCACGACGCCGATGGCCTGTTCCACGCGGTCCAGACGTTCCGCCAGCTCGCCCGGCGCCCCACCCTGCCCGCGCTGGTGATCCAGGATCACCCCGCAATGCCGATCCGCGGCACGATCGAGGGCTTTTACGGCGCGCCCTGGTCGATGGCGGATCGCACCAGGCATCTCGACTTCCTCGCCACGGTGAAGGCGAACACCTATGTCTACAGCCCGAAGGACGATCCGTACGCGCGCGATCGGTGGCGCGAGGCCTATCCCGCCGCGACGCTGTCGGCGCTGGGCACGCTGGCCCAGACCGCGCGGCGCAACCATGTCGACTTCGTCTACGCGGTCTCGCCCGGGCCATCGGTCTGCTTCTCGGACCCCGCCGACGTGCAGGCGCTGGAACGCAAGTTCGACGCATTGCGGGCGATCGGCGTCGGCAGCTTCTACGTCGCGCTCGACGACATCGAATATACCAAGTGGAACTGCGAGCGCGACAAGACCGCGTTCGGCCCCTCGGGCGCGGAAGCGGCCGGCGTCGCGCAGGCGCAATTGCTCAACGCGGTGCAGGCCAGCCTGAGCGCCAAGGATCTGGGCGCGCGCGCGCTCATCATGGTGCCGACCGAATATTACGATGCGAAGGAAACGCCCTATAAAGCGGCGTTGCGCAAGCATCTCGATCCGCGGATCGTCATCCAGTGGACCGGCACCGACGTCGTCCCGCCCGCCATCTCGATCCCCGATGCCAAGGCGGCGACCAAGGCGTTCGGCCGCAAGACGCTGTTATGGGACAATTATCCGGTCAACGATTACGCACAGACCACCGGTCGGCTGCTGATGGCGCCCTATGCGCGGCGCGAGGCCGGGCTGTCGGGCGAGCTGACCGGCATCCTGTCGAACCCGATGAATCAGGAGGCCCCGAGCCGCCCGGCGGTGACCGGCGTTGCCGCGTTCGGCTGGAACGACACCGCGTACGATGCCGAGCGGACCTGGCATTTCTCCGCGCGGGAACTGGCGGGCGGCGACGAACGCGCGACCGCTGCGCTGCTGACCTTCTTCGATACGCAGCACATGGCGCCGACCTTTGGCAGCCAGCCTTGGCAGGAGCAGGCACCGCGACTGAAGGCAGCGCTCGACGCGGTCCGGGAAGCGCTGGCGGATGGCGATGCGGCGGCACGGCAGCGGGCGATCGCGGACCTAACCGAGCGTGCCGACGAAATCGCCAGCGCACCCGACATCATCCGCGCCGGAACCATCGACCCCAGCTTCGCGGCGCAGGCTCGGCCTTGGCTCGATGCGATGCAGCGTTGGGGACGCGCGCTCCAATTGACAGCCGCCGGGCTCGGCGCCGCCGATAGCGGCAGCATTGCCGCCGCACGCTATTTCGACGACGCGCGGACACTGGCGCGCGAGGCGGCTGCGATCACGACGATCCCCGGCGCGACCCGGTTCGATGGTCCGATCAAAATCGCGGACGGCGTGCTCGACGCCTTCGTCAGCGACGCGCCGACCCTAATTGCCGCCGCGTCGGCAATCGAGGCTGACGGCGCGGTACCGGTGCGATCCGATGGCCCCAAATGACCGGTCCTCAGCCGAGGCTCGCTGGCTGACGCTGACCCGCGACATCCTGCCGACCGCGGCGCCGACGCGTGGCTGGCCGGTCCGCGCCGATCATTGCTTCCAGCGTATCTTCCTCGACAACGCCTGTGGCGGTGTCTGGTACGACTTCATACCCGATCGCCCCGCCTATGCGCGCGCCGACCGCGTGGTGCTCGATCGCGCTATCGCGCTAGTCGAAGCGAGTTTGGCGGGCGAACTGGATCTGGCCGTACTCAATCGGCAATCGCTGGCGTGGCGAAGGGCCCGCGCAGCACGCGATTGACCCCCGTCACCCGCAGCAGCGTTTGGACTTTTTCCCCGATCCGCATGGACAGGGATCGTTTCGTCCCGCCTTGACCGGCGCTGCGCCGGCCGTTGGCAGCGGAACGGCGGCAGCTGCCCGCAATCGGGACGCATGGAGCTGGAGGACACTCGTCGCGAGATCGGCCGGTGCCTGATCCTCGCGTTCGTTGATCTCCATGCTGTCCAGCGCGCTTTCGTTGCGCGCGATCGCGATCAACACCGACAGACGCGCGAGGCCGTCGACCGCCTCGGCGTCGTCGCCAGCCGCCACCGCGTCCCAGCTTTCGGGCCGCAACGCCATCGCCTCGGCGAACCCGTCGATCCACAATTCCCAAAGGACGTCGCCGGTCCGCTCGTCCACGTCAAAGATCGGACGCAGCTTGCCACGCTCCAGGTCGCGGGCGATCTCGGCGTAGCGTGCCATGACGGCGTCGACGAACCATTGCACGTCGAGCGGATCCTCGAACGGCGCGATGCCGTCCTCATCGAGCCCCCATATGCTCTGCAGCCATTCGCCTTGCTCGATACGCTCGGGTCCGACCAGCAGCCCGGTGAGAAACCCGTCGAGCTCGGTCAGCAGCATCGGCTCCTCGAGCGGCAGGTCGGCGAGCGCATCGTCGAGGCGACGGAGTCGGGACGGGCGCGGCTTCATGCCCCCAGGCACCGTGTCGTCGTCATCACAGGCTCAAATTCCGTTTCGTCATTTCGGCTGCGGCCATCGTGGTCAGCGGGGCGCGCGTTGCTCGAGCGAAGATATCCGCAAGATCGAGCAGGTCCTCGTCGTTCAAGGCGGTGATCGACGCCTCGATTTCCGCCAGGCACAGGACCGCCCGGTCACGCTCGATCATGCGTCGCTTGATACGGGATTTCAACATTGTCAGGCCGATAGCAGGAGGATGGAAAGACGGACGCGGACATAACCAGCTTTGGGGGCAGCTTTGGGGGCGCGCCGGTGGCTGTTACACCCCTTTAGGAGACCTTCGCTTTGTCTGTTTGGCGGTATTCGCGCGCTCTTCAGCGCCCAGCCTTTGCCAACGCTCGAACCGGGCACGCGTGAGATGTCCCGCGGCGATCCCGGCCTGAACCGCGCACCCGGGTTCGACGCTATGCGAACAGTTGGAAAAACGACACTCTTCCGCAGCCGCGACGAAATCGTCGAAGATCTCCGCGATCCCGGTAGCCGCGTCGGCCAACTGCAATTCGCGCATGCCCGGCGTATCGAGCAGCCACCCTCCCTGCGCCAGCCGGTGCATCTCGCGCACCGTCGTGGTGTGGCGGCCGGTGGAGTCGTTCGCACGAATGGCCTGGGTCGCTATGCTGTCCGAGCCGCGTAGCGAGTTGACCAGCGTCGACTTGCCGACCCCGGACGAGCCGAGGAACGCGACGGTCTGGCCGGGGCCGCACCAGTCCGCGAGGCCGGTAACGGCGTGTGGATCACGCCCATTGACGATCTCGACCCGCAAGCCGGGCTCGATCGCTCGCGCCGCCGCGACGTAAACGTCCGGTGTGTCGGTCAGGTCCGCCTTGGTCAGCACGACCACCGGGGTAACCCCCACGTCGTGCGCCAACACCAGATAGCGCTCGAGCCGCGCGACGCTGAAGTCTTCGTTGCACGATGCGACTAGGAATACCGTATCGACGTTCGCGGCAATCATCTGCTCGCGACGCGGATCGCCCGGCGCGCGACGCTTGAACAGGTTCTTGCGGTGAAGCACGCGGATCGGCAACCCGGTGGACGTCTCGATCAATACCCAGTCGCCGACGGTCGGATGATCGTCGGTCGGTTGCGCCCCCGCGATATAGGGCGTCACGAGCTGCCGGCCGCCGGCTCCCGCCACCGCGATCTGACCACGATGGACCGACATCACTCGGACGGGATGACGGTCGCGCAGGTCCTCGTCCGACAGCTGGGCGCTGAAATGGTCATCCCAGCCAAGATCTTCCAATGTCTCGTCGGTCGGCATCATAGGGCGCAGCGGCATCTTTCTTCACGACGGTTCGCGATCATCGTAGGGCGGGCTCACCGATATGGCGATCCTTGCCCGGTATGACACGCTCGGCTCCGCGAAGCGACCATGCAGGGCATCCGGCGGGACGGCAAACCGACAACGCCCGGTTTACTGGTCCCGGTTTATTGGTCCCGGCTCACTGGTAATGCGTGACCTTCTCGAAGCCATCGTTGAGCTTCACCATCCGGATCACCTTCTTTGCATAGCTGCGGACGTGGCGGTCGAAGCGCGTGTCGTCGTAGACTCCGCGCCAGATATAGTCGTCCCGCTCCAGCAGCGCGCGGAGGAGGTTCGATACCGCCTCCTGCGTATCCAGCGATGCCTTGGCCTTCAGGATCAGCGAGCAGACCATCTCTTCGGCGCTTGCCTTGTCGCAATCGTCCTGAAGCTCCCGCCCGCCGCGCTCCGCGACGACCTGATCCGCGCGCGCCGCGACGACCCGGCTTTCCAGCCATTTGCGGGCCACCGCCTCGTCCCAGGTCTTTACGATCTTGTCCGCCACACGCTTCTCGCATTTTCTCGCACGCGAGGCAGGCCTGCCGACGTTTCCCGACCAGCCGCGGTGATCACGCCTGCCGACCGGCGCCGATACCACCGACGCTCGGCTAGGTACACCGCGCCTTGGTAGGGCCGGAGTTGAGCTCGCGCACCGATTAACCTAGGTCTGCCGCGCTACCCGAACGCATCTGCATCATGCGGTGACGGCTCCGGGGCGAATTGGGAGAGGTGCCGCATGGACCAGCAACCAACGCACCGGTTTGTGCCGGACGGATCGATCGGGCGCATCATGATGGCGAGGGCGATCCGATGATCCTGCTGATACTTGCCGCGCAAGCCGCCACGCTGGGCGCGACCAATTACAGCGTCAGTGCACCGATGCCCGTGCCCAAAGGCCGCCCGAGCTTTGCCGACGAATTCGACGGCAAGGCGATCGATCAGACCAAATGGCGCTTCGACGTGTCACGCAACGCCGAAGGCTGGTACAATAACGAACGCCAATATTACGCGAAAGACCGTGCCGAAAATGCGCGGATCGAAAACGGCGCGCTGGTAATCGAGGCGCGGCGCGAGACGCTGTCGAAGGCGCGCTTCGCCGATTGGGGCGGTCAGGCATACACTTCGGCCAAGCTCGTCTCGCGCACCCCGCGTGGGTATGGCTTTTACGAAGTCCGCGCGAAACTGCCGTGCGGGCGTGGCAGCTGGCCGGCGATCTGGCTGCTGCCGTCGGGCGGAAAATGGCCCGACGAGGGTGAGATCGACATCATGGAGATGGTGGGCTGGGATGCCAATGTCGTCCATGCGACACTCCACACAGCGGCATTCAATCACACCAAGGGCACGCAACGCGGCGCGCAGATCGGACTCGCGACCGCCTGCACGGCATATCACCGCTATCAGCTCGACTGGCGCGCGGATGCGATCACGATCGGTGTCGATGGACGCGCGATCATGCGCGTCGCCAACGACCAGCCCGGCGGCAAGGCGGCGTGGCCGTTCACGCGCCCCTACGACCTGATCCTCAACCTCGCGGTGGGTGGCGACTGGGGTGGCCAGAAGGGGATCGACGACGCGGCGTTTCCGCAGCGGATGGCGATCGATTACGTGCGCTACTGGCAGCGCTGACCAAAGCCCCCTTCACCGGCGGCCCTGTGCGAAAAGGATGACCAGCCCGCCGCACAGCGTCAGTGCGGCGAGCACGAGCATCACCCCGTCGAAGTCGGTCGGCGTGGCAAGTGCCCAGGTCAGCGTCGGTCCCAGCAGGCCGGGCAGCGTGTTGGTCAGGTTGAGCAACCCGAGATCGCGGCCACGATGGCGGGCGTCGGGCAACAGTTGCATCGCGAATGACGCGTGGAGCGCCAGGAACACCGACGTCCCGGTGCTGTAGACGCAGAACGCGACCGCACCGCCCGTGAAGCTCTGCGCGCCCGCCATTCCCAATAGTCCGGCAGCCGCGACGACGGTTGCCGCGAAGAGGAACGGCTTGGTCCGACCCGAACGATCGGCAAGACGACCGACGAAGACCGCGATCGGCAGCGGCACCGAATAGGCGACGATCATCACCGTTCCCATCCGCGCCGCGATCGTCGCTGGTGCGACTGCCGGCGCGACGCTTTCGAGATAGTAGAAGAAATAGACGAACAGCGCGCTGCCCGCGATCTGGACGAACAACCGCGCGGTCCAGGCCAGCGCCAGGTCGCGCCGTAGCACCGCCCTCGCCGGCCGTGGCGGATCGTCCGGCACCACCGGCTGCGCGCGCTGCAGCAACAGAGGCATCGTACAGGCGACCACTATGAGCGGCACGATCGCCAGCCGCGCCGTCTCGCCGAGCAGGGCGGTTGCCAGCAACGCCGCCGCCAGCGCCGCGGCGACCGGGCTTGCCACCGCGAGCAGACCGCCGGCCAGACCCTTCTGCGCATCGGGCACCTCGTCGGCCATGATCGCCAGCAGCGGCGCGAGCACTGCGTTCACCGCGACCTGGAACGTCACAACCGACAGGATAAGACCGGTCGACGACGTCGCCGCGCCGATCGCCGCATAGGAAAGCGTCGTGGCGACGAGCCCGCCGGCGAGCCACTTGCGACGCCCGCCGCCGCGGGTCACCGATCGGTCGCTCAGCCAACCGAACGCGATGTTGGCGACGCTGGCCGAAAGCGCGCCCGCAATCACGATCATGGTGAGGACGCCCAGCCGCCCTGCCCCGGCGACGGCAGCGACCTTGATCGGCAACAGCAACGTCAAGAACGGCAGGTAGCCGATGACTCCACCGACATAAGCGAGCGCGAAAACCAGCAGAAAGCCGGTTGACCGACGATCGGGTAGCGGCGCGGTCGGGAGAGCGGGATGGCGCGCCATTGCGCTGTTCCTAGGCCGCGCGATACCAGCAGGGCAACCTCCGTCCGTCGCCGACACGGGTCGTCTCGGATGCGCTTGGCGCGACGCATTGCGTCACCGCACAACCCGACGCGCAGCCCCTTCGAACCGCGACGTGTTGCAGCGCGGACACTATATTCGACATATTTTGTGAACGTTCACAACGGTAGCGCTACCGTGCTTGACACAGTGTGACGGACAGAGAATGTGAACGTTCACGGGGAAGGCGCAGCTCATAGCGCCGTCTACAGGGGAGGATTATCATGCGTGGCTTCACAGCTCGCTCGCTTTCGCGTTTCGTCATCGGCACTTCGGTACTGGCCTTAGTTGGCCTGCCCGGCATCGCCATGGCGCAGGACGCTGCCGCGACCGTCGGCAATCCAGGCTCTTCGGACATCGCACCGCAGGCCACCCCCGCCGGTCCGAACGAGGCCACCGACGATATCGTCGTCACCGGCATCCGCGCATCGCTGCGCGAGGCGATCGACATCAAGCGCAACGGCCAGGGCGTGGTCGACGCGATCTCGTCCGAGGACATCGGCAAGTTCCCCGACACCAACCTCGCCGAGTCACTACAGCGCATCACCGGCGTATCGATCGACCGCTCGAACGGAGAAGGCTCGACCGTCACGGTCCGCGGCTTCGGCCCGGAATATAACCTCGTCACGCTCAACGGTCGCCAGATGCCGACCTCGACGCTCGGCGACGGCGCCAGCGCGCCCGCCTCGCGCTCGTTCGATTTCGCCAACCTCGCCTCCGAAGGCGTCGCCGCGGTCGAGGTCTACAAGACCGGCCGTGCCGCCGTGCCCTCGGGCGGCATCGGCTCGACGATCAACATTCGCACCCCGCGCCCGCTCGACAAGCCGGGCACGCGCGGCAGCATCGCCGCCAAGGGCGTGCTCGACAGCTCGCGCAACGGCAAGGACCAGATCACGCCGGAAGTGTCGGGCATCCTGTCCACCACCTTCGCCGACGACCGGATCGGTATCCTGTTCAGCGGCGCGTATCAGCGGCGCAAGGCGAGCAACAACTCGGCCAGCGTCGGCTTCCGCGACGGGTTCCTGGGGGCTGAGAATAACTGGGGCACGCTGGCACAGCCCGGCACGCCGGGCGCCGCCAACATCACCAACCGCCCCGGCCCGACCGATGTCTATGAGATCCCGCAGAGCGCCGCCTACGACGTCATCGACATCGACCGCGAGCGCATCAACGGCCAGCTGGTCCTTCAGGCCAAGCCGACCGACACGCTGACGGCGACGCTCGACCTCACCTATTCGAGCAACAAGGTCGAGGTGCGCGACAGCAGCGTCGGCATCTGGTTCAACTTCGGCGACACGCGCAGCGCATGGACCAACGGGCCGGCAGCCGGTCCGGTCTTCTATTCGGAGAATTTCGCGCCGGGCAAGGATCTGTCGTACAGCAGCTCGCTGACCGCGAACAAATCCGAGAACAAGTCGATCGGCGGGAACCTGACCTGGGAAGCGCCCGGCAACGTCACGATGTCGCTCGACGCGCATCACTCGACCGCGGTATCGAAGCCGACGAACGATTACGGCAGCAGCACGTCGATCGGCGGCGCGATCTTCGGCGTCCAGTCGCAGACCGTCAATTTCGAGAACGACCTGCCGATCATCTCGTACCAGATGTACCCCGGCATCGACCCGCTGAACGCGTCGTTGATCACGCCGACCGGCAACGCGTTCCGCAACGCGTATTTCAAGGACGAGATCAACCAGCTCCAGCTGAAGGGGCATTACGACCACGACGGCGATTTCCTCGACAGCATCGACTGGGGCTTCTCGTACGTCGACAACAAGGTGCGGTCGGCCTACGGCTTCATCCAGAACGAGACCTGGGGCGGGATCGATCCGCGCGGCGCGGCGGCCGGTGCAGCGGCGGTTCCCGACGATTTCTTCAACCTCACCAGCATCCCCGACAAGTTCAAGGGCGTATCGGGCGCGAACAATCCGGCGATCCCGCAGTCGATCTATACGTTCAATTTCGAGCAGATGGCCGAACTGCTGCGGTCGCAGTATAATATCTGCAGCGCCCCGCAGACCGGCACCGCCGCGCCTGGCACGTGCCTTGCCAACTACACCAATGATCGCCGCATCCGCGAGCGGACGATCTCGCCCTACATCCAGTTCAACGGCAAGTTCGACGTCTTCGATCGACCCGCGCACATCATCGGTGGCGTCCGCTACGACGAGACGCAGGTGAACTCGTCGGCGCTGGTGCCGATCCCGACGGGCACGCGCTGGACCGGGGCGAACGAATTCGCCCTGACCTATGCGGCCAACGCCGCGTTCACGACGCTCAAGGGCCGCTATCACAACTGGCTGCCCGCGGTCGATTTCGACATCGAACCGGTCCGCAACGTCAAGCTCCGCGCGTCGTACAGCCACACCATCACGCGGGCGGATTACGGCAGCCTCCAGGGCGGCCTGAACATCGACTCCAATCCGCGGATCGGTGGCGGCACCGGCAGTCAGGGCAACCCGAACCTGATCCCGTACAAGTCGAAGAACATCGATCTGTCCGCGGAATGGTATTACGGTCGCGAAAGCTATGTTTCGGTCGGGTATTTCACCAAGGACGTGCAGAACTTCATCGGCACGACGCAGATCAACACGCCGGCATTCGACCTGCGCAACCCGGGCTCGGGCCCGCGCTATCGTCAGGCGGTGGCGGCACTCGGATCGACCGACAACAATCTGGTGCGCGATTACATCCTGCGCAACTTCCCGGCCTCGTCGCAGGTCACGGGGACGAGCGATGCGGGGCTGCTGACGGGCAATATCTTCGGCCTGCCCCAGGACGATCTGTTCAACTTCCAGGTGAGCCAGCCGTTCAACAGCGACCAAACCGCGAACATCAACGGCTGGGAATTCGCGATCCAGCACCGCCTGTGGGAAACCGGGTTCGGCGTCATCCTGAACTACACGATCGTCAACGGAGACGCGAAGTACGACAACGCGCTCGATCCGAATATCGGTCAGTTCGCGCTGACCGGGCTCAGCGACAGCGCCAACGCGGTCGGCTATTACGACAAGAACGGCTTCCAGGCGCGTGTCGCATATAACTGGCGCGGGCAATTCTATGCCGGCGGCGCGTTCGACCCGACCTATGTCGAGGCGTACGGCCAGGTCGATGCGAGCGCGAGCGTCCAGATGACCAAGGGGCTGGCGGTGTTCGGCGAGGTCATCAACCTCACCGGCCAAGGACGTCGGGGGCATCGTCGCTCGGACAATTTTGTAACCTTCGCGCAGCCGGGCTACGCACGCTACTCGGCCGGCCTGCGCTTCAACTTCTGAGGAGCACAATCCTCCCCCGCAAGGGGGAGGATTGCAGGGTATGGACGCGCCCAAACCGCTCCGTCATCCTGACGAAAGTCAGGATCCAGGGCGGCAGAGGGTCGTCTTTCGGTACTCCGGGCCCTGACTTTCGCCGGGATGACGGTCAAGGATGGCGCTCCCGCCGCCGACGGAGCAAGTTGGCATGCGGAAACAGGGAAACAGGCAGCAGACGATGGCCACGAATACCGGCCCTGAAGCAACGAGCGACCATCCGATCACGAACATCGTGATCGTCGGGGGCGGTACGGCCGGTTGGCTCGCCGCCTGCCTGATCGCCGCCCGCACCGATCGCGGCGCCGGACATCCCCTCGAGGTAACCCTGATCGAATCCCCCGACGTCGCGACGATCGGCGTCGGCGAAGGCACATGGCCGACGATGCGCCGCACGCTCGAACGCATCGGCATCACCGAGACCGACTTCCTCCTCGCCTGCGACGCATCGTTCAAACAGGGATCGCGGTTCGACGGCTGGCGGACCGGCGCCCCCGACGACAGCTATCTCCACCCCTTCACCGCACCCGTCGACGGCGACCCGCGCGACATCGTCGCAGCCTGGGCCGAGCATGGCGGCCAGTTCGCGAACAGTGTCGGCGCGCAAGGCGAGATCTGCCACCGCGACCTCGCGCCCCGCCAGCGGGCGATGCCCGACTACGCGGGCACGCTGAACTATGCCTACCACCTCGACGCCGGCAAGCTCGCCGCACTGCTGACGCGCCATGCAACCGAGCGGCTCGGTGTCCGCCACATCCGCGACCACGTCGTCGGCATCGACAGCACCGAGCACGGCGACATCGCCGCGGTCAGCACGCGCGCGTCGGGTGCGATCGCTGGCGACCTGTTCCTCGATTGCACCGGTCACGCAGCACTGTTGATCGGCGGGCATTACGGCATCGCCACGATCGACCGCGGCGGCGAACTGTTCAACGATCGCGCGCTGGCGGTGCAGATGCCCGTCGCGCCCGACAGCGCGATCGCCTCGCAGACCAACGCCACCGCGCACGCCGCCGGCTGGATCTGGGACATCGGCCTGCCGACCCGACGCGGGATCGGCTGCGTCTATTCCTCCGCGCATCTGAGCGACGACGCCGCGGCTGAGACGCTTGAGCGCTATATCCGCACCACCTCGCCGGGCGTTGCACCGCCCATTTTCCGCCAACTCAAGTTCCAGTCGCGCCATCGCGAGCGATTCTGGGAACGCAATTGCCTGGCGGTCGGGCTGTCGGCCGGATTCCTGGAGCCGCTCGAAGCGTCGGCGATCGTCCTGATCGAACTGTCGCTCGATGCGCTACTCGACAATTTCCCCAGCCACCGCGGCGCGATGGATATTCACGCGACGCGCTTCAACACGCTGTTTCGCTATCGCTGGGACCGGATCGTCGAGTTCCTGAAGCTGCATTACGTGCTCAGCGAGCGCGACGAACCCTATTGGCTAGATCACCGCGACGCCGCATCGATCCCGCCGCGCCTCGCCGAACTGTTGACGCTCTGGCGCCACCAACCGCCGTCGCGCGCGGATTTCCCGATGATCGACGAGATCTTCCCGGCCGCGAGCTATCAATATGTCCTGTACGGCATGGGCTTCCCTGTGCCGACCCGCGGACCGATCGCCACGGCAGACCGTACGCGGACGGAAACCTTGCTGGCGCAGGTCGATCAGCGCAAGCGTATGCTCGCCGCTGGCCTGCCGACCAACCGTGCCTATCTCGATGCCCTGCGGCATGCGACCGCCCCTGCCATGGAATTGTCAGCCTGATGTCCGACCACGTCATCCTCACTGCCGAAGATCACCGCGACCTTCGTATCCGTACAGAACGCGCCCCCGAACTTGGCGACGCGGTGATGACGTGCATCACCGTCCCCAGCGAGTTCCGGCGGGTCCAGACGCACTATCTGATCCTGTTCCAGCTCGACGCGGAGCGCGACAGCTTCACCGCGCTGGCGATGTTCGGGTTCGAGCCGGGCGAGAACCTGTTCCTGACCGACGCCGGATGGGACGCGCGCTATCGTCCGCTCGCGATCGACAGCCAGCCGTTCCTAGTCGGGCGCGGCGCCGGCGACGTCCGCCAGGTCCATATCGACATGGCGAGCCCGCGGATCGGGGCGGACGAAGGCATGCGCGTGTTCGACGATACGGGCCGACCGACGCCGTATCTCGAACGGATCGCCGATCAGCTCCGTGCGCTCGACACCGACTATGTCGCGTCCGCGGATTTCTTCGCCGCATTGCGCCGCTACGAGCTGCTCGAACCGCTGACGCTCGATGTCACGCTCGACGATGGCGCGAAGAACCGGCTGGTGGGCTATCACGTGATCGACGAGGACCGGCTGGCCGCGCTCGACGGCGCCGCGGTAGCGGACCTGCACGCTGGCGGGCACATGATGCCGATCTTCATGGCGCTCGCCTCGCTCGGCAACATCGGCGATCTCGTCGCGCGGAAAAACCGGCGGATGACGCGTGGCTGACGCGGAGCCCGGCATCTTCGCGACCATGCCGCGCATCCGCGAGATCGTCATCCGCGATGCCACGGACCTGGACGTGCATCTGCGCGAGGAGACCACACCGTTCATCGTGCGCGGGCTGATCGCCGACTGGCCGATGGTCCGCGCCGGACTGCAATCCGCGAAGGCCGCACGCGACTATATCCAGGCCCACGCGCGCGACCTCCCTTTCGCAGTTTCAGTCGCGATGCCCGACAGCGGCGGCCGATTGTTTTACGACGCGGCGCACGCGATGAACTTCCAGATGCTGCGCGCGAAATTGCCCGAGATCTTCGCACGGATCGACGCCAACGAAGGCGCCGGCGACGCGCACGCGATCTATCTCGCCTCGATCGACATGCACCAGTTCTTCGCCGGACTCCACGAGGCGAACCATGTCGAGCTGGGCGACCGCACGCCGCTCGCCAGCATCTGGATGGGCACCCGCACGCGGATCGCGGCGCACAACGATGTCCCCGACAACCTCGCCTGCGTGGCGGTCGGCCGGCGACGCTTCACGGTCTTCCCGCGCGATCAGTTCCGCAATCTCTACCTCGGCCCGGTCGACAACACGCCGGCAGGTCGCGCGGTCAGCATGGTCGATTTCCACGCCCCCGACTTCGCCGCGCATCCCCGCTTCCGCGAGGCGCTAACGCACGGACAGGTCGCCGAGCTTGAGGCGGGCGACGCGCTCTACATCCCGGCGATGTGGTGGCATCATGTCGAGGGGCTGTCCGACTTCAACGTGCTGGTGAATTACTGGTGGCGCGAGAGCCCACGGTGGCTCGGCCAGCCGCAGGATGCGCTGAACCACGCGATGCTGGCGATCCGCGATCTCCCCGCCGACGAGAAGACGCACTGGCGCGAGATGTTCGATCATTACGTCTTCGCCAACGGCCCCGAGGTCGTCGACCATATCCCCGAAGCCGCACGCGGCGTGCTCGCGCCGCTCACCACCGACACCGCGGGTCGCCTCCGCGCCTTCCTCCTGAGAGCGCTCAGCCGATGAAAAACACACCTGTTCGCCGCGTCGTAATCGCCGGGGGCGGCACGGCCGGCTGGATGGCGGCCGCGGCGATCGCCCGCACGATGGGCAGCACGATCGAGCTCACCCTGATCGAGTCCGACGCGATCGGCACGGTCGGCGTGGGGGAATCGACGATCCCGCCGATGATCACGTTCAACCGGCTGCTCGGGATCAACGAAGCCGAGTTCATGCGCGAGACGCAGGCGACGTTCAAACTCGGCATCCTGTTCGACGACTGGAAGGACCGCGGCGAGAGCTATTTCCACTCGTTCGGCATCACCGGCAAGGATCACTGGTCCGCCGGCTTCCAGCATTTCTGGCTGCACGGCCTGACCAAGGGCCACGATCAGCCTTACGACGATTACTGTCTCGAGCTGCGCGCGGCGTTGCAGGGCAAGTTCGCGCATTTGCCCGACGACCGGATGAATTATGCGTTTCAGCTCGATTCGACGCGCTACGCCAAGTTCTTGCGGCGGATGGCGGAAGCCGACGGCACGCGCCGCCTCGAGGGCAAGATCGCGCAGGTCGAGCTGAACGGCGAGAGTGGCGACATCGCCGCGCTGGTGCTCGAATCCGGTGCGCGGATCGAGGGCGACCTGTTCCTCGACTGCACCGGCTTCCGCGCGCTGCTGATCGAGGGCGCGCTGCACGCGGGGTTCGACGACTGGACGCATTACCTGCCCTGCGACTCCGCGATCGCGATCCAGACCGAGAGCGTCCGCCCGGCCCTCCCCTATACCCGCGCGATGGCGCACGACGCAGGCTGGCAGTGGCGTATCCCGCTCCAGCATCGCACCGGCAACGGCCTAGTCTATTGCAGCCGCTATCTCGACCGCGATGCCGCGCTCGACCGGCTGCTCGGCAATATCGAGGGCAAGACGCTCACCGAACCGAACGTGATCCGCTTCGTGACGGGTGCGCGGCGGCAGCAATGGCACCGCAACTGCATCGCGATCGGCCTGTCGGGCGGGTTCATGGAGCCGCTGGAATCGACCAGCATCCACCTGATCCAGCGCGCCGTGCTGCGGCTGCTGCGGCTGTTCCCGTCGGGCGCGGTCAGTCCGCGCGACGTCGCCGAGTTCAACGACCAGCAGCATACCGACATGCTGCAGATCCGCGATTTCCTGATCCTGCACTACAAGGCGACCGAACGCCGCGACAGCGCGTTCTGGCGGCACTGCGCAGCGATGCCGATCCCCGCCTCGCTCGAACAGAAGATCGAGCTGTTCCGCGAGACCGGTCGCGTGTTCCGCAAGAACGAAGAGCTGTTCGCGGAAAATAGCTGGGTGCAGGTGATGCTCGGCCAGGGGATCGTCCCGCAAAGCTATCACCCGATCGCGACCAAGTTGCGCGACGAGGAACTGGCACGACTGCTCGGCGGCCTGCGCGAGAACACCAACGCGACCGTCGCCGGGCTGCCCGAGCACGCCGCCTATGTCGCGCGCTATTGCGGCACCGCGCCCGCCCCCTCGCCCGCAATCGCAGCCTGACACAAAGATGGCACGGCGGCGTCAGGCGGTAACGATAAAGCATGTCGCGGCGGATGCAGGTGTTTCGCTGCAAACCGTCAGCCGCGTGGTCAACAAGGACTCGGCCGTCCGACCCGAGATGATGCGCCGCGTGCAGGCGTCGATCGACAAGCTCGGCTATGTCCCGTCGATCGCCGCACAGCGCATGGGCGGCTCGCGCTCGTATCTGATCCTCGCGCTGAACGATCGCGAGCGGACGATCGCCGACTGGCGCGCCCGCCAGGGCACCGACTGGTTCGACCAGATGATGCTCGGCGGGATGCTCACCTGTGCCGAACACGGCTATCGGTTGATCGTCGAGCTGGTCGACACGCATAGCGACCATATCGAGCGCGAACTGCTGGCCGCGATCGCCGCGCTGCAGCCCGATGGCGTGATCCTGACTCCCCCGCATTCGGGCAATCCGCTGATCATCAACCTGCTCGAGGCCCATGGCATTAGCTTTGCACGGATCGGCTCGCTGATCGACGGGCCTGGCCTCCGACTGATCATGGACGACACCCGAGCCGCATGCATCGCCACCGAGCATTTGCTCGAACTCGGCCACCGGCGCATCGGCTTCATTGCCGGGCCGGCAGACTATGAACTCAGCGCGTGGCGGGTCGATGGCTGGCGCGCGGCGATGCAGGCGGCGGGAGTCGCATGCGATGATCTGTTGGCGGTCGGCGACTTCAGCCACGCGTCGGGACGCGCCGCGGCGATGCAGCTGCTGGCGCTCGCCGAGCCCCCGACCGCGATCATCGCGAGCAACGATCAGATGACGCTTGCGACGCTCGAATTGGCGCGGGAGCACGACTTGGCAATCCCTCGCGATCTGTCGTTGATCAGCTTTGACGACACCCCGATCATTCGCCTCGCGCATCCACCGCTGACCGCAATCGTCCAGCCGATCGCAGAAGTCACCGCGCGGGCGGTCGCACTGATCATCGCGGACCTAGACGCCCGACTGGCAACGACCACGCCCGTGACGGTGCCTGCGGTGCTGACGTTACGCCATTCGACATGCGCTCTTTAACGGCCGCCTGCGCGGCAAGCTTGCGTCGATGCTGTCGCTATGTGCCGGAGCGCAAACGCAAAAAACCTCCGCGGTGGTGACCGAGGAGGCGTTGCAAATCAAGATGGTTGCGGGGACAGGATTTGAACCTGTGACCTTCAGGTTATGAGCCTGACGAGCTACCGGGCTGCTCCACCCCGCGACATTCGCTTTCGCGAAGGGGGTATGAGACATGGTGAATGGGTTTTGAGCGTTCCTTGTGCGTATCGCCGCACGGGCTTCAATGCCTGGCGACGACCTACTCTTCCATCGCTTGAGCGATAGTACCATTGGCGCAGTCGGGTTTCACGGCCGAGTTCGGAATGGGATCGGGTGGGACACCGACGCTATAGCCACCAGGCAATGGAGCCGGTGCGACGATACGTTGGGGAATGCTTTGGGTACCCCGTCGGCGCTTTCGCTGAGACGGGGCTTAAAATCGATACCGTGCATGGTTTGTAGCCAGCCTCTCGGAACACCGAGTGCTGGTGGTATTCGACCAATCCCTCGACGGCGAGGGGATTGGCAATCTGGCGTTCGACTTGGTTATCATCCGCACGCATCGTGGCTAGCTGGGCGAACCCAGTGTTGTC